>NZ_JBTNDP010000007.1:0-228980 GCF_054510925.1 Arthrobacter sp. MDT2-16
CGCGCTCCCCCCCCCCCCCCCCCCCCTCCCCCCCCCCCCCCCCCCCCTCCCCCCCCCCCCCCCCCCCCCCCTACTTCCCGGCGGTGCTGCGGGGCAGGACGGCTAGAGGCCGGAGCGCCCCGGGGAGCCGTCGCGCGGATCGGGCCGGGCGCCGGACGGCGAGGTGTCCACCGCGACCGCCGAGGATCCGCCCGTGAGAGCTGCCGCAGCCCGCTCGCGTTCCAGGCGGAGCGCTTCCTCGCCGCCGATCGCCTCACCGCGCGCCACCATGCCCGAGGTCTCGGACAGCGGGATCTCGCGGAGCAGGAGGGCGAGGACCAGCGCGATCACCAGGAAGGGCACCAGGTACAGGAACACGGGGGCCAGCGACTCGGCGTAGTCGCTCACCACGGCATCCCGTACCTGGTCCGGCAGCGCATTCAGCGCTGCCGGATCGAGGGTGGACGTCGCCTCCCCGGCGGCCTCGGGACTCGCTCCTGCGGCCGCGAACGTCTCCCGCAGCCGCTCGGAGAGCCGGCTGGTGAAGATCGCGCCGAAGACGGCGACGCCGAGGGATGCGCCGACCTCGCGGAAGTAGTTGTTGGTGCTCGTCGCGACGCCGATCATGGTCGGTGCCACCGAGTTCTGCACCACGAGGACGATGACCTGCATGATCAGGCCGAGCCCGGCGCCGAAGAAGAACAGCATGGTGCAGATGACCCAGATGGGGGTGCTCGCGGTGAGGGTAGACATCCACAGCAGTGTGACGAGCGTCAGCGACGTGCCGATGATCGGGTACTTCCGGTAGTGGCCCGTGCGGGAGATCGCGAGGCCCGAGTAGATCGAGGTCCCCATGAGGCCGATGATCATGGGTACGAGCAGCAGCCCGGACACGGCGGCGGAGGTGCCGGAGGCCATCTGCAGGAACGTCGGCATGAAGGCCAGGGCCGCGAACATGCCGAGGCCGAGCGTGAGGCCGATGCCGGTGCTGGTGACGAAGGTGCGGTTGCGGAACAGCTCGAGGGGGATGATGGGGTCCTCGGCGCGGCGCTCCACCATGATGAAGGCGATGACCGCGAGGACCATGGCGGCGCCGAAGCTCCACGTCAGCGGTGATGTCCAGCCCTCGGCGGCGTCACCGCCGAAGTCCGTGAAGAAGATGAGGCAGGTCGTGGCGAGGGACAGCAGGACGACGCCCGGGATGTCGATGCGCCTGGTGGCCTTCTTGGAGGGCAGGCGCAGGGTGAACCAGGCGATCGCGAAGGCGGCGATGCCGACGGGGATGTTGATGTAGAAGGCCCAGTTCCAGGTGAGGTGGTCCACGAAGTAGCCGCCGAGCAGCGGGCCGGCGACGGCACTGAGGCCGAAGATGCCGCCGAGGGGGCCCATGTACTTGCCGCGCTCGTTGGCGGGCACGATGTCCGCGATGATCGCCTGCGACAGGATCATGAGGCCGCCGCCGCCGAGGCCCTGGAGGGCCCTGAACACGACGAACACCCAGAAGTCCGTGGCGAAGGCGCAGCCGATGGACGCGATGGTGAACAGCGCGATCGCGAAGAGGAACAGGTTGCGCCGCCCGAGGACGTCGCCGAACTTGCCGTAGATGGGCATCACGATCGTGGTGGCGAGCAGATACGCCGTCGTGATCCACGTCTGGTGTTCGACGCCGCCGAGCTGGCCCACGATGGTGGGCATGGCGGTGGAGACGATCGTCTGGTCGAGGCTGGAGAGCAGCATGCCGGCGATGAGCGCCGAGAAGATGATCCAGATGCGTCTCTGCGTCAGGAGGAGCGGGCCGTCCGGCACCGTGGTTGTACTCATGAGGGGTCCTGGTTCGAGGCAGGGAGGCCGCTGGCGGCCTCGGGCGGAGAGGATGGGAAGAGGTAGCGCAGCGCGTCGATGTTGCGGCGGATGACATCGGGGTAGCTCAGCTCGTTGCCGTCGGCGAAGAACTCGTCGAGGGACCGGCGGGCGAGCCCGGCGAGCACGAACGTGGCCACGCCGGGGGTGGGGGAGTCCGCGGGCAGGCCCTCCCTCGCGATGATGAGGTCGATCAGCAGCTGGGACTTCGCCTCGGCCCGGGCGAACAGCCGGGGCATGAGCTGCGGCTCCCGGTGCAGGACGGCCGACATCGTCTCGTACTCCTCGCGGGAGATGGTGAGCCTGCTGCCGAACTCGGCGAACAGTTCGGTGAGGGCGTCGATCAGCGGCGTCGGCGGGTCGGTGCGCCCTGATGCGACGAAGTCGTCCAGGATCTCCTCGGGCAGTTCCTCGTCGGTGGAGCCGAGGACGGCGTCCTCCTTCGACGGGAAGTAGTTGAAGAACGTGCGGCGGGAGATGCCGATCTCGTCGCAGAGGTGCTCCACGGTGAACCCGTTCAGGCCGCTCTCGAGCGTCAGGCGGCGGGCTGCCGCCACCAGGGACGAGCGGGTCCGGCGGCGCTTGCGTTCCCGCAGACCGAGGTCCCCGATATTTGCACTGCTGGTCATGGAGTACATATTTGCACTATGGATATCGAAGTGCAAATTGCCGGACGGCAAAGAGAAGGGACGCGCCACCGTGGCGCGCCCCTCCCGGAGTCGGTGGTCCTCCTGGCCGTCAGGCCTGTGGCGGCCGCGTCATCGAGAGCACATCGAGCGCGGAGTCGAGTTGCTCCTCGGTGAGCTCGCCGCGCTCCACGAAGCCCAGTGCGATCACGGCCTCACGCACCGTCAGGCCCTCGGCCACGGCCTTCTTGGCGATCTTCGCCGCGTTCTCGTAGCCGATGTGCTTGTTCAGCGGCGTGACGATCGAGGGCGAGGCCTCGGCGAGGAAGCGCGCGCGCTCCACGTTCGCGGTGATGCCGTCGATCATGCGGTCCGCGGAGACGCGCGTCGAGTTGCTCAGCAGGCGGATCGACTCGAGCACGTTGCGGGCGATCACGGGGATGCCGACGTTGAGTTCGAAGGCGCCGTTGGTGCCGGACCAGGCCACCGTCGCGTCGTTGCCGACCACCTGCGCGCAGACCATGAGGACGGCCTCGGCGATGACGGGGTTCACCTTGCCCGGCATGATGGAGGAGCCCGGCTGCAGGTCGGGGAGCGCGATCTCGCCGAGGCCCGTGTTGGGGCCCGATCCGAGCCAGCGCAGGTCGTTGTGGATCTTGGTGAGCGAGACGGCGATGGTCCGCAGCATGCCCGAGACCTCGACGAGCGCGTCGCGGTTCGCCTGCGCCTCGAAGTGGTCCCGTGCCTCGGTCAGGGGGAGTCCGGTGTCCTCGGCGAGGAGTTCGATGACGCGCGCCGAGAAGCCTGCCGGCGTGTTGATGCCGGTGCCGACGGCGGTGCCTCCCAGGGGTACCTCGGCCACGCGGGGGAGGGAGGCCTCGATGCGCTCGATGCCGTACCGGACCTGGGCGGCGTAGCCGCCGAACTCCTGGCCGAGAGTGACCGGGGTGGCATCCATGAGGTGCGTGCGCCCGGACTTCACCACGGTGCTGAACTCCTCCGCCTTGCGCTCCAACGCCTCGGCGAGGTGGGCCAGGGCCGGGACGAGGTCCTTCACGAGGGCCGACGTGGCGGCGACGTGCACGGACGTGGGGAAGACGTCGTTGGAGGACTGCGAGGCGTTGACGTGGTCGTTGGGGTGCACCGACGTTGCACTGCCGGCCGCCTCGAGCGCACGGCTCGCCAGGGTCGCGATGACCTCGTTGGCGTTCATGTTCGAGGACGTCCCCGACCCGGTCTGGTAGATGTCCACCGGGAAGTCGCCGTCGTACTTCCCCGAGGCGACGTCCTCCGCGGCCGCCTCGATGGCGCGGGCGCGCTCCTCGTCGAGCACGCCCAGTTCCGCGTTGGCGGTCGCCGCGGCCTTCTTGATGCGGGCCAGCGCCTCGATGTGCGCGCGCTCCAGGGTGGTCCCGGAGATGGGGAAGTTCTCCACGGCGCGCTGCGTCTGCGCCCGGTACAGGGCGTGGACCGGGACGCGCACCTCACCCATGGTGTCGTGTTCGATGCGGTACTCCGCGTCCTCGGTGCCGGGCGTCGCGCCCGTCGTCGAACCGGATCCGGAGCTGGCTGCAGGCGTTGGAGTCATGCGGCAATTCTCGCCTTCAGCTCTCCGAGGTGCCAAATCCTGACACGAGCTCGGCCTTGCCCTCGTCCAGGCGGTAGGAGACGCCGATGACGGCGACGTCCCCGCGGGAGACGGCGTCCGCGATGACACGCGAGGAGTCGACCAGCCGCTGCGAGGTCTGCCGCGTGTGCTCGACCACGGTTGCGTTCACGTCCGTGACACCGGCGCGGCGCGCGGTGAGGACCGACGGCGTGATCCGCTCCACGAGGTCCCGGATGAAGCCGGTGGGCATGGCGCCGGTCTCGACGGCGTTCATGGTCGCGGTGACCGCGCCGCAGCTGTCGTGCCCGAGGACCACGATCAGCGGCACGCCGAGCACGCCGACGCTGTACTCGAGGGAGCCGAGGACGGCGTCGTCGATCACCTGGCCGGCCGTGCGGACCACGAAGACGTCACCGAGCCCGAGGTCGAAGATGATCTCGGCGGCCAGGCGCGAATCCGAGCAGCCGAAGATCACGGCGAACGGGTTCTGCCGGTCCACGAGCGCGGCCCGGCGGGAGGCGTCCTGGTTGGGGTGGGAGGAGTCGGCGGCGACGAAGCGGGCGTTGCCCTCCTGCAGGCGGAGCCATGCGTCGGCCGGTGTCAGTTGCTGGGTCACGCCGACCACTGTACTGCTACGGGCCGGTCCGGGCTCAGGCGCCGTCCGACGCCAGGCGTTCGGCCTCCTCGACGGCGTTCTGCCGGATGTCCTCCACGACGGCACCACCCATGGTGTCGAACTCGGTGAGCGATGCCTCGCCGTTGAGGATCACGGTGGCGCCGTCGACGTCGGACCTCAGGACGGTGTCGCCGTCGGGGGAGTCGAGCAGCTCCCACTCGAGCCCGCCGATGGTGCGTGTGCCCGAGACCTGCGCGTCGCCGATCCGCTGGGCCACCCAGGTGGGATTGGCGTCGTCGGTCTGCGTGAGCTGGATGAAGCCGGTGTCCGCGGTCAGGAACCCGACCTCCCAGAAGTCCACGCCGTCGCTGCGGCCGGTCACCCAGCGCGCGTAGTTCGAGGACCAGTCATCGGGCAGGGCGGGTGCGGCGGGCAGGTACCCGGCGTCCCCGGCCGCCTGGCGTGCGACGGTCTCGACATCGATGTCGCGGCGGTAGGTCTCGGCGGTGTAGGTGGGATTCAGGAAGTAGACGGGGAGCACCACGGCGATCGTCGCGCCCGTCGCGATGAGCATCCCGCGCGCGGTCGCGTTGGCGCGCTTGGCCTGGTTGGGCGTGAGCGTGATCGGGGGCGCGTCGTCGTCCAGGTCCGCCTGGGTGGCCGGTGGGGTCCGCTCGTCGCCTGGTTCGCTCACTCCTCCATTTTCCCTGATGCGGGCCACGGCACCTAACCGGGAGGCGATGCACGGGCCGGAGAGTTCGCAGCATCACGGGCGGCGGGCCGCCGGACCCGCCTATGATGACTGCAGGCGGCCACCACGCCCGCGTACTGCCTGTGAACCTTCGACGATGAGGATAGACGTGTCCCAGAACGCCACCAACGCCCAGTACTCCACCCTCTCCCCGGCGCTGGCCGTCGGGGATGACGAGCCGGACCGGAACCTCGCCCTCGAACTGGTCCGCGTGACGGAGGCCGCGGCGATCGCCGGCGGCCACTGGGTGGGCTTCGGGGACAAGAACCTCGCCGACGGCGCCGCGGTGGACGCGATGCGCTCGCTCCTGCAGACCGTGCACTTTAACGGCGTCGTGGTGATCGGGGAGGGCGAGAAGGACGAGGCCCCGATGCTCTTCAACGGCGAGCACGTGGGCGATGGCAGCGGACCCGAGTGCGACGTCGCCGTGGACCCGATCGACGGCACCCGCCTGACGGCGCTGGGCATCAACAACGCCCTGGCCGTGCTCGCGGTCGCCGAGCGTGGCTCCATGTTCGACCCGTCCGCCGTGTTCTACATGGAGAAGCTCGTCACCGGGCCCGAGGCAGCCGACATGGTGGATCTGCGCCTGCCCGTGAAGCAGAACCTCCACCTGATCGCCAAGGCCAACGGCAAGAAGGTCAGCCAGCTCAACGTCATGATCCTGGACCGCGACCGCCACAAGCCCCTCGTGGAGGAGATCCGCGCCGCCGGGGCGCGCACGAAGTTCATCATGGACGGTGACGTCGCCGGTGCGATCGCCGCGGCCCGCGAGGGCACCGACGTGGACGCGCTGATGGGCATCGGCGGGACCCCCGAGGGGATCGTCGCGGCGTGCGCGATCAAGTCCCTGGGCGGGGTCATCCAGGGCCGGCTGTGGCCCACGAGCGATGACGAGAAGCAGAAAGCCCTCGATGCCGGGCACGACCTCGATCGCGTCCTGTCCACCAACGATCTCGTCACGAGCGACAACTGCTACTTCGCCGCGACCGGCATCACCGACGGCGACCTGCTGCGTGGCGTGCGCTACAGCAAGGACAAGGTCCTCACCCAGTCCATGGTCATGCGCTCCAAGTCCGGCACCATCCGCGTGGTCGACGGCGAGCACCAGGCCCACAAGTGGGAGACCTACGCCCGCGTCAAGGACTAGGGGGACCGCTCCCCGCCGAGCCCCTGGCGGCGCGCGCCCGGCTCGGCGGCGGGAGCGCGCCCCTATAGGCTGGTCGGATGAGCCTTTCCGTTTCGCCCTGCTTCGACCGTGACCGGTGGGACACCACCGTCGACCAGCTGGGCGGACATCCCCAGCAGCTGTGGGGATGGGGGGAGACGAAGGCGGCGCACGGCTGGAGCGCCGACCGGGTGATCGTGACCGAGGACGGCGTGGTCGTCGGCGCGGCCCAGCTCGTCCTGAAGTCGCTGCCGGGGCCGCTGCGGAACCTCGCGTACATCCCCCGCGGGCCCCAAACGGCCGAGGGGCGGGAGATCGAGGTCCTCGAGGCCGTCGCCGGTTATGTCCGTGCGGCGCACCACTCGGTGGCGCTGTCCATCGAACCCGACTGGGACGCTGCGAGCAGTGCGGTCCGCGCCCTCCCGGCGGCCGGCTGGCGCGCGAGCACCAACACCATCCTCATCGGGCGCACGCTCATCCTCGACCTGCGACGCTCCGAGGAGGAGCTGCTCGCGGACATGACGAAGAAGCACCGCCAGTACATCCGCAAGTCCGGGCGGGAGGGGCTGGAGATCCGCCGCGTGGTGCGCGGCGAGATCGGCGCCTGCCTCGACGTGTACCGGCTCACCGCCGAGCGCGCCGGCTTCGGGATCCACGAGGACTCCTACTACCTCGACATCTTCGACAACCTCGGGGACGCCTCGCCGGTCTACGCGGCCTTCTCCGGCGACGACGTCGTCGCCTTCCTCTGGATCTCGGCGACGGGCACCACGTCCTTCGAGCTCTACGGCGGCATGACGGAGGAGGGGGAGCGGCTGCGCGCCAACTACGCCCTCAAGTGGTTCGCCATCCAGGAGATGAAGGCACGCGGCGTGGAGCGCTACGACTTCAACGGGCTCCTGAACGACGGCGTGTCCCGCTTCAAGATGGGCTGGGCGCAGCACGAGGACCAGCTCGCGGGTACGTGGGACCTGCCGCTCTCGCCGTTCTACCCGCTCTTCAGCCGTGCCCTGCCGGTGGCCAAGCGGGGCATGCAGCTCGCGCGCCGGCAGGCGGGCCGGGCGATCACCAGGGTGCGGCAGGTCCGCGGCCGCTCGTAGGGCATCCCGGCCCCTGTCCGGGTCCGGGCACGTCGTGGACGTGCCCTAGAGGGTGGGCGCGCCGCCGACCGTCACGGCGAACGCCAGCACGGGGCCGTCCGTCGCCCCGGCGTGGTCGGCTGCCGGACGGACGACGAGCGGCGCCTCCGACGCCGCGACGAAGGCGCTGCCGCCGCGCGGAACCATGAGGGTGGAGTTCGGGTTGTCGAGGAGGATCGGTCCGCTGACGGCCAGGACCACCACGGGGCCGTTCTGCACCACCGGCACGTGCGCGGGGGTGAGGCTCTCGCCCACAGGCAGGGCACTGTCCGCCCTGCCGTCGTCGGCGGCGTCACCGGACTCGCCCCGCGGACCCGCCGCGGCGTCCTCCAGGACGATGCGCTGGAGCTGGAACTCGTCGAACGGCGGGCGGTACAGCTCCTGGTCCAGGAGCGTGTACTCGGCGGCGAGCGAGGGGGGTGCGAGCGGCTCGAAGACCACGGTGGCGAGCAGTTCGGCCGTGTCGACGTGCTTGGGTGTCAGACCGCCCCGCAGGACGTTGTCCGAGGACGCCATGACCTCGATGCCCAGCCCGCGCAGGTAGGCGTGGACGTTCCCGGCCGGCAGGTACAGGGCCTCCCCGGGCCGCAGGGCCACGCGGTTGAGCAACAGGGCCACGAGGACGCCCGGGTCTCCCGGGTACTGGCCGGAGAGTTCGGTGATGGTCGCGAGATCGTCGGTGACGGAGGGCCCGGTCGCGGAAGCGTCCACCCCGGCGCGTCCGGCGGCGGCTTCGACCTCGTGGACGATCTCCTCGGACGCCTCGAGCAGCAGTGTGAAGGACCGCCGGAGCGCCTCGGCGTCACCCGAGGCGAGATGCGCGGCGACGGTGTCGAGGAGGTCGTGGGCCGGTGAGCCCGGTTCGACGGCGGAGGCGAGGACCGAGAAGATCCCCGCCGCCTCCGGCAGGGGGCGGAACCCGCAGAGCGCCTCGAACGGGGTCAGGGCGTAGATCATCTCGGGCTTGTGGTTGCGGTCGCGGTAGTTGCGGTGCGGGGCGTCGCGGGGGACGCCCCGCTCCTCCTCGGCGTCGAACCCCGCGGCCGCCTGCTCCAGGCTCGGGTGCACCTGCAGGGACAGGGGTGTGCCGGCCGCGAGCACTTTCAGGAGGAACGGGAGCCGGTTGTCGAAGCGGTCGGCGACCGGCTCGCCGAGGAGTGCCCGCGGGTCCTCCCCGATCAGCTCGTGCAGGCCCTGCTGCCGCCCGTCGGCGTGGAGCGCCTGCGACGGCGAGTCGGGATGTGCCCCGACCCAGAGTTCGGCCTCGGGCCCGCCCGACGGCTCCCGTCCCAGCAGGTCGGCGATGGCGCTCGGCGATCCCCAGGCGTAGGGGCGGAGGGGGTTCTCGAGGAGATACATCATCGGGTCCTTCGGCTGGTCGGGCGGACCGTCCGGGCCCGTCCGCCGGCGGGCCGGGACGGGTCAGGAGGGCAGGTGCGGGGCGGTGCGGGTCAGGCGGGGGAGCACTGGCCGTTGTTCGCCAGCAGGTCGCCGAGCGTCGCGTCGTCGCCGATCGTCGCCAGCTCCTGCAGGTACTCCTCGGTGATGTCGTCGCCGGTGGTCTGCGCGGGCACAGTCCCGACGAGGCCCGCGCGATCCAGCGGCAGGACCCCGTCCGCGGCGGGCCCGGCCGCCGCGAACATCCCCTGGACGCGCTCGTGGATGAGGTCGAAGTCCGGGTAGGTCACGAAGTTCTCCGCGGGCGTGCCGAAGTCCGGAGGACCGATGGTCAGGCGCCGGGTCTCCTGCCCCTGGGCCTTCAGGCCCAGGTCCACGAAGCTCGCCAGCTGGTCCTGGGGGATGTCCGTCTCGACGATCTGCGTGCCGGCCGCGGCGATCGACTGGAAGCGCGTCAGGACGGTGGCGGGATCGAGCTGCGCGATCATCGCCTGCTGGACGCACTGCTGGCGGGCGATGCGGTCGTAGTCGGTGACGAACTCGCGGGACCTCGCGTACCAGAGGGCGTGGTAGCCGTCGAGGGTCTGGACCCCGGGCCTGATCCAGCCGTCCGGCGGGTAGTGGCGGATGGGGAAGGAGCCGGGGATCTCGCCGGCGGTGATGGGCACCCAGCCGCCCGCATCGATCCGGATACCGCCCATGGCGTCGACGAGCTGCTCGAACCCGTCCATGTCGACGAGCAGGTAGGACTGCACCTCGATGCCGAGCACGCCGCTCGCGGCGTCCATCATGGCCTCGGCCCCGGGGTCCGCCGCCCCGGGGTAGAGGTCGGGGTAGTTCTGGGCCACGTCGGTGTAGAGGCTGTTGATGATGCACGGATCACCGCAGTTGTAACCGTCGGGGTAGGGCTCCCAGAGGGGAGAGTCCTCGGAGAACTGCGCGTTCTGGAAGTTGCGGGGGATGCTGAAGGTGACGGTCGCGCCGGTCTCGGCGTCGACGCTGATCACGGAGATGCTGTCGGGACGGCGGCCGGTGCGGTCCTCGCCGGCGTCGCCGCCCATGAGCAGGAAGTTGTACCGTCCGTCCACCGGGTCGAACGCGGGGCCGGACTGGAAGATCGAGCCCACCGTCGAGCGGCCGACACCCAGCACATAGGCGCCGTAGGCGAGCGATCCGCTGGTGAGGACCATCAGGAGCGCCAGGGTGCCGGCCACGAGCGGCCGGACACCGCGATCGAGCAACGGCATCCTGATGAGGCGGAGGGTGTTGACGAAGAGCAGTGCCCAGGCCAGCGCGATCCCGAGGAGCGCGACGATCAGCGCGAGCGACCACCAGCGGTGCGTCACGACGCCGACCGCGAGCGTGCGGTTGGTCAGCGCGAGGACGAGCCCGAGGAGCAGGAGCGCCCAGCACGCGAACGTGGTTCTGAGCGCACGGCGACCGAGCCGGCGGTCGCCCGCGACCACCTGGGCGGAACCGGGCAGGACGAGCGTCATGGCGAGCAGGACGAAGGCGCGCTTGGTGCGCACCTCGGGCGACGCGGTCTGCGGGTGGCGGACGGGATCGGTCAGTCCGGCAATGGTGCTGCCGGTGCTGCCGGCATCGCTGATGCGGGTGCCGGTGATCATGCGTCCTCCGCAGTCGATGCCGCGAGGGACGCGCGCAGGGCGGCGCCCTTGTTCTCCGCGGTCCGACGGAGGGCGCCGGAGAACTCGACGAGCTGCGCGCGGAGCGCCGCCGCCTGCCCGTCGGTGCCGGCGGCGAGCATGCGGACGGCGAGGAGCCCGGCGTTGCGGGCGCCGCCGATGGAGACGGTGGCCACGGGGATGCCCGCGGGCATCTGGACGATCGAGAGCAGCGAGTCCATGCCGTCGAGGTGGCGCAGGGGGACGGGGACGCCGATCACGGGCATCGGGGTCACGGAGGCGAGCATGCCGGGGAGATGTGCCGCTCCGCCGGCGCCGGCGATGATCACACGCAGGCCGCGCTCGTGCGCCGTCGTGCCGTACTCGATCATGGCGGTCGGCATGCGGTGGGCCGACACGACGTCGGCCTCGTAGGGGATCGAGAACTCGGCCAGCGCGGCGGCTGCGGCCTCCATCACGGGCCAGTCCGAGTCCGAGCCCATCACGAGGCCTACCTGCGCGTTCGTCACTGCATTCCCTTCGGTCGAACCGTGGCGGAGTCGTTCGGGGTGGTGCCGTCGCGGAGTATCGCGGCAACCTTCGAGGCCCTCGCGCGCACGGCGGCGAGCGGTTCACCCGGGGCCGCCAGTGCGTTCACATGGCCGATCTTGCGACCCGGACGGACGTCCTTGCCGTAGAAGTGCACCTTAGCGGACGGGCCTGAGGACAACGCCGACCGGTAGGCGGCGTAGATGTCGGTGTTGGCACCGCCGAGGACGTTCTTCATCACGGTGTGCTGCCCCACCGCGTGTGTCGCGCCGAGCGGGAGGTCGAGCACCGCGCGGAGGTGCTGCTCGAACTGGCCGGTGATGGCCCCGTCCATGGTCCAGTGACCGGAATTGTGGGGACGCATGGCGAGCTCGTTGATGAGGTAGCCGACCCCCACGCCCGGCGTCTCGAACAGCTCCACCGCCATGACACCGGTGACGCCGAGGTGCTCGGCGAGCCGCAGCGCGGCCGAGGTGACGGCGTCGGCCACCTCGGCCGGCAGGTCCGGGGCGGGGGCCAGGACCTCGTTGCACACGCTGTCCACCTGGATCGACTCGACGACCGGCCAGGTCACGGCGTCGCCGGAGGGGCGCCGCGCCACGAGCACCGAGAGCTCGCGGCTGAAGGGCACGAACTGCTCGACGAGCAGGTCCCCGCCGGTGAACCAGTCCTGCGCGCCGGCGAGGCCTGCGGCATCGCGCAGCACGAGCACGCCCTTGCCGTCGTATCCGCCGCGCGGCGTCTTCAGGACCACGGGCCATCCCGTGGCGGCCGCGAAGGCGTCGACGTCGGCAGGGGTGCGCACCGCCCGCCACGCGGGGTTGGGCAGCCCCAGGTCCTCGACCGCGCGCCGCATCACGAGCTTGTCCTGCGCGTGGCGGAGGGCCGAGGGCGAGGGATGGATGGACACGCCGTCGCGCTCCAGGTCCTCCAGCAGATCACCCGGTACGTGCTCGTGGTCGAAGGTCAGGACGTCCACGCCCGCGGCGAAGGCGCGCAGCGTCGCGAGGTCGCGGTAGTCACCGACGTGCGAATGAGCTACGGCTGCCACGGCGGAGACGTCGGGGCCCTCCGCCAGGACGCGCAGTTCGAGACCGAGTTCGACGGCGGGTCCGGCCATCATCCGGGCGAGCTGGCCGCCGCCGATCACGCCTATCACGGGAAAAGTCACCGTTACAGCGTACCCACGGCGACGGCGGGCCCGGCCATCGTCCGCGTGTTCCTGCGTGTTCCTGCATGTCCTTGTGTGTCCCGCCTCGCGTGTCCTGCCGGTGTGTCCCGTCACCTCCGGTGGACGCCGTAGCCCTTCCCGGGAAGCTCCCAGGTGCACATCCACGACTTCCAGACCCCGCCGCGGGCCCGACCCCGTAAAATAGGGCGAAACACGCCACGCAGAGGTCGGCATGGGTGGCTCGCTCAGCCGGCTCATGTCGCGGTGCGTCCCGCACGCGCCGGGACGCCATGCCCTGCGGCGGCGTTCGCACACCGACCGCGGAGGTACGCAGTGGCAGGACTCATGGACAGGCTCAGGGGCCTCGCATCCCTCTTCTGGCGCGAGGTGGCGAAGTTCGGCGCGGTGGGCGGTGTGGCCTTCGTCATCGACAACGGGCTGTACTGGTACCTGATCCACGGGCCCATGAGCGGCAGCGAGGTCAAGGCGCGCTTCGTCTCGGCCGGTATCGCCACGATCTTCGCCTGGGTGGCCAACCGCTACTGGACGTTCCGCCGGCGCCGCCAGCCCAATGCCGCCCGTGAGCTCCTCATGTTCGTCTTCATCAACGTCATCGGCATGGGTATCGCCGCCGGCTGCGTGTGGGTCGCGAAGTACGCCTTCGACGTCACCGAGCCGAGTTCCCTGTTCGTCGTCGGTATCTTCGGTACGGTGCTCGCCACCCTGGTGCGGTTCGTGGCCTACCGCTTCTGGGTGTTCAACGTCGAGCTCGACGCCGAGCCCGAGTTCAGCCACGACCAGGAGATCCTGCACCCGGGCGGTTCGGCACGCGCGTCCGAGCCGGAAGCGCCGGCAGTGCCGGTGGGCCGGCCGGCCAGGCAGTCCCCGGCCGACCAGTAGGGCATCCGCCGGTTAGGTAGCCCCCAGCCGGCCGGTGACGCGCTCGCCGGCCAGCAGGCGGTCGGTGACCGGGACTCCGTCCTCGACGAGGACCAGCACGCCGCCGAGATCCCAGACGGCCAGCGCCGCAGCCAGGGCGCGCCCGAGCGATGCGCCGGGCCCCAGCAGCAGGGTCAGCCCGTCCTGGCCGCCGACGGCGGTCGCCGTCGCGTCCGAGGCGCTGGCCGTGGGTCCCGTCCCGGTCGGCAGCGCGATGGAGGCCAGCAGGTCCTGGGCCGTCAGCGTCCCGCCCCCGGCGAGCACGAGGGCTGCGCCGGGGTCGTCGCGCGGTTGCCCGAGGTAGACGTCACCGTGCGAGCGCACCTCGGCGGCGAAGTCCACGGCGCCCTGCGGCAAGGGACCGTCCCAGCGCAGCGCCAGCGAACCGAGCGCCACACAGGCGAGCAGGCGCGGGGGCTCGACGGCGCCGGCCGCGCGCGACGACAGGACGATGTCGGTGTCGGTGTCGGTGTCGGTGTCGGTGTCGGGGTCGGGGAGGACCACGAGCGCACCCACCTGCCAGCACGCGAACGCGAGCGCCAGGGACTTCCAGTGGACCGGCAGGTCGAAGGACACGAGGCTGCCGTCGGTGGCGTCGAGTTCGTCGACGAGGAGGTTGGAGCTCTTGGCCACCCAGTTGTCGAAGACGCGGCCGGACAGTTCGATCCGGCCCTCCCGTCCGTGCCAGACGAGGCGGGGGGAGGTCGGGCTGACCGACCTCATCCCGGCAAGGATGCCGGCAGGTGTCTGTGGCATGATGGGCCTCTTCCGCTCGATGAAGGACTACTTGGACGCGCCGACGAAGACAGGTAGTACGATCGGCGTGGCGGCCGTGATTCAGCGCTAGCGAATCTATATCATCCCCTCCGCCACTTGACGAAAATCGACTTACACCCGTGTAATTAGTCATCGGATTGGTTCCGGCAGCGGGGCGCGAGCGTCGACCCCTGCTGATGTTGGAACAGAAACACCGGAAGGGCTATCCATGGGGCAGGCTGAACGCACTCACGCACGACCAGATATCGCAGCGCAGGCATCCGCCCGCTACGGCTCGAGGGGCGTTCCTGCCGACTGGTTCCTCGACCCGGCGGATCCGCTGGCAGGGGAGCGGTACCGCGAGGGAATGCGGTCCCCCCTCGAGGACCAGGCCACGGCCTTCCTCGCGGCCCACGAGGCGCTCGCTGCCCTTCCCGACATGGACGAGGGCCCCAGCAGCCTGTTCGTGCTCCCCTCCGGGAACCCCGGGTCCTACAGCATCCTGCCCGGCGTGCGCGAGGACGTGCGTCCGCCGGCTCCCACCACGCAGCCCGGCTGGACAGGTCTGCCCATCGCTCCCGGGAACGTGGACGACGACGGCGAACTGTCGTGGCAGGCCGACGCCCTGTGTGCCCAGACCGACCCCGAGGCCTTCTTCCCCGAGAAGGGCGGCTCCACCCGCGACGCGAAGAAGGTCTGCGGTGCGTGCATGGTGAAGTCCGAGTGCCTCGAGTACGCGCTGGAGAACGACGAGCGCTTCGGCATCTGGGGCGGGCTCTCCGAGCGCGAGCGGCGCAGATTGCGGAAGCGAGCAGTCTGATTCGACTGCCGCTCCGCGTCACCGCCGTTGTCGTAGCCCACAACGGCGCCGCGTATCTTCCGGAGACCCTGGAAGCGCTGCAACGCCAGACCCGCCGGGCTGACTTCTGCGTCGGCGTCGACACCGGTTCCACGGACTCCTCGGCGTCCGTCCTGCAGTTGCAGCTGCCCACCGGAAGTCCCGTGGTGGGCGCGCCGCCGCGAGCAGGCTTCGGTGCAGCGGTCCGCACCGCCGTCGCGGAGATCCCCGACCGTGGCGCCGGCGGGGACGCCCATGACTGGCTGTGGTTCCTCCACGACGACTCCGCGCCCGAACCCGGGGCGCTCGCCGAACTCCTGCTCGCCGTCGAACGCGCGCCCTCCGTGACCGTCGCCGGCGCCAAGCAGGTCGCCTGGGACGACCGCCGCGAGCTGGTGGACGTGGGACTGTCCATCAGCAGGTGGGCCGAGCGGCTCACGCTCATCGACGTGGACGAGCACGACCAGGGCCAGTACGACGCCCGCAGCGACGTCTTCGCCGTCAACTCCGCCGGCATGCTCGTGCGCCGCGACGCCTGGGACGCCCTGGACGGCTTCGACCCCGCCTTCCACGGCGTCGGCGACGACGTCGACCTGTGCTGGCGCAACCGCCTCGCCGGGAACCGGGTGGTCGTGGTGCCGCGCGCCGTGATGCGCCACGCCACCGCGCGGCCCCACCCCGTCTCCACCCCGCATGCCGCCCGCGCGGCCGAGGTGTACCTCCGGCTCAAGCACGCAGCGCCCTGGAACGTCCCCCTGCTCGCCGTCGGGGCCGTGCTGGGAGGACTGGCACGGCTCCTGCTCGGCCTCCTGGCCAAGGACCCGGGCCACGGCACCGGGCAGCTCCTGGGCAGCCTCGCCGGGGTGTCCCGGCCGCTGCAGCTGCTGCGCTCGAGGCGCTCCGCCGCCCGGAGCCGGCAGCGCCCGCGCTCCATCGTCCGCCCACTGATCACGTCCCGGCGGGAGGTCTGGTCGCACCGCAGGTCGGTCGTGGATGCGTTCACCTCTCGTGGTGCCGCGGCGGGCGCCGACGGGGTGCAGGGCGCGGAGGAGTACGTCCCGTCGGGTGACAGCAACGACGACTTCGTGGCCCTCGCCACGCCCGCCCGCCTGTGGGTCGGGGCGGGTGCGCTCCTGGCCGTCGTCGTGCTCCTCGCCGCGGCCCTCACGGGTCTGCACCGGCTCATCGGGGCCGGTGCCCTGGCCGGCGGTGCCCTGCTCCCGGCCGCGGGGACCCCCGCCGCGATCTGGGCCAGTGCGACGACCTGGTGGACGGGCCTCGGCACCGGAGTCGCGGCTCACGGCTCACCGTTCTCCTACGTCCTGTGGCTCCTGTCCCTGCTCGGGCTGGGGTCCGCGAACACCATGATCGTCGTCGTGGTCGTCTGCGCACTGCCGCTCGCAGGGTTGTCCGCCTGGATCGCGGCCGGGGCGCTGACCCGCTCACGCGGCCTGCGCCTCTGGGCGGCGTTCTTCTGGGGAGCGGCACCCGCCCTCCAGGTGGCACTGGGCAGCGGTCGTCTCGGTGCACTGCTCGCCCACATCCTCCTGCCCCTGGCCCTGCTCGGGATCATCCGGGCGGTCGGCGCCGGCCTCCCGTCGCGTGCCCTGCCGGAGGGGATCGTCGTCCCCGGCGTCGACGGGACGCGCAGCTGGACCGCGGGTGCCTCCGCGGGACTGGTCCTCGCGGTCGTCGCGGCGGGCGCGCCCTCCCTGCTCCCGGTGATCGTGGTGAGCCTGGTGGTCGCGCTCATCGTGGGCCGACGCCGGGCGCGCACGCTGTGGTGGGCGCTCGTGCCCGTGCTGGCGCTCCACCTGCCGTACGCGGTGTCCGCGGTACGCTCCCCGCGGGGGATCCTCGGCGACCCCGGCGCGCCGGTGCCCTTCGACCCGGCCGCCCCCTGGCAGCAGCTCCTCGGATTCCCGGTGTCCTTCGACCCGATGCTGCCGCCCGCCGCCGCAGGATTCCTGGGTGTCGGGCCCTGGTCGCTCGCCGTCGCCGTCCTCGTGGGCGGACCCGTCCTCCTGCTCGCCGCCGCCGCCCTGTTCCGGCCGCGCAGGAGCGGCTCGGCCGCACGCCGGTTCTGGCTGTGCGCCGTCCTGGCGCTCGCCTTCGCAGCCGCGGCGCCTGCCTTCCCGGTCGCGGTGGGTGCCGCCTCGCTCATCGGGGTGTTCCCGGGGCCGCTGGTCTCCGTCGTCTCCCTCTGCCTCCTGGCCGCCGCGCTGTCGGGACTGCCCGGACGGCCCGAGGGGTCCGCACCGACCGCTCCTGCGCGGACCGGACGCCGAGCCCTCCGCCTCGCAGGCGGGGTGGTCCTCGCTGTCGGCCCGCTGCTCGCCCTCGCCCTGTGGCTGGCTCCCGAGGTCACGGGCCCGCCCGCAGTGGTCGCCGAGCCCGTGGTCATCCCGGGCAGCCCGGCCGAGGTGGCCCCTGACGCCGAACCCGGCACCAACGACTTCGGGACAGCCGTAGGCATCGGTCCCGTGCCCGAACGCCCGCTGCCCGCCACCGCCGCAGACCGTGGGACCGGTGCCGACCGCACCCGCACGCTGGTCATCACGGTCGACGACGACGACACCGTGACGGCGTCCCTCATGCGCGGATCCGGTACCACCCTGGATGCGCTCAACCCCGTCTACACCGCACGCGCGCTGCAGGGCGGTGACCCGGTGCTCGCCGACGACACCGAGTCGGCGCGGATCCTCCGCACCACGGTCGCGGTGATCGTCGGCGCCACAGGAGCGGATCCGCGCGGCGACCTGCGCGATCTCGGCGTGGGGTTCGTCGTGCTGCAGCAGTCAGCATCGGCGGGCGACTTCCTCAGCGGCCGGATCGGTTCCGTACCGGGCCTGACCGCCGTGGGGGATACCGACGCCGGGCGCCTGTGGCGCGTCGCCCCCGCCACCCTCGAGGACGGGACGGAGGACACAGGCGACCGCACGGCCCGCGTGCGGGTGGTCGACGCCGACGGCCGCACCGAGGCGTCCGTCCCCTCCTCGGCGATCGCCGCGGAGGGGACCGTCCCCGCCGGAGCGGACGGCAGGACCCTCGTGCTCGCCGAGGAAGCGGACGCCGGCTGGCGTGCCACCCTCGACGGCGAGGAACTCGAGGCCGTCCCGGACGGGTGGCAGCAGGCCTTCGCCCTCCCTGCGGCGGGCGGCACCGTGACGGTGTCCTACGTCAGTCCGTACCAGCCCTGGGCCGAGGCCGTCCAGGGCGTCCTCCTCGCGATGACGGTCCTCCTGGCGATCCCCCTCCCGTCCCGCCCGCGGATCGTCCAGCCCGAGCGCGGGCGCCGGCCGCACCGGGAGCGTCCCACACCGTCCGCCGCCACTGCAGCGGCGGGCCCGGACGACGGCGTCGGGACCCTCGTGGAGGAACCGCAGCCCGTGACCAGTGGAAGCAGCTCGATGTGATGTGGGGACGCAAGCGGGAGACCGGGCAGCAGAACGAGCCGGGCGTGTCCTTGGAGGCCGCCGTCGTCCCGGGACTGGACGCCGCGCCGTCGGGGGCCGAGGAGGCGGCGGTAGCCGCTCGCGCCGTGGCCCGTGACAGGGCCGCGACCAGCGGCGCCCGCCGTCGCGCGCGCGTCGGGACCGCCGCCGGTGTCGCGGCCGGCGTGGTCCTCCTCGCGGCGACGGCGGGTGTCGCCTCCGGGACCGTGACGGATGCGCTCGTCGGGCTCCCCGCCACCGACGTCCGGGTTCCGGCGGCCGCCGTGCCGGCCGGCGACTACACCGCGGTGTGCCCCGCACCGCCCCGCCTGCTCGAGGCGGCCGGTGACGGCGCCGACCCGCAGTTCGGTCCGGCGTCCTCGACGGCGAGGACCACGGTCGCCGCACTCGTCCTGAGCGACCTCAGCGCCACCCTGACCGGGAGCGGACTGCTGCCCGCCGGCGGGGGCGCGCCGCTGGCCTCCATCAGGGACTTCGTCCCCGAGGCGTCGCTCGGCGCGGACGCGCCGGCCAGCAGCGGTGAGGACGGGCTGACCAGCCGGATGGCAGGAGTGGCGCGGAACGTCTCCGTCGATGCCCCCTCGCTGTTCCGCGCACAGCCCCAGGGCGGCCTCACCCCGGTAGCGGCCGCGACCTCCACGTACACCGCCTCCGACGGCGACCTGCGGGGGCTCGCCGCGACGGGCTGCCAGGTGCCCTCGAGCGACTTCTGGCTGCTGGGGGCGGCGACGACCGTGGGCCGGTCCTCGATCCTCACCCTGACCAATCCCACCGGCACGCCCGCCACGGTGACGCTCGAGCTCTACGGACCGGAAGGACGTATCGAGCGCGCCGGTGTGCGGGGCCAGCTCGTGGCGCCCGGCGGGACCCGGCAGATCGTCCTCGGTGGTCTCGCCGGCGACCTGGACCGGGTGGCCGTCCGTGTCCGCAGCGACGGCGGGCGGGTGACGGGCGTCATCCAGCAGAGCGTACTGCGCGGCCTGACGCCGGGTGGCATCGAGTTCCTGTCGCCCAGCGCGGCGGCAGGCGTCACGCAGGTGGTGCCCGGCGTCGTCGTGCAGGACGCCGCGACGGCGCAGCGTATCCGCGAGCAGGAGGGCTACGGTACCGCGGCCCCCGAACTGCAGGTGCTCGTCCCCGGATCGAGCGACGCCGTGCTGGACATCAAGGTCTACGGACCCGACGGGGAGGTCGAGCTGCCCGGCGGGGGAGTCGGGACCGCGGCGGCCGGGGCCGTCACGACCTTCCCGCTCACCTCCCTGCCGGAGGGCGGCTACACGATCGCCGTGACCTCGGACGTCTCCGTGGTGGCGGCCGCGCGCGTCACGCGCGGGATCGACGACGGCGAGCCGGTGGACTTCGCCGGAGCTCCCTCCGCCGTCCGCCTGGGCACCGACCACGCCGTGGCCCTGGCCGAGGGCGTGGACGTGTCGCTGGTGCTGGGCGCGCCGAGCGGCAGGGGAGAGGTGACCCTGACCCCCGTCGCCGCGGACGGGACGCTCGGCGCCCCCGTGGTGATCGGCATCGCCGGCGGTACCTCGGTCTCCGTGCCGGCTTCCTCCCTCGGCAGTTCGCCGGCGGGCGTCGTCATCAACGCGACCGGCGATCCCGTCTACGGCGCACAGGTCATGACGCTTCCGGGGGAGGTCGCGGGGATCTCGGTGGCGGGCGTCCCGGCCGGTGCCACCGGTCCGCAGACCATCCCGGTGGAACTCGGCTACTAGCCGGCCCCGCCGTTCCGGGACGGCCCTGCGTCGGCAGTGACGTGACATGACGTGACGGGCCGCGGTGCTCGGGCCCGGGGGCTCTCCGCGCGCTGCTGCGGGCGCGCCGAGCTCGGGATCAGGCCTGGGAGCGGCCGTAGGCCGGATCCACCACCTCGGGCGCGAGGCCCATGATCTCCGCGGTCTGTTCGACGACGACGTCGTGCACGAGCTCGTTGACCGGCAGGACGGACCGGGCCGCCATGAGCACAGGATGGCGGTAGATGGTGATGACGGCGGGCTTGCCGGGCGCGGCGGGGGAGCTGGAGCCGAGGAGTCCGCGGAGCGTCTCGGACGTCATGTCCTCGAGGCCGTCGGGGATCTCCTGCACCACGATCTGCAGGTCCTGGATGCGTTCGCCCCACAGGCGTTCGAGCCGCTGCGCGGACTCCATCACCCAGTCGTCGAACTGCTCGGACCTGGACCGGGAGCCCGGCAGGTGCGCGGGAAGGAGCTCGCCGCGCATGCCCCGTCCCCGGCGGTTGCGTCGCCGTTCGTAGAACGACCGTGCCGGGCTACCCTCCGCTGACGTGGGATCGGTCAGCCTGACCGAGAACGTGGAAGCATCCTGCATGTAAAGACTCTAAGCCTTGTGCCCTGCTGCCGCACTCCCGGAAGGGGCGGGGAGGATGCGCCGGGCGCCGCGTGCGCGTCCTGCGGGACGGGGGAGCCGAAGGCCGGTAGGCTTGCCGATCGTGGGATCACTCCGTCAATGCTCCAGATCCGCCTGCCAGCGGCCGGCGGTGGCCACCCTCACCTATGTCTACGCGGACTCGACGGCTGTCCTCGGCCCGCTCGCGACCTACGCCGAACCCCACACCTACGACCTGTGCGCCGTGCACGCCGAACGGCTGACGGTGCCCCGCGGCTGGGAAGTGGTCCGTCTGACGCTGCCCGACGCAGCACCGGAGCACAATTCGGACGACCTCCTGGCGCTGGCCGACGCCGTGCGGGAAGCGGCAGCGGAACCGTCGACGGAGCAGCCCGCCGTGGCCAGACGTGGCAGCAAGGCGCCCATGGAGCCTCCGGCCGGCGTCCCGGGTGCGCGGCGAGGGCACCTGCGGATCCTGCCCGAGCCCTGACCCCGCAGTACCCCGCACGAGGACGGGCGTGACGTCGGGCCGGCGAGCCTCCCCGCGCTAGACTTGGAGGCGGAATCACCGTCCCTCTCAGCGCGAAAGCCTCCCCCATGGCGAACCTCCCCGCACAGCTGCTCGATGTCCTGCGTTGTCCCGTCACGGGGTCGAAGCTCGTCCAGGACGGCGCCGTCCTGCGGTCGTCGGCCCCCGGACCCGACGGCCGGCCCCTGACCTACGGTCTCGACGAGGGCATCCCGGTGCTCCTGCGCGCCGAAGTCCTCGACGGTGCCGCTCCCACCCCCTGAAGGCCGAGCGCCCCGTATCTCCCCGAAGCCTACGAACCACAGCTAGGACCATCATCATGTTCGACCACAAAGTCGCCGACCTCTCCCTCGCGGAGGCAGGACGCCACCAGATCCGCCTCGCGGAGCACGAGATGCCAGGGCTCATGGCCCTGCGCCGCGAGTACGCCGATGCCCAGCCCCTCGCCGGTGCCCGCATCGCCGGGTCGCTCCACATGACGGTGCAGACGGCCGTCCTCATCGAGACGCTCACCGCGCTCGGTGCCGAGATCCGCTGGGCCTCCTGCAACATCTTCTCCACCCAGGACGAGGCAGCGGCCGCCGTCGTCGTGGGCAACGGCACCGTCGAGGAGCCCGCGGGCGTACCCGTCTTCGCCTGGAAGAACGAGTCGCTCGAGGACTACTGGTGGACCGCCACGCAGATCCTCACATGGCCCGGTCAGGCCGAGGGCCTCGGCCCCAACATGATCCTCGACGACGGCGGCGACGCCACGATGCTCGTGCACAAGGGCGCGGAGTTCGAGGCGCTCGGAGCGGTGCCGGCCGACCCGCAGGAGGGCGACGCCGACTACTCCCACGAGTACACGGTGTTCCTCGACACCCTGCGGTCCACGATCGGGTCCGAGCCGCAGAAGTGGACGACCATCGCGGCCGGCATCAAGGGTGTCACCGAGGAGACGACGACGGGCGTGCACCGCCTGTACCAGCTCGCCGCCCAGGGCAAGCTCCTGTTCCCGGCGATCAACGTCAACGACTCCGTCACGAAGTCCAAATTCGACAACAAGTACGGCATCCGGCATTCCCTGCCCGACGGACTGAACCGGGCCACGGACGTCCTCATCGGCGGCAAGGTGGCCGTCGTGTGCGGCTACGGCGACGTCGGCAAGGGCGCGGCCGAGGCGCTGCGCGGCCAGGGCGCCCGCGTGATCGTCACCGAGATCGACCCCATCTGCGCGCTGCAGGCCGCCATGGACGGCTACCAGGTGGCCAAGCTCGAGACGGTGCTCGCCCAGGGCGACATCTTCATCACCACCACCGGCAACAAGGACGTCATCATGGCCCGCCACATGGCGGGCATGAAGCACCAGGCGATCGTCGGGAACATCGGCCACTTCGACAACGAGATCGACATCGCGGGCCTCGCCCGCATCCCCGGCGTCGAGAAGATCGAGATCAAGCCGCAGGTCCACGAGTGGGTCATCCCTGCCGCCGAGGCCGACGGCGTGGAGCAGCACTCGATCATCATGCTCTCCGAGGGCCGCCTCCTGAACCTCGGCAACGCCACCGGACACCCCTCGTTCGTCATGAGCAACTCCTTCGCGAACCAGACCATCGCGCAGATCGAGCTGTACACGAAGTTCGAGCAGGAGGACGCCGAGGGCAACCGCGAGTACGAGAACGAGGTGTACGTGCTGCCGAAGATGCTCGACGAGAAGGTGGCGCGCCTGCACCTCGACGCCCTCGGTGTGGAACTGACGGAGCTCACCAAGGGCCAGGCCGAGTACCTCGACATCGACGTCGCCGGTCCGTACAAGTCCGAGCAGTACCGCTACTAGGCGCAACCGGGCCCCGGTTCCCCGGCCGCTGCAGGTATCCCGCCGGGCTGCCGGCAGTGGCCGGATCGTTGTAGGACATCGTCCGCCGCCTGCACCACGGCATCGGCCCCGTCGCGTACCATCGCACAGAAGCAGTCACATGAGGGGTGGGGACATGCGCATGAAGCAGGAGTCGGGCAGGGCCGCGGCGCACCGGAAAGGCTGGAAGATCGCGGCCATCGGGAGCGCGGCCGTCGTCGTGATCGGTGGAGGCGTGGGGATCGCCACGGCATCGCCCTGGGACGACGCGGCATCATCCGCGCCGTCGCCCAGCCAGTCGCCCGCCCCCTCGACCGCCGAGCCGGACCCCCGGGCGAGCGCGGACGCGACAGCGACGCAGCCTCCTCCCGCCGACGTGGCCGTGGGCGTCACCCCCACGGATCGGGCCTATGCCGTCAACCCGGCCACCGTCGCGGCCGTCAGGGTGGAGGGTGCCACGCTGGACGCCGTCGAGCTCGCTCCGAGCGCGGGCGGCACGCCGGTCGAGGGCACCATCTCGGCCGACGGCACCACCTGGACCGCCAGCGACCGCCTCGCCTTCGACACCGAGTACACCTTCTCCTACACCGTGCTCGACTCCGTGGGCCAGGCGCAGCGCAAGACCTCGACCTTCACGACCGTCCAGCCCGCGAACGAGGCCGACGCCTCCATGTTCCCGCTCGACGGCAGCACCGTGGGCACGGGCCAGCCGCTCGAGTTCAGGTTCAGCGAACCCGTCACCGACCGGGACGCGGTGGAGGAGGCCATCACCGTCACCAGCACCAGCGGCCAGCCCGGCGCCTTCTACTGGCTGTCCGAGACGAAGGTCCGCTACCGTCCCGAGACGTTCTGGGCCCCGAACAGCACCATCACGGTCGACGCCAACCTGTTCGGCGTCGATTTCGGCAACGGCATGATCGGCAACGCCGACCGGACGATGACCGTGAAGACGCACAACACGCGCCTCGCCGTCGTCGACAATGCGACCAAGACCATGAACGTCTACCTGGACGGCAGGCTGGACAGGACGTTCCCCGTCACCCTCGGCACCGAGGACTGGCCCTCCACCGAGGGGTACATGGTGGTCATGGAGCACTACGAGACCACCCGGTTCACGGCGGAGTCCATCGGGCTCGAGCCCGGCGATCCCGCGTACTACCCGCCGACGGTCGTGAACCACGCGAGCCGGCTCAGCAACGGCGGCGCGTTCGTCCACGAGGCGCTGCCGGCGGCGCAGGAGGCGCTCGGCTCCTTCAATGTCTCGCACGGCTGCATCGGCATGTCGCCCGAGGGGGCGGAGTACTTCTACAACACCTTCGGCCCCGGCGACGTGGTGCAGATCCTCAACACGGACTACGGGCCCATGTACGTCTGGGACGGGTTCGGCGACTGGAACGTGCCCTGGACCGAGTGGGTCAACCAGCCGTAGGGCGGCCCCCGCGCATCCTCGCAGGAAGGCTCCGCACGCTAGCCGAAGGGCAGCGTGTGGAGCCTTCTCGCTGTGGCCTCCGTGCGCTCGCGCTGCCGCATCATGGCCGCGTAGTCACGCTCGCGGCGCGCCGCCATCACGGCGTGGAGGAACTCCTCGGGGTGGGTGTCCAGGGGCGGCGGAGGGGAGACGTGGTGGCTCGCCTCGGCGGCCAGATCCAGGGACAGCTCACGCCGCGCCTGCGGCGTGAGCCTCGGAGCCTGTGCGAGGAACTGCGACATCCTGCGCGCCAGGGCGTCGGGCAGGCGGCCGATGTCCGCCGTCTCCGACCACTGCTGCAGGCGCGGGGGCATGACGGCGAGCGCCCGTGGCCTGGCGACCACGCGCTCCCGCATGGCGTACGTCCCGGCGAGCAGGTCCCCGAGGCGCTTGGACCGCTCGTTGAACAGGGACACGAGGAAGGCGAGCGAGCCGAGGAGCATGTAGATCTCGAGGACCGCGAGCATGCCGCGGATGAAGGCGTGCCGGAAGCGGATCGCGCCGCCGTCGTCGCGCACGATCCGCAGCCCCATGACCAGTCGTCCGAGGGACTTCCCGCGCGTGAGGGTCTCCACGGTCACGGGCACGACGACGAAGAGCAGAACGACGAGGACGAGCAGGAGCGCGCCGGTGAGCGCCGGGTCCAGCACTCCGCCTAGGACGTTCCCGACGAGCAGGATCAGCAGCACCCCGAGGACGATCTGTGCGACGACGTCGATGATGATGCTCAGCCCGCGCGCGGCGAAGCCGGCCGGCTTGAGCTCGAGGACGACTGCCTCGCCGGTGACGACCGAACTCATGTGCTCCCCCTGGGTCTGCTGGTGCGCTGGGGCCAGCCTATCGCCGCGACGTCACCCGGTGATCCGGGTGCGGGGCCGCGCCGGGCGGCCCGCCGCCGGGACGGGACTATAGGGTTGGCGCATGGACGTGGACGCCTTCATCGCAGTGCACCGCAGCGACTGGCAACGGCTGGACGAACTCGTGGCCCGGCGCAGGCTCGACGGCGCGCAGGCGGACGAGCTGCTGGCGCTGTACCAGCGCGTGTCGACGCACCTGTCCATCATCCGCTCGGTCGATCCCGAGAGCGCACTGTCGGGGGCGCTGTCCACACGCCTGTCCCGCGCCCGCACACGCTTCACGGGGGCGAGGTCCAACGTCCTGGAGGACGTGGCGCAGTTCTTCGTGTTCTCCCTGCCCGCCGCCTTCTACCGGGTCCGCCTGCTCACTGTGGTGGTCGGTGTGCTCTTCCTCGCCGTGGCGACGCTCTACGGGTTCTGGGTGGTCCAGACCCCCGGCGTCCTCGGGGCACTCGGCACGGACGAGGATCTCCGCCGCTACGTGGAGGAGGACTTCATCGACTACTACTCGGAGAATCCTGCGGCGTCCTTCGCCGGGCTGGTGTGGACGAACAACGCTTGGATCGCGCTGCAGGCCGTCGCCTTCGGGATCACCGGTGTCTGGCCCGCGATGATCCTCTACCAGAACGCACAGGGCGTCGGCATGGCTGCCGGGATGATGGCGTCCTACGACCGCCTCGACGTCTTCTTCATCTACATCCTGCCGCACGGCTTCATGGAACTCACGGCGATCTTCATCGCCACTGCTGCGGGGCTCCGCCTCTTCTGGGCGTGGGTGGCGCCGGGACGCCGGCTGCGGTCGGTGGCCCTCGCCCAGGAGGGGCGGTCCCTCATCACGGTCGCACTCGGGCTGGTGCTGGTGCTGCTCGTCTCGGGCCTCGTCGAGGGCTTCGTGACGCCGAGCGGACTGCCGCCATGGCTCCGGCTGACCATCGGATTCCTGGTCTTCGCGGCGTACTGGGCGTACACCCTGATCCTCGGCCGGCGCGCGTTCGCAGCCGGGCATCGGGGGGACCTGAGCGTCGTCGACCGGGGGGACGCCGCCGTCGTCACCGCCTGAGGTCCGCCGGCGCGCGGGCATCGCCGGTGTGCCCGGGGGTGTCTGCCCCGGGGGCGTGGGTCCGCCCGGTACTGTCGAATGACGCCGGGATCAGCGCCGGCGGGCATCGATCGAGGAGACAACGCAGTGGCAGAGACCGACAGCACCCGTCCATCCGTTCCGGGCGCACGTTCGCAGGACGAGCCCGGGAGCCCTGCCGGTGCGGCGGGTGCGTCCGCCGCCGGGTCCGCTGCCGGGTCGTCTGCCGGGGTGAGCCGCGACGACGGCTCCGTCCCCGGGATCGCCCAGCGCCACGACCTCCCCCGGCGGAAGGCGGGAACCCTGCCCGACCTCTCGCGCATCGGTACCGACGACCCGGAGGAACCCGCCGACAGGGCTGACGACGGTGCCTACCCGGCCGGCGACGATGTCCGCCCGATGGACGACGGCGGCCTTTCCAGCCCGGTCGGCGACGGCGACAGGTCCGGAGGGGCTCCGACCCGCATGCTGCCCGTGACGGGCGGGGCCACGGCAGCCGGGGCCACCTCTGCCGGCAGCACTGCTTCCGGTGCGCCCGCTTCCGAGGCCACCGCGCACGGCACTGCCGAGGACCCTGAGGCGGAGGCGTCCGCCGGCGGGAAGGACCAGCACGGGGTGACGGAGGATCCCGCCCGCGACGAGCACCCGCACGGTGCACCCGCGGACGAGGCGAACGAGGGTCGCACCGGGGAGGTGACCGTATCCCCCGTCGCAGCCCTCCCTACGAGCGGCAGCCATGCGGGGTCGTCGCGCGTGGACGAACCGTCCACCGACACGGCGGCGCTCTCGGTGCGTCCCCCGGACAAGGACGTCGCGCGCCGCGCCGCGGTGCGAGATCAGGCAGTCGCCGCGAAGCCCGTCCTGCCGCGCTTCCTGCAGGTCGTCGTCGCCCTGTTCTTCCCCGTCATCGTGGTGGCGGCGGCCGTCCGTGCCGTCGCGACGTCGTCGTTCCTCTGGCTCGAGTACCACCGGCCGGGCTTCCCGGCGGACCGGTTCGGCTTCTCGCTCGACGACCGCATGACCTACGGATCCTACGCCCTCGACTACGTGCTGAACTTCGCGCCGCCGCGCTACCTGGGCGGCCTGGTCACGCCCGAGGGGGAGCCCCTGTTCCTCGAGTCCGAGGTGGGGCACATGGCGGACGTGAAGGGCGTGCTCGGGCTGTCCTTCTTCATCGCGCTGGTGCTGTTCGTGCTGTCGGTGCTCGCGTGCGTCTACCTCGCCCGGCGGTACAAGGGCGGCATCAGGCGGGCGCTGTTCGCCGGTGCGGTCCTGACGCTGGTGGGCATCGTCGCCCTGACCGTCCTCGCCGTGCTCGCATGGCAGACCTTCTTCACGCAGGTGCATGCGCTGTTCTTCGCCGACGGCACCTGGACCTTCCGGGCGGACGACACGCTGATCCGCCTGTTCCCGGAGCAGTTCTGGACGGACTCCGCCATCACCGTCGCGGTGCTCGTGCTCGCGGCGACCGTGCTCACGCTCATCCTCACCTGGCCCACCAGGGCCCGGCGCGAGCGGTCGATGCTGGCCCAGGACGCCGCCCAGGCGCGGTACCGCGAGGCGCTCGACGCCTCCTAGCGGCCCTACCGCCCCGCGCCGTACAGCTCGCCCAGCGCGTTTTCGTGGTCCGCGACGACGGCGGCCCGCTTCAGCTTCAGGGTAGGCGTCAGGTGCCCGGACTCGACCGTGAACTCGACGTCCAGCACCGTGAACCGCCGGATCTGCTCGGCCTGCGAGACGGTCGCGTTCGCGGCGTCGACCGCGGCCTGCAGTTCGGCCAGGACGTCGGCGTCGCGCGCGGCCTCCGCCGGGGTCAGTCCCGGCTTCCCGTGCGCTGCGGCCCACGGGCCGAGGGTCTCGCGGTCCAGGCTGATGAGTGCCGCGATGAAGGGCCTGCCCTCGCCGACCACCACGGCCTGTGAGACGAGCACGTTCTCCCGGAGCTTCTCCTCGAGCGGGCCGGGCGCCACGTTCTTGCCGCCGGCGGTGACGAGGATGTCCTTCTTGCGGCCGGTGATGGTCAGGAACCCGTCCTCGTCGAGCGACCCGATGTCGCCCGTGCGGAAGTACCCGTCGGCGGTGAAGGCCGCGGCCGTCGCCTCGTCGTTGCGGTGGTAGCCGGCGAAGACCGCCGCCCCCTTCACCTGGACCTCGCCGTCGTCGTCGAGCCTCACGCTCATGCCGGGCATGGGGATGCCCACGGAGCCCACGCGGGTCAGGGACACGGTGTTCACGGTGCAGGGCGCCGTGCTCTCCGTGAGTCCGTAGCCCTCCTGGACGAGGATGCCCGCACCCCGGAAGAAATGGGCCAGGTGCTCGCTGAGCGGACTGGCACCGGACACCGTGTAGGTGACCTCGCCGCCGAACACGCCGCGCAGCCGGGGGTAGACGAGGCGGTCGAAGACGGCGTGCGACGCGCGCAGGACCGGCGAGGGTCCGCGACCGCCCCGTCCCCGGGCGTCGACGGCCTGCGAGTAGGCGACGGCGGTCCGCTCCGCTGCCGCGAACAGGCGCCCCTTGCCGGCCTCGGCGGCCCGCCGCCCCGCCGTCGCGTGGATCTTCTCGAAGATCCGGGGGACGGCGAGGAGGAAGGTCGGCCGGAAGGTCGTGAGGTCCTCGAGCAGCTGTGCCGCGGAGCCGGAGTGCGCCAGCTTGATGCCCCCCGTGAAGCACACCACCTGCACGGCACGCGCCAGGACGTGTGCGAGGGGCAGGAACATGAGCGTGCGGGCGTTCTCCTGCTTCAGGAACTCGGGCAGGAACTCCAGGGTGTTCACCGCGAACAGCGCGAAGTTTCCGTGGGTGATGACGCAGCCCTTCGGCCGGCCCGTGGTGCCCGAGGTGTAGACGATGGACGCGGCGTCGGCGAGGCCGCGGGAGGTCCGCGCCGTCTCCAGCGCACCGTCGGAGACGGCCGCGCCCGAGGCGGAGAGCGACGCGACGGTCGCGGTCCCGTCGACGCCTCCGCCGGTGAGGTGGACCACGGTGGTCGTCCCGGTCCGGCCGGCGCGGGCAGCGGCATCGAGGACGACGTCGGCCTTCCCCTGGTCCTCCACGAAGACGACGGCGGGCTGGGCGTCCTCGAGGATCCAGGCCACCTGATGGGCGGAGGAGGTCTCGTAGATCGGCACGGTCACCGCTCCGGCGAACCAGATGGCGACGTCGGCGAGTGTCCACTCGTAGCGCGTCCTGGACATCACTGCGACGGTGTCGCCCGGCTGCACGCCCTGGGCCACCAGCCCTTTGGCCAGCGATGTCACCTGCCGGAGGAACTCCGCGGCCGGGACGTCCCGCCACCGTCCCTCGGACCGCACCGCGTACAGCGCACGCGCCGGATCGGCGTCATGGGTCTGCAGGAGCAGGTCCGTGGTGTTGCCGGTCGCCGGGAGGCGGACCAGCAGTTCCGTGATGGCTTCGCGCACCAGTGCTCGCTTTCGTTCCAGGGGGTTCGGGTGGGCCTCGGCCCTAGATCCAGCTCCGCAGCCACATGCGCATGCGCCACTGGTCGTAGGGGATGATCTCCGCCGTCCAGATGGGCAGGAAATAGGCGGACAGCGCCACGGCAGCGGCCAGGAAGACCCCCACCAGCACGATACCCCCTCTGCGGCGGGCGCTGTCCGCGCCCGGTCCGCCCAGCACGAGGCCGAGGCAGTAGACCAGGGCCAGGACGAGGAACGGTTCGAAGGCCACGGCGTAGAAGTAGAAGGTGGTGCGCTCCGGGTACAGGAACCATGGCAGGTAGCCCGCCGCGACGCCGGTCAGGATGGCGGCGGCGCGCCAGTCGCGGCGGCCGAGCCAGAAGAACACGAGCACGAGCAGGGACAGCGCCGCACTCCACCAGATGAGCGGATTACCGAGGACCGTCACGGCCTGTGAGCAGGCCTCGGCGTCGCAGCCGGCGGGCTTCTCGTAGAAGAACGACGTCGGCCGTCCCATGACGAGCCAGGACCAGGCGCTGGCCTCGTACGGATGGTCCGAGGACAGGCCCTGGTGGAAGCTGAACGCGCTCCGGTGGTACTCGGCGAGCGAGCGCAGCCCGTCCGGGAGCCATCCCCACTGCTCCGACGGGTTCCGCTCGGCCCACGTGCGGTCGTAGGCGTCCTCCGAGCGGAACCATCCCGTCCACGTACCGAGGTAGGTCAGAGCGGCCACCGGGACGATGCACAGGAACGCCGGCAGCCCGTCCTTGAGGGCGCCCGCGAGGAACCAGCGGTGCACGCCGGCGATCCGGCGCGCGCTCATGTCCCAGGCGACCGTCAGGAGGCCGAAGGCGGCGATGAACGGAAGGGCGGACCACTTGGTGCCGACGGCGAGCCCGAGACAGATGCCGGCCACGAGGCGCCAGGCGCGGAAGCCGAGGAAGGGCCCGTACGTCAGCCGCGCCGGTGGCGGAGGACCGCCGTCGCCCGCCCGGGCAGCGAGGCGCCGCGCCAGGCGCTGCCTGCCGTCGTCGCGGTCGAGGAGCAGTGCGGCGAACGCGGCGAGCAGCCAGAAGCTCAGGAAGATGTCCAGCAGCGACGTCCGCGATTCCACGAGGTGGTGGCCGTCGATGGCGAGGAGGAGCCCTGCCGCGGCGCCGAGCAGGGCCGAGCCGAACATGCGCTGGGCCACGAGGGCGAGCAGGAGGACCGAGAGGGTGCCGATGGCGGCCGCGGAGAAGCGCCAGCCGAAGGCGTTGTCGGAGCCGAAGAGGAGCATGCCGAACGCGATCATCCATTTGCCGACCGGCGGATGCACCACGTAGTCCGGGGTGTCCAGCAGGACGTCGGGGTTGCCAGCATTGAAGGAGTCGTTGGCGTTCTCGGGCCACTCGCGCTCGTAGCCCGACTGCAGCAGGGAGTAGGCGTCCTTGACGTAGTAGGTCTCGTCGAAGACGAGCGACCCGGGCTCGCCGAGGCGTACGAACCGCAGGATCCCGCCGAGCACCGCCATGGCGAGCGGCAGGAGCCAGCGCAGCGGTCCGCCGGGGGCTGCGGCGCCGAGGAGGCGGGAGGTGAGGTCCGCCCGCGTGAAGGCCTGCGCTGGAGCGACGATCCAGGATCCGCCCGGCTGGGGACTGTCCCGTCGGGGCTGGACGGCGGTGTGGCTCACCCTGTCATGCTACCGGCGGTGCCCGGACGGGCCCGGGACCTCCGGAGGCCGGTCGCTCGGGGTCCGCCGCAGGGCGACGGGGCGAGGCGGTGGACGCCCGGTGTGGACGTCTCGCACCTGATGTCCCGGGCCGGCGGTCCACGGGGCGGCGGCTAGGCTGGTGCGGTGAATCAGCCACACGACGCCCCGGACACGCACGACGACGCCGTCAACGGCGAGGACGCGCTCGCGCACGACGCCGGGTACGAGGACGCACAGGACCCGCAGGCCCCCGGGGAGACGCCCGACGACGGAGAGCCCGGCGGCCAGGAAGCCCGCACCCTCCGCACCGCCTACCGCGGCACGGCGGGCGACGGCAGCGGCCGCGGGCGGATCGTCCTGGCCGCGACCCCGATCGGCAACATGGGTGACGCCACCGAACGCCTGATCGGCCTGCTCCACGCCGCGGACGTGGTCGCGGCCGAGGACACCCGCCGCCTGCACCGGCTCGTGCAGGCACTCGGCGTGACCGTGACCGGCCGGGTCATCAGCTACCACGAGCACAACGAGACCGAGCGCACGCCGGAGCTCCTCGAGCTGGTGCGTGGGGGAGCCACCCTCCTGATGGTGACGGACGCCGGGATGCCCTCGGTGTCGGATCCCGGCTACCGCCTCGTGGAAGCGGCCATCGCCGAGGGCCTCGACCTCACGGCGGTGCCCGGGGCGTCCGCCGTCCTCGCGGCGCTCGCCCTCTCCGGCCTGCCCACCGACCGTTTCTGCTTCGAGGGCTTCCTGCCCCGAAAGCCGGGCCTGCGGACCGGACGCCTGGCCGACCTCGCGTCGGAGCGGCGCACGATGGTGTTCTTCGAGGCACCCCACCGGCTCGAGGCGATGCTGCGCTCCCTGCAGCAGGCCTTCGGCTCCGAGCGTCCCGCGGCCGTGGCGCGCGAGCTCACCAAGGTGCACGAGCAGGTGATCCGGGGCTCCCTCCTCGAGCTCCTCCAGTGGGCGCAGGCCGGCGAAGTCCGGGGCGAGATCGCCGTCGTCGTCGCCGGTGCGCCCGAGGCGGCGCCCTCCCGCCCCGAGGACCACGTCGGGAGCGTCAACGCGCTGATCGACGGCGGCATGCGGCTCAAGGACGCCGTCGCGGCCGTGTCGGCCGAGAGCCGGGTCAGCAAGCGGGAGTTGTACGCCGCGGTGATCGCTGCGCGCTGACCGCGGCGGGCCTGTGCATTCGTCCAACGCAAGCGCCTGCCGGGAGTGCAGGCCTCACTGGACACCCCTTCGCCGCCGGGTCTAGCGTGGGCGGGATGTCTCGGGACGCCCCCGAACCCCAGGATTCTCGCGAAGGAGCTCAGCATGGCCGTGACCGCCGACCAGGAGAAGGCAGTACTCGACAAGGTGCCCACGGGGCTCTTCATCGGCGGACAGTGGCGGGCATCGTCGTCCGGGGCCACGTTCGACGTCGAGGACCCCGCCACCGGCCGCACCCTGAGGACCCTCTCCGACGCCACGCCCGAGGACGGGATGGCAGCCCTGGATGCGGCGGTCGGAGCCCAGGCCGCATGGGCCCGGACCGCTCCTCGCGAGCGCGGCGAGATCCTGCGCAGGGCCTTCGACATGGTCACCGCACGCGCCGACGAGTTCGCCCTGCTGATGACCCTCGAGATGGGCAAGCCGCTGGCCGAGGCGCGCGGCGAGGTCACCTACGGCGCGGAGTTCCTGCGCTGGTTCTCGGAGGAGTCCGTCCGCGCCTCCGGCCGCTACTCCACGTCCCCCGACGGCAGGTCCCGGCTGCTCGTGAGCAAGAAGCCCGTGGGGCCCTGCCTGCTCATCACGCCGTGGAACTTCCCGCTGGCCATGGCCACCCGCAAGATCGCCCCCGCGATCGCCGCGGGCTGCACCATGGTGCTCAAGCCCGCGAACCTCACGCCCATGACGTCCTCGCTGTTCGCGACCGTCCTGCAGGAGGCGGGCCTCCCCGACGGCGTCCTGAACATCGTCAACACGACGACGGCGGGCGACGTGACCGGGCCGCTCATCGAGGACCCGCGCCTGCGCAAGCTCTCCTTCACGGGATCCACGCCCGTGGGCCGGAGCCTGCTGGCCGCGGCGTCGAAGAACGTGCTGAGGACGTCCATGGAACTCGGCGGCAACGCGCCGTTCCTCGTGTTCGAGGACGCGGACCTCGACGCCGCCGTGGACGGCGCGATGCTCGCGAAGCTGCGCAACATGGGGGAGGCCTGCACCGCGGCCAACCGGTTCATCGTGCACGAATCCGTGGCGGACCGTTTCGCGGCGGCGTTCGCCGAGCGCATGGAGGGCATGACCCCGGCGCGCGGCACCGAGGATGCCTCCAAGCTCGGCCCGCTGATCGACCGGAAGAGCCGGGACAAGGTGCACGAGCTCGTCACCGCCGCCGTCGGCGACGGCGCCCAGAAGGTGACCGGCGGCGAGACCGTCACCGGGGACGGCTACTTCTACCAGGCCACCGTGCTGAAGGACGTCCCGCGGACCGCGCGCATCATGCAGGAGGAGATCTTCGGCCCCGTGGCGCCCATCATCACCTTCGCCACGGAGGACGAGGCGGTGGACCTCGCCAATGACACCGAGTACGGCCTGGTGGCCTACGTCTACACGCGCGACCTGAACCGCGGGCTGCGCATCGGCGAGCGGTTGGACACGGGCATGCTGGGCCTCAACGCCGGCGTCGTGTCGAATGCCGCGGCGCCCTTCGGCGGGGTGAAGCACTCCGGCCTCGGGCGCGAGGGCGGCGCCGAGGGCATCGAGGAGTACCTCTACACGCAGTACGTCGGGATCGCGGACCCCTACGCCTCCTAGCCACCGCGCCGGAGGCTCCCGGCGGAGGCGTCCGGTGACATCGAGAAGGCCGGTTCCCGTGCGGGAGCCGGCCTTCTCCGTGTGCTGACGCTGCCCCTGTCAGCGGCGGCTGCTGCGGAACCGGTTGAGGAGCGACTGCGGGAACAGGCGGGCCCTGATCCGCCGTGTCCAGGGGCTGCGGCTGCGCAGCGCCCGGGTGACGGCGTCGACGTCGTCCCAGCGCGGCGGTGCCACGGGCCGCGCGAGCGTCGCCACGGGCCGTGTCCCGTCGGCGGGCGGGCCGCCGACGGCCCGTGCGTCGTGGTCGGCGTACTCCTCGTACTCGTAGGCGGACCGCAGCCTTCCGAGGGAGAGGGCCGGCCCTCCCTCGAGGGCGGCCTCGCGCGTCAGGCGGCCGGCGAAGGTGCGCGGGGTGTCGGTGGGCTCGAGCGGGTAGCCGTAGTCGCCGGCCATCTCCGTCGTCTCCGCCCAGGCCGCGGTCGCGGCCCCGGGCGCGCCCGGTGACACCTCGCTGATGCCGACCGACCGGCGCCGGGAGCGCGTCCGCGAGGTCCGCATCAGGAGCGGCACGAGTGCCAGCAGCACGATCCCCCCGAGGGCGAGCACGCCCTCGGCGGGCCCGGCCTCGTCCTGGGGGCCGGTGCCCGCGGGATCGGCGGCGTCCTCCGATGCCTCCGACGTCGATCCTGCCTCGTCGCCCGCGTTTCTCGGCGCGCCGGGGTTCAGGGCATCGGTGTCGTCCGCTCGGGGACCCACGGGGCCGGTGGATTGCTGGGCGTAGTTCGGGACCACTCCGCGCGAGGGCGTCGGTTCGAACCGGACCCATCCCGCGCCCTCGAAGAACAGCTCGGGCCAGGCGTGGGCGTTGCGGGAGTCCACCACGAATTCGCGCAGCTCGGTCCCGTTCGGCCCCTCCTCGGTGTCGCCCGTGGGGCTGCCGGGCGTGTAGCCGATACCGACGCGGCTGGGGATGCCCGCTGCCCGCGCCATGACGGCCATGGTCCCTGCGTAGTGCACGCAGTAGCCGGACTTCGTCTCCAGGAACCGGGCCATGACATCCAGGCCGCTGCCGTCGTACCCGCCGTCCACCGGCGCCTCCACGGAGTAGGTGAAGTCGGCGCCGCGGAGGTAGCTCTGGATGGCGAGAGCCTTGTCGTAGGGGTTCACGAACTCGCCGGCCACCTCGTCGGTGGTGGTGCGGACGATCTCGGGGACGTCCTCGGGCAGCTCGGTGAAGACCTCCGGCACCTCCTCGTAGTCCGAGGGGCCGATGGCGCCGAGGCCCTCGCGCGTGAGCTGGGGCGCGGCGCTCTCCACCAGGTACGCCTGGCGCGCCGTGGACCCACCGTCCGTCGCGAGGACGGACAGGTTCGCGGGGTCCCAGGCCCAGTCGCCCAGCAGGTTCGAGATGGCCACCGGCGCGTAGGGTGCGAGCAGCCACGGGCTCGCGTAGCTCTGCGTCGTGACGCGGGTGAACACCGTGGTCGTGTCCGTCGGGTTCTCCGGCGCGCCGGCCTCCGCGCCGATCTCCGCCACGCCGTCCTCGCGCGCGTCGAGCCTCTGGTCCGGTTCCCAGCGCCGGCCGCTGAAGTCCTCGAGCGTGACCGCGCGCAGGTAGAGCGGCACGTCCGCATCGGTGGCGTAGGCGATGCGCCCGAAGCCGGTGGGGTTGCGGAGGTCGTTGCCGAGCGTCACCGCCGGATTCAGCCCCGTCGCGTTGCCCCACACGTTGAGCCGCGCGCCCTGGGGGAAGAGACCTGAGTTGAACCCGGGGACGAACATCGGCAGGATCACGGTCACCGCGAGTGCCGCGGAGCCGATGATCGCGCTGCGGGCTGCGAACCCCGAGGAGGCACGGGCCCCGCCGGAGGCGAGGCGGTTCTCGCGCCACTGCGCGGTCGCGAGGAGCAGCAGGAACGCGAGGGCCGTGACGATGAACGCGCCCATCCCCACGCCGTTGGGCTTCACCACGGCCGGGGTGATCAGGATGGTGACGAGCCCGAGGCCACTCGCGGCCGGCATGCGCATGGTGGTGGAGAGCATGTCCACGATGATGGCGACGAGCCCGAGAGCCGCGCACACGATCAGCATGATGCCGGCCGCCGGCAGCACGGGGGCCACCTGCGAGACGACCGTCTCCTCGGCCTGCGCGAGCAGTCGCCGGAGCTCGAGCGACGTGCCCGGTCCCGGAACCACGCCGAGGATGCTCTGCCGCCGGACGAACTGCGCGGTGAGGGTGCCGATCAGGACCACGAGACCCACGAGGGCCGACAGGGCGCCGTTCAGGCGCAGGGTGCGGGACAGTGCCATGGCCAGGAGCACCGGGACCAGCGTGAGGACGACCGGCATCAGCCAGGTCCACGGCTCGACGACGCCGTTGAGGCTGCTCGCCGCCGCGAGGACGGCGAGCAGGGAGGCCCCGGTGACGGCCCAGTGCCAGGGATCGCCGGAGGGGACGCGGCGCGGCGGGGGAGCGCCCGGCGCCGGGGCGGAGGAGGGACGGGAGAGGGTGGTGGTCATGCCGGTCCTCGGGTAGTGGGGCGCGAGCCGCGGACGGACCCGGTGGAGGGGGCGGGGGAGGACTTCCCGGCGGACGTCGTTCCGACGGCGCTCTCGAGTCCACCCCACACCGCGGTCAGGTGGGCCGAGGGCGAGGCCGCGGTGGCGTGCCACCCCGCCTCCCGCAGGATGGCGAGCTGCCGCTGCGCGTCGCCGGGCCGCTCGGTGGCGATGAGCGCGTACGAGGCGGACCCGTAGTCGGCGGCGGACGCGAGGGACCGCGCCTCCTCGCTGGTGATGGTCCCGAGGACGGCGATGAGCGGACCGCGGTGCCGGTTGCCGGCCAGCTTGTCCAGCAGGTCGTCGCCGAAGGCGGCGTGTGCCGTGTGCTGGGGTGTCTCCGCCGAGGGGCGGTGGAGGTTCCGCGCGGCGCTGCGCACCGCCTCGCCCGCCCGGAGCGCCGAGCTCCCGGCCCGTGCCTCGGAACCGGGCCGGCGGCCCCCCTCGGGACCGAGTTCGAGGGCGGCGAGGCCCTCGGCGATCCCCGCGACGGCGCCCTGGCCGTGGTGCTCCTCGTCGGTGGGGAACGGCGCGGACGGGGAGTGCAGCAGCGCCGGTGCGCCCTGGTGGTCGAGGAACCGCAGCGCGTAGTTGCGCTCGAGCAGGTGCGCGCTGATGGACATGACCGCGGTGACCGCCCACTCGAACGTCGGGGAGGTGGACAGCCCGTTGCCGCCGGGGTCTCCGGTGAAGGCCGCGGTGAATCCGCCGGTGAACGTGGAGTGCCGCTGGTCCATCAGCAGGGTGGCCTGCGGCGTGGTCACCGATTCCTCCTGGCGCACCATGAGTTCGCTGTGCCGGGCGGTCGCCGCCCAGTGGACGCGCCGCATCGAGTCCCCGTGCCGGTACTCGCGCGTCATGACGTCGTCGTCGCTCGGGTTCGCCTGGCGGCGCGTGGCGGCGAGGCCGTCGCTGCCCCGCGACCCGGAGAGCGGAGAGGCCAGCAGCTCGAGGGGTGCGGGCGTGACCACGAGATCGTCCACGCCGCCGAGGACGTGCCGTGACTTCCCGAGGCCGAACGGGTCGGTGAACTCGGCGGTGACGGGCCCGATCGCGTAGACGCCGCGCGAGGTGGACCGGAGGCGGTACTCGTACAGGGACACGCCCTCGCGCGTCGGGTTGCGCGACGGGTAGGTGAACTGCGGTGCCTGCCCGAAGCGCGCCGGCAGCTGTTCCTCCATCGCGATGCTCGCGCCGCCCGCCACGGTGGCCGTGAGGGAGAGCGTGACGGTGGTCGTGGAGCCGATCTCCATGGACTGCGGCTGGAACCGCCGGCTCACCGTGAACCGGGGCTTGACGAGCTTCAGGACGAGGACCGAGGCGACCGGCAGGACCGCGAGCAGGATCCCCACGTACAGCAGGTCGCGTCGCCCGAGGATCTGGGCGGCCAGCAGGGCGAGGACCGCGGTGAGGACGAAGCCCCACCCGCGTGCGGTCAGCACGCGCGAGGGGAGCCGGTCGAGGAGCGCCATCAGGCGTCCGCCCGGACGGTCATCGCCGCGGCGCCTCGCGGGCCACGGGGACGCGGGAGAGGATGTCGTGCACGATGCTCGACGCCGTCTCCCCGGCGCTGGTGGCCTTGCGGTCGAGCAGGAGCCGGTGTGCGAGCACGGCGTCGGCGATGGCGGCGACGTCGTCGGGCAGCACGAAGTCGCGCCCCTCGAGCGCGGCTCCCGCCTTCGCGGCCCGCAGGAGCTGCAGCAGGGACCGGGGGCTCGCACCGAGGCGCAGCCGCGGGTGCTGGCGCGTCGCCTGTCCCACCGCGACCGTGTAGTCCTTGACGGCCGGCGAGACGTAGACGTCGCGTACCTGGCGCATCATCGCGGCGATGTCGGCGACGCTCGCCACCGGGCGGATCCCCTCGAGCGGGGAGACGGACTGGTGCGTCTCGAGCATGTCCACCTCGGCGCGGGGGTCCGGGTAGCCCATGGAGATCCGGGCCATGAAGCGGTCGCGCTGGGCCTCGGGCAGCGGGTAGGTGCCCTCCATCTCGATGGGGTTCTGCGTCGCCACCACCATGAACGGGTCCCCGAGGGCATGCGTGGTGCCGTCCACGGTGACCTGGTGCTCCTCCATGCATTCGAGGAGGGAGGACTGCGTCTTGGCGGAGGCGCGGTTGATCTCGTCGCCGATGACGATGTTCGCGAACACCGGTCCGGGGCGGAACTCGAAGCGCCGCGTGTCCTGACTGAAGATGGAGACGCCCGTGACGTCCGAGGGGAGCAGGTCGGGGGTGAACTGGATGCGGTTCACGGTGCAGTCGATCGTCCGGGCGAGGGTCTTGGCGAGCAGCGTCTTGCCAACGCCGGGGACGTCCTCGAGGAGCAGGTGGCCCTGGGCCAGCAGGACGGTGAGGGCGAGGCGCGCGGCCTCGGGCTTGCCGTCGATAACGGTGTTGATGGAGCCGAGGATGCGGGTGCTGATGTCGTGGAAGGTGGCCCCGGAGACCTCCGGGCCGGCGGTCACCGCCAGTCCTGGATCCGCTGCGACCTCGGCGATGTTGTGCTGGACGTCCATGGGTACCTTCCATGCGTGCGGCTGCGGCGGCGACCGTCGGCCGGACGGCCGGGTGGTCGACACGCAGGGAACGGCCACGGCCGCTCCGGCACGGGGCAGGGCGGACTCGGCTGATTCAACAGATTACTAGCTCAACTTGCTCCCCGACAGATAAGTTCCGGGCCCTGACTACGCTTGCACCATGTGTAACAGTGCAGCCCCCGACCGGCATCCGTACGCTGCGGGCCAGACCCCGCAGGCCTATCGTGAGCCGGAGAACGCGGGCGATCCGGGCGATCCGGAGGCCATGCTCGCTCCGGCAGGACCGCAAGGCACCGCGGGCGGCACCGACGCCGCCGGGGCGGGCACGGACAGTGCCCGACGTCGGCGCAAGGGCGGTTACCCGCCGCTGCCGGAGCCGCTGCCCGTGCCCGTGGTCGACAACCACACGCACCTGGACTTCCGCGAGGGCCCCGCGGTGTCGATCGGGGATGCCCTGGACGCCGCGGAGGCAGCCGGGGTGCGGGGCGTGGTGCAGGTGGGGACCGACCTCGCGTCCTCGCGCTTCACCGCCGCCGTCGTCGAGCAGGATCCCCGCATCCTGGGGGCCGTCGCGCTCCACCCCAATGACGCCCCGCTGCTCGCCGAGGCGGGGACGCTCGAGGACGCGCTCGCGGAGATCGAGCAGCTGGCCGCCGGGCCGCGCATCCGTGCCCTGGGGGAGACGGGGCTGGACTACTTCCGCACCGGCGACGGGGGCCGGGGGAGTCAGCTCATGTCCTTCCGCCGCCACATCGACATCGCGAAGCGGCTGGGCAAGGCCCTGCAGATCCACGACCGGGACGCGCACGACGACGTGGTGGCCACGCTCCTCGCCGACGGCGCCCCGGAGCGGGTGGTGCTGCACTGCTTCTCGGGCGACGCCGGCCTGGCGCGGATCTGCAACGAGCAGGGCTGGTACATGTCCTTCGCCGGGACGGTGACGTTCCGCAACGCCGGGAACCTGCGGGAGGCGCTGCTCGTCGCGGATCCGGCGCTCGTGCTCACCGAGACGGACGCACCGTTCCTCACCCCGCACCCCTACCGCGGCCGGCCCAACGCCGCCTATATGGTCCCGTACACGGTGCGCGCCATGGTGGACATCCTCGGGACCGACCTCGACTCCCTCTGCGCGCAAGTGACGTCGAACACAGAGGCCGTGTACGGATCATGGGACTGACCGGGGGACAGGTAGCATTCCCGCGCCGTCCGAGTACCGGCCGGCGCCACTCGCGTAGGGAGCACTCGTGCCCGCCACCGCGGGGCCTCCGTACTGTTCATCGAGGAGTAGAACTGCCGGCCGGACATCGCGCCGTGGCCGGCGGTCCTCCCGGTGCCGGTCCTTCTCGTGAGACCGGAAGACGGCACCGTAGCCGGCGGCTTTCTTTCCCAGCAGGGAAGCCGCCCCTGAGTGGGTCGGCGGCGCCGGGAGTCCTCCTGAGACCAGGGCTCCCACGAGGCGTCGCCGACTCCAGGGCCGCCTGAGGGCCGCACCATCACCGATACCATGGCAGGGTGACTACGCCCCCTGCCGCCGGAACGCCGGCCCCCCTCCTCGGCGCGGCCGACATCCGACGCCTGGCAGCCGACGTGGACATCCGCCCCACCAAGACCCTCGGCCAGAACTTCGTGATCGACGGCAACACCATCCGCAGGATCGTCACGGCCGCCAACCTCGGCGAGGATGAGACCGTCCTCGAGGTGGGGCCGGGTCTCGGGTCCCTGACGCTCGGCCTGCTCGACGCCGCGGAGCGCGTGGTCGCGGTGGAGATCGATCCGGTCCTGGCCGGGAAGCTCCCGGGTACCGTGGCCCGGTGGCGCCCGGACCGCGCAGCCGCCCTCGACGTCGTCCTCGAGGACGCCCTGCGCGTGACGGCCCTGCCGCACCCGCCCACCGCGCTCGTGGCCAACCTGCCCTACAACGTGGCCGTCCCCGTGGTGCTGAACCTCCTCGAGCGCTTCCCGTCGCTGCGGCACGGCCTCGTGATGGTGCAGGACGAGGTGGCGGACCGGCTCGCGGCCCCGCCGGGGTCCAGGACGTACGGGGTGCCGTCCGTGAAGGCGGCCTGGTACTCGAGCATGACCAAGGCCGGGGTGGTGGGCATGAACGTGTTCTGGCCGGCCCCGAAGATCGCCTCGGGCCTCGTCCGCTTCGAGCGCCGCGAACCCCCGGTGACGAGCGCTACCCGCGAGCAGGTCTTCGCGGTCATCGACGCGGCCTTCGCCCAGCGCCGGAAGACGCTGCGGGCCGCGCTCGCGGGCTGGGCGGGCAGTCCCGTGCTCGCGGAGCAGGCACTGCGCGCCGCCGGGGTGGACCCCTCGGCCCGCGGCGAGGTACTCGACATCACGGCCTTCGCACGCATCGCCGAGGCCCGGCAGGAAGCCCCGTCCGGCTCCGGTGCGAACCCCGCCGGTGGGCTAGGTTGATGGGTATGGTCTCCGGCAGAACAGTCGACTTGCGGGCGGGCACGCGCTCCGTCCGTGTCCGGGCGCCCGGGAAGATCAACGTCTCCCTCAAGGTGGGACCCCCGCGGGAGGACGGCTACCACGGGATCGCCAGTGTGTTCCTCGCCGTGTCCCTCTACGAGGAGGTCACCGCCACCGAGGCCCCCGGGGATGCCATCAGCGTGACCGTCAACGGCCAGGGCACGCTCAACATGCCGCACAGCTCCATCCCGCTGGACCGCACCAACCTCGCGGTCCGGGCCGCCGAACTCCTCGCGGAGGTCAGCCCCGGCCGCACCGGCGTGCACCTCGACATCACCAAGCGGGTCCCGATCTCCGGCGGCATGGGCGGGGGATCGGCGGATGCCGCGGCGGCGCTGCTGGCCTGCGACGCCCTGTGGGGCAGCGGGTTCTCCCGGGACGAGCTGGCGAAGATCGCCGTGGACCTCGGCGCGGACGTGCCGTTCGCCCTCGTGGGTGGCACCGCCGTCGGCCTCGGGGTGGGGGACCAGCTCACCCCGGCCATCTCCAAGACACCGCTGCACTGGGTGCTCGTCACCTCCGACTACGGCCTGTCCACGCCCGAGGTCTACCGCCGGCTCGACGACATCCGCCTGCGCGACGGCGTGGAGCCGGACCCGCAGCCGGAGATCGACCCGGCCATCCTCGGGGCCATGCGCGCCGGCGACGCGCTCGGCCTGGCGCCCCTGCTGCACAACGACCTGCAGCAGGCCTCGCTCGAACTCGCCCCGGCGCTGGGCGATATCCTTGCTACGGGCAAGGCCGCAGGGGCGCTGGCCGGCATCGTGTCCGGATCCGGTCCCACCGTCGCCTTCCTCACGCAGAACGCGGGCCACGCGGCCGAGCTCGAGTCCCTTCTCGGCCTCGAGGGGCTGCAGGCGACCTCCGTCCGCGGCCCGGCCCACGGTGCCCGCATCGCCACCGACTTCGCGGGCTGACCGCGCCCGATCGCTCCAACCGAAAGCAGCATCCCCTTGGCACACCTCCTCGGCGCGGAAAACGTCAGCGTCGCCTTCGTCACCCGCACCATCCTCGACAACGTCTCCCTCGGCCTCGAGGACGGCGACCGCATCGGCATGGTGGGCCGCAACGGTGACGGCAAGTCCACCCTCATGCGCCTGCTCGCGCAGCGCAGCACCCCCGACTCGGGGCGCGTGACCAAGCGGCGCGACGTCTCCGTGGGCTACCTCGACCAGTCCGATGTGCTCGACGGCGACCTCGAGGTGGGCCGCGCGATCGTGGGCGACCAGGCCGACCACGAGTGGGCATCGAACCCGAAGATCCGCGACGTCATGGGCGGGCTCGTCTCCGAGGTGGACTGGCACGCCCGCGTGTCCTCCCTCTCCGGCGGGCAGAAGCGGCGCGTGGCCCTGGCCAAGCTGCTCATCGGCGACGACGACGTCATCATGCTCGACGAGCCCACGAACCACCTCGACGTCGAGGGCGTCGCCTGGCTGGCACGCCACCTCCAGCAGCGCTGGCGCGCGACCGAGGGCGGCCTGCTCGTGGTCACCCACGACCGCTGGTTCCTCGACGAGGTCTGCAACCACACGTGGGAGGTCCACGACGCCATGGTGGACGACTTCGACGGCGGATACGCCGCCTACGTCCTCGCGCGCGCCGAGCGGGACCGCATGAACGCCGTCGTCGAGTCCAAGCGCGTGCAGCTCGTCAAGAAGGAACTCGCCTGGCTGCGGCGCGGCGCTCCGGCCCGCACCGCGAAGCCGAAGTTCCGCATCGAGGCCGCGAACGAGCTCATCAGCGACGTGCCGGAACCGCGCGACTCCCTCGCGCTCAGCAAGATGGCCATGTCGCGGCTCGGCAAGGACGTCCTGGACCTCGAGGACGTCAGCCTGAGCATCGACGACGGCGACGGCCCCGACCGGAAGCTGTTCGACAAGGTCACGCTGCGGCTCGCCCCCGGCCAGCGCCTGGGGCTCGTGGGCGTCAACGGCTCGGGCAAGACCACGCTGCTGCGCCTGCTCAACGGGGAGATCACGGCGAGCGCCGGCAAGGTCAAGAAGGGCAAGACGGTCCAGACCGCGGTGCTGTCCCAGGAGGTCCGCGAGCTCGACGACGTCTCGGACCGCCGCGTCATCGAGGTCATCGAGGCGGAGAAGCGCGTCTTCGCCGTCGGCGGCAAGGAGGTCTCGGCGAGCCAGCTCGTGGAGCAGCTCGGCTTCACCAACGAGAAGCAGTGGACGCGCGTCAGCGAGCTCTCCGGCGGCGAGCGGCGCCGCCTGCAGCTGCTCCGCCTGCTGGTCGGCGAACCGAACGTCCTGATGCTCGACGAGCCCACCAATGACCTCGACACCGACACGCTCTCCGCGATCGAGGATGTCCTCGACGGGTGGCCCGGGACCCTCGTGGTGGTCTCCCACGACCGCTACCTGCTCGAGCGCGTGACCGACAGCCAGATGGCGCTGCTCGGCGACGGCAGGCTCCGGGACCTGCCCGGCGGCGTGGACCAGTACCTCGAGCTGCGCCGTGCCGCCGGCCCCCTCACCGCCACCGGCAGCGCGGCCTCGCCCGCCGTCAGCGGCGGATCCACGGGGACGTCGTCGGAGGCGGATCTCCGCCAGGCCCGCAAGGACCTCGCCAGGGTCGAACGGCAGATCAGCAAGGTGGACGGGCAGAAGGCCAGGGTGCAGGAGCAGATGAACGACGCCGGCGCCCGGCAGGACGCCGACTTCGGGCACATCGCGGAGCTGAACACGCGCCTGCAGGAGCTGCAGGCGGAGATCGAGGACCTCGAGATGCAGTGGATGGACGCCGTGGAGGTCCTCGGGGAGTAGCGCCCGGCCCTCCGTCCCGCACCCCTGCCGGGACCCCCACGCCCCGGGCCGGTCCTGGCGCAAGCACCCTCGTTCTCCCTACGCGGGACGTCGGCGCAGGGGCAAGTAGTCCTCCGCCAAAGACAGGTAGGCGGTGCACGTAATCACTGTCGTAATTCGGGCAGACGCGCGGTTAGCTGAAAGCCGAATGGTCAAGGATGACACGCAGTATTACGAGCATTACGTGGGGAACCTATGAGCTATGGTCTCAGCATCGATGTAGGAACCAGTTTCACGGCGGCCGCCGTCCTGCCGGCAGGCGGCTCCGGGGCGGAGCCGCGCGTCCTCCCGCTGGGCAGTCGTGGGGCCTCCGTCCCCACCGTCGTCTTCCTGGCCCAGGACGGCACCCGGCTCGTCGGCGAGGTCGCCGAACGCCGGGGGCTCGCCGAGCCCGGGCGCGTGGCCAGGGAGTTCAAGCGCCGCATGGGCGACTCCGTGCCCCTGGTCCTGGGGGAGTCCGCCGTCCTGCCCGAGGAGCTCTTCGTCGTCGTCGTCGCCTGGGTGGTGGGCGTGGCCACCGAGCGCGAGGGCGAGCCACCGGCGTCGATCACGCTGACGCACCCCGCGGGATGGGGCGAGCACCGGACGTCGCTGCTGCGGCAGGCGCTCGCGGAGGCGGGGTTCCACGACGTCGTCCTCATGACCGAACCCGAGGCCGCCGCCCTGTCCTACGCATCGCGGGAACGGGTGGTCGCCGGCAGTACGCTCGCCGTCTACGATCTCGGCGGCGGGACCTTCGACGCCACCGTGGTCCGGAAGACCGGCGCCGACACGTTCACCATCCTCGGCACGCCCCAGGGCATCGAGCGCCTGGGCGGGGCGGACTTCGACCAGGAGGTCTTCGCCCGTGTCCTCGAGGACTCCGAGGCCGCTCCGGCGGACCTCGAACAGTCCTCTCCCGAGGTCCTGGCCGCACTGACGCGGCTGCGCCGGGAATGCGCGGAAGCCAAGGAGGCTCTCTCCTCGGACTCGGAGGCGACGGTCTCCGTCATGGTCCCCGGGTCCCACACGCAGGTGCGGCTGGTGCGGTCCGAGTTCGAGCTGATGGTCGAGCCCGCGCTGCGGGAGACCGTGGACACCCTGCGGGCCGCCCTCGACAGCGCCGATGTCCGTCCCGAGGATCTCTCCGCGATCCTGCTGGTCGGCGGGTCCTCGCGTATCCCGCTGGTGGCGCAGCTGCTGTCCGCGGAGTTCAACCGGCCGCTGGCCATCGACCTGGACCCGAAGGCCTCCGTGGCCCTCGGCGCCGCGTTCGCCACGGTGGCCCTCGAAGCTGCCGGGGACGCCGACGGTGCTGCGGATCAGCAGGAGACTGCGGAGCCGGCCGCGGCGACGGTGCCCGGCCCGCTCCGCTCCGGGGTCAACGCGGCAGGGTTCGCGATCCCCTCCCGCAAGGGCACGGCCGAACCCCACCACGGGCCGGCGAGCATGGCGTCCAACAAGCGGCTGGGCGTGCGCGTGGCCGCGGTCGCCGCCGCGGTGGCCCTGCTGGGGGTCGCCACGGCGACGGCGACGGGTAATGTACCGAGCTCGCTGACAACCTTCGGCGCACGGGCGGAAGCCGCGCAACCGACCAGTCCGGCAGCGACGGGGAAGCCCTCCGCTGCTCCGAGTCCGGCCCCGGGGCCCGGTGTGGGACCCCTGCGGGATACCGGTTCCGCCCGTGAGCCCGGTGGGGCGCCCACCCTGATGGACAAGGTCCTCGGCGCCGGACAGGGATCCGCCTCCGCGTCGCCGAGCGCAGCAGGAACTCCTTCGCGTTCGGCCGAGGCCACCAAGCGGCCCTCGGCCAAGGCGTCCGACGACGCCGGCGAGGACGCGGTGACGCCGGAGGCGACGTCGGGCAGCACCGTGCCGGGAAGCGCTGCGCCCGCGCCGTCCCCGTCCGCCGTCCCGCAGTCCGGGGCCACCGCGGATCCCGGGGCGAGCCCGGTGCAACCGACACCCTCCGTCCCGTTCCCGTCGGCCGACGCCTCGCCTACGCCCACCGATCCTCCGACCGTGCCGGTCCCGCCGACAACCCCGCCCGTCGTGGACCCGACGCCTACGCCGACCACACCGGGGCCGTCCCCGGACCCGACCGTCGACCCCACCACTCCGCCACCGAGCGATCCGGCGCCGACCGACCCGCCCGCCGATTCACCGGCTGATCCGCCGGCCGATCCGCCCACGGAGCCCGCGTCCGAGCCGACGACCGCTCCCGCCGACCCGGCACCCACCGACCCGCCGGGTGCCGCCACCGAACCTGCAACGGCGGTGGGCTGAGCATGGCGGCTCACTTCCTGGAGACAGGAGTGCGCCCGGGGCCCGGGAACCACGCGCCGGAGATGGACGCGGCGACGTACGAGGTGGTCCTCGCCCTGTGCGTCGGGTTCTCGATCCCGGGACTCCTCCCGCCACTGCTGCACAGCACCGGTGAGGCGCCCGAGCAGATCCTGGCCCGCGCCAGGACCGCCGGCCTGGTGGAGGCCGACGGGCGGCCCTCTGCCCAGTTGCGGGCCGCCCTGCTGGAGGACGCCGAGATCTACCAGGTGCGGCGGTTGCGGCGCGCCCTGGTGGACCTGTACTGCGCGGAGGGCCTTCCCCTCGGCCGGCTCGCCCGTCAGCTCGCCGCGGACGGGTTCGTGGACACGCGGTTGGCCGCCGTCCTCGACGAGGAGGGCACGGCCCTGCTCGGAACCGATCCCGGTAGTGCACGGGAACTGCTGGACCTCGCCGTGGCTGCCGGCGCCGACGCGCTGCGCACCGCGCCCCGGCAGGCCGAAGCGGCCCTGGGCGTCGGCGACCTCGACGGCGCCTCCCGGATCCTGGAGACCTACTTCGAGCGCCACTCCGCCGATCCCGGGACCGTGCTCCCGGACACCGGACGGGCCGTCCGGGTGTCCTGCGCACTGTGGGCACACCGGGGGATGATGTCGCGCGCCGCGGACGTCCAGCGCTGGGCGGCGACGCTCGGCCCGCAGGGGCTCGAACCCCTCGGCGCACTGGCGCTGCTGGCGGCGGGCGATGCCGCCGGAGCGCGTTCGCTCCTCGAGGGCCGGTCCCGGGTCCCGAGCCCGTCGCTACAGGACGTCTCGAACACGCTGATGGCCGAGGGTGCCCTGCTGTCGCTCGGCCCCGACCCCTCCAGTGCCTTGCCGAAGCTCATCCGCGCATCCGACACCCTCGATTCGACAGGGCGGATCTCCCCGGCGCCCGAGCTCCCCGCGGGTCTCGCGGCGATCGTCGGGCTCCTGGCCGGCAACCCGCAGACATCACTGTCCCTGATCCAGGCGGCACTGGCGAGCGGTCAGGGGGGACAGGGGATGCGGCCCCACCTGTACCTGCTGGGTGGATGGGCGGCCATGCTCCTCGACCAGCCCGCCATGGCGCGCAGCTTCGTCACCGAGACGGGGCGGACCGGCATGCGGCTTGCTCCCCGCGACGAGCTGCTCCTGCAGACACTGGAGGTGGGACTGGCACGCCGTGCCGGTGACGCGCCGGCGCTGGTGCGAGCCTGGGAGAGGGCCCACGCCGCCCTGCTGCACGTGTCGGTGGATCTGCTGACAGTCCTCCCGCTCACCGAACTCGTCATCGCGGCCGCACGCCTCCGGGACGCCCCGGCCCTCAAGCCGCACCTCGAGGAGGCATGGCACCTCCTGGAGGATCTCGGGCATCCGCCGCTGTGGTCCGTCCCCCTGCACTGGTCGGCCGCCCAGGCCGCCCTCCTGCTCGAGCGCCCGGACGACCTGGGTCCGCACGCCGCGGCCCTGGTCCGGCAGGCATCCGGGTATCCGCTCGCCGCCACCTTCGCAGTGGCGGGCAAGGCGTGGGTCTCGGTCCTGGCAGGGCACTTCGACCCCGATGCCATCGAGGGGGCGGCACGGGGGCTCGCCGCCGGAGGGTTCCCGTGGGAAGGCGCTCGACTGGCCGGCCACGCGTCGGCCCGGGCCGCGGACCGGAAGGAGATGACCCGGCTGCTGTCGCTTGCCCGCGACCTGCGGCCTGCCCGCGAGCGGCCGGTCCGTTCCGACACACGGTCCCTCCGCGACGTGCCCGCGAAGCAGCCGGACACCGGCCGCCGTCCGGTCGGTCCGCAGGCCCGGGCGGTCCGTACCGGCGCTGTGCCGAGGGCCGGCGGGTTGGCGCTGAGCGGGCGCGAGCGGGAGATCGCCTCGCTGGTGCTACTCGGCCGGACCTACCGGGAGATCAGCGAGGAGATCTTCATCTCGCCGCGCACCGTGGAGCACCACGTGGCGCGCATCCGGCGACGCCTCGGGGCGTCGTCGCGTTCCGAGCTGCTGGAGCGGCTGCGCCTCGCCCTCGAACCGGTGGCCGGCAGCACCGCGTCCGCAGGGTCCCCCGTCCAAACCCCTAACGGGAACAGGTGGACCCCCTAACGATCGATCGGGGTTAGGGGTGCAACTACCGATGCCGGGCCTTCCCCTCCGCTCCTACGTTTGAAACAAGCCAGGCAGTGACGCCGGCGAATCACACCAACGATGAAGGAATATCCCATGGCAACTCTTGCTTCAGATCTCCTCGACTTCCTGATGAACCTGTTCAACGACCAGGAGGCGGCGAGCGAGTTCATCAGCGACCCGGAGACCGCCCTGGCCAACGCCGGCCTCGGCGGCGTGTGCATGGACGACGTCGACGCCGTCATGCCCGTGGTCCTCGACTACGCACCGGTCAGCTTCGGTGGCGGCAACAGCAGCTCGTTCGACCGCAACTACGACACGGGCCGCAACTCCTCCGGCGATGTGGCACCGGGTGGCGGTGGCGGCGGCGCCGCAGTGACCCCGCCCCCCAGTGGCGGCAACGGCGGCAACGGCGGCAATGGGGGCAACGGCGGTAACGGTGGCGACGGCGGTCCCAGCACCGGCGGCGGTGGCGGTGCCAGCACCGGTGGGGACGACACGGATCACGGCAATGCGGTCCAGCAGCTCATGCACGTCGTCAACAACTACTCCTACACCTCGTCCGTGGACGACCGCGACACCATCACCGACCAGTCGGTGAACCAGAACATCTGGGCCAACGGTGACGTCAGCCAGATGTTCGACAACGACGCCTTCGTCGCTTCGGGCAACGGTGCGGTCGCAGCGAACGGGGACGCCCGGGTGGACAACTCGGTGGACAACTCCGACGACCACTCGGTGGACAACTCCACCAACGTCAACGCGGGCGGATCGGCGACGGTCGGGATCGGCAATGTCGAGGACTCGTACAACGACAACTCCGACAACTCGGACAATTCCGACAACTCCGACAACTCCGACAACTCGGACAACTCCGACAACTCGGTGAACACGGACATCGATGTCGACATCGAGGACTCGCTGAACGACAACTCGGACAACTCGGTCGAGGACTCCTACAACGACAACTCGGACAACTCGGACAACTCGGACAACTCCGTGGACACGGACACCGACATCGACGTCGAGATCGAGGACTCCCTGAACACCGACAACTCCGACAACTCCGACAACTCGGACAATTCGGACAACTCGGTCAACACGGACAACTCCATCGATGCGGACGTCGAGGTGGAGGACTCCTTCAACACCGACAACTCCATCGATGCCGATGTCGAGATCGAGGACTCCTTCAACGACAACTCCGACAACTCGACCACCACGGACAACTCGATCGACGCGGACGTCGAGGTGGAGGACTCGTTCAACGACAACTCGACCACCACCGACGTGTACGTCGAGGACTCGTTCACCTCGGACAGCTCGACCACCACGGATGTCGTGGTGGACGTCGCGGACTCGTTCAACGACACGGCGGTCCTCACGGACAACTCCCAGAGCGCCTACACCGAGATCGACGATTCCGCGTTCTTCGTGGACAACGAGGTCGACGTCGATGCGGAGCTCACCGTCGAGGACGGCGCCGGCTCCTAGCGGCTGGGTACGGTCCAACTGAAGTAACTGCATCACCGGGAAGGCCCAGCGGGAGTACGCTCCCGTTGGGCCTTCCCTACGGTCTCATTCGAAGCGCATCGAGGAGTTTTCCATGGATGATCTCGTTCCACTGGTGAAGAGCGGCCTGGGTCTGGTGGGCGAGGGGGACCGCTCCGATCTCCGCCAGCGGCTGGAGCAGACCCTGGCCCGCCTGGCGAACCCCGATGTGCGGGTGATCGTGGTGGGCGAGTTCAAGCAGGGCAAGAGCAAGCTCATCAACGCGCTGGTCAACGCGCCGGTGTGCCCGGTCGATGACGACATCGCCACCTCGGTGCCCACGGTGGTCCGCTTCGGTGACCCGGCTTCAGCGGCAGTGCTGGTCCCACGGACCGCCGACAGCCCCGCAGCCGATGGCTCCGCGTTCGAGCGGCGCCCCGTGGCACTGCAGGACGTGGCGTCGTTCGTCTCGGAGCGGGGGAACCCCTCGAACCAGCAGGGCCTCGCGTCCGCCGAGGTGCTCCTGCCCCGCCGGGTCCTGGCCGACGGCCTCTCGGTCATCGATTCCCCAGGTGTCGGCGGGCTCGAATCGGCCCACGCACTCACCACCCTGACCGCCCTGCCCACCGCCGACGCCATGATCCTCGTGTCCGACGCCTCCCAGGAGTACACCGAACCCGAGCTGCGGTTCCTCAAGCAGGCGCAGCGGATCGTCCCCAACGTCGGGTGCGTGCTGTCCAAGACGGACCTCTACCCGCAGTGGCGCACGGTCGCCGACCTCGACGCCGCGCACCTCGCCTCCGCCGGCGTCGGGACCATCCCGCTCATCCCGGTGTCCTCGGACCTCCGCCTCGTCGCCGCGCAGACCAACGACGCCGAGCTGAACCGGGAGTCCGGTTTCCCGGAGCTCGTCGCGTACCTCCGCACCGACGTCGTCGGCAAGGCGCAGGCCTTGCGCCGGCGGTCCGTGGCCTCGGACCTGCTGTCCGTCACCGAGCACCTGCGCCTGTCAGTGATCTCCGAGCTCTCGGCGCTCCAGAATCCCGAGGGGGTCCCGGTACTCCTGGCCGAGCTCGAGGAGGCGAAGGAGAAGGCCGACCAGCAGCGCAAACGCTCGTCGCGCTGGCAGACCACGCTCAACGACGGCGCGTCTGACCTCATCGCGGACATGGAGCACGATCTGCGCGACAGGCTCCGGTCCATCCAGCGCGAGGCGGAGATCGCCATCGACGCCGGCGATCCCGGGCCCATCTGGGACCAGTTCGCGGAGTGGCTGGAACAGCGGGTGGCCTCGGCGGTCTCGGACACGTTCGTGTGGACGAGCGAGCGCTCGCAGTGGCTCGCCGAGCAGGTGGCCGAGCTGTTCGCCCTCGACGAGGTGCCCCTGCCCGTGCTGGAGGTCTCCAGCACCGACGGCGTCCTGGCGCCCGTCGAGGAGATCCCGTTCCTCGATCCGGGCAAGGTCAGCCCGGCGGGGAAGGTGCTGATCGGCATGCGCGGGTCCTACGGCGGTGTGCTGATGTTCGGCCTGCTCACCGGGATCATCGGCATGTCGCTCATCAACCCGCTCTCGGTGGGTGCCGGGCTGCTGCTGGGACGGAAGGCGTACCGCGAGGACAAGGAAGCGCGGCTCAAGCGACGCCAGAACGACGCCAAGAACCTCGTCCGGCGGCAGATGGACGACGTCGTCTTCCAGGTGGGCAAGCAGCTCAAGGACCGGCTGCGCCTGGTCCAGCGCGAGATCCGCGACCACTTCGGGGACATCGCGGAGGAACACCACCGCTCACTCGCCGACTCGGTGACCGCCGCCCAGCGCTCGGCGTCGACCTACAAGCAGCAGCGGGACGGGCGCGTCACCGAGCTGAAGGCCCAGCTGGCCAGGATCGACCAGGTGAACGCACAGGCCAAGCGGCTCCTGCCCAGGGTCGCGGGGACCACAGCCCAGGACGGCGGGGTCCAGGTGTCCGAGGTCGAGGGTGGATCACAGGGGCCCGCTGTCCAGGGGGCAGGAACCGGCACGCCCGACGCCGCGGCTCCCGCGGCCGGTGGCAGTCCGCGTCACGCGAAGGCGGCGGCGGGCGCGTGACGGACACCAGCACGGTCGAGGGCCTCCTCCGCGAGGCCCTCGAGGTGTACGACGACGAGCCCGCGGTGCGCGCCGACCTCGAGACCTACGCCCGAAGACTGAGGGAACCGTTGCGGGTGGCGGTCGCGGGCATGGTCAAGGCGGGCAAGTCCACCCTGCTCAACGCGATCATCGGCGAGGAGATCGCGCCCACCGGCACGGGGGAGTGCACCCGCATCATCACCTGGTACCGGTACGCCCCGACGCCCAGGATCACCGTGCATCCCCTGGAGGGTGAGCCGCGACTGCTTCCGCTCACCCGGGAGCAGGGGCGGCTCGTGCTCGACCTCGGAGGACAGCCGGCCCACGAGGTGGAGCGGATCGTGGTCGAGTGGCCCGCGCAGAACCTGCGCGCCATGACGCTCATCGACACCCCGGGCATCGCCTCCCTCTCGGAGGAGGTGTCCGAGCGCAGCACCCAGTTCCTCACCCCTGAGGACACCCCGTCCGAGGCCGACGCCGTCATCTACCTCATGCGTCACCTCCACGGCTCCGACGTGAAGTTCCTCGAGGCCTTCCGCGACACGAGTGCCGCGAGCTCGGGGACGGTCAACGCGCTGGCGGTGCTGTCGAGGGCGGACGAGGTGGGCGCAGGGCGTATCGACTCGCTGATCTCGGCCTCACGCATCGCCGACCGCTACCGGGCCGATCCGTCGCTGCGGTCCCTCGTGCTGGACGTCCTGCCGATGGCGGGCCTGCTCGCCCAGAGCTCCCGGACCCTGCGGCAGGCGGAGTACGAGGCCTTCGTGGCCCTGGCCGCGCTCGAACGGACGGAGCGGGAACGCATGCTGCTGTCCGCCGACCGGTTCGCCACCGGCTGCACAGCCCTGGGCCTGCCAGCGGAGGACGGGCGGCAGCTGCTCGAGCGTTTCGGACTGTTCGGGGTCCGGCTGGGCGCCGCCCTGGTGCGGGGTGGGGCCGGCAACGCCACGGCGCTGGCGCACGACCTCGCACGGCGCAGCGGGCTCGACCTCCTGCTGGCCCTCGTCACGAAGCAGTTCGACGCACGGTCAGCCACGCTGAGGACCAGGACAGCGCTCACCGGCCTGGAGGCGCTGGTGCGCAGCCACCCGAGGTCCGAGGCTGCCGGGCTCCTGGCAGGCATCGAGCGGGTCCGGGCGAATGCGCACGAGATCGACGAACTGCGCCTGCTGTCGGCGTTGCGCTCGGGCCAGGTGCCCCTGCCGTCGTCGGCCGCGCACGACGCCGAGCGCCTCGTGGGCGGGTCGGGGGTCGCCCCGGCGGAACGACTGGCCCTTCCAGCGGATATCGGGCCCGACGACGTGCGTGCGGCGGCGCTCGCGGAGCTCCAGCGGTGGCGCGTGCTCACCGAGAACCCGCTCCTGGACAGGGGCGCCCTGGAGGCCTGTCACGTCGTGACGCGGTCCTGCGAGGAACTCGTGGCGCGGGCGGGCGCTGCCGGGCAGGGTCGCGAGCTGGCGAACCACTGACCGACGTCGGGTTCGGCCGGCTCGAGCTGCGCTCGTCAGGTCGTGCCCGAACCGGTTGCCGAGCGGGCGGCCCCGTTCGTGAGGGGTGCGCCGACCGGCGGTCAATGCATCAGGTTGAGGTGTCCTGAACCAGCGCGAGACCGGCCGTGGGGCCACTGCACTAGGGAGTGTCGCCCGGACCGGTGCGAGGCCGGTCGGGGTCACTGGACCAGGTGGGGTCCCTTGAACCAGCGCGAGACCGGCGGCAGCAGCGTCAGCACCAGCGCGAGGAACGCGAGGGCGAGCTGCAGGACGGCCAGCTGGGGCACCGACTGGAATCCGCCGGCGTCGGTCTCTAGGAACGCCTGGACGAGGAGCACAGCGCCGGCATCGAGGACGAGGATCGTCGCGAGGGTCCAGCGGATCCAGCCACGTCCGCGGAGCAGCGGCGGAACCAGCAGCGCCGTGATCAGCAGCACCGCGGCGAACACCCCGAGGGTGCCCCAGAAGGCGATCAGGGCTACCTGCTCGGCGTCCTCCACGGCTGCCTGGCTGTCGATGGTCAACGCGGTGTCCTGCAGGTCCGTCAGAAGGTTCTCCCGGTCGAGGACGGCCAGGACGATCGCCGCCACTCCGGCCAACACTCCGAGCAGCCACAGACCGCCGGCTATCCGGAGCAGTCGGGGCGGCTCCTGCTTCACCATGTTGGGAGGCGGGACCGCGTTGGACATCTCTGGCCGGGGAGGACGCATGGTCGCTAATCTAGCCCTGCCGTGCGCGGCCCACAACGCTTCCACGGTGAGGCGGCCGGATCCGGTGCGCCCGCCGGCCGGGCGCCGACGGAGACACGACGCGGGCGTCGTGCTTCCTTTCTCAGGCTGTCGGGGACCTGCGGCATCCGTCGTTCCAGGTTGTGGGCACAGCTACCAGCGTCCGCGGGTGGACCACGGGTCCGTTCCGCGAACGACGGCCCAGAAGTCAGGAACGATGGAGGGTCGTCACCGGACCCGAGGACCGGCGAGGACCTTCAGCACCAGGGCAAGAAGCTCCTGGGGATAGAACATGACGTCCTCGTAGGTGAAGCGGAGGACGGTGTACCCCGAGGCGACGGCCGCGTTGTTCCTCAGCCTGTCGCGCCGGAACGATCGCCGGTCGGAGTGGTAGGCCGCACCGTCGATCTCGACCACCAGGAAGCCCTCGACGAGGAAGTCCACTCGGCCTACCCCTGGGATCTGCACCTGTGGGCGGACCTGGAGGCCCGCGCCCCGGAGGAGCAACCGTGCGACGACCTCGATCGCCGAATCCGCCGAGCACTCGACCTTCGCCAACGCGGCGCGTGCCTTCCCATTCCGGCGACCCCGTAGCCGCGCCTCGAGGACACCGCTGTCCAGGCGCCCGAGCCTCAGAGCACACTCGACCATGGCGACCGACTCCTCCTCGGGCCGGCACTGCAGCACGTGCACCAGCACATCGGCGAGCCCGACCACCGGAAGACGCTCATGCGCGGCCACTGACCGGGACCAATGGTTCACGCAGTCGGCGGCAGTCCTCTCCAGCCGACTCAGGTGCACCTCCTCCGGCTCGCGGACCCGCCACAGTCCGTAGTAGGTCGCAGCCGAGATGCAGGTGAGCCGGGCGTGCTCACGGACGGCTGTGACCAATTCGGGTGGGGTGTCCGGCAGTGCCAGCACTCCTCGGCGGATGCGCAGGGCGCGGCCGTCGTCCACCCCACGGTTGATCTCCCATTGGCTGACCCCTCGTGAGCGCAGGACGTGGGTGGGTGCCGCCCCTCCGAGAAATGCCAGCGTTGTTTCCAGAGTCACCCCCGCAGTAGATGCCGGTTCTGTCAGAGGCGGGGCCCGATAGCGCCGCATGTGAACACGCGGGGCTGAGCAGGGACTGGGCATCGGTGCCCGGTCCAGCAGCCACCGTCGTTCCATGCTTGCGACCACCTGAGTGCGTGCCGCACAGGAACCATGCGGGACGCCGGGCCGGTGCGGCGTAAGAAGCTGGAACGACGGCGAGTGACGGCAAGCCGACGGCGGTGGGGGGACGGAGGGCGACGAGGCGACGAAGAGCCGACCAGACATCGGTCCTCCTGCTGCGCAGCGACCGTCGTTCCATGTTGTCGATCACCCGAGTGCGTGCCACACCGGAAACAAGCGGGACGCCCGGCCGGTCCGGCGCAAAAAGGAGGAACGACGGCGAGTGGTGGCGGGGCGACGGCGGCAGGGTGCAGGCGAGTGGCGGCAAGCCGGCGGGGAGTGGCGGCCGGGTCGCCCCCTCCTCCCCGGCATGGCAAACTAGTACACCGTGCGTACATGCTCCGCCGGCGGCTGGGCGTGCTCGCGGTCCGCCCTGGTGTAACGGCAGCACCCCAGCCTTTGGAGCTGTGGAGTATAGGTTCGAATCCTATGGGCGGAACAGGGACAGTCCTCGGCCGATCGGGTCAGGATCCCGGACCGCCGGTCGGCTAAAGCTAGGAGCGCTTCTTCATGAGCAACCAAGACGGATCGATCGCCGCTGCACACACGCAGGAAGCGCAGGCAGCGCCCGCCGCGGTGATCGTCCTCGCCGCCGGCGCGGGCACCCGGATGAAGTCCCGTACCCCCAAGATCCTGCACGCCATCGGCGGCCTGTCCATGATCGGCCACGCGCTGCATGCCGCCCGCGGCGTGAACCCCCGCGAGCTCGCCGTCGTCGTCCGCCACGAGCGTGACCGCGTCGCCGAGCACGTGGCCGTCCTCGACGCGGACACCGTCCTCGTGGACCAGGACGACGTCCCCGGTACCGGCCGCGCCGTGCAGGTGGCCCTCGAGGCACTCGACGCACGCGCCCAGGAGCAGCTGACCGGCACCATCGTGGTGACGTACGGCGACGTCCCCCTGCTGACGCCCGAGACCCTGACCGAACTCGTCGCGGTCCACCAGGGCGACGGCAACGCAGTCTCCGTCCTCACCGCCGTCCTGGACGACCCCACGGGTTACGGCCGCATCCAGCGGCACGACGACGGCACCGTGGTGGCGATCGTCGAGCACAAGGACGCCTCGCCCCAGCAGCATGCCATCCGGGAGGTCAACTCCGGCATCTACGCGTTCGACGCCGCCGTCCTGAGGGACGCCCTGACCCACGTGGACACCGCCAACGCCCAGGGCGAGATGTACCTCACGGACGTCGTCGCGATCGCCCGTGCAGGAGGAGGGCGCGTCGCCGCCGTCGTCCTCGCGGACCGCTGGCAGGTGGAGGGCGCCAACGACCGCGTGCAGCTGTCCGCGCTCGGCGCCGAACTGAACCGCCGCGTCGTGGAGGGGTGGATGCGTGCGGGCGTGACCGTCGTGGACCCGGCCACCACGTGGATCGACTCCACCGTGGTCCTCGAGGAGGACGTCACGCTGCTGCCCAACACGCAGCTGCACGGCGGCACCCGGATCGCGAGGGACGCCGTCGTCGGACCCGACACCACCCTCACCGACGTCACGGTCGGCGAGGCCGCCCACGTGGTGCGCACGCACGGCAGCGGCTCCCGTATCGGCGCCGGTGCCAGCGTGGGCCCCTTCACCTACCTCCGCCCGGGTACCGTCCTGGGCGAGGAGGGCAAGATCGGCGCGTTCTACGAGACCAAGAACGTGACGATCGGCCGCGGCTCCAAGCTCTCCCATCTGGGCTACGCGGGCGACGCCGAGATCGGCGAGTACACCAACATCGGCTGCGGCAACATCACGGCCAACTACGACGGCGTCAACAAGCACCGCACCACCATCGGCTCGCACGTGCGCACCAGCTCCAACACGGTCTTCGTGGCCCCGGTGACCGTGGGCGACGGCGCCTACACCGGCGCGGGCGCGGTGGTCCGCAAGGACGTGCCCGCCGGCTCCCTCGCCCTGAGCGTCGCGCCCCAGCGGAACATCGACGGCTGGGTCTCCAAGAAGCGCCCGGACTCCGCGGCAGCAGCAGCCGCCTCCCAGAGCACCACCCCCGACGGCACAACCACAGAAGAGAGCACCCACGCATGAGCGAGATCACCGCACGCGGCGAGAAGAAACTCGTCCTCGCCTCCGGACGTGCGCACCCCGAACTGGCCGAGGAGATCGCGCAGTGGCTCGGCACCGAGCTCCTGCCGGTGTCCGCCTACGACTTCGCCAACGGTGAGATCTACGTGCGCTCGGGGGAGAGCGTGCGCGGGACGGACGTCTTCGTCATCCAGGCGCACCCTGCTCCGCTGAACAACTGGCTCATGGAGCAGCTGATCATGGTGGACTCCCTCAAGCGTGCCTCGGCCAAGCGCATCACCGTGGTCTCGCCGTTCTACCCGTACGCGCGCCAGGACAAGAAGGGCCGCGGCCGCGAGCCCATCTCCGCGCGCCTCGTGGCCGACCTCTACAAGACCGCCGGCGCCAACCGGCTCATGTCCGTGGACCTGCACACCTCGCAGATCCAGGGCTTCTTCGACGGGCCCGTGGACCACCTGATGGCCATCCCGCTCCTGGCGGACTACATCAGGTCACGGGTCGACGCCGACAACGTCACCGTGGTCTCCCCGGACACCGGGCGCGTGCGCGTCGCGGAGCAGTGGGCCGAGCGCCTCGGCGGCGCACCGCTGGCCTTCGTGCACAAGAGCCGCGACCTCACGGTGCCCAACCAGGCGGTCTCCAAGCAGGTGGTGGGCCAGGTGGAGGGGCGAACCTGCGTGCTCATCGACGATATGATCGACACCGGCGGAACGATCTCCGGTGCCGTGCAGGTGCTGAAGAACGCCGGCGCCAAGGACGTCATCATCGCGGCGACGCACGCGGTCTTCTCGGACCCGGCGGCCCGTCGCCTCGCCGAATCGGGTGCCCGCGAGGTGGTGGTCACCAATACGCTGCCCATCCCGTCGGAGAAGCGCTTCCCGCAGCTGACGGTGCTGTCCATCGCGCCACTGATCGCCCGCGCGATCCGCGAGGTGTTCGACGACGGCTCGGTCACCAGCCTGTTCGACGGCAACGCCTGACAGAAGGCCACATGAGAGGCGAGTAGTGTAGCACTCGCATGGCAGGTAATAATTGCGGGATTCGCAAGTACCCTTACCGGAACTACTCGGGTGTAATGCGAGTAGGTGGCGTGGAACTCCAGTAAGTGCTACTCGTGTAGGCGGTGGGCAGCCTTCCTAGGCTCATGGGGAACCACACATTCTTCGAATCCAGGAAGTAGTCCGATGGATCTGCATCTCCTTGGCATCACGATCACCCCGCCACTCCGCCCCGCCGACCGCACCGCGGTGCTGCCATGAGCCGGCTGGCAGAGGCTCCGTTCTTCGTCGGCCGCGAGGACGTCGTCGCCGCGGTCGAGGAGGCCCTGCTCTCCGCCGGATCGGTCGGGGCAGTGCTGGTGGGCGACGCGGGCGTCGGCAAGACCGCCATCATGCAGCAGGCGCTGACGTCCCAGGCCGCGGAGCTGCTCGTCATCCGCATCCGGGGCTCCAAGGGCTCCAGCCACCAGGCGTTCCGCCCGGTGAACTTCCTGCTCTCGGAGCTCGAGGCGGACGTGGTGGACCACCCCGTGATGGTGCTGCAGGCCGTCGCCGAACTGCTGAACTTCCAGGCACGCGGACGCCGCGTGGTCCTGGCCGTGGACAACATCGAGTACCTCGATGCGTCCTCCGCGGCCCTGATCACGCAGCTGGTGCTCAACGGCACCGCCAGCGTGATGCTGACCTCGCAGGACTTCACCGCCGCCGACCCCATGTTCGCCTCGCTCTGGCGTGAGGGCTCCCTGAGGCGCTTCGACCTCGCGCCCTTCACCACCGCCGAGGCCCGGGCCTTCCTCGAGGCCGAGCTCGAGGGGCCGGTCAGCGTGGAGTGTGTCCACCTGCTCCTCAAGATGAGCGGCGGCAACGCACGCTTCCTGCAGGCCGCAACCCGGGCCTTGCGCGGACGGCGGATCGTCCAGCAGGACGGCACCTGGGTGCTCCTGCCCGGCACCACCCCCGTGCCCACCGAGATCGCCGAGGCAGCCCTCGCCCTCGTGGACGGGCTCCCGAGTGCGGAGCGCGACGTCGCCCACACCCTGGCCCTCGCCGGCCGGCTTCCCCTGGCCAGTGCGCACGGCCTCGCCGGCAGCGCCGCCATGGACAGCCTGCAGTCCGCCGGGCTGGTCGCCGTCCGGCACGGCATGCAGGAGTACGCGGAACTCGCCAACGCCGTCCTGGCGGAGGGTGCCGCCGAGTCCCTCTCCGTGCAGCGCTCCCGTGAGCTGTACGAGCGGCTGGCCGGGGACACCACCCTGATGGACGCCCTCGACCCCGAGCGGCACGCCCGCTGGTTGCTCCGCTGCCATGAGTCCGTCCCCACCGGACTGTGCCTCGCCGCCGCGCGGTCGGCACGCAATGCCGGCCGGTACTGTGACGCCGTCCAGTTCACCGAGACCCACGAACTCCACCGCTCCTCGGCGGCCGTCGCGGCCGAACGCGTCTGGGCGCTCACCGACGCCGGCCGGTTCGAGGACGCGGCGAACGCCCTCTCGCTCGCCGCGCCGCTGCTGGAGAAGGCGGCGCCGGCCGACGCCGTGCAGCTCCACCTGGCCGACGCCGTCCTGCGCAACTTCCTGGGCCTCACCGGCGAGGAACCCCTCGGGCAGGCCGAGGAGCTCGTCGGCGCGCTGGAGGACGGCGAGGAGCGGGCCGCGCTGCACGCCGACATCGTGATGACCCGGGCAGACCTGGCCTCGCTGGACGGCGAGTTCGCGCGTTCCCGTGACCTGGTGCTGTCCCTGCAGGGGGCGTCCTACCCCCTCGGCCTGGACCAGAAGATCCGCACGGACGTGCTCCTGTGCGAGGCGTGGGCCATGCTGGAGAGCCAGCTCGACGCCCTCCAGCTCGCCGACGACATCGCCGACAGGCTGCGCCACGACACCGTGAGCCACCGCACGCGGGAAGTGGCGTACCTCCGCCTCGCCATCGTCTACAGCGCCTCCGGGAGCTGGGCCGGCGGTGCGCGGCGCCTCGGGCTCGACGTCGGGGACAGCGAGGTGGCGCACCGCGGGTCCGCCGTGCAGCTCTCCCTGGGACTCGTCCTCACCCGCTACGGGCAGCCCGAGGACGCCCTGGGGCTCCTCACCCCGGCGTTCCGCCAGCTCCGGGTCAGCGATCCCCACCGCCTCCTGCCGGTCGCCGCCGCGGCGATCGCCTACTGCCACACCATGTCCCGCAACGTCCAGGACGCCATCCCGTTCCTCGTGCACGCGGAACCCGCCCCGGGCGTGCCCTGGACGGTGCGCCGGATGGCGGCCCAGCTGCAGCTCTCCAGCCTCGGGCTGCGGGAGGCGAAGGCCACCGCCGCCCAGCAGCTGCAGGTCCTGGGACAGCGGGACCGGGAGCGTGGAGCCTCGCTCTTCGAGCTGTCCGCGTTCACGAGCGCGGTACGCCTCGGCAACACCGGAGCGCTCGCCGAGCTGTCCGACGTCGCCGCCCGGGTACAGGGGCCGTTCGCCCGCCTCAGCGAGATGTTCGCGAAGGGCATCGGCTACCGGGACGCGGAGGTCCTGCTGCAGGCCATGGAGCTGGCGGCGGCAGGCGGCGACCAGAACTTCGGGCGCGACGCCGCGCGGTCCGCCCTGAACGCGGCCCAGGCCCTGGGCAACAAGTCCACGGTGCGCGAGGTGCAGCAGCGGGCACGGCAGGTCCTCGTCATCGAGACGGCCGGCGGTCCCATGTCGCAGCTGGACAGTCTCACGCCGCGTGAGAGCGAGATCGCGCAGCTAGCCGCGGGCGGGTACGCCAACCGGGAGATCGCCGAGATCATGTGCGTCTCCGTGCGCACCATCGAGGGTCACCTGTACCAGATCTACTCGAAGCTGCACGTCTCCTCCCGGTTGCAGCTGGCCGAACTCCTACCCACCCCGCTGCAGTGATCCCCCGTGAGGACGGCCAGGTTCCGCTTGTGGGTGTCGAGCGGATCCTGGGTGCGATCGTCCATACCCTGACCCACCCGGACCTGCACGGCGCGCTCGTCATCGGCGAGACCGGTGTGGGCAAGAGCGCCGTGGCCCGGCGCCTGGTGCCGATCATCGACGGTCACCACAAGCGGAGCTTCGTGATCCGAGCCACCGAGGGCCTCGCCGAGGTGCCCTACGGGGCGCTCGGCGCGTACCTCTCGCACGCCACGCCGCAGGCGCTCGAGTCGTCCCTGTCCGTCCTCCGGATCCTCGTCGCATACCTGCGGGAGGCGTCCCAGGGGCGTGACGCCGTGGTGGTGGTCGACGACGCCCAGTTCCTCGACGACGACAGCAGCCACATCCTCACCCAGCTGGTGATCTCCCGGACCATCAAGGTGGTCCTCTTCTCCAACGGGATCCCGCCCCGCTCGGGCGAGCTGTTCTCCCTCTATACGGACGGCTTCATCAGCCGCGTGGACATCACGGGCCTCACCGACACCGACGCCGGCAGGCTGTGCGAAGCGGTGCTGGGTGGGCCGATGACCCGGGGGGCGGAGGCCTACTTCGCCCGCCAGAGCGCCGGGAATCCCCTCATGCTGCGGGCCCTGCTCAACCATTCCTCCGCCACGGGCGAGCTCGTCCTGCGCGACGGCGTGTGGTGCCTCTCCGGTCGCTTCCACCCGCCCGGCCCGCCGCTGATGGATCTCGCCAAGACGCTGCTCCAGGGGCTCAGCGAGCAGGAACGCAGCGCGTTCGAGGCCGTCGCCCTCAGCGGCGGGCTGAGCCCGTCGAGGCTGGCGCGGATCGAGGAGGACGTCGTGGCCCAGCAGCTCCTGCGCCGCGGGCTGCTGCGCAATCCGGGCGCACCCACCGACCCGCTGCGGGTCACTCATCCCATGATGACGCGCGTCATGCGGGCGCTGGTCCCGGCCGGCAGGAGTGCGGAGCTGCGCCGCCAGGTCTTCGACGAGGACGTGGTGCTGCCCGCCCTCCAGGACGGGCGCATCGAATACCTGAACTGGGCGCTCGACGCCGGTGTGGCGGTCCCGGCCCCGGTCCTGCTGGACGCCGCCAGGATCGCGGCCTACGTCTCACGGCCGGAATCCGCGCTGCGGTTCGCAGGGGCCGCGCGCATCGAGGCGGGTGACGCCGCCGCGACGGTCGAGGAGGCGCGGGTTCGGGTGGTCCTGGGGGAGTATGCGGTGGCCATCGCGATGCTCGACCAGGTGCTGGCCGGTCCGGCCGCGGAGGCCACTCTGGTGGAGGCCGCGGACCTCAAGGCGCTCGCCTGCGTGCGGCGTGGCGATGCCCCCGGCATGGTGCACGCCATCGCGGACGCCTGCGCGGAACGTCTCTACGCCGCCCCATCGGGAGCGGACCAGGCTGAGGAGACGACGGCGGAAGGCGCGGAGGCCGCCCGGGAGGACCTGAGGCTGCTGCACGTGCTCGGTTGGGTCCTCGAAGGGCAGCTCGCCGCCGCCGGCGGAGAGCTGGATGCCCTCGACCGCTCGGTGTCCTTCGCGGACCAACCGCCCGCCGCCCACATACCCGTGCTGGTGTCCACATTCCGCGGCGTCATCGAGGGAGCGCATGGAGCGTGGGATTCCGCCCTTGCAGAACTGAGGTCGGCCCTCGACGAGGTCAACCGTTCCCGTGGGAGTCTCGAGCACCTCCGGGCGCCCGTCGTGGCCCAGTACGCCAGTGCGCTCGTCCATTCGGGTGACTACTCCACGGCCACGCAGGTTTTGGACGAGTACCGCGGGCAACCCCTCGTCGATCTCAGCTACCTCAGCGGCGCGCTACCCACACTGCAGGCCTTCCTGGAGGTCCGCCGTGGCCGGTTCCGCACGGCGCTGCGTATCCTCGAGCCCGCCCTCGCGGCACTGCGTCAGACGGACACGGAGATGCTGCTGCCGTATGCGCTCGGCGTCGCCGCCTGGGCCGCGCACTCGGTGGGGGAGAAGGACGCCGCGCGCGGCTTCGAGCAGGAGTTCAGCGCCGTGGCGACCACCGGCAGCCGCGCGCAGCTGGTGCTCGGCCGTGCATTCCTCGCCGCTGCCACATCCAATGGTGCAGAGACGGGCCGCGACCTGACCGCGCTCCACGACGTCGCCGATGCCGCCGAGTCCGCTCCCTTCCCCGCATGCGAGAAGGACGTCCTGGAGCTCCTGTTGGAACTCGGGGACACCGCGAGCGCGTGGCGTCTCGCCGAGCTCGCCGATACCTTCGAGGGTGCGGAGGCGCAGGTCCTCTCGCAATACGCACACGCGCTGACCGCCGCGGATCCGGATGCCCTGCTCACAGCCGCGGACAAGGCCGAGGGCATCCAGAAGATGCCGCTCGCGGCGGACGCCTCGGCCAGGGCGATGCGCCTGTACGCGGAGAAGGGGGATGTGAGGGCGCGGCGGGTGGCCCTGCGCGCCATGCGCCGGCGGCAATCCCTCCTGGAGGGGATGCCCGTTCACGAGGAGGGAGATCTCCGCAGTGCGCACGAGCTGACGTCCCGTGAACGCGAGATCGCGAAGCTCGCCGCGGAGGGGGCAACCAACCGGTCGATCGCGCGGATTCTCGTCCTGTCGACGCGGACGGTCGAGGGGCATCTGTACCGGATCTACGGGAAGCTCGGCATCACCACACGGGAGGAACTGGCCGCCGAATTCGCCGGGGACCAGGAGCAACGGTGACACCCGACGGGATAGCAAGTAGTCGGGGGGTGGAGGGCAGGTACTTCAACCGGGCTACGCAGGTAATCGCGGCGGAAAAGCGAGTTATCCGTACTGGTGGTGAGGTCCGCGCGAGTCCGTAATGTTGCATTCGTTGGGCAGGAATGCTCCAGCAGAAGGGCTGGTGCCCTCACCCGAGTGAAGGCGGGTCCCGGAACCGGGGCCAGCGGCATAGGAGTCTTCTTGAGACCGAGATTCCGTCCCCAGCTGCCGCTGGCCCCTTTTCTCCGGATTCAGGGCAACCTGACCGAAGCTTGATGGAGTACTACGACGCCGGGCCGGAGCAATTGCTCCGGCCCGGCCTCGTACTACCCGAAACTACGGGTTGTTACGCCTCGGCGGAGCGGCGGCGTGCAACAACGATGCTGCCGGCGCCCAGGCCGAGGGCGCCGATACCCGCTGCGCCCCAGAGGACCATGGCGGAATCGATACCGGTGTTGGCGAGGCCGCCCTTGGTCGCGGTGGTGCCCGTGGTGGTTCCACCGGAGGTGCCCGTGGTGCCGCCCGTCGTACCGCCGGTGGTTCCCGTGCTGGTCGCGTAGTCGGAGTCGACGACGACGGTCTGCGAGATCGGAGCGGGGGAGCCGTCGACGGCAGCCGCGGTCAGCGTGTAGACGCCCTCTTCCGTCAGCGTGACGGTGGTGGAGAAGTTGCCATTGCCATCGGCGTACTTGATCTCGTCGAGGATGATCTGGTTGAGCACAATGAGGCCGCCGCGGGCGGAGGCAGCTCCACCGGCGCCGAAGCCGGCAGCCGACGGGGTGGCATTGGTGCGGTCCACGGTGAAGCGGATCGCCTCATTGGGATCGAAGACGCCGCCGGTGACGCTGAAGACCACCGCTTCGCCCGGAGCGATGGTTCCATCGCTGACGGTGGCGCTATCAGCGCCGCCGTAGCGGGCGTCGTTCAGGGTGTTGGCCTGCGCCGCACCTGCTCCAAGGAGTGTGATAGATCCGGCGATGGCCAGGATAGAGGCGGTCTTGCGCATGGTGGCTCCCCAAAAGAAAGAAAAGTGAGACGGGTAAAAATCTAGCGAAGTGCTCGGGCGATCGTTCCCCAACTGCCCTGAGTCAACTTCCCACACCCTATAGCAATTACGCGGGCTACTCGAATCTTGCGTATTTACTACGTAAAGCGGGAAGTACCTCTACTCAGAAGGTAGCAACAAGAAGCAAGTAGGGGAAGGGATGAGGGGTCAAATCGGGCGATGTAACCCACTGTTAACCTGGAGCTCGCTCACTCCCGCTCAGGTGGGCGGATTGCACCACCCAAGGTGCTTCAGGCACAAGACAGCGTTCCGTCGGTCGCCAGTACCACGTCAGCACGATCCTGAATGGTTGGAGTGACGTCCAGAACCGGCTCAGTTTCCTGCACCACCTTGGAGAAGTCGATTTCCAGGGTCGCGGTCTCGGCGGGGCCGAGATCTGTCGTGAGGATGCCCACGGGCCGGTTGCCGTGCGCGAAGGACCCCAGAGGCACATCGGTGCCGTCGATTCGCGCCTCCTGCAGGCGCGCCTGTGCTGGGCCGTAGCTGACAGTGTTGGTCTTCACTCGCCCACGCTCTACGCCGGAAGCACCGGCGCCAAGAACATAGTTTGGCATGCTGATATCTGCATCGGCCGGTGCGGTGTTGGTGAGCGTCACCCTGACCGTATACAGCGAGTACCCGTCCCCGGTGCAACTCCTCACGAGTTGCACCGTGCGGCGCATGTAGTAGTCCATCTTCGCTTCGGTGGCGTCATTGAAGTACACGCCGAACGCGGCTCCACCCACGGTGGGACCGAGGGCGGCTCCAGCGAGGTGGGTCTGGGCCAGGAGTTCCTGCTCCTCCGACGATGCCGACCAGAGATACAGGCGTTCCTGCTGTGCGCTGGTGACCAGCGCTTCGACGAGCTGGGTGCCGTCCCCTTGTACATCGGTCAAGGCCCCGAACACCTTTCCGGCGACGGCCGCGAAGTACGCGTCCTGCAGGGATGGCTCCTCGATCTGGGCATAGACATCCGAGAGAAGGGTCGGCACAACATTGGTAGCGTCGAGCGCGGTGGGCAACCGGGTTTGCGCCAGGAGGGCGTCGACCGCAGGATCGCCGAACTCACCGAGCTCCACCGGGCCGGTGGCCTTCAGAATGTTGGCCAGCACCACGGGATCGATGGCGATCACCCCGTCGATGCGGGAGTCCGGGTGGCGGTCCTGCCACATCCGTTGCGCCGTGGACGCAGCAGTAGGGAAGTCTGGTGTGAGGTTGACGCTCTGCATGAAGGCGCCCATGCGATAGGAGAAGATCTGCTCCTGCTCCGCATCCACAGCGAGCGGAGGAGAGAATCTTCCTAGATCGGTAGCGCTGCCCTGATCGGTCAGGGAGATTCGTCCGTCCTCGACAGTGAGTACCGCAAGCGCTCCCGGGATGCCGCCCGTTGCCCTGACTTCCGCGCTGTTCTGCACCAGCACCAGGTAGTTGCGGGAACCATCGGCACCCAGCATGGAGGGAAGAAGTTGCCCGGCGCGGGAGGCGTCGTTGATAGGCCCGCGCACTTCGTCGAGCGCCGCGACGGCGTCCTGCAGCGGACCGGCGATCTGCGGCAGCAACTCCTCCTGATCAATTCCCTCAAGGCGGCCGTAGGAAAGGTCCACCGTCTTGGCTGCTGCCGCCAGCGTTGGAGCGATATCTGCGAGGGGAGCTGTATCGATGCGTCCGTCGGTAGGGGTTAGGGTCTTCCAATCCAGAGCGGCAAACTTGTCGACCATAGGAGCGACCGCGCGATTCACCACGTCATCGGCGGACACCGTCACTTCGGAGACCGCGCTGAAGTTCTGCCCAATGAACGGGATCAGTCCTGCCGCTGTCCATAAAGGATCCGTGCCGGCGTCGCGAGCGGCAGTTGTTCGACGTTGCAGTTCGTTTGTCGTCTCGTTCGCGGCGGGAAGGTCACGTGTGGTCACCTGCTCCTGCAAGGTCGGAATGAGCGCCATCGCCGACTCAAGGTTCTGCTTGACCTGAACAGCCCGGAACGCGAGCCATCCTCCGCACACGGCGAGAATAAGAAGGGCGATACCCGCGCCCAGCAGAACACGTCGCATCAAGGACCTACCGCGAGCGTGCGAACTCTGGGTGTGGGTGCTCATAGGGTCTACTGGTCCTGCTGCCGTGCCGCTACTCGGTGTCACTCAGGGTCCTATCGGGTGGCGCCCGAACAGAGGCGCGGATGAAAGCTGAAGGTCAGACAGCGCCGTGACTTGCGAAAACTGCCTTGAACGTCTTGAGAAGGATGACGATGTCCTGCATCAGCGACCAGTTCTCCACGTAATAGAGATCCAGCTTGATGGACTCCTCCCACGTGAGGTTTGAACGGCCGCTCACCTGCCAGAGACCGCTCATGCCGGGGCTGACGTAGAGGCGCCGATGGGCAGCGTCGTCGTACAGTGCCACTTCCCCGGCGCGCTGCGGTCGCGGACCCACGAGGCTCATGCTGCCGCGCAGAACGTTGAAGAGCTGGGGAAGTTCATCGAGCGAGTACTTGCGCAGCACCTTGCCCACGCTCGTGATCCGTGGGTCGTCCTTCACCTTGAACAGGGGCTTGTCCGCGCTTCCCTGCGATGCGAGGAGCGAGGCGAGCTGCGCGTCGGCGTCCTGCTTCATGGAACGGAACTTGAACATCCTGAAGGTCGTGCCCCCTACGCCGATGCGTTCCTGGGTGTAGAGAACGGGGCCGGGGCTGGTCAGCTTGACCAGGACGGCGAGGACGAGAAGCGCGGGGGAGAGGGCGATCAGCAGTGCAGCACTTCCGGTGATGTCGAAGAGGCGCTTGAGAACGCGCGATCCGCCCGTCAGCTTGGGTGTCGATACATGAACGAGCGGCAGCCCGGCTACAGGCTGGGTGTGGATTCGTGGGCCAGCGACGTCAGTCAGCGCGGGGGCCAGTATCAGACGCGTCTCGCGGGCAGCAAGCGCCCAGCCGAGTCGGCGCAGGACCTCCGGGTCGAGGTTCGACCCCGCGGAGACGGCGACGGAATCAGCGCTGGACGCTTCAATGGCATCGAGGATCGAGTTGACATCCGAGCCCGCTCCCACGACCGGCAATTCAGGGTTTGTACGCAGAAGCCCACTGTGGTCGCTTGTTATATACGCCCCAACGGGCTTGTAGCCCGCTAGGGGGTTCCTGCGGAGTGACGTGGCAAGGTGGTCGACAGCAGGAGCGCCTCCCACAATAAGGATCTGGGACGTGCTCTTGCCGTGGCGACGTTCCGTACTGAGGATCTGGCGGACCATCCACCGTGCCACCAGGAGACCGATCACGCCCGCGGGAAGCGCGAGCCCCACGTAACCGCGGGCTGTGTCGTACCGGAATGCGTAGGAGAGGATTGCGATCAGGCCGAACAACCAGAGGGAGGCGGAGAAGACCCGCTTGTACTCCTCGGCACCGGATCCGAGTACACGCGGGCTCCGGGAGTCCCAAGCCCCTAACATGATCCACCAGATAATGCTGAGCACCAGGGTGAACAGGGCATATGTCCGCAGCGATTCAGTGCCCGTGTCGTCGGCCAGCCCGAATCGAATCAGGAAAGCGCCGGCTGTGGCCCAGAGCACCACGATGGCGTCGATGATCGAGAGGCGCCTAGGGTAGCGCCTCATCCAGGTGAGAGGTCGTCCCACGCTCTGCTCCTTCCCCATGACGGGAGCGTTGCGCAGCATCTACTCGTGTGCCGGACGGCGTGTCGATGGCGGTTGCAGGCCGAGCACTTCGTCGAACGATTTCTTCAGCCGGTTCGCAACCGGGACTGGGGCCGGAGAATCACTCTCCGCGAGATGCGTTTCGGGATGGGACTCGTAGGAGTAGTAACTGTACGAGTAGGCGTCGGGGCCCTTCGTCGGCAACAAGTTGATGACGACGCCGAGCAAATCCGCGTTCACCATGCTCAGATTCCCCAAGGACTTCTGCAGATCGGGGAGCTTCACTTTGGACGACCCGATCACGAGGACCACTCCGCCAACCTGCTGGGCAAGCACTGCTGCGTCTGTAACGGGCAGGAGCGGAGGAGCATCGATGATGACGGCATCGAACTTCTGCTCGAGCCGGGTAATCAACTGCTTCATAGCGTCGGACCCGAGCAGCTCACTGGGGTTCGGCGGGATTTGCCCCGCGGTCAGGATGTACAGTTCGTCGGTGCCCCACGGCTGCAGAAGGTCCTCGACATCGGCCCGGCCGATCAACGCGGTGGTGAGGCCTGCGTTGCGTTCCAGGCCGAGGTACTCATCCACGCGAGGTCGTCGAAGATCGGCGTCCACGAGCACAACCGACTGACCGGACTGAGCAATGGCGATGGCGAGGTTCGTGGCCGTGGTGCTCTTGCCTTCACCGGGAAGGGAAGACGTGACGAGCACAGCCTTGGACTTGTGGCTGACTTGGGCGAACTGCAGATTCGTCCGTATCTGCCGGAAGGACTCGGCGCGTGGGCTCTGGCCCGGCACCTGCGTGAGGAGAGGCTTCTTCTGCGCGTCCATGTCGAACGAAATGCCTCCGAGCATCGGCGTGTCGGAGACCCGGCGCAGATCTGCCTCCCCGCGTACGCGGGTATCCAGTGTGCTGCGGAGGACGGCGGTGCCGACGCCGAGCGCGAGGCCGACGAGCAGGCCGAGCGCCAGGTTCAGTTTCGTGTTCGGAGCGGAAGGTTGGGATGGTGCAGTCGCAGGGGTGATGACGGTGAGGTTGACGGGCGATCCGCCGCCGTCTTCGGTGCTCTCCAGTCCGTCGACGGACTGCACGAGGCTCTCCGCCGTGGCTTGGGCGATCGCTGCGGCCTGTACGGGTGAGCTGTCATCGACGGCGATCGTGATGATCACGGTGTTCAGGTCCGCGGTGGCCGTAACCTTGCTTGCGAGCTCACCCGGAGGGATATCGAGACCGAGCGAATCGACCACAGGCTGCAGGACGATCGGCTCGGTCACCGTCTCCACGTAGGACTGCACGCGCGCCTGCGTGAAGGTGTTGCCCTGCTGCAGCTCCTGCACGCTGCCCGAGTTCTGCGTCGCCACGAAAAGCTTTGTCTGGGCGGTGTACGTGGGCCGGACGGCGAAAGACGCCACGGCTCCGATAAGCAACCCGACGATGGCACACACGGTGATCAGCAGCCAGTTACGCCGCAGGATCCGAAGGTAATCGCTCAGCTCCAAAGGAGACCTCTCTAGATGCTTATTCAATGCCGTGTACGCCATGAACTCAGGTGGCGGGGCCCGGAGATGGGCGAAGAGTCCGTGCCGAGTCTAGCTACGCACCTCGGCGCGATGTGAGCGGTACCACTCCACCGTGTCGCGGACGCCATCGGCGAGTGAGATGCCGGCAGTCCAGCCGGCGTCCGTGAGCTTGGAGACGTCGAGCAGCTTCTGCGGGGTGCCGTCCGGCTTCGTGGTGTCCCACTCAATGGCGCCGTCATAACCCACGGCCTCGGCCACAATGCCCGCGAGCTCCTTGATGGTGACGTCGCTGCCGGTGCCCACGTTGACCTGCTCGGGGCCGTCGTAGTGCTCGAGCAGGTGAAGGCACGCCGCTGCCATGTCGTCTACGTGCAGGAACTCGCGCCGCGGGGACCCCGTGCCCCAGTTCATCACAGTGCGGATGCCATCGCGCACGGCTTCGTCGTACCGGCGGATGAGTGCGGGGAGGACGTGCGAGCCCTGGGGCGAGAAGTTGTCACCCGGGCCGTAGAGGTTGGTGGGCATCGCCGAGATCCAGGGGAGTCCGTCCTGCCGACGGACGGACTGTACGTGCATGATGCCGGCGATTTTCGCGATCGCGTAGGCGTCGTTCGTAGGCTCCAGGTGACCGGTGAGCAGCGAATCCTCACGGATGGGCTGTGGTGCGAGCTTCGGGTAGATGCAGGACGATCCGAGGAAGAGGACGCGTTCCACGCCTTGTTCTCGAGCGGCATCGAGCACGTTGACCTGAATCTGGAGGTTCTCGGTAAGGAAGTCCACGGGGTACGTGTTGTTGGCCATGATGCCGCCCACCTTCGCGGCAGCAAGCACCACGTAGCGGGGCTTGACCCGGGCCAGGTAGGCGAAGACTGCCGACCGGTCCTTGAGGTCGAGCTCAGAGGACGACTGGCCGTGGAGGTTGGTGAAGCCCTCTGCTTCGAGCTTGCGCCAGATCGCGGAGCCGACGAGCCCGCGGTGGCCGGCTACATAGAAGGGGGCATCCCTCTCAAGCGGGCCGGGGGTGAAGGCGGTCACCTCAAGCCTTCCAGCAGTCGAGGTCGACGGTGTCGATCCAATTGCGTCCGGCGTGCTTCAGCGACTCGATGTCGGCGTCAACCATCAGTCGTGCAAGGTCGGGGGTGTGGATGGTGGCCTTCCAGCCGAGCTTCGTCTCAGCTTTCGACGCATCACCCACAAGGGCGTCGACCTCTGTGGGACGGAGGTAGCGTTCGTCGAATTTGACGTGCTCCTCCCAGTTAAGGCCCGCATGCTCGAAGGCAATCCGGAGGAAGTCCTTCACGGTGTAGTTGCCGCCGGTCGCGAGCACGAAGTCCTCGGGTTCGTCAGCCTGCAGCATGCGCCACATGCCTTCGACGTACTCAGCGGCGTAACCCCAGTCCCGCACGGCGTCGAGGTTTCCCATGTACACGTGGTCCTGCTGGCCGGCCTTAATTGCGGCGACTGCGCGGGTGATCTTCCGCGTCACGAAGGTCTCCCCACGGCGAGGGGACTCGTGATTGAAGAGGATTCCGTTCACCGCGTACATGCCATACGCCTCGCGGTAGTTCTTGGTGATCCAGTAGCTGTAGACCTTCGCGGCACCGTAGGGAGAGCGCGGATAGAAGGGGGTGTCCTCGTTCTGGGGAGGGGGAGTGGCGCCAAACATCTCCGACGAGGACGCCTGGTAGAACTTCGTCTCAATCCCGGCCAGGCGGACCGCTTCCAGCAGACGAACGGTGCCCATCCCGGTGGTGTCCGCAGTGTGCTCAGGCTCATCGAACGAGACGCGCACGTGGGACTGAGCGGCGAGGTTGTACACCTCGTCGGGTCTGATGTCGGCCAGCAGAGTTACCAAGCGCGAGCCGTCACTGAGGTCCCCATAGTGCAAGAACAACTTGGCGGACGGATCGTGCGGGTCTACGTATAGGTGGTCGACGCGCGATGTGTTGAAGGTGGAGGCCCGGCGGATTAGGCCGTGGACCTCATAGCCCTTCCGCAGCAGGAGTTCGGCGAGATAAGAGCCGTCCTGGCCCGTGATTCCGGTGATGAGCGCGCGCTTAGGCATGATTTTCCCCAGACTTTCTCTGCCACAATCCCGGTTGAGAGCCGGCCGCTAGGTGCGTGAGATACCGATCATACTTGCCAACTGCATGGTCTTCGGACAACGTAGCCTCCACGAAGCGGCGGCCGTTCTCCGCGTACAAGCGACTCTGGTCTTTGTTCGCTGCCAGTATCTCTGCGCCGCGCACCAGCTCCGCCGGGTTCCCCGCGTCGACTCGCAAGCCGGCCTGCGCGGTCTCGATTTCCTCAGCCGTGATGCTTCCGGCATCGGTAGCCGCGAGCACTGGCACCCCTGAGCTGAAATATGAGGTCAATTTGCTGGGGACCGACATTTCTTTCACGCCAGGCAGCTCGTTCACTAGAAGAACGTCAGCCGCAGCAATGGCTTCCTGGAAGCGGACGCCAGGGAGTGAGTCAAGAAAGCGTATGGTCGATACACCTTGAGCGAGATGTTCCAGCCTTGTCCGCTGGTTGCCGTCACCCAGAAGGACAAACCGAAGGCGTAGTGCATTTTGTTCCGCGATGCGTGCTGCTTCCACGACGTTCTCGAGGCCCTGTTTAGCGCCCATATTTCCTGCATGAAGTACGATCACATCATCGGCCTCCCAACCGAATGAGGCGCGGGTTGTAAAGCGGTCCGCGAGCACGAATGGATCAAGATGCGTCCAATTGCGGATGACGTCAACCTGCTTGTCGCTTACCCCAAGCCGAGATGTGACATAGGCGTGGAAGCGGTCATGGATTACAACTACTCCATCGGCCGAACGAAGAATCCGGGATTCGATCCATTTCATGAATCGAGCGCCAAGCGAGCCTGAAGTATTTGTCTCAGCAATGCCTAGGCTGTAAAGGTCTTGAACCCATATGACAACGGGAACCTTCTTGCGGGACAAGCGGGCGCGCAAGAGCGCAATACCAGTAGCGAAAAGTGCGGGACTTACTAAGATGACAGCTCGGGGCGAGCGCCAGCGCGTGAGTGCTACCCGAAGACCGAACGACAGCTCCATGAGAAGCCGTGCCAAGCCACTCGGTTTAGTGGGTATGTAGTGATTGAGCCGTAGGACCGGAACATTATTGATGACTTCATTGCGAGTCCAGCCGCAGTAGCCTGCGTGGCGCTTCCACTCTGGATAGTGCGGGTAGCCAGTCACCACACTGACCCCGTAATTTCTAGCCACCAATCCGCTTGCTAGACCGGATGTATAGGGAGCATTGCCTGAAGGTTCAGGACTGAAATGCATGCCAATGATCAGCACGTCAACCTTCGAAGAGACCATCTGGGGAGCGTAGCAGGAGCGCTAGTTTCCTGCCCGTTCGCCCCGCCGCCGCTCGTAAGTTACGCGGCGCCACTACACCTCGGGGAAAACACCCTATGATCTTCGCGGGGGTGCAACCGGCAGCTTCATTCGCTCAGCATCAAGCGGTGCGCGGTCTCGAGGTCTCATGCAACAAGTTCTACAAGTGAGCGCCAAGCTCTCGGAAGGTGGCGCGGCAGGGGTCGCGCGGACCCTTGCAGATGAGCTGCGACGGGTGGGCGTCAGGAGTCCGTTCGCCTACGGCTATGGACGCCGCGGAAAAGCCTCACAACTAGAGGAGGAGTACGCCGGGCTGCAGATTACCCCGGGTCCAATTGCGGCTTTGAACCGCACCAGCTACGGAGTTCTGGGCGCGGAGACGAAGCTCAGAAGCTCCCGCAGGTGGGAAGAATTGACACACGCCGTCGCCGCGTCGGACATAGTGCACCTACACGTCATTCACAGCTACTTCGCTGACACAGAGCAGCTATTCTCCCTGCTGAAGCGAGCAGGAAAGCCTGTAGTTTGGACGCTGCATGATCAGTGGGCGATGACGGGGCGTTGCGCGCAGCCAGCTAGCTGTCAGCTGTGGAGGATGGGGTGTAGCAAGTGCCCAGACCTTGGTGCCTACCCACCCGCCAGGGTGGACCACGCCGCGCAGCGATGGATTGACCGTCGAGCACTCATTCAGGACCTCCAGGATCACTTGCCAACAGCCTTCGTAGCTTGTGCTGACTGGTTGGCGGCAGAGGCGCGAGCAGCAGGCTTCGACAACGTTCATACGATCAGGAACTCCGTCGACCGAACGTTCTGGAATGCGGCTAGCGAAGGTACGAGAGCCTCCAGTTACGAAGTGCGGAATCTGTTCATGTGCAGGGACCTACGGGACAGGAAAAAGGTTTCGATCGAAGTACTGAACTCTGTCGCAGGCATTGAGAACCAGAGCCTTACGATTATGGGTGACAATCTGCCATCGGAACTACATCCCACTCGCCATCTACCCGCGACCTCTGATCGAGCTCTCACTGCGACGACTATGCTCGAGCACGATCGGCTCATTTTCACCTCCGACGTTGATTACTATCCTCTGACCATCGCTGAAGCTCTGACCGCCGGATTGGAGGTCCTTGCTGTTGACAGTTCCGCCGCCCGAGAATTCGCAAATCATCCACGCGTAGTTATTGCGTCGAGCCACACTACCCTCTGCGAACTGGCGGCGCTTCCGCTGACGGAGGGAATTTCCCATTCCGGCAACCCAGGCCCATTCGCTCCAACCAGGATGGTAGAGGAATATTTGAGGATTTACCGGAGCCTACTCGCAGAGGCCTCTGGATGATGACGGCCAGCGCGGGGCCGCTGCTGTTCTGCCTCCTTGTATTTCAGCACTTCAGACTCGTCCACGTCGGGTCATACGAATTGACGCTGGGCACTGTCGCAGGATTGTTCTTGCTTCTCGTTCTGGTGCGGCGAACAACCTACGCTGCGACAAGCGCGGCTTGGAGCCTGATCATTGTTCTATCTGGCTTAGCTGCCCTGTCTTCAGGCTATTCCTCCGGATCTGCGTATGTCTCGACCTTGATGCTTTTCCTGTTGACCTCGGCCGTGATATGTTCTGGTTTTGGCAGTATTCGCTCCGAAGTCATTCACAGTCGGAACTTCAAAAATTGGGCGCTGGTGACGCTGCTTTTGATCGTCGCCCTTTCTGTGGCTCAGGTAACATTTGCCAAGACGGGCAGTTCTACGTTCTACAATGTTTTCGGCTCGCGGCAGTACTTCCATTCTTACAACCATTTGGTCGGCCTCGTAGAATTCCCAAGAGCTCAAGGGTTCTACCTGGAGCCATCGTATAACGCATTTGTGATTGGGTCGCTGGGGATGCTTCTCATCGTCCTGAAGCATCGAATGAAGATAGCCTACATCCTAGTCTTGACCGGCCTACTTGTGACTCAATCCGCAACAGCTTTGATTCTCCTAGTGGCAATCGTTTCTATATACCTCGTCAGATCCCGAGGCTTGGTCCGAGTAGTAGCGGTGCTCGCCGTCGTCGTAGTACTCTTATTTTCGGGCTCGTACCTATTGCTGCGCCTGAGCACTATAGGGACTGAAGGATCAAGCGCCAACTATCGGCTCTTGGCACCCCTGCAGGTGCTGATTGATGTACTGAGCGAACATCCTCTCGGAAGACCCCTTGGATCAGTTCAAGAAACAATTGCAACCTATGATTTGTTCATGGCCGGCGTGTCTGCTACATCGCTCGATAACGGCTATTATATCTTCGTCTACTACTTCGGCTGGATTGGAATGGCTGCGGTTCTCATTGCATTTGTCCACACAGCCGTGAGCGTTTTCAAATCTGGAGACCGATTGGATGAGACCTGGGTGGCTAAAGTTTGGTTGTTTGGCTCCTTCGCATTCTCAGGCGCGGTAATGGCGCCCGAATTCGGCTTGACCATTGCCCTTTTGATCATCGCAATTCGGAATAACAGGATGGTAGATACCACTGGAAAACCCACGCAATCCACTGCTGTCAATAATCACAGTAACATTCAATGACTTCGGTGGCCTTAATCGAACTTTAGCGTCTATAAAGGACTTGGTGGACGTTTTTGGTAAAGATGTGCAGGTCTTAGTAGTCGATGGCGGACGTTTGAGCCTGCAAGAGCTCGATAATCTAAGCAATGACTTTCCCTGGGCGGACATTGTGTCAGAACCCGACGACGGTATCTATGACGGGATGAATAAAGGAATAAGTCGATCGCTTGGTGATTTTCTGTGGTTCCTCAATGGCGGCGACGAGTGCTCGACTGACGACTTCGGACAACTAACTAGTTGCTTGTCGGAGAACCGCGGTAGGCTGATCTTTGCTGGATTCTATCTAGATGCCGCTGGGAAGCTTATCCCGCGTCGGCCAAGACCTACCTCCTATATCAGGCACGGACTACCCACCTCGCATCAAGCGATCTTTTACCCTGGAGATTTGGCGAGGGCAACTGAATACAACGACCACTTCCGGGTTTCGGCCGACTATGACTTCACTGCGCGTCTCATGAATTCTGGAGTTGATGTTGCCTACCTAGACAGCTTTGTCGCAAAGTTCGAGCTTGGGGGGCTCTCGGAAAAAGACTCAAACAAAATAGCCTTGGAGGCCGCTGAAGTACAGAGAACCGTTCTCAAACTGGGCCGGCTTCTGCGTCTGCGCAGTCGCCTTCGGCACCGTGTCAGCCGTTCACTTCGGTCGATACTCGCTACTTACGTCGGTCTGAAAGGGCGTTGACGGGTGTGAAGCCCGCCCTGCCAAGAGTACAAGGGAAGACACAATGAGTGACTGGCAAGAAGACCTACAGCGGTACGAGCGCCGAGCTTGGCTAACGCAACCGTCAATCTGGGCAGTGGCGGTGTATCGATTCGGTCGGAAGATCGACCATTTACCCGCTTTTGTTCGAAGGCCAGCGCACGCAGCTTATTTTCTTCTTTACTCGGTGGTGCGCTTGGTCACTGGTATCGACATACCTAGAGGCGCCGACATCGGCGGGGGTCTGCTGATACATCACTTCGGGGGGGTCATAATTCACCCGAAGGCCGTTATTGGGACACACGCTACGATGAGACACGGAGTGACCATTGGAGCCCGTGATGCTTCGGGGCCTCCAGTTTTAGGCGATAATGTCATCCTCGGAGCCTATGCGCAGGTACTTGGCGCGATTAGCGTTGGGTCAAACTGCAAGATAGGAGCGATGGCGGTGGTTGTGAAGGACGTCCCTAGCGGATCAAGCGTCGTCGGCAACCCAGGTCGCGTTATCCCAGACGTGTCGAGAGCGTGAGGCGTTTTTTTAGCCGCGGCGCGCGAGCATGGGTGATCCTGGCACAGGCTATCGTCGCCCTGTCGGGGTTGTCAGCCGCAACTGCGATCGCGCGTATGCTCGGACCATCCGAATTTGGCCTTTATTTTACAGCGCTTACCGTCGCTGCGATAGTTGGTATCGTCCTCGACTCGTGTGTAGCGCAAGCCATTCTTACGAAGACTCCCGGCCACCTTGATCACTGGAGATCGTGGCGTCGGAACTCGTTATACATCTCAGCGGGCGGGGCAGCTACTGCTGCGGTGGTAGCAACAACTCTAATCGATTCGCCCGATCTGCTCTTCGCGTGTTGGCTACTGGCTTGCTCTATTCCTCTGACAGTCGCAAGTATGGTTCCGCGGGCGTTCCTTCTAGGATCTGGGGAGTTAAGGGTTGTTGCAGCCACGGACGCGTTTGCTGCCGTTGCCGCCAACACAGGCGCTGTCCTCTTGGTGTCGGGCACTCACAGCATTGCTGCGGCGGCATCAAGTTCGGTGCTCCTGGCAGCACTGCGGCTAGTTCTGCTTCAGTATGCCTTCGCGCCCGCTTTGCCGACGAAAGGCGACGAGCGGACCTCGAAGGTTGACGGCGCGTGGTCCCGTTACTGGAAGCAAATTAGCGGGACGTACCAAAGCCAACTCTTCAACTTTCTGTCCAGAACGGCCGATAATTTGTTGATCAGTGTAATCTTGGGTCCCACTAGTCTCGCCCAGTACTCCCGAGCATTCTCGTTCGCCATTGGCCCGGTGCAACAAGCTCAAATGGCCCTCACCCCCACGGCAATTCGAGACTTTGCAGAGAGCAAGATCGACGAAGGGGCACGAGTCCGCAACATATCGAGCCGGACAATTAGTGCACTGCTTCCGGGTACCGTGATGATCTCTGTCATCGGCCCGACTTTGGTCCCGACATTGCTAGGTCCCGGATGGGAACCAGCAGGCGAGCTCATGTTGCTGTCCGTCGGCCTAGCGGTGTCATCAATCCTTTCAATGCCGGCTCGCTGGCTGCTCGTTGCGAGAAGGGATAATAGAAGGCTTCGCATTGACTCATATTTGCAACTCGCGCTGTTGGCCTCAGTTGGTTTGGGTGCAGCGGTGGGAGGGTTGTCGGCCGCAATGATAGCCAGTTCGTGTTTCGTGGCTCCGATTTCTACTGTAATCCTGTGGTGGAACACCGGGCCAGACATATTTCGAATGTTTGTCAGAAAACTAATCCCGGTGTGCGCCTACGTGCTCGTAGCAGTGGCCGCGAACGCGGCGCTGGTTCTCTGGATTGGACCTGGCGGTTTTTGGTCTGTTATTTGGGCTCTAGTGATGGCTGGAATGATCTCCTGCGTGTCTATAGTGCTGGTAGAAAAATCTATTCGGTTACGAACCTAGGCTGTCGTCCGAACTGAAATTTGGTGCGTTGTCATGAACCGGCGCTCGATAAGTCGATAGAATACTTCGCCGAACAGCAGAGCTGCGGGCAGTACAACTAGGAACATTAGCAAGACATGAATGCCTGGATTGATTGACGTATTGAGGAGTAGCAAATTTCCAGTGGCGAATATTGGACTGTGCGTCAGGTAGATACTGTATGAGCGACTGCCAAGGTACATGAGACATTTCGTCTTCAGCATGGCGGTAAAGCGATTGGCCTGTCCGTTGAGGGCGTCTCTGCAGCCCCATGCAATTGCTCCCGCGGTCAGCATCCCGAAAAGTATTTCTGACAGGGCAATCTCGCTTGTGAACTTCTCGTGAAACAATGCGAGTGCCATAGTTACGACGCCAGCCGTGAGGATAACCGACGGCTTGAGTAGTGGAGCTTTGACTGCGCCAGTGGCTATCTGCGAGGCCAGCATTCCCGCAGCAAACAGCAGAATGAGCCATGGGTGGGCCCATGTTGCGAAGTCGATCACTGTAAAACTGAGGCTCAACAAACCGAGTAGTCCCACGATGACAAAGGAATTTATCCGCCTCCAAAGAGGTAAGAGCACCAAAGGCATAATGAGATACAAATGGAGTTCAACCGCCACGCTCCATAGGGGGCCGTTTATTTGACTAACCCAAGCAGGGCTGAGGTCATGCAGAAGTAGAAGATGCGAGCTAATACCGCTCGGCGTTACCGGTATTTTTGTGTCCCAGGCAGTATTAGAAGGGCTTTGAAGTGCCGGAACTGCCCAGATGAGGCCAATGCTTAGAATCAATGCCGCATAATACGGGGGCAGGATCCGTCGCGCTCTCCGTTTGTAGAACTCTAGGGTACCTCGCGGGAGATCAAGGGTGTGGCTTCTGGCCATCGGATACATCAGTACGAAACCTGACACAACTATGAAGACGGCCACGCCGAGGTATCCATATTTCGTCAGGGCCACCAATGCGCCGTACTGATCCCTGTCGCTCGACGTTCCCGTATATATAGCGAGGTGGAAAACGACCACGCTCAGAACCGCGGCGCCGCGTATTCCGTCAAGGAAGCTGGTGTCAGAAATGTGGGCCCTAGAAGAAGGCCACGGTAGTGTGCTGTCGGTTGGCCTTCTCTTCACCTACACGGCCGCATCGTTGGCTCGTGCTGACCCTGGTTCGGATCCTCGGTCGAACTGGTTTAGCCAGGAGCGGATGGCTTGTTCCGGAAGCCTGATCGGGTAGGAGCGTCGTTCCGCGAGTGCGTCAGAGATTGCCGCTCGATCCCCGCGCTGGTAGACCGGCAGCCCGGTATCCCGGCTGATCTCTGTTGCTCGGTTGTCCACCGCCACGATGAGTCCCCACTGGCCCTCCTGGAAGGCTCGGACGCCACCATGAAGCCTTGTGCCGACGTAATCGATTACTCGCGACTTTATGAGCGCCTCATAAGCCGATAGTGTCGGCGACAGCAGTTTGAAGTCGCCGGAGAGTTGCTTGGCATAGGTTTCATCTCGGGTTGATTGTGGCCAGACATAGACCTCTTCATAGTGATCACGGGCCGAGTCGATTAGCCATTGATCCTCAACAAGGTTTTTGTTGTAATCAGTTAGAGTAACGACGCAGCATGCAGGACGTTGCGAGTCCGGTGAAACGGCTTTGAGGCCCCACAGAGTTGGGCAAGAGGTGTTGGCCACGCGAAATCCTAATCCCGCCAGTTTTGTCTTTGTATATTCGTCCCGGACTGAGTGGACCATGGTGGGAGAGAGGACCTGACGCAGAATTCTTCTCGTAAAATAGTTTGGATCTTTTTGGTATTGCCACCAGCCGACGCCCATTAGCACGACCTTGCCGTTCAAGGCCTTAGCGCTGCGGGGATCAATTTTCCACTGTCTATACCAAGGCATGTTGGAAGAGAGTAAATTGGTTCCCCCGACCAGTGCGAGGGAGTGCTTTCTTGCTATCTTATTTTGCGCCCTAGTGAGGGCGACTTGAGTCGGAAGGGATTCGGTGACCTCTAGAGTAGGCGGAAGGCGCCTTAAGATGCTTTGTCGTATTATCGAATCTCCGATATTTTCTGATTTTACAGAAGGGTCTAGAAGTATTGCTTTCATCTCTGCTTCTTCTCTTTCGGCTTTAAAATCGTGGGCCAAGGACGCTGGAGGGGAGAGGGCCGAACCGCATGCCGCTTGGGACGCTGCCTGAGACTACAGCGCCCGGCGTGATTAGGGCATTTGACTCGATCACTGAGCCGCCAAGGATGATGGCTTGTGAAGTGATCCAAACACCGTCGTGAATCGAAATAGGCCTCGATACTAGTCCCATGTCAGTTCGGTGGGAGTGGCTTCCCGTGGTTAGAAAACTTGCCTGAGAGATCACAGCGTCATTGCCTATCAGAATTTTGTTTTGGTTGTGAAACCAAACGCTATCGCCAATCCAGCAGTCGTCGCCAATCTCGAGGTTCCAAGGGAAAAGTACGCGTGTGCGCGGGCGAAAGATAACCCCTTTCCCGATTTTGGCGCCGAACGCCCGCAAGGCCGCAACCCTGACTCGACTACTGATTTGTACGGGATTGGTAATAAAAACTAGTTCTACTATCGCCCACAGATAAATGACTAGTTTAGGCCGGGACCACGAGACTCTTTCTCCGGGCGCTAGTTTGAGCGGGATGATTCGTCGTGGGTTTGCTTCCAACTTGAGACCTTCTTTGTTCAATGCCATTATCACTAGGGAGGTTAGAACTGTGAGACGATTCTGTCTACGGCGGGTGCTATGAGTCGTGCCGCATCTTGATAGACGGAATCCTTCCTTCGGTAAGGATCCGCGACATCGTCTTCGGTGCCGTCGCCGTTGGGCGCAACCCGAAGGCGCATCAGTCGCGTGTTTATGCCGAGCCATTCATTGTGTCCAGTTGGCGCCTTTCCCAGGTCTGCAGTCGAGATGAGTCTTGCATATTCCAGCAATGTGAAAGTTTTGCGCAACATAGCGGGTGCCATCTCTACCACTTTTTTACGGTGGTCCCGGGTTAGGGCAAGGACTAGGTCTTGGCGCGCGAGGACTTCTGGCGTTAGTTGTTTGGCGGAGAAGTTTTCTGCCGTGCCGCCAAGTAGTCGGATGTAGCCGGCAACTCGCGGATCGATGGGTTCACCAACGAGAGCACCGGTGCCCGCGCTCTCGACTACGATCTGTCCTGGCCGTCGCTCGTCGAGCCCGGCTTGGAGAAGGCGTTCCGCAAGTGGGGACCGACAGATGTTGCCAGTACATACCGTGAGGATGCGTAATGGGTGGGTGTCGGGCGTCGCCCGAGCATCAGTTGCCGTGGTGCCCATTGGTTTGCCAATTCTGTCGAAGTTCCCGTTGGCTGTCCGCCATGCCTCGGAGCTCACTATATGGCGCCGATGGAGGATGTTCTTCGATCACACGAATCAGCGGCATGTTGCTGGGTCAACTAGCTGTGTTCGTCTGATTCCCGAAGTTTGGTACATCAGGGATGGCATCGGCCTTACTGAGATCTATGTCGAACGACTTGCTGCAGGTTCATGTGTGCTCGTCGGCAGGTGGAGTGGTGCGGAACTCCTCTGGTTGACGACGGGACTACAGATTCGTGGACCGAGTACGCGACAGCTCTCCAGTCGCGATCGTTCGTATCCGGCCTGTATTGGCTGGATGTGCTCAAGGCCGTGTTCGCGGTGGTACTCATGGCGCTTGGACATAGAACGATCTCCGGCGCTCATGGGGCGAGTCGCTATTTTGGTGAGCGCTAACAGTGCCAGCGCCGCTGAATGTAGGGCAGGTCCAATTACTGTTGCGCTGCGGCCTCTCGCGCTTCGAACGAGGAAGCGCGCAGAACCCTGTCCATTCGATCGCTGCGCATCGGGGGCTCAGATGGATATAGAAGTCTGCCGCAGTGATAGCTTGAATCTTAGGCGCGCCCGAGGCAGAGAGCCTGGACAAGGGCTCACGCTAGTACGGTGCCGATCAGCGCCCAAAAGTGTTTACAGGCGGGTCGTGTGGCATTCTGACCCGTTGCGGCAGCAAGACCGCCAGAGCGCATTCGATGAGCAGCGAAGGTCCATCCCCACCATTGGCTCGGCCCGGCATCAACGACCAGACGATGAGCGCCACTGCTAAGGGCTACGCCGCTAAATGCGCTGCGGCCACCCGCATCGAGGGCGGGGAGCGGCGCAGTTTTCACGGAAAGTCCTTCAATAATGTCAGATGGGCGACGGAGGTGGCTTTGTCAGCGCAATGCAAGCCTGTGGGTCAGCCAACCGTCGGCGCTCCTGTATCATTGAACGCGATGCCTAGGCGAGGGAGCAGGCCGGAAGAACGACTATCCGGCCGTACTCCGTGATCGACGGTGGCTAGCGACTCAACTGGTTTCTAGACGACTGCCCCACTCGTGTGTTCCCTCCGCCGGCAACGTCCCAGTGCTCACGCAAAGCGCGGCGAGCCGCAACCGTTCAGGAGAAACCATGTCCGAGCAGAGGCTCCCAGCCCACGTCCGCACCGAATTCGGCAAGGGTTCGGCCCGCCAGGCCCGCCGTGCCAACATGATCCCCGCCGTCGTCTACGGGCACGGCGCGGACCCCATCCACGTCCTGCTGCCCGCCAAGGCGACCACGCTGGCCGTCCGCACCCCGAATGCGCTGCTGACGCTCGAGATCGACGGCCAGGACCACCTGGCCCTCGTGAAGGACATCCAGCGCAACCAGCTCAAGCGCATCGTCCAGCACCTCGACCTCCTGACCGTCCGCCGCGGCGAAAAGGTCCAGGTGGACGTCGCCATCCACGTTGAAGGCGAGCCCGCCGCCGACGCCGTTCCCAACCTCGAGTCCAACACGGTCCTCGTCGAGGCCGAGGCGACGCACCTGCCCGAGACCCTCACCGTCAGCATCGAGGGCCGCGAGGTCGGACAGCACGTCCTGGCTTCCGACATCGTCCTGCCCCAGGGCGTCACCCTCCTGGTCGAGGCTGACACGCTGATCGTCAACCTGGCCGCCGAGGAAGAGCAGGACCTCGGCGAGACGCCCGAGACTGACGCCGACGTAGAGGGCACCTCCGAAGGCGCTACCGCGGAGGACGCTGACGCAGACGCCGTCGTCACCGACGCCGACGAGCAGTAAGCAGGACCGGTGTCCACTGACACCTGGCTCGTAGTCGGGCTCGGGAATCCCGGGCCCGGCTACGCGGGCAACCGTCACAACGTGGGTCAGATGGTCCTCGACCTGCTTGCCGGCCGAATGGGTGGCCGTTTCACCTCCTCGAAGGCGCAGGCCGTTACGCTCGAGGGGCGTCTGGGTATCGGCGGTCCCCGCCTGGTCCTGGCGAAGCCGCTCACCTATATGAACACCACGGGCGGTCCGGTTTCCGCGCTCGCACGCTTCCATAACGTCTTACCCGATCACGTGATCGCCGTGCACGACGAGATCGACATCCCCTTCAACACCGTGAAGCTCAAGCTCGGAGGTGGGGAGGGCGGACACAACGGCCTGCGGGACATCAGCAAAGCCCTCGGCACGAAGGACTACTACCGGGTCCGCGTCGGCGTCGGACGCCCGCCCGGACGTCAAGACACTGCGGACTTCGTGCTCAAGGATTTCGGCACGGTCGAGAAGAAAGAATTGCCGTTCCTGCTCGACGACGCCGCGGACGCCCTCGAACTCATGATCCGCGACGGCCTGTTAGCCGCGCAGCAAAAATTTCACGCCCCGGCATAGGCTTTCCGAATCCAGCGCCACACCGAATTCGCGTTGCAGTCGCAGGAACGCTGGGCTCAACATCATCGATGGTGTCCGCAGAGTCGTGCCCTAGGGCGACCGGCGATGGCATTGCACGGCAAGCAGAATCCATGCCGCAACGGCACCAACCAGCGTGCCGAGGGTGTTGGCGACAACGTCGTACGGGGTAGCAAAGCGCTGGGGGATCAGTAGGAACTGCGTGGCCTCGATGAGCGTGGAGAGGGCGAAGCCCACGGCGGGGGCCCACCAGCGCAGGCGAGGCGGAGTCAGCAGGAACCAGAACAGACCCAGCGGAACGAACATCAGGATATTGGCCGCGAACTCCAAGACGCCGTACGTGACGAATGTCGGCAGTCCTCGCTCGTGCAGGAAGTTCAGCGCTCGCCGCAGGATGTCGGCCCCGCCGCGGTCCACCGGCGTCGGCCACAGGACGATGAGCACAACCGCCACGAGCCACAATGCGCACAGCGCGCCGACAATGGATCGGGGTGGCGTGGACGGAGTCGCTGCAGTGCTCAGAATAGTCCTATCGGCTGAAGCGGCGTGAGGTACCAGTATGCGCCAGCCGGATCCACGTCGACCCATGTCCTGGTCGCCGCAGGATCACTCAGGAGCGCCCGATTCCCTTGTAGTTCCAGCCGGCTGTGCGCCAGGCACTGCTGTCAAGGACGTTGCGTCCGTCGAGGATGTTCCTGGCCCGGACCAGTCTGGCCGCGTGCTCGGGAGCGAGGCCTTTGTACTCCTCCCATTCCGTCAGCAGGAGCAGTGCGTCGGCATCGGTCATCGCTTCTTCGAGGTCTCGCTCGTAGGCCAGTTCGGGAAAGCGGACCTGAGCGCCGTCGATGGCCTGCGGGTCGGTGACCGTCACGGCGGCGCCCTGGAGTTGGAGTTGGGCGGCGATGTTGAGGGCGGGGGAGTCGCGGACGTCGTCGCTGTCGGGTTTGAACGCCGCGCCCAGCACGGTGATGCGCTTGCCCAGCAGGGAACCGCCGAGCAGGGTGCGCGTCAGTTCCACGGCCCGCATCCGTCGTCGCACATTGATGTCGTCGACCTCCCGCAAAAAGGTCAGGGCCTGATCCGCTCCGAGCTCGCCCGCGCGGGCCATGAAGGCCCGGATGTCCTTGGGCAGGCAGCCGCCGCCGAAGCCGATGCCGGCGTTGAGGAATCGACGGCCGATCCGCTCGTCCATGCCGATCGCGTCGGCCAGCACTGTGACATCAGCGCCGGTGACCTCGCAGACCTCCGCCATGGCGTTGATGAAGGAGATCTTCGTGGCCAGGAAGGAGTTCGCGGCAGCCTTCACCAGCTCGGCGGTGGCGTAGTCGGTCACCAGGCGTCGGGTACCCAGGGCCAGCGGAGCGAAGTACACCTCGTCGAGGACGGCGGTGGCCCGCTCACCGGGCCCACCGTCGGGCACCCCGTAGACGAAACGGTCCGGTGCGAGCGTGTCCTTGACCGCGAAGCCCTCGCGCAGGAACTCGGGATTCCACGCCAGCACGGCGTCCGGGTGCCGCCCGGCGAGGTCCTCGGCCAGCCGCGCAGCCGTCCCGACGGGGACCGTGGATTTGCCGACCACCACATTGCCCGGCTCGAGCGAGTCCAGCAGCGCGGCGAAGGCGCCGTCCACGTGGCGAAGGTCCGCGGCGTACTCGCCCTTGCGCTGCGGGGTGCCCACGCACAGGAAGTGCACCTCGGCGCCCTGGGCGTCGGCCATCTCGGTGCTGAACTTCAGTCGCCCGGCCGCCAGGACCTCCTCGAGGAGTTCGGGCAGGCCCGGTTCGAAGAACGGGACGCGACCGGCCTGCAACTCGCCGATCTTCCACGGGTCCACGTCGATACCGACCACCTCATGGCCCAGCTTCGCCATGCACGCGGCGTGGACCGCCCCCAGATAGCCGCAACCGATCACCGAAACGCGCACGCTGATTCCCCTTCCGAGAGCCACCCAGACGTGAGCGACTCTAGGTGGGCAGGAAGAAGTCCTGCCCGGGCAAAGGATGAGCAGGCCTTAACGCTCGATGAACGCTGGCCGACGGGTACGGCACGGTGGTGCTACTCCGGCAGCGCCGTGGCGAACACGATCATGTTGCGCGTCCAGTGCCCGCGTGCTGGGTCGTACTCGCCGTCGCACGTGATGAGCCGGAGCTGGGCATCCGGTGTGGGTCCGTAGATCTCCTCGGTGGGGAAGGAGTCCGTACGTTCGGCGGAGATGGTGCGGTTAACGGCGAAGTCGTCGGTGCTCCCGTCCGCCTGGGTGACGGTCACCGTGTCCCCGGGCTCGAGGTTCCCGAGATCCACGAAGACGGCCGGCCCGTCGGGGGCGGTGAGGTGTCCTGCGATGACGGACGGACCGCGTACTCCCGGGACGGGACTGCGGTCGTACCAGCCCGCCGCCTGCCAGTCGACAGGCGGCTGCAGTTCGGCGGCGGCGTCCAGGGACAGCACCTCCAGCGGAGCGTCGACGTCGATGGCGGGGATCCTGATCCGCACGGGTGCCGCCTCGGGGGAGACAGCAGTATCAGCCGGCGCCGAGGGATCCTGGATCTTCCCGGCGGACGCCGCCAGGGCCGCGGAGGGATCGGGAGCCGGGCTGTCGGGTTGCCCGCCCTCGGGTGTGGAGGGAGCCGCGCAGCCACCCACGAGCAGTGCTGCCCCCAGCAGGCACGTGGCAGTCCGCAGGGAGATCCGGCTGTTCTTCGATGTCAAGGGAGGTACCTGGTTCCTTCGTGTCCGCCGCAACGGGTCAGTTTTCCAGCGGTGGGCAACCACCGAGGGTGTCGGTCTCGAGCATGAGCCGCCCGAGTGCGGTCCATGCGGCGCCGTAGTAGGTGCTGTACTGCTGCGCCAGCCGGCTGGCCCTGTCGAGGTCCTCGGCGGAGGTGGACGTATCTCCTGCCGACGCGGAGGCGGCCGCCCGGGCCAGGTATGCGAGGGGATGCTCGTCGGTGTTGAGGGCAGTCCCGCCGAGATCGAGCGCCGCCGGCAGCTGGTCGCCCCGCGTCAGCGGTTGGACCAGCTGTGCGGCGAGTTGCCGGTCCTCGTCGCGGCACGACTCGGCGAAGCGGATGGGCAAGCGGGCGGCGTCGTAGCTGTAGCGCACGTCCTGGTCCATCCCCGTGGCGCCCGGCATGGCGTTGACCGCTCCCGCTGCCGTGACCTGCGCCCAGTCCGGTGGCAGCGGACTCTTCGCCAGGAGCGCGGCCGTGACTTCCGTGCCGCCCGTCACCAGCTCCGTCCACCGTTCGTCCCCGGTGCTGTCGGCAAGGATACCGAAGGCGACGGGTGATGCGTAGGACGGGTTGTAGGGGTAGTCGGGGCCGGTGGCAGCCCAGACCCCGGGGAGCAGTATCCGCCCCAGGGGAGTGGGCGCCGTCATGGAGTCCATGATCGCTCCCGCCAGCGAGTTGCCCGCTTCGGTGAATTCCGGACGGTCGAAGTGGGTTCCGGCCAGCACCAGGGCCCGCGCCGCATCGACGTCGGCGTCGGACGCCGGTTCGCTGTCCACGATCCCGCCGTCCTGCCATCGCCAGGCGAGCAGGCCGTCGTCGCGCATCAGGTTGGTCTGCGTCCATCGCCAGATGGACTCGAAGCCCTCCTCGTCGTCGGCGCCGAGGGCGATGAGCAGGCCGTACGCCTGGCCTTCGCTGACAGTATCCCCGCCCTGGTCCCGGCGTACCACGCGGCCGTCGTCGTCGACCCACTTGTCCAGGAAGTCCGTTGCCGCTTCCTCGGCGGTCAGGATGTCCTCCGCGACCGGGCCGTCATCGGTGGTCTCCGGCGTCGGGCTCCTGGTGAACGGGAGCAGGCCGGTGGACCAGAGCGCGATCACGACCGTGGCCGCGAGTGCCGCCGTACCGCACGCGATGATCCACGCCAAGGTCCCTCGTCTCACGGGCGGCGCCGGACGGGTACCGGCAGGAGCCCCTGCGATGCACCGCGCGCCACGACGACGACGGCGGCCAGGCCGGCCGCGACGAGAGGCACGACGTGCCACGGACTTGCGGAACCGGTTGCAGCGCTGTCCCGGGGACCCGCAGAGAGGGGCGCGGATCCGGTGTTGGTGCCGCCCACGGGGGTGTCGGTGACCGTGGCGCTGTCGGAGATGGGCTTGATCGTGAGTCCACCGGACGCGTTGTCGAGCACGAGCAGCGTGTTCACGCTGCCGGGGAGGAGATCGACGCTCGCCAGGCTGCGGTCTCCGTTCTTGAAGAGCTGCAGTTCCCACGGGCCTGCGTCGACCGTCGCATAGCCGGTGACCTGTCCACTCTTCGCGCCGACCGCGATCGGGTCGCCCATGATGGTCTGGATGTCCACTGTCTCGGCGAGAGTGCTCGCCTGGAGGACACGGATTCGGGCCCGGCCGTCCTCGGGCGCGGTGAGGTCGTCGACGATGACCTTGGCCGTCAGATCCGCGTTCTTCCCCAGCACAGCGAGGGTGACCGGCTGGTTCTCCTGGACGGTAATGAGCTGGCTCAGGGCCGGATCGGTATCAGGAGCGCTGTCCGCGGGCGTCATGTCCACCACGAAGGTTCCGGCCGGCAGCCGGAGGTACTCGGAGACGTCCCCGTAGGCCACATCCTCCAGCTCGAACAGGACCTCACCCCCGGCGACGGCGGTGAGCTCGACGTCGACGGTCTTGGTGTCGGGGGAGAGATGGGCGACCCTCGCCCAGCCTCCGGATGTCTGCGGCTCCTCGGCTGCCACGGCCGGGGCGGCCGAGACGGCGCCGTACATCGCCGCGGCGACGACGACGGCGAGCACCCCTCTGGTGGTGCGCAGGCGGGTGGTCCGCGCCGCCGGCTGCGTGCCCGATGCGGCGTGGTCCGGGGAATCCTGTGTGTGAGCGGTCATAGTGATCGTCCTGAACGGTAGAGGGAAAGGATGGGTGCGGCCGGAGCCGGGACGGTACGGAGGGCGGTCACTGGGCGGGCAGGACGTCGGTCGGTGCGTCGACCGAGAAGGTCGAGAGCACGCCCGTGTCCGTCTGGACCGCCGACTGCACCGCGAAGGCACCACCGAGGTTCTCGAACCATGCCTGGTGATCGGCAGCTGCAGCGGTGCCCGGAGCCAGCGCCCCGCCGTCGGCCTCGGTGATCAGCACCTGCCGGCGGACCGTCCCGTCCTCGCCTGCTACGGCAGGGAAGGACACGGAGAGTGAGTCGTCGAGCGCGGCACGGCGGCTGAGCGCCGCGACGATCCGCGTGTCGACCTGCCCCGAGACCAGCTGTGCCCGGGCGTCGTCGTCGAGACGGAGGGTGGGGTTCTGCACGAGCTCGGCACCCAGCGAGGCACGGCGTGCGGCCAGCTGGTCCTCCTGCTCGGTGTGCGCGGCGATGCCCTCGGGGTGGATGCGGCGCACGTCGACCTGCTGCGACCCCACACCGAAGGACGCCACGACGGCGGAGTTGGTCAGCGCCCCGTTGACCTGCGGGAACTGCTCCGCGGAGGTGCGCATCGAATCGGTGGTGACGATGTAGTCCGAATCCCGCCACCCGTTGGGCGACGCATCCATCACGTCCGCGTCGGTGTCCATCTTGTAGTACCAGATCACGTTGTCGCGCTCGAAGCCGCTGCGCACGAGGTCCACCCAGAGGGCGTCGTCGACGATCATCCGATCCTCCTCGGGGACATGCGCCTCGAGCCAGGCCTGTGCCTGGACGGTCGGCTCGTCGAGGTCCGAGAACAGGAAGCCCCGGAGCTGGTTGGCCCAGAGCGGGACAGCGACGAGGGTGGTGATCACGGCGGCTGCCACCACGGCACCGCCTGCGACCCGGTGGGCCCCCGAGCCGCGTCGCAGCGCGGAGGCCGCCTTGCCGACCACACCGGCGATCAGGAGTGCGGCGAACGGCAGGAGCATGATGATGTAGGGCACCGGCAGGTAACTGCCCGGCCGGAACATGAAGGCCACGAGGGCCAGCACCAGCACTGCATACGGGCGCAGCCTGGTGATGAAGAGACCGGCGATCGCGGCGGCAGCGCCGGCCGCGATGAACACCGGGTCCAGCTGCCACCACATGCCCAGGGTCCGGCTGAGCTGGCTCTCGGGATCCGCGAGGGATCCGCTCGACGCACGGGACGAGAGCTGGAAGACCACACCCTCGAACAGGCTGACACGGTTCGGCCCGGGGACCAGTTCTCCCTTGACCGTCGCGAACAGGATGTATCCGAAGCCGACCAGTGCGAGCATCGTCGTCGCGACCGCCAGCGTGTAGCGCCGGGTAGCCGGCCACGCGGACCGGTACATGACGAAGGCCAGTAGCGGCAGGGCCAGGAGGTAGGTCTCCTTGGTCAGCACCGCGACACCGAACATGACTGCTGCGCTGACGAATCCCGCCAGCTGGTGCCTGCGGCTCGTGGCGAGGACCAGGGCACCCAGGAGCCACGGGGTGGCGATGTTGTCCAGGTACACGGTGCGGTGGAACTGCAGGGCCAGCGGGGACAGGGCGAACAGGAGCGCGGCACCCGACGCAGCAGTACGGCTCAGGCCGATTCTGCGGCCGAGCAGCCAGAGCAGGCCGACACTGATGACGGTCGCCACCAGGACGGCCTCACGGCCGGCCATCACGGCGGTGTCCCAGCGCTCGAAGGCGCCGGTGAGCTGGGCGTACCCGGCCAGCTGGATCCACCCCAGGGGCGGATGGTCGTACCAGTAGGTGTAGTGGGCCAACTCGCCGAGGTGCACGATGGCCCAGGCCTGGGCCACGTAGGTGCCCTCGTCGTCGATGCGCTGGGGAGACCCTGCCATGTTCCATGCCTGGACGACGCCGGCGAGGAGCAGCACGGGTACGAGGAAGAGGGGCGCGCGTCCGTGGACGCGCATCCAGCGCTGGCGGGCCGACTGGCGCGATCGCCTGGCGGGTGGCTGCTCGATCGGACGGACGGGCGGCGGCGAGGAGCGCTCCACGGTGGGGGAGCGGTGGATGGTGCTGGTCATGTGGTGGCTCCCTGGGTGCTGATGCGCGGGGCGGCGGAGGAGGCGGCAACGCCCACGAGTTCGCGCTCGTGTGCCGGGGCTTCGGTCGGCGTGCGGTGTGCGCCGGTGTGCTCTGTCTTCTCCCAGGAGTTCTCGCCCTTGAGCTGGCGGTAGACCGCCCGGACCGCGGCGGCGGCCAGGAAGACCTGGTAGGGGAACGTGCCGAGGACGAGCCGGACGTAGTCGCGGACCCGCACCTTCTTGCCGTAGAGACGCCCGAACTCACTGAGTCCGGCCGCTTCGGCCGCCAGGGTGACGATGGTGGGCCCGAGCGGGAGGAACGTGATCAGGGCGACGATGACGGGGACCTTCGCGAAGAGCACCAGGGCGATGGAGACGGGGATGAGCAGGCCGGTCGCGGCCTGCAGGAAGGGCATCGCCAGGATGTAGCGGGCGAACAGGCGCTGGCGGGTGGTGGGCAGCTTGCGCCACTCGCCCTTGCCCAGCACCTGCAGGAACCCCTGGTTCCATCGTGTCCGCTGCTTGAACAGGGACTTCAGCGTGCCCGGCGTCTCCTCCCGGGTGACGACCTCGGGGCTGTACGCCACGGCCACCGTGGCTCCCTGGCTGGAGAGCCGCACACCGACCTCGCAGTCCTCGGCGAGGCAGTCGGCGTCCCAGCCGTCCGACCACTCGAGCCAGGTGCGCCGGATGAACACGGTGTTCCCGCCGAGGGGGATGAACTTGGCATTGGCGTGGAAGTGCAGCCGGGAGCGGAACCAGAAGTAGTACTCGAGCACGTTGCGCAGCGACCACCAGGTGGTCTCGAAGTTCATGAGCTGCACGCCACCCTGCACCACGTCGGCGCCGGTCTCGGTGAAGCGCGAGTCGACGAGCGAGAGGAGCCGCGGGTGGACGTCGTCCTCCGCGTCGAAGACCCCGATGACCGAGCCGCGCGCCGACTTCAGGGCGAGGTTCAGGGCCTTCGGCTTGTTCTTGGGGACCGAGGAATCGACGACGACCCTGATGAGGTGCGGATGCCGGTCCGCGGCGGCGCGGGCCACCGCTTCCGTGCCGGGATCGTCATGTCCGACGATCGCGATGATCTCGAAGTCCGGGTGGTCCTGCTGGGCCAGTTTGTCCAGGGTCTGCCCCATGACCTCCTCCTCGTGCCTGCCCGGTACGAGGAGCGTGAAGGACTCGGCCGCCGGCCGCGGTGTCCTGGAGAATCCCGTGCGCTGGAGGCTGTCGCGGGAGCGCCAGGCGTGAAGCATCCACCACAGGGTGGTGACCGCGATGATGGTCAGGAGGATCGCGACCACGATCATGGTGCTGTAACCGATCCACTCCCACAGGGACCAGTCGGGAAGGATCGATCGGGCCTGCTCCTCCGACACGCCTCCGCCGGTCTCGACTCCTCGATTGGGAGCCACCTCAGGAGCCGGGGATTCCTCAGGGATGGGGGTCAGCAGGGGAGCGGGCTCCACTGCTGCTTCGTCGAGTGTTTCGGTACTCGGGTTCAATCGGGCCTTCTCTGCGCTTCGGGACGTCAACAGGACAACCCGACCAGCAATGACACCGTGGCGGCGGACGGCTGATCGGATGGCGGTCGATCTCAGAAAAGAACGGGCCCGGATCGCTGAGGGCGACGCCGGCCGGGCCGCGACCCGGAACGGTGGGTGACCGGGCAACTGCACGCAGTTACCCGGCTGTCGGCGGCGCGTTGGGGGTACTCCAGTCTCACGAGAGCACGACGCCGCTGACCCGTTCAGGGGGACCACGCAGACTTGATGGAGTAGGTGCACGGCTCCATCTGCTGCTATCGGCGTTGAAGGCAGTGCGTCGATCCGGGAAGCTACGACCCTGCGAACAGGGGGTGTAGGGCTTTTCCCTCACCTTCAACGATAGGGAGAGCACAGCGAACTCTCACGAAACTGCCGTACCTGTCTCTTTCTGGGTACTACTTGGAAATACTCGGGAACTACTGGCTCTCGCGGGCAGTTCCTCGTACCCGGTACGCCCTGGGGCGAGCGGCCGTCATCCGCGACCGTCTCCTGGCTCCCGACGGGAACCGGCGCTGGACGAAGCCGTCCGACCAGTGGCAACCCTGCGCAAAACCTTCGGCTCGGGCCGCCCGATGCGCCGGTTCCACAGGCCGCCGGGCGGTAAGGTGAGGGACTCAGGACAAGCTTGGTGGGGCGAAATTCATGCTGGATTTGAAACGGGGATCCGGTCCAGTGCCGGTGGTGTCGGTGTCTCAGCCGATACGCAGCCTGCTCGGTCGCGCCCTGTGACGGTTCTCGACGAGCGGTGGCCCTTCATCGGGCGCGACGACGACGTCGCCTCCATCGCAGCCGTCCTCGACGAGGAGTCGGGCCGCGGTGTCGTGCTCGTGGGCGAACCCGGGGTCGGCAAGACGATGATCGCCCAGCAGGCGGTGAGCCGGCTGTCATGGCATTTCGACCACATCCACCTCCGCGGTGTCGCAGCCCACGCGGCCACCCCGTACAGCGCCCTGAACGTCCTGCTCGCCGAACTCGACGAGGACACCGCCCGCAGTCCGCTCCTGGTGCTGAGTGCACTCGAGCGGAAATTCGACAACGCCTCCGTGAAGCGACCCACGCTCATGCACCTCGACGGCGTCGAGGACATCGACGAACTGTCCGCAACCGTGATCGCTCATCTCGCACGCATGGGTGCCGTGCGGCTGCTGGTGACCTGCCATGACCTCCTGAGGGCGCCGGGTGAGCTGTTCGACCTGTGGAAGGACGGAGTGCTCGAGCGCTTCGACATCCAGCCGCTGAGCCTGGCTGCCGCCGTCGAGATGCTGTCCACCGCCCTCGGCGCGCCGATCTCGCGCTCCGCCGCCCTGGAACTCTGGTCCACCAGCGGTGGAAACCCGAAGTACCTCCAGAGGGCTGCGAACGCCGATGTCCTCTCGGGGCACCTCCTCTGCAGCGACGGCACGTGGGTGACCCGCGACGTACCGCGATCGCACTCGGGCCGCCTCCTCACCGACTGGGCGGCACCGGAACTGGCCGCGCTGCCACCCGAGGACAGGGCCGTGGTGGAGGTGCTCGCCGTGGCCGGGCGCCTCCCCGTCGACGTCCTGCTGAGGGCCCTTCCCTCCGACTCCCTCGACACCCTGCAGGTCAGCGGGATGGTCACCTGCGACCCGGCGGACGGGCCCCTCCTGCGGCTCGCGAACGGGGTGTTCGCCGACGCCGTGCGCTCCCAGCTGCCCTCCGCCGGCGGCCGGGAGGCCCTGGGGACGGTCAGCGCGCTCAGGGACGAGCCCGGGGTGCCCGTCGAGGCCAGGACTGCCCTCGCGGCCTGGGCCCTCGACCAGGGCGCCGACCTGGACCAGGCCCAGCTGGTGACCCTCGCGCAGCTCGCGAACGACCACGGGCTGGAAGGAGCCGCGGAACGCTTCCTCGAGGCCGTCCCGGCGGCGGCGACCGGTGCCGCCCGGATCGAGCAGGCACGCAGGCTCTGGATGGACGGGGATCCGGCCCGGGCACTGGAGACGATCGGATCGCTGCTGACGGGCGATGCGTCCGACGCGCTGCCGCTGGAAGTGTGGGTGGGCGTGCGCCTCCTGGCGGCACGGATGGTCGTCCGGACCCAGGGGAGGGAGCACGAGGCGGAGGCACTCCTCCACGACGTCGTGACCCGCCTGCAGCCCGAGCCCGCCGGTGCGGACCCCATCGGGCTCCGGACCGCCGCGGAGATCGCGCTGCTCGAGGTGCAGGTCTTCGAGGGCGAGCTCGGCCTGACCCGTGATCGTGCCCTCGAGGTACTCGGGGCATCGCCGCAGGACGAGCGCTCGAGGATCAGGGTCAGGGGCATCCTCGGCGTGGTCGAGGCGACCCTGGGCGCGCCGCTCGAAGCCGTCGCGGTGGGACGCACCATCACCCCGGTGCTGGCGGACCCATCCTTCAGCACCCCCGACGGCGAGCGTGCACTGGCCCACGCCTACGGGGCGATGTTCCTGGCCGGCCACTGGTCGGAGTGCCTCCGCCTGACCGAGGACCAGGGCGGCGGAGCCGACGGGATCCGGTTCGGCGGATCATCAGCCGAGTTCGCCGAAGGTGTGGTGCTGGCCTACCTGGGCCGGAGCAGCGAGGCGCTCGGGAAGCTTCTCCCCGCCATCAGCCAGTTCCGGACCAGGGACAGGCATGGCCTGCTGCCCCTGGCCGAGGCGGCCGCGGCCTACGCGCTGGTCCTCGAGGACGCCCCCGACGCCGCCGTCGACCACCTGCGCGCCATCGACCTCACGGGGCACCGCTCCTCGTGGCACCTGCAGGAAGCGGTCAGGTACTTCACGCTCCTCGCCGAAGCGTGGCTCGACACCCCCGACGTCATCGCCGACGTGTTCATCGAGCACGCCCTCGAGCTGGGCGGCAGGGGGTACCACGGCGTCGAGCTCTTCTTCCTCAGCCAGGCGGTGCAGCTCGGACGGCACGACGCCGCCCATCAGCTGGGCGCCGCGGCCGCAGCCTCGAGCGGACCGTTCGCCCGACTCTGCGCGGACTTCGCGGCCGCGCTGGCAGCACAGGACCCGGGAGCGCTGAAGGAGGTAGCCCGCCGCGCAGCCGACGCCGGGAACCACACCCTGGCCGGGGACGTCGCCGCCCTCAGCATGCAGCACCTCACGGACACCGACGACCCCATCGTCCGCGTGCACGCCGAGCAGGTCCTGCGCCGGACCTCGACGCCGGCACGCCGCCACATACGGCAGAAGCTGTTGAGCGAGCGTGAGCGGGCCATCGCGCGGAAGGTGGCGCAGGGCGTGCCGAACAAGGAGATCGCCCGCGAGGAGCACATCTCCCCGAGGACGGTGGAAGGCCACGTGCACCAGATCATGTCGAAGCTCGGCCTGTCGAGCCGCAAGCAGCTCGCGCTCATCTTCGGGCGGCGGCCATGAACAGGCACGCAGGCGCCACGTCGGGGTCAGCGACGGACCTGGTCGGCAGGGCGGTCCTGATCAGCGAGGTCACCGCCGCCCTCGATGACACCGCCGGCTTCGGTGCGATGATCGTGGGCGAGGCCGGTGTGGGGAAGAGCGCACTGGCCCGCGCCGTGGTGCAGCAGCTCCAGTGGTCGGCTCCCGTCCTGAGGATGACCGGCGGGGCTTCCCTGCGACACGTACCCTTCGGTGCGCTCGCGCCCTACCTGCATACGCTGTCCCTGGCCGACGCGGAATCACCCGTGGCCGTCCTCCGCGCACTCATGAAGCACCTGCCCGCGAAAGCATCCGGCCGCGCGCAGCACCCGCCGCTCATCGTGATCGACGACGCCCACGAACTCGACCACGACTCCGGCGCGCTCATCGCCCAGCTGATCAGCGCCCGGCGGGTCAAGCTGCTCGTCGTCCTCCGGGACCCCACCACCACCCCGCAGGACATCCTCACCCTCACCACCGACGGCCTCCTGAGACGATTCGACCTGCCGCCGCTCGAGCCCGACGCCGTCCGCACCCTGTGCTCGCAGGTGCTGGGCGGCCCCGTCCTCACGGGAACCCTCCACTACCTCGCCCGGGTGACCGGCGGGAACCCCCAGCTCCTGCTGACACTCATCGGCAGGGGGAAGATCGAAGGGCACCTGCAACAGCTCCACGGGGTCTGGCGCCTGACCACGGATCAGCCAATGGTGCACCCCCATCTCGCCGACCTCGTGCTCGCGCAACTCACAGCGCGCAGTGCGGAGGAGCTGGAGATCCTGGACCTCATCGCTCTCGCGGAGCCGGTCGCACTCCACGCCGTGTCCCGATGCGTGGACGCAGGAGCCCTCGAACGCCTGCGGGTCGCGCGCCTGGTCGTGATCGGTGCAGGACCGGACCAGCCCGTGTCGCTCGGCCACCCGCTCCACGGCGAGGTGCTGCGCAGCCGGGTGCCGATCGCGCGCAGCACGCAGATCCGGGGACGGGTCCTCGGCGCCCTCCCGCCCGAGCCGCAGTCCACCGAGGGCTTTCTGCGGAGCGTCTCCTGGGGACTCGACGTCGGCGCGCCGATGGACGACGGGTCCCTGCTCCGGGCTGCCGCGCTCGCGAACGGCATGCGGGACACCCACCTGGCCCTGCGGGCAGCCCGCGCGGTGTCCGCGCCGGGACTCCACGGCCGCGTGCTGACGGAGATCGCGCGGGTCGAGGCCCGCCGGGGGAACCTCGCCCACGCGCACGAACTCGTGGACGAAGCGATGCGCCACTGCGCGGATCTCGACGTGGCGAAGGACGCGACCCTCCTGACCCTCGAGCTCGGGCTGGAGTCGGGCGTCCCCTACGCGAGCCTCCGTGACGCCGTGCGTCGCTGGCGTTCCGCGATCACGGAGGCGGAGGCGCGGGAGGGGGCGCCCGTGACCGCTGCGGAGGTCTCCGCGGCCCAGCTCGGCTGCCGTGTCCTCGACTGCTACCTGCTGATCCACGAGGGGCACATCAGCGGTGTCGAGGGAGATCTGCGGGCCATCATCGCCGACCCCCGAGGTACCGCCGAGACCAGGGTGGGGGCCCTGGTCCTGCTCGGCGAGCTGCTCGGCAGCATGGGACGCCCCGCCGAGGGTGTCCAGTGCACGCGCGAGGCGCTGGAGATCATCGACGCCGACGGCGCACTGCTGCTGCGCCACCGCGAGTTCGCCGTCGCACGGCATGTGGTCCTGCTGAGTGCAACCGGCGAAGCAGCGTTGGCGAAGACCGTCGTCGACGGGTATTCGCGCGCCCAGCCACGCAGCACCGTGTACTTCGCCGGGTGGGGCGACGTGGTGGACGGCACGAGCGCCCTGCAGGCGGGTAGGAACAGGGAGGCCCGCGACCGGTTCCTCCTCGCACTCCAGGCATTGAAGGAGTCCGACATCGCGCACCTGACGATCCTTCTCCTGGCCATGGCGGCCTACGCGTCCGCGCTCGCGGGAGACGCACCGCAGGCCGGTGCACTGATCGAGGAGTTCGAGCGGAGCGCTGAGCGCGGCTCGTCCTCCACACGCCTCGGCGGACGGATCTTCGTCACGGCCACGTCCGCGCTGTTGGTCGACGACCCCGGGCCGCGGGCGGACCTGATCACCCTCGCGGAGACCGCGGAGAAGGACCTCCTGGGGAAGTGGGCGGGGACGGCACTCAGGTTGTCGCTGCTCCTCGGCGACAAGGATGCCATCGATCCCCTCGTCAGGGTGCTGCAGGGCCACCAGGGTGCGGGAGCCAGGACTCTGCTCGACTTCGCCACGGCGGCACGTGCCAGGGATGCGGATGCCATGGTCGCCGCCGCGACCGAGGCCGGTGAGCACGGGGACCAGGCCCTCGAGTTCGTGGGCCTGTCGCTCGCCCGACGACTGCTGAGCGAGCAGAGCTCGAGCCGCCAGGCCCGCGCGATCCAGCGGCGCCTCGTCATGCTGGGTGAGCAGCGTGAAGGGCCCCTGCCGGCTCCGCTGATCGGTGCCTCGCCCGTGGCGATCGTCCCTCGCCTGACGCCGACCGAACAGAGGATCGTGGCTCTCGTCAGGAAGGGCTACACGAACCGCCAGATCGCGGACACCAACAAAGTGTCGGTGAGGACGGTCGAGGGCCATCTCTACAGGATCTTCGCGAAGCTCGGTGTCGGCCGCCGGGAGGACCTCAGGGAAGCCTGACACCGGACGCGGGTAGGCGTGCCGACCCCTCCGTGATCACCACAAGTAGTGCGGCAGTAGTCCACGTGGGGGCGCTGCAGACCAAACACGTAGGTGCTACTCGTGTGCGCATATTTACCGATCCGTAGGCTTCGCGGAAGAGCTTCACAAGCGAAGTCGGTATCAAGAATCGGGTCTCGATATGAGGCACTCAGGCTGGGGCATCCACGCATTGCCGTATGGTGCTCCTCCCCGTGAATTCAAGGAAGAATCCGGGAACAGCACGTCATCCGGCCTGTCCGCCAGGACCGGGATCATCGGAGCCGCTCCGTCCACGGCGCTCCCGCCCCGAGGGTCGGCACGGCGCACCGAGGACCGGGCCGGGGGTGCCCGATGACGCAGATGCCCGCTGCCATCGGGAGCTACCTCACGGCGGCGGTGCCTTCCGCCACCGCCCAGCAACTGTCGCTGTCCGGCGCCGCATGGCGTCGCCGCTACCAGATCTCCCTCCTCGCCACGGACTGCGTGCTCATCCTCGGAGTGCTCCTGCTGACCGTCAACCTGCTGACAGCCTCCGTGAATACGGGGCGCGTCGGGAGCGTGCTCGGGTTCGGCGGCGTCCTCTCCGTGATCTGGATGGTGATGATGGCGCTCTTCCGCACACGGGACGCGCGTGTCGTGGGGACCGGTGCGGGCGAATACAAGGAGGTCGTCCGAGCCAGTCTCGCCACCTTCGCGGCCGCTGCCATCATCATCGTCATGCTCGATCTCGGGCAGTTCCGGCGCCTGCTCGTCCTTTCGCTGGTGGCCGGCACGCTCCTGCTTCTTGCCAACCGCTGGCTGTGGCGCCAGTGGCTGGTGCAGCAGAGCCGCCTGGGCCACTACCTGTCGAAGGTGGTGGTGGTGGGCCAACCCGCGGACGTCCGCTATGTGGCGTCGCAACTGGCGAAGAGGGCCGGCGCCGCGTACGTCGTGGTCGGCGCGGTCTACGAGGGGAAGTCGACCCCCACGGCCCTGCACGCCGGGAACCGCCTCGTGCCGGTGGTCAGCGGTCTCCGCAAGATCGAAGCCTTCGTCGCGCATACCGGGGCCGATGCGGTGGTGGTCGCGGGGCATCTGCGCAAGGGCAGCTCGTACGTCAGGGAGCTGGGATGGCGCCTGGAGAACTCGAACACGGAACTCGTCCTCGCATCGGCGCTCACCAATGTGGCCGGCCCGCGCATCCGGACCCGCCCGGTCGACGGGCTGCCCCTCATGCACGTCGAGATGCCGCACTTCACCGGTGGCCGTCACATCCTCAAGCGCGTCATGGACGTTTTCGTCTCCGCGACCGCCCTGCTGATCCTGGCTCCGCTGTTCCTGGTCCTGGCGATCGCCATCCACCGGGACAGTCCCGGGCCGGTGCTCTTCCGGCAGGAGCGCGCGGGCAAGGCGTCCGCGGCGTTCACGATGTACAAGTTCCGCTCGATGGTGACGACCGCCGAGGACGAATTGGTCCTCCTCCGGGAGCAGAACCAGGGCAACGGGGTGCTGTTCAAGATGCGGGAGGACCCCCGTGTCACCCGCGTGGGCCGCTTCATCAGGAAGTACTCGCTCGATGAGCTCCCGCAGATCTGGAACGTGCTCCGGGGGGACATGTCCCTCGTGGGCCCCAGGCCACCCCTGCTCAGCGAGGTGTCGGGGTACGAGCAGCACACCCACCGCCGTCTCCTGATCAAGCCGGGCCTCACGGGTCTGTGGCAGGTCAGCGGACGATCGGACCTCGACTGGGACGAGAGCGTTCGCCTGGATCTCTGGTACGTGGAGAACTGGTCGGTCATGGGCGATCTCATCATCCTGTGGCGCACGTTCAAGGTCGTGCTGAAACCGGTCGGTGCCTATTGAGCCCGTAGGAACCGACACCCTTCGCCCGTGGCCCCGTCCGCGGCAGGCACCAGCAATCAGGAGAATCCCATGGGAAGACGAACCGGTTACGCGGCAGGGGCCTTCGACCTGTTCCACGTAGGGCACCTCAACCTCCTCCGCCACGCCAAGACCCAGTGCGACTTCCTCATCGCGGGAGTCGTCTCCGACGAGCTGCTCGAGCGGAACAAGGGGAGGAGGCCGGTGATACCCCTGATCGAGCGGCTCGAGATCGTCGAGAGCGTCCGCTTCGTCGACCGGGCGGTCACCGAGACCACGACCAAGCTCGAGATGTGGGAGCAGCTCCACTTCGACGTCTTCTTCAAGGGCGACGACTGGAAGGGCACCCCCCAGGGGCTCGCTCTCGAGGAGACCTTCGCACGGGTGGGCGTCGAGGTCGTCTACTTCCCGTACACCGTCCACACCTCGAGTACCTTCCTCCGACGGACCCTCGAGCTCCTCGATGCTCCTGCGGTCACCAAAGCCGTGTTCTAGCCCGTCATCCCGTGCACCCGCCTCCCGCAGGGAGCATGCACCCACCTGCTGGGAGTCCACCCATGTATCTGCTGCCGTCCCGCTCGGAACCCCTCCGCATAGCACTCGTCGGAACGCGCGGTGTGCCCGCCCGGTACGGCGGATTCGAGACCTGCGTGGAGGAGGTGGGACGACGCCTCGCAGCCCGCGGGCACGAGGTCGTCGTGTACTGCAGGACGACGGAGCAGACGGACCGGTCGGAGACCACCTATCGGGGCATGACGCTCGTCCACCTGCCCGCGCTGAAGAAGCGGTCGCTCGAGACACTCAGCCATACCGGACTCTCGGCGGGACACCTCCTGCTGAAGCGTTCCGATGTCGCCATCGTCTTCAACGCCGCGAACGCACCCTGGCTGCGGGTCCTCCGCGCGGCGGGAATCCCGGTCGCCACCCATGTGGACGGCCTCGAGTGGAAGCGCGCGAAGTGGGGGACCCTCGGCAAGCGGTACTACCGCGCGGCCGAGTCCCTGGCGGTCCGCTGGTCCGATGCGCTGATCGCCGATGCTGCGGGCATCCAGGACTACTACCGCCGGGAGTTCGGCGTCGAGAGCACCTATCTCGCCTACGGCGCCCCGATCCTCGAATCGGGAGCGTCGGACCGGCTGGCCGAACTGGACCTCGCACCGGACGGGTACCACCTCGTGGTCGCGCGGTTCGAGCCCGAGAACCACGTCCACGTCGTCGTGGAAGGCTACGTCCGTAGCACGGCGACGCTGCCCCTGATCGTGGTGGGCTCGGCCCCCTATTCCGACGAGTACACGCGGCATGTCACCTCGCTGGGAGACGCCCGGGTCCGCTTCGTCGGCGGGGTCTGGGACCAGGAGCTCCTCGACCAGCTGTACACCAATGCCCGGATCTACTGGCACGGGCACTCCGTAGGCGGCACGAATCCGTCGCTGCTGCGCGCCATGGGTGCAGGGACCGCCATCAACGCGTTCGACGTGAACTTCAACCGGGAGGTCCTCGGAGCGAACGGCGAATACTTCAGCACCCCGGCCGACATCCCCGCCCTCGTACAGGCTGCGGAAGCCTCGGCCTCGGACACGAAGCTCCGCGGGAAGAAGTCCCAGGCGGATGCCCTGGCCTACGACTGGGACCGGGTGGCCGAGGGTTACGAACTGCTGTGCCGCGAGCTCGCCGGCCGCCGCAGCGCCCGCGGGCGTCGCTCCGGGGCCTTCCCGCTCACCCGGACCGCCTTCTAGGGCCGGCCGGCATCGCCTCCGCCATGCCGTCCAAGTGGTCCGCCGCCAAATGGGCCGAATTTCGGGTAGTCACTACTCGTGTGCCACCCCCTGCCGACTTCTACGATCGCTCCAACCTGTTCGTCCAGGCAAGGACGCTCCAGAAGATTGGTCTCACATGGAAAACCGATTCGTCGCCTACGGCCGGCACCGGACCATGTCCCACGCCGCCGGCGATGCATCGATCGTGGTGGCACCCATCCCTCTCCTGACCGCCCGCTTCCCGGCGTGCAGGAGAGCGTTCCGTCCTGATCCTTCCCGCGCGGCGGGAGGGATCCGATGAGGCGCACCGTCGAGCGGGTCCTGCCGGCCGCGTTGGCGGCTGTCGCCCCCTGCTCGCAGGCCGTCGGCAGCCTGCTGCTCATCCTCGTCGCGAGCAGGACCATGGATCTGGCCGGCCTCGGGCGCCTCGGCCTGCTGTACGGCTTCTTCGTGCTGGGGTCCGGCGTGATCAGCGGTTTCGTCGGGGACAGCCTGACCGTCCTGGATCGAGGGGCGCGCCCCGTGAGGGGAGCGCTGGAAGTCTGGTTCCTGCTCCTGGCCGGGTCCGTCGCCGTGCTCCTGGCGGTGGGCGGCCATCTCTCAGGGTTCACCGACCCCGCGCAGTCACTGGTCCTGGGGCTGGCAGGATTCGCCTTCGTCAGCGAGGAGATCGTGCGGCGGCTGCTGATGATCGAGCTCAGATTCGGACGGGTCATCCTCGTTGATCTGGCGATGATCCTCGGGACGGGCCTCGTGCTCCTGGCTGCCGCCGGCAGCGGGTTGCACCTCGTGGACTTCATCCTGGCGATCCTCGTCGGACAGAGCACCGGAACGCTCGCCGGGGTGCTCCTGATCCCACGCGCCGAGCGGTACCTCGTCCCGATGGGACGGTCGGCCCTGCGCCAGGTGGCGGCTTTCGGCATCTGGCGTGCGGCTCAGCAGGGGCTGAGGCCCGCGGTGCTGGCAGGCATCCGCATCGCCGTCATCGTGTTCATCGGTCTTGCCGCCGCAGGAGAACTGGAGGTTGCGCGGGTGTATGCCGCACCGGCGCTGCTCCTCGTCGGAGGCTTCTCGTCGTTCCTCTTCGCGTCCTACGCACGGGACTCGGACCGTCCGCTGCAGGAGCTCGTGCACCGTGCGGACCGGGCGGTGATCGCCCTCGCCGTCCTCACCGTTCTCGGCTCGATCGGCGCGCTTCTGCTCCTGCCCGTGGCCGGGCCCCTGCTCACCGGGCGGATGCCGGATGCCGCGGCCGTGGCCGGCTGGCTGTGTCTCTCCCTGGGTGTCGGAGCCAGCATCCCCTACGGATCGCTCGCGGCCGTCCGGGGGAGGGCGGCGACGGTGTTCGGCGTCCGCCTGAGCGAGAGCGTGCTGTCCCTGGCCCTCGCCGCGGGGGTCGTCGCGCTGTCGGGGTCCTTCGTCCTCGCCCCCCTGTGCGCGGCGCTCGGCTCCCTGGCGGGCGCCGTCTTCCTTCGCCTGGCGGTCCTCTCGCAACCGAAGCACCGGGTGCCACGGCAACCCGTCCACCGCTTCACCGAGAGGCGGTCCGAGACCCGTGCCTGAATCCGAGGGAACAGTCGACAGGGGAGGCGCCGTGACGGCCTAGGAACGAGGTGCCACGACGATCCAACGGGCCTTCCCGGGTCCGCACAATGCGAAAGGCAGTCATGACAATGCGAATTGGGGCGCAATCACAATTCCGTGAAGCACTGGATTCTCTCGCCGGTGCACAGAAGACATCGAAAGGAGCCCCCGCCTATTCCCGATACGTGAACCGGAGGCTGGGCAGGATTCTTGCCGCAGCCGCCTATACCCGTGGTCTCACACCGAATCAGGTGACGATCGTCAGTGCCCTCGCCACGCTCTCCGGGCTGGCGTTCCTGGTCCTGACGGATCCGGCGACCGGCACCGGTCTCCTCGTGGCGGCCCTGCTGGCACTGGGGTACGCGCTCGACTCCGCGGACGGTCAGCTCGCACGACTGACCGGGAAGGGGACCAAGGCCGGGGAATGGTTGGACCACACCGTGGACGCCTTCAAGGAGGGGAGCGTCCACCTGTGCGTCCTTGTGTGCTGGTGGCGCTACTTCGACCTTGCGACCGCCTGGCTGATCGTCCCCCTCCTGTTCCAGGTCTTCGGGACGGTCCACTTCTTCTCCCTGCTCCTGATCGACCACCTGCGAAGGGCGCACCGCTCCGCGGACAGCGCGCCTGCGGCCGTCCAGCGTTCGTCCTCGCTCGCGTACTCGCTCGCCGTCCTCCCGACGGACTTCGGCCTATTGTGCGTCCTGTTCGTGCTCCTCCTCGTCCCTCCCGTCTTCGTGGGTGCCTACAGCCTCCTCATGCTCGCCAACGTGGCCTTCCTGGCACTGGCCCTGCCCAAGTGGTACCGGGAGGTGAGGTCGTGGAACTGAGCGAGTACGCACGCATCTTCCGGCGCCGATGGATGCTGATCCTCGTCGCGACTCTCTGCGGCGTGATCGCTGCCCTCGCAGCCACGGCTCTCGCCACTCCGAGGTTCGACGCCCAGGCCACCCTCTTCATCAGGGCCGACTCGGAGGCCAGCTCCAGCTTCGAGAATTCACAGTTCGTCCTGCAGCGCGTGAAGTCGTACCCGGACCTCGTCTACAGCCCCCAGGTCCTCACCCCGGTGCTGCAGGAACTGGACTCGTCCGAGAGCCTGTCCGAGCTGCGGGAGCGGGTCTCCGCGACCAACCCGGCGGAGACCGTCTACGTGAGTGTCACGGGCAGCGCCGGAACCGCGGAAGAGGCAGCGGTGCTGGCCAACTCCGTCGCTTCGAACCTCCGCGACGTCATACGCCAGCTGGAGGGCGGCGACACCGCGCGGAACGCGGCCGTGGAAGCCTTCGTCACGGTGCCCGCGGTGGCCCCTGCCTCCCCGGCAGCCCCGAACGGTGTCCTGAACGTGGCGATAGGGCTGCTGGCCGGACTCGCCCTGGGACTCATCGCCGCCCTCATGGTGGGAGGCGCGAGCCGGAGGATCCGGGGCAACGCGGACCTGCCCCGTTCGCTGGACACCCGGATCATCGGATCGATCGTCAGCGGCGCCAGCCCCTCGATGGCGATGTCGTCGGAGGCCGAGATCCCGTACCGCGGCCTGCTGACCGCGCTCCTGCTCAAGGGTGATGGACAACTGCCCAAACTCCTGCTGCTGGTGGCCGTCGGGCAGCACAACACCGCCCAGGCCTCGTTCGGCTACCGGTTCGCCGGCTTCATTGGTGATTCCGGTGCCCGCACGTGCATCATCGATTCGACCCAACGGCACGTCCGGCCCGAGGGGGCGGGCTCCGAGAACGCCGCAGAACTCGGGTTCTCCGACGTGCTGCTGGGCGAGGCCTCGTTCAACGTCGTCGCTTCGGTCACCGAGGATCATGCGACGTACCGGATCCCCATCGGCTCGTCGGCCGACAGGATCACCCGGGCCCAGGCGGCGCGTCAGGGGGCCAGCATCCTGAAGGAGCTGAGCGACGACTTCGACGTCACGCTCGTCAGGACCTCGTCCGATTCGCACCCGCTGACGACGTCGACGGCGGCACCGGTGTCCGACGTCGTACTGGTGCTCGTGTCCTACGGCACGCCGGTCACGAAGCTGGAGCGCGCCTTCCGGGAACTCCAGGCGGTCGGTGTGGAGCCACTGGGTGTGGTGCTCCTCCGGGGGCCGCGTCGGTCGAAGGGCGGCACAGGACGCACCCGCGTGAAGCCCGGGACCCCCGGCCGTGGGTGAGGCCAGACTCCGCACGGCGGTCGCCGTCGCCATCTGGATCATCCTGATCGTCAGTGTCACCGCATGGCGGAAGGGCGTCTACTTCGAGGGCGACTTCGACGGCATCGTCATCGCCAAGGGCGCGCTCCAGGGAGTCGCCCTCGGAATGGCGCTCCTCGTCAGACGGGCGGCTGCCACCGCTTTCCCGGTCGCCGGCGGGCCGGTGCTGGCAGTGCTCGCCGTGCTGGCGATCTCCCTGCTCGGTGCTGTCCAGTCCGGAAGCACCGCCGCTTCGGCGGTTCTCGCGGTGCGGATCGTCCTGCTCATGGTGACGGTCGTCCTGCTCGTGTCGGTCTTCCCGCGGGGGGAGATCCTCAAGCAGCTGGTGATCGCCACGGGAACCGTCGGTGCGGTCCTCGCCGTCTCCGGTATCAGCACGCTCGGAGGGGGCGGCCGGCTGGAGGGGACGATCATCCCGATCAGCCCCAACGGACTGGTGGTCCTCTGTGCCATCCCCGCACTCGCAGGGATCCACCGCGTGATCTCGGGGCACGCGACGATCGGCGCGATCATCGGCGCCTGCTTCTACACGCTCGCCTGCGTGGCGACCCAGTCCCGCACCGCCCTGCTCGGCATGACCGTCGCGATCATCATCCTCATCGTCGGTGTCCGCACGATCCAGCGGTCCATCGCCGTGGTCATGATCGTGGCCGTGCCCGTGCTCCTCGTGGTCGCCGTCCACACCACCTTCTTCACATCCATCCTCACCAGGGAGGACAGCCGCTACGACCTCACCCTGAACTCACGGACCATCGCCTGGCAGGTCGTGCTGCAGACCCCTTTCGAATCCCTGCAGAAGTGGGTCGGAGCAGGGCTGTCGGTGAAGACCGTGCACGTGCAGGGGCAGTACTGGAACGAGCAGGTCCTGGACTCCAGCTGGGTCTCCGCCCTCGCCCAGACGGGCCTGGTGGGAACGGCGATCCTCGCCGCCGTCGTCGTGACGGTCCTGGCGGTCAACGTGCGGGCAGGGCTCGGGAATGTGCTGCCGGTCGCAGTCCTCGTCTTCCTCCTGATCAGGTCGTTCCTCGAGACGGGGCTCCTGGACTCCAGTGTCACGTTCCTGGTCTTCTTCGCCCTCGCGTCGGCGTTCCTCCCCGCGCGGCACGGGCGGAATCGGATCGACGCGCTGCCGCGACCGGGGCCAGCGGGTCAGCGGTCCCGATCGCTGACCGGTCCCACGAGCTGGGTTCCCGAGGGGACGCGCAGCAACGCGGCGATCTGACCGGGCAGTGGTTGGGCGACGATGGCCGACTGCACCGTGTTGCTCAGGCGGAAGGTCACCGGATCCGCGATCTCGACATTCGTGAGTTCGATGTCGTGCTTCGCCTGTCCGGTCTCGTTCCTGAAGCTCCCGAGCGTCGTGTAGACGGCGGGATCCCCCGCTCCTCGTGACCAGATCACGAGCCAGGCGGGGTCGGAGCCGGAGGCACGGTGGAACACGTTCCCCGCCGTCGTCACCTCCATGTCCTCGGCCGACAGCTCCTGCCCGTAGTCCTCGACGCACAGGAGGCAGTTCCCCCTCGTGCCCGCGACCACGTTGTTGCGCAGGGTGATCGGCCCATTGATCCACGTCATCGACGGGTCGGGGAACAGCCGCCTCGGGTCGCGTCCCGGCGTCTCGTAGTCCGCCGCACGCCGGGAGTCCTGGACGATGTTGATCGGTCGCCCGTTGCCGATGAACGAGTTGTTCCAGACCTGGACGTCACTCGTGTTGTTGATCTTCACGCCGTGGCCCTCGTTCTCGGCGACGACGTTGTTCGCGACGACGGCCTGGGCGGAGATCTCCACCGAGATCCCATGGCCGCTGTTGCCGATGACGTCGTTGCCCGACGCGGTCAGATCCTGCACCGATTCGTCGAACCAGAGACCGGTGCCGTCGTTCGCCTTGAAGAGGCTGTCCTGGACGTGCACGGTCCGGGTGCGGCCTATCTTGAAACCTCCGGCCGCGGGGGAGTGGTTGAACCCCTCGGTGTTGTTGTCCACCACCTTGAGATCGATCGCGGACAGGCCGTCGGCGTAGGTGGCGGATGCACCCAGCATGCCGTTCTGGGTCAGGGTGACGCCCTTCAGTCGGGCGTCCGGACCGGATACCGCGAGCCCGGTCACGGAGGTCTCCTCGATGACGACGTTCTCGACCGTGATGTCATTGCTCTCCACGGTCACCGCGCCCATATTGGGCACGGACGGAGCGAATTTGCGCACCCCGATCCCCTTGAGGGCGGACCCCGCGGACTGGATCGATACCGCCTTGCCCAGCGCACTGGCCCGGACCTGCTTCCCGGACGGGTCCGACCCCAGGTACAGCCGGTCGCTGCGATAATCGACGAAGAAGGAGCCCGGGGTCACCTCGTCGAGCGAACCGACCTGTCGCTGCGCAGCACCGTTGACCCACACCTGGTCGGGATGGGCGGCCATCGGACGCTCCGGGTCAACGAACGTCCACCCCGGCGTCGTGCCGTCCGCGCTGCCCCGCGAATACGTCGGGCTGGCGTCGAACTCGGCGGTCCACCCCTCGGTGACGAAGGCACGCCCCTCCGCCGTGAACCCGCTGACCGGCACGCTCCCGTCCAGCCAGACCTCCTCGTCCGGATAGGACTGGAGAATGATCTGCTTCGTCGTCGGGATCTTCACCACCTCGTGGTAGGAACCCTCCCTGACCACGATGGTCTGCCCGCTGACGGCTTCGCGGATCGCTGCCCTGATGGTCCTCAGGGGGGCATCTTCGCTCCCGCGGGCGGTGTCGCTGCCGGTCCGGGCCACGAAGAGCGCATCCTCGGGTATCGCGTATGCCGTCGTCCCGATGGGGGCGGCGCCCGTCCCGGTGCGCTCGTCAGGCGACATCGCCCGGGTGGCCACCTCCGATGCCGGCTCCTGATCGGCGCGCAGCGACTCGGGGAGGAGGGTGTCCGATCCCGCCACACGCCCGTCCGACGAGCGGATGGTGTCAGCGGCCCCGCCGGCAACGGCCGCGCCGGTGTCCGCCTGGTTCTGGGAGGGCGGAAGGACGAAGGCCGACAGCAGCACGACCGTGCCGAGGAGGACAGCACGGTAGCTCAGCTGCCGACCTCGGACTCGCCGGTTCTGCTCGATCATGGCATCCCTCTTGGCATCCGACACGGAGCCATCGAACCGGAATCGGTCGATGTGAGCACCGCCACTCGACAGCTTAGCCGCAGGCGGGGATCGAGGGAATGGCGACCGGACGCTGATCGTCGCCCCCACCGGGAGGCCCTTCGCCGCCACACCGGAGCGGCCTAGGATGTGGACCACGGATCGGAAGGGCCTGCGCCGGACGATCCCGGATCCTTCATCCCAGCGGCGACTCGGGGGTTCTCATGGACTTGGCTGGACAGAAGATCGTCATCGCGCACCCGTCGGCCGACCTCTACGGCTCGGACCGCATGATGCTCGAGACGCTCGAAGGGCTGGTCTCCGCCGGCGCCGAGGTGGTCGTGGTGCTCCCCGCCGACGGGGCACTGGTGGCGCACGTCCGGGCCCGGGGAGCGGAGCCGCGGGTGGTCGGGACCCTGGTCCTGCGCAAGAAACTCCTCTCACCGAGGGGTGCGCTGTCGCTGCTCGTCCAGAGTGCGCAGTCGATCGTCACGATCACGGCCTTCATCGCCCGCCATCGGCCGGACATCGTCTACGTGAACACGGTGAGCCTCCCGTGGTGGCCCGTCATCGCGCGCCTGGGGCGATGCCGGGTCCTGGTCCACGTCCACGAGGCCGAGGGTCACGTGCACCCCGTCATCCGCTTCCTCATGGCCCTGCCGCTTCTCCTCTCCTCGGACGTGATCGCCAACAGCCGGTACACCCTCCGGGTCCTGGGCCAGTCCCTGCCCGGCAGGGCCTCGAGGGCGAAGCTCGTCTACAACGGGGTGGTGGGACCCGTGTCCGTCAGCGAGCCCCGCAGGACCCTCGACGGTCCCGTGAGACTCGTCTACTTCGGGCGGATCTCCCATCGGAAGGGTGTCGACGTCGCGATCGACGCCGTCGCGGAACTCGGGCGCCGAGGACGTGCGGTCCGCCTGGACATCGTCGGAGCTGTGTTCACCGGCAACGAGGACTATGCACGGGGCCTCGCGGAGGGCATCGCGGGGAGAGGCTTGGAGGATGCGGTCCGGATGCTGGGCTTTCGGGAGGACATCTGGGAGACCATCGACGACGCCGACATCGTCCTCGTTCCCGCGCGGCTCGACGAATCGTTCGGCAACACGGTCGTCGAGTCCATGCTGGCGGCCCGTCCCGCCGTGGTCTCCTCGATGCCCGGCCTGCTCGAGGCCGGCGACGGCTACGGCAGTGTCCACTTCGTCCCACCGGATGACGTGGGCCGGCTCGCGTCGGCCGTGGAGACCATCGCCGACGACTGGTCCCACTGGCGGCGTCTCGCCGTCGAGGACCGGTCGCGCGCCCAGGAGCGCCATGCCCCGGAGAAGTACCGGAGCGGGATCGTCGATGCACTCCTGGGGGCGGCCGGCACGTCCGGGAGCCAGACACACCGGGACCTCCGACCTTAGGTAGCACTTGGATGCCGTGAATCGCCCGCGGTGGCAGGATTAGATCAGAGAATCCTTGCGTAATTTTCGCGAGGCCTGCTGACCCATCCGAGGAGTACCCGTGCCCGTCGTCGAAACGCCCGTCACGCTCACCCCGTCCGACGCCGGGCTCACCGACGCCGAGGTGCACCGCATCCGCAACGACTTCCCGATCCTCGGCACCGAGATCAACGGCAAGCCGCTGATCTACCTCGACTCCGGCGCCACCTCCCAGAACCCCGTGAGCGTGATGGAGGCGGAGCAGGAGTTCTACGAGCAGCGCAACGCCGCCGTGCACCGCGGTGCGCACACGCTCGCAGTCGAGGCCACCGACGCCTACGAGGACGCACGCACCGCCGTCGCCCGCTTCATCGGCGCCCGCACCAGCGAGCTCGTCTGGACCTCCAACGCCACCGAGGGCATCAACCTCGTGGCCTACGCGATGTCCAACGCGGCCGCCGGCCGCGGGGGAGAGGCGGCGCGCCGCTTCGCCGTCGGACCCGGCGAGAACATCGTGGTCACCGAGATGGAACACCACGCGAACCTCATCCCCTGGCAGGAACTCGCCGCCCGCACCGGCGCCGAGCTGCGCTTCCTGCCCGTGGACGACGACGGTGCCCTGCGGCTCGAGGACGCGGCAGGCGTGATTACGCCGGCCACCCGGCTCGTGGCGTTCTCGCATGCCTCCAACGTGCTCGGCACCATCAACCCGGTGGACGAGCTCGTGCGGCTCGCGCGGTCCGTCGGCGCGCTCACCCTGCTCGACGCATGCCAGTCCGTACCGCACATCCCGGTGGACGTGAAGGCCCTCGACGTCGACTTCCTGGTGTTCTCCGGTCACAAGATGCTCGGCCCCACCGGGATCGGCGCCCTGTACGGGAGGGCGGAGCTGCTGAACGCCATGCCGCCCTTCCTCACCGGGGGCTCCATGATCACCACCGTGACCATGGAGCGCGCCGAGTACCTGCCGTCCCCGAACCGCTTCGAGGCGGGGACGCAGCGCATCTCCCAGGCCGTGGCCCTCGGCGCCGCGGCGAACTACCTCTCCGAGACGGGCATGGGACGCATCGAGGCGTGGGAGACGGCTCTCGGGGCACGACTCGTCGAGGGCCTGGAAGCGATCGACGGCATCCGCGTCCTCGGGCCGCGCGCGGGCATGCCACGGATCGGCCTCGCCGCGTTCGACGTCGACGGCGTGCACGCCCATGACGTGGGGCAGTTCCTCGACGACCGCGGCATCGCCGTGCGTGTGGGCCACCACTGCGCGCAGCCGCTCCATCGGCGCCTGGGCCTGACCGCCACCACGCGCGCCAGCACCTACCTGTACACCACCACGGACGAGGTGGACGCGTTCCTCGACGCGGCCGCCGAGGTCCGCCCTTTCTTCGGAGCGAAGTAGATGAGCACCGGCCTCGAACAGCTGTACCAGCAGATCATCCTCGACCACGCGAAGGCCCGGCACGGCTCGCCCCTGCAGGAGTACCTTGGTGCGGGCAGGGCGGGTGAGTCCCACCAGCTCAACCCCGTCTGCGGTGACGAGATCACCCTGCGGGCGGGGGTGGCCGAGGGCAGCGTCACTTCCGTGACCTGGGACGGTGCCGGCTGCGCCATCTCCATGGCGTCTGCGTCCGTGCTCACAGACCTGGTGCAGGGGCTGCCGCGGGACGAGGTCCTCTCGCTCATCGATGCGTTCCGCGAGGTCCTGCGGTCGCGTGGCCGGATCGAGGCGGACGAGGAGGTGCTCGGGGACGCAGCCGCGTTCTCCGGCGTCTCGCGGTTCCCGGCCCGGGTGAAGTGCGCCATGCTCGCGTGGGTGGCGCTCGAGGAGTCCCTGCTGGCGGCCAACGCCTAGCCCCCACAGCCTCGCGGGGCGGGCCCAGCATCCGGGTTCATACGTGCGTAATCACGCACTTATGCTGGTGCGACCTGCTCCTGCACACGACGGGCCCGTCATGCTCTCTGTCCTGCGCCACCCGGCGTACCGTTCCCTCTTCACCGCGCAGGTCGTCGCCCTGCTCGGGACCGGCCTGCTGACGGTGGCCCTGGGCCTGCTGGCCTTCGACCTGGCCGGCGGGCAGGCAGGCGCGGTCCTGGGCACCGCCCTAACCATCAAGATGGTCGCCTACGTGTTCGTGGCCCCGCTGATGGCTGCGCTGGTCGAGCGGCTGCCGCGCAAGGGCGTCCTCGTGGGCGCGGACCTGGTGCGCGCAGCGATCGCCCTGAGTCTCCCGTTCATCGACCAGGTGTGGCAGATCTACGTGCTGGTGTTCATCCTGCAGTCGGCGTCAGCGACGTTCACGCCGGCGTTCCAGGCGCTGATCCCCGTGGTCCTGAAGGAGGAGCGGGACTACACGAAGGCACTGTCATTGTCCCGGGTCGCGTACGACCTCGAATCCCTCGCCAGCCCGCTGCTGGCAGCATCCCTGCTGGGCGTGATGTCCTACCAGAACCTGTTCGTGGGGACGATGGCGGGGTTCCTCGTCTCGGCGGCGATGGTCCTCACCACGAGGCTGCCGGTGATTCCCCCCTCGCAGCACCAGGGGTCCCTGCTGCAGCGCACCACCCTTGGCACCCGTGTCTTCCTGCGGGAACCGTCGCTGCGCGGGTTGATGGCGCTGGACCTCGTCGTGGCGAGCGCCACAGCACTCGTCCTGGTCAACACGGTGGTCTTCGCCCGGGATCTCTTCCCGGGATCGAACACGGATGTCGCGCTCGCCCTGGCCTGCTACGGGGCGGGTTCCATGCTCGTCGCCGTCGTCGCGCCCCGGGTCCTCGAGCGGACCCCGGACCGTACGTTCATGCTCGTCGGCGGCAGCATCCTGCCCCTGGGCCTGTTCGGGGCAGCGCGCATCGCGGAGACCGCCGACTCCTGGACACTGCTCCTCGGCCTCTGGGTCCTCCTCGGCATCGGGACCTCCATGGTCAGTACCCCGTCCTCACGCCTCCTGCGGCGGGTCGCCTCCGACGACACCCGCAGCTACCTCTTCACCGCCCAGTTCTCCCTCTCCCACGCCTGCTTCCTCCTCGCCTACCCCGTGGCGGGATGGGTGGGTGCCGCAGCCGGCCAAACCGCAGCCGCCCTGGTCCTGGGCGTCGTCGCACTGGCCGGCTTCCTCACCGCGCTCGCCGTGTGGCCTGCCCGGGACAGCACGGCGCCCGCGGCAACGACGGCGGCACCGGGAGCCAGCAGAGGCCCCGGGGGTGACCGGTAGCGTAGGAGCACGACGGGCGGCAGGGACACGAGGGGAGGTGGCGGACATCGACGAGCGGCACACCAACCGGGGCGGCGCTTCCCCGTAGGGAGCGGTCGCGCCTGCGGCCCGGTCAGCAGGCGCTGCGCCGAGCCTGGTCCATCCGGAGGAGCCGGACGCACGCCGCCTCGAGGCGGGCGCGGCGACCTTCCGCATGCTCGCCGATCCCACCCGGCTCCATCTCCTCTGGCTGCTCACGCGCGGACCGGCCGACGTCGGCACCCTGGTCGGGGCGACGGGCGCGAACCGCACCGCCGTCAGCCAGCACCTGGCCAAGCTCCGGCTCTCGGGCCTGGTGTCCACGCGCAAGGAGGCCCGCAACGTGGTGTACAGCATCATCGACGGGCACCTGGCCCGGCTCGTCCTCGAGGGCATGAACCACGCGGACCACCGCGTGACGGGCGAGCCGGTCCACGAGTAGGACCCCAGGCGGCGGGCGACCGGGCGCAAGCGGAATCTGTGGGGCCTTCTTGCTATTCTTTCCAGCTGAACGGTGTTAAGAAGCCAGCGCCGTCCCAGCACGCTACGAATGGGTGCCGCCGCAGATGCATACACCCCCCGAGGAAGATTCCCCCACGGACCGACGGTTCGTCCCGCCGGTCGAGCTCTTCGAGCACTCGCCCACCGGCACGTTCCAGTACTACTTCGACACCGACGCCTTCCACTGGTCCGACGAGATGTTCGCCATCCACGGCTACGAGCCGGGCGAAGTGGTTCCTACCCTCGAACTCGGCATGAGCCACTTCCTGCCCGAGCTGCGCGAGCAGGCTGCCGCATACTGGGCGGAGGCCCAGCTGATCAGCGGCCCCCGGTCCACCTACCTCACCCTGCGCGACGCGCGCGGAGCCCAGCGTCAGGTGCTGATCGTGGGAGACCAGATCCAGCACGAGGACGCCGTGATCGGTGTGTGGGGGATCATGATCGACGTGACCAGTTCCGTCCGTGTGGACTCCCACCGGCTCGCCAACGAGGCCGTGGCGGCGTCGGTGCTGGGACGCGGTGTGATCGAGCAGGCCAAGGGCATCCTCATCGGGCAGACCGGTGTCACCGCCGACCAGGCCTTCCACCTCATCAGCCAGCGCAGCCAGGACACCAACCGCAAGGTCACCGCCCTGGCCCGGGAGATCGTCGACCGCGCGTCGAGCATCGCCGGCGACGACCAGGCCCTCCGGACCGCCCGGACGATCGTCGAATCCTTCTGACCCGGACGGACACCGCTGATCCCGGTGTATCGCGGTGTCGTCGATGTCCGGCGATCTGCCGGCCCCGGCGATCCCTGCGTGACGACATAGACTGAGGCGACTCCCGGAGCGTCCCGAAGTGTACGATCGCCGCGCTCCTGCGCGGATCCGAGGTACGACGGCGTACGTGCGAGTCCGTCCCCATGGGCCCCCACCCCGTCGTCTCCTGCACCCCCACTGCACGAAGGAACCCCACCATGTCTGCAGCCGTACCTCCCGCGACCCTCCGGGCGCCCACCCCCGTCGAACGCCAGTCCGTCGCCCGCACGCTGCGCAACCCCCGCCTGCTGAAGACCGAGGTCCTCGCCGGGCTCGTCGTCGCGCTCGCCCTGATTCCCGAGGCGATCGCGTTCTCGATCATCGCGGGCGTCGATCCGCGCCTGGGCCTGTTCGCCTCGTTCACGATGGCGGTCTCCATCGCCTTCCTGGGCGGCCGCCCGGCCATGATCTCCGCTGCGACCGGCGCGGTCGCTCTCGTGATCGCGCCCCTGGTCGCCAGTCACGGGGTGGACTACTTCATCGCCGCGGTCATCCTCGGGGGCATCTTCCAGGTCATCCTCGGCCTGGCCGGGATAGCGAGGCTCATGCGGTTCATCCCCCGCTCCGTGATGGTGGGCTTCGTCAACGCTCTGGCGATCCTGATCTTCATGTCGCAGGTACCGGAGCTCATCGGGGTTCCCTCACTGGTGTACCCGATGGTCGCCGTGGGACTCCTCATCGTCTTCGGGCTCCCGCGCCTGACCAGGGCGGTCCCCGCGCCCCTGGTCGCGATCGTCGTCCTCACCGTGTTCGCCGTCCTGGCCGACATCCTCGTGCCCACCGTCGGCGACAAGGGCGAGCTGCCCGAGAGCCTGCCGTCCCTGTTCTTCCCGAACGTCCCGCTCAACCCCGAGACCCTACGGATCATCGCCCCGTTCGCCCTGGCCCTCGCCGCCGTGGGCCTGCTCGAGTCCCTGATGACCGCGAAGCTCGTCGACGACATCACCGATACCCGCTCGAACAAGACCCGTGAATCCTGGGGCCAGGGAGCCGCCAACATCATCACGGGATTCTTCGGCGGCATGGGTGGCTGCGCGATGATCGGCCAGACCATGATCAACGTCAAGGCCTCGGGCGCCCGCACCCGGATCTCCACGTTCCTCGCCGGGATCTTCCTGCTCATCCTCGTCGTGGCCCTCGGCGACGTCGTAGCCCTCATCCCCATGGCAGCCCTGGTCGCGGTGATGATCTTCGTCTCCATCGCGACCTTCGACTGGCACAGCATCAAGCCCTCCACCCTCAAGCGCATGCCCAGGAGCGAGACCACCGTGATGCTCGCCACCGTGATCGTCACCGTCTGGACACACAACCTCGCGATCGGCGTGGGTGTCGGCGTGCTCGTCGCGATGATCGCCTTCGCCCGCCGGGTCGCCCACCTCGTGACCGTCGAGCGGACCGAGGACATCGTGGACGGAGACCGGCACGCGACCTACACCGTGAATGGCGAGCTCTTCTTCGCGTCCTCCAACGACCTCTATGCCCAGTTCGAGTACGCCACGGACCCGCACCGGGTCACCATCGACATGCACGGCTCCCACCTGTGGGACGCCTCGACCATCGCGGCCCTCGACGGCGTCCAGGAGAAGTACCGCACCCACGGCACCGACGTGGAGATCGTCGGCCTCAACGAGGCCTCCACGATGATGCGCGAACGCCTCGGCGGGAAGCTCGGCGCCGGTCACTGAGGCGGCACACCTCGGGTCTCACGTCCACTCCTCGCAGCGCGGTGTCCGACATCGGTCCGTCCCTCCTGGGCGGCTCGAGGTGGGTAGAGTAGGGAGAGGTGAGCCGGGAAGTCTGGTCGGCAGGTTCTGTCGTCGACCCCGATTCCCCCTAGGAGTTCCCCCATGACCGATAAAGCACCCGACCGCCCCGCCGCGCCTGCCGGGATCCTCGGCCGCGGCACCTACCCGGAAGCCCTGCGCATCGGCGAGATCCTGCGCAAGGAGACCGTGGGCGGGATCCTGCTCGTCATCGCCGCAGCCGTGGCGATCATCTGGGCCAACTCGCCCGCCGCCGAGAGCTACTTCGCCCTGCGGGACTTCCGCATCGGCTACGCGCCGTGGCACCTGGAGCTGAGCCTCGGCGCATGGGCGGCGGACGGTCTGCTCGCCGTCTTCTTCTTCCTCGTCGGTCTGGAACTCAAGCGCGAGTTCGTCGCCGGGGACCTGCGCAAGTTCTCCAAGGCGATCGTCCCCGTGGCGGCTGCCTTCGGCGGCGTCGCCGTGCCGGCGATCATCTACGCGGCCATCAACCTGACCAGCCCCGAGACCCTGCAGGGCTGGGCGATACCCACGGCCACGGACATCGCGTTCGCCGTCGCCGTGCTGGCCATCGTCGGTTCCCATCTGCCCAGCGCGCTGCGGATCTTCCTGCTCACCCTCGCCGTGGTCGACGACCTCCTGGCCATCACCATCATCGCGGTGTTCTACTCCGACGATCTGCATCTCACTCCGCTGCTGCTGGCCCTGATCCCGCTGGCACTGTTCACCGTGCTCGCACAGGTGTACCGGCGCTTCTTCGGGCTCAAGCCCGCCGCCGCCTGGTTCATCCTGCTCCCGCTCGGCTTCGCCACCTGGGCGCTCGTGCACGCCGGCGGCATCCATGCGACGGTCGCGGGCGTCCTGCTCGGTTTCGCCGTCCCCGTCATCCGCAGCCAGGCGAGCGGTGGACCCGGTGCGGGTCCCGGACTGTCCGAGATCTTCGAGCACCGCTTCCGCCCCCTCTCCGCAGGCTTCGCCGTCCCGGTCTTCGCGTTCTTCTCCGCCGGCGTCGCCATCGGCGGGTGGACCGGCTTCCTGTCGGCTCTGTCCGATCCCGTCACCCTGGGCATCATCGCCGGACTCGTGTTGGGCAAGCCCATCGGGATCGTGGGGACCACCTGGCTGCTGACCCGCCTCACCCGGGTCAACCTCGACGCCTCCCTGAAATGGGTCGACCTCATCGGGGTGGCCCTGCTGGCCGGCATCGGCTTCACCGTGTCCCTGCTGATCGCGGATCTCAGCTTCGGTGACGGTGGGACCACCAACGACCACGCCAAGGTCGGCATCCTCACCGCATCCCTGACCGCGGCCCTCCTGGCCTCCGTCATCCTGCGCATGCGCAACCGGCACTACCGCGTCCTCGAAGCCGAGGAGCGGGTCGACGCCGACGACGACGGCACCCCCGACGTCTACCAGGGCCGGTCATAGCCCGGCCCCGGCCCGCCCCACTCATCGAGCCGGACGATGTGGAGTCCGTCACTCTCTTGCCCCGGCCTGCTCCTAATGGGGCCTCGCGCCTGACCGGATGTACGAGAAGCCGGTGATCACGGACATACTGGACAGATGAAACCCCTGTTGATTGCCCTGGCCCTTGTCGCCCTCGTTCTCCTGATCGTCGGCATCGCCGTCGAGACCCTGAAGTTCCTGCTCTACATAGGACTCGTCGTCCTGGTTGCGTCGGCCGTCCTGCTTCTGCTGCAGCGCGTCCGGTCCCGAGCACACCGATAGGGGACAGCCCGCCCACGGCGTCGACGCGCACGTCGGGCTGCGGGTCCGACGATGATCGGAGGTTGCATCCCCTGGGGATGCAGCCTCCGATCTGCTGTCTGCTTCCTCCCGGATGAGACCTAACCGAAGGGGTTGGTGTCCTGGCAGGACACCTGGTCCGCCGTCTGGTTGACGGTGCCGGTCACGTCCGGCGCGGCCAGCTGGTCGAGACCGTCCTCGGCGTCGGTTCCGACGTAGATCTGAACTCCGTAGATCGAGTCGTCCGAGGAGACGGTCGTCACGGGTACCCCCAGTGCTGCGGCGACGGCTGCGGCCGCATCGGCGAAACCCTCGCTGTAGTAGATGCCGGTCACCGGGGTGGCTGGAGCGGGCATCGCCTGGGCGCCTGTGAAACCGGCATCGCGGAGCGCCTCGACCGCTGCAGGGACGAGCGCCGGGTCCGCCGTGCCGTCGGCGACGGTCACGGGTACATCACTCGCACTCGTGTCCTGGGGTGCTCCGGTGCTACCGTCCTCGTCCCCCGTGGGGGAGTGGTCTTCCCGCTCGTCCGAAACCGGGGTGGTGAGGTCGGCGCTCTCCCGCAGGACGGCGAAGAGCGCCGAGGCGGTCTGTCCGTCCAGTTGCAGGCGGTTCGGGTCCGCCGCGGGGACGGTCGGGACGGCGATGAAGTTGACGTCCGCAGGGTCGATGTCCTTGAGCCTGTCGGCGATGGTGACCATCGCGGGGATGGAAGCGAGGCCACTGTCGACCGTGAGATTGCGCGTCAACGCGTCGGCGATGCGAAGGATCCGTTGAGGATTGCGCAGCGTGCCTTCGTCCGTGACCTTGCGCGCCAGTGAACCGAGGAACGCCTGCTGGGCCTGGATCCGCCCGAGGTCGCCGCCGTCCCCGAAGGCTGCCCGTGCACGGAGGAAGGCCAGGGCCTGCTCGCCCTGCACGCTGGAGGTGCCGGCCGGCAGCTTCAGGCCTGACTTCGGTTCATCGACGGCCTCGGTGACGCACACGTCGACGCCCCCGACAGCGTTGGAGAGCTCTGTCACGGCGTGGAAATCGGCGAGCATGAAGTGATCCACCTCGAGTCCGGTCACCGCGTTGACGGTGTCGACCGCGCACCCCGGGCCCGCGTCCCGCATGGCGCTGTTGATCATGGCCCCGGGCCGGGCATCGAAGGCCTGCCCGCTCTGCTTGTCGGTGCAGGACGGGATGTCCACCAGGAGGTCCCGCGGGAAGCTCAGGACGTTGATCGTGTCATTGTCCTCGGAGATGTCGACGAGCATCATCACGTCCGATTGACCGTATCCCTCGGAGTCCTTCTCCGCGCCGTAACCATCGTTCGACCCGCTCCTCGTATCGGATCCCAGGACCAGGATCTGAAGGCGGTCCGTCCTGTCGTCCGTGACCCCCTCGGAGCGCTCGCCGCCTGCACTGAGGTCGAAGGAATCGACATTGGTGATCAACCGCACGGCCCAGAAACCACCGAACGCGACGACGGCGGCCACGGCCGTGATGACGACCAGCGACACCAGGCGCAGCATCCTGGGCCGCCTCGGAGGTCCAGGGACGGAACTTGCAGCGACGAGGGTTCCTTCTCCGGGATAGATCGGTGGGCGGGCGGCGTTGTGCACTGGCTCGCGGGTCAAACGGAGGTCCCTTCATCAAGTGGCAGCCCTGCACCAGGGAGTCGGCTGCAACCGGTCGCAGCCGAGCCCCTGGTGCAGGTGCGTACTCGGGCACGGTCCCCGGGGATACGGGCTCGACGGCCACGACCCGGTTGCGGCGTGGCCATCGGTGCCCCGGAGCAGTCGGCGGTCGGCCTGTCACGATAGCAGTCCCCACTGGACGCTCGCTGGGGATCAGGCCGGTCCCCGAAGCTCCAGGCCGTGGACTCATCCTCCACATCACGGCCGGCCATCGATCCTGTCACGGAACAGCAACCGAGGCCCCCATGAGGGAACCCGACCGACCATGCCTGTTAGCGTGGAACCGGTGAAATTCCCTCCCCGCACCCTGATGCCCACCGTGCTCACGATGACGGACCGGATCACCCCCAGGAGAGGTCAGGCATGACCGATGAGCAGGAGTCCTCCTCGTCCGGCACGGGCGAGGAGCAACGCGGAGCCACCTCCTCGCGGGCGATGCTGGAGCGCATCCGCGGGGGTGCAGTGCTCTCGGCCCTGACGACGACGACCGCCATTCTCGGGCGGGTACTCATCATCGCGATAGCGATCGCAGGAGTGATCTACCTCCTGTCCGAGCTGTGGGTGATCGTCCTCCCTCTGATCCTGGCCCTCCTCCTGTCCTCGATCCTCTGGCCCGTCAACAGGATCCTGCGCACGTTCCTGCCGAGAGCAGCAGCGGCAGCCATCGCCGTCCTGGGGCTCCTCGCGGTCATCATGGGTGTGGGGTGGACCGCAGCAGTCCTGTCCGTGGACGGGATCCGCGATCTCTCCGGCCGGGCTGTGGACAACGTCCGCATGCTGGGGGACTTCGCCGAGTCGCTGCCCTTCACCGTGCCCGACGTCGACGATCTCATCACGTCGGGACTCGCCTGGCTCCAGACCCACGCCGGTGCGATCCTGTCGCAGGTCTCCTCCGGACTGGGCACGGTCGGATCGATGACAGTGACAGTGCTGCTGGCCGTGGTCCTCACCTTCTTCTGTCTGAAGGACGGAGATCGCTTCCCCCGGTGGCTGCTGCGATGGACGACCGGGACGGTCTTCGTGCACATCGCGGAGGTAGCCACGAGGAGCTGGAGAACACTCTCCGCCTATGTGTCGTCGCAGGCCGCCGTGGCACTCGTGGACGCCGTGTTCATCGGTCTCGGGTTGTGGGTCCTCGGGGTGCCGCTCGCTCTGCCCCTGGCGGTCCTGATCTTCTTCGCAGGGTTCCTGCCCGTCGTCGGAGCCGTCGCGACCGGACTCCTTGCGACGCTCGTGGCCCTCCTGTCCGAGGGCTGGGTCACGGCGCTGGTCGTCCTGGGCATCGTGCTGCTCGTGCAGCAGCTCGAGAGCAACGTCCTGCAGCCGATCCTCGTGGGCAAGTCACTGGCGCTCCACCCGGCCGTGGTACTCACGGGAGTCACTGCAGGGGGCTCGCTGTTCGGCATCGTCGGAGCGTTCCTGGCGACGCCCATCGTCGCCGTCGCCATGGTGATGTTCCAGTACTCGAGGGAGCAGATGCTCGAACCCGCCGCCGTCGCCCACACCGACGCCGGCAAGGACCTGATCAGGACCGAGACGGAGGCCCAGGCATTCGAGGGGTAGACACGAGCGGAGGAGAACGTCGGTAGTGGGGATCAGGTCCACCGGTGGTGTCCTGCCACACCTGGTCCGGCAGGGTGTCGGTGCTACTTCTCGGGCTGCAGTTCGCCCTCCTCCAGTCCGAGGATGAGGAGCTTCCCGCTCTTGCGATCCGCGAGGTAGGCGCGCATCTCACGCTTGATCACGGGCAACAGGAAGTACACCCCGAGGAGATTCACGAAGGCGCAGACGAACAGTGCTGCGTCGGCGAAGCTGATGACCTGGCTGAAGGTGAGCACGCAGCCGGCGACGGTGAAGAACAGGAAGATGACCTTGTAGGTGAGCTCGGCGATCTTCCCGCGCCCGAACAGGAACTCCCAGGCCTTGAGCCCGTAGTAGGACCAGGTGATGAGGGTGGAGTAGGCGAAGAGGATGACGGCGATCGCGAGGACGATCGGGAACCACGGGAGGACGGTGGCGAAGGCGTCGGAGGTGAGGATGACGCCGTCGGGGGTGTCCCCTCCGCCCTGCACCTGGTCGATGCCGGCCTGGAGGCTGGGAGCCCCGGCGATGATGATGGCCAGGGCGGTCATGGTGCAGATCAGGACGGTGTCCACGAGCGGTTCGTAGAGGGCCACGAAGCCCTCGCTGACCGGGCGGCGGGTCTTGACGGCGGAGTGCGCGATGGCCGCCGAACCGACGCCCGCCTCGTTGGAGAACGATGCGCGCTGGAAGCCGACGATCAGGACGCCGAGGATGCCTCCGGCGATGCCCTGGGGATTGAAGGCACCGGAGATGATGGCCCCGAATGCTGCGGGGACCTGCTCGATGTTGGCGATGATGACGAACAGGCAGGCGAGGACGTAGACGCCGCCCATGGCGGGGACGAGGCGTGAGGTGGTGGCGCCGATCGACTTGATGCCGCCGAGGATGACGACCGCGACCAGGAACGCCAGGACGACCCCGAAGATCAGGGCCGCACCGGCGCTGCCGAGGAACCCGTCCTCACCGCCGGTGACGTTCTGCACCTGCGCGAACGTCTGGTTGGCCTGGAACATGTTCCCGCCGGCGAAGCCGAAGATGAGGATCGCGACGGCGAAGATTCCGGTCAGGATCTTGGCCGGGATGCGCCCGAGTTTCCGGAACGCGATGGGCAGGTACTTGAACGGGCCGCCGCTGATGGACCCGTCCTCGTGGACCTCGCGGTACTTGACGCCGAGCGTGCACTCGGCGAATTTCGTGGCCATACCGATCAGGCCGGCGCAGATCATCCAGAACGTTGCGCCCGGACCACCGAGCGCCATGGCCGCACCGACACCGGCGATGTTGCCCAACCCCACGGTCCCCGACAGGGCCGAGGTGAGGGCCTGGAAGTGCGGGACCTCGCCCGGGTCGCTCTTGGACGAGTACCGTCCCCGGACCACCTCGTAGCCGACCCTGAGCCCGCGCAGTTGCGGAACCCCGAAGTAGATCGTGCAGACCAGCCCGGCGAGGATGAGCCATGCCACGACGGCCGGGAAGCTGACATCACCGATGGTGATGGGGAAGAACACGATGCTCGAGAAGATCTCGGTCGGCTTCGCGAACGCGGTGTTGATGGCCTCGTCGACCGCGGCCAACCAGCCGACTTCGTCCGTCACGGCCATGGGAAAGAGTCCGGTGATCGTCATCCATCTACGGAACACCGCCACGGGCAGGAAGGCAACAGTTGGGCGGCTCCATTTTCGATGTCTCCCGTTATTGATCCGTTCGACCGCCTGCGCTCCGCCGGCGACGTTCGTATCGCGGCGGATCCTCCCGCGAGTACCTCCAGGGCGTCATCCCGTTCTCGTGATCCGGCAGTACAGCGGGAAGCGCTGCAGCGTAGTGTCGAGGACAGCGTCCCGGGTCTTCCCGCGAATCCCATTGGAGGAGAACCACGATGATCAACGCCAGCACCACCGCCGCCGGTGGTCCACCGGGCCTCGCGGCCGACCCCACCCCGATCAAGCCCGGGGGCCACGACGATGTGGTTTGACTCGTGGGCGGACATCCTCCGGGTCCTCATCGTCGGGGCGGTGTCCTATGCCACGCTCGTAGGAGTCCTGCGGCTCTCCGGCAAGAGGACACTCAGCCAGCTCAACGCCTTCGACTTCATCATCACCGTCGCGCTGGGCTCGACCCTCGCAACCATCCTGCTCAGCTCCGACGTCGCATATGCCGAGGGATTCGCAGCCCTCGTACTCCTGGCCGGACTGCAATTCATCGTCGCCTGGGTATCCGCGCGCTGGCCCGGCGCGCGTAAGACGATCACCACAAGACCCACAGCGCTCGTCGTGGACGGGCAATTGCAGCACCACGAGCTCCGCCGCAACCGCCTTACCGAGTCCGAAGTCCACCAGGCGGTGCGCAGCACCGGCTCCGGGGATCTGTCCTCCGTCGCCGCCGTCGTGCTGGAAACCAACGGCAAACTCAGCGTCATCCCCGCCAAGACGCTGGGTAGTGGCTCCGCCATGAGTGGCATCATCGGGTACCCCGGCGACGATCGATGATGCAGTCTCGATGAACGGACGCTGATGGACCACCGACCGATCGGGCAGGACACGGGCCTGCGCCGCGCGGAGGCCGTGGCAGCCCGCCTGGACAAGCCGATGGGCATCCTGGGTGTCATCTTCCTGTTCGTGGTGCTCGGGCAGATCCTGGCCACCAGCACCGGCATGATCCTCTTCTTCACCGTGGTGGGGTGGGTGTTCTGGACGGTGTTCGTCGCGGAGTTCCTGCTGCGGGCCTACATCGCCGGGTTCAGTCGGACGTTCTGGAAGAAGAACTGGTGGCAGGTCATCTTCCTCCTGGTGCCGTTCCTGCGTTTCTTCCGCGCGCTGCAGGCGTTGCGTTTCGTCCGCGTGGCCCGCTTCGCACGCTTCGGCGGCATCGTCTCCGCGGGTGTGCGCGGCTCGCGGTCCGCCGGGCGGCTCCTGTCGAGCCGCATCGGGTGGCTGGCAGCCGTGACCGCGGTGGTCATTCTCGCCTCGAGCCAGCTGCTGTACGCCACCGGCACGCATGGATCCTACGCAGATGCCCTCTTCGAATCCGCGATGGCAACGATCACCGGCACCGGGCTCACCCCGACGACGCCCTTCGCCCGCATCCTGCAGGTACTGCTCGCCGTCTACTCCGTCGCCGTGTTCGCCACCCTCGCCAATTCGCTCGGAGCCTTCTTCCTCCGCGGAACCGATCCGCCCCGACCCCGCCCGGATCCATCGAGCCCGCCCACACCGTCCGAACACGGGTAGTTGCGGGCGGGTACGCCGGCACACACGCCCGAGTGCCCCGGCAGGGCACAGCCCTCAGGGCCGGCGGATCATCGGCCCGGTTCGACGCCGGCAAGCCTGTCCGAGAGGTCCTGCCGGATCACGGCGTCCAGGGGTGAGCCACCGACCGCCGTCCGGACGCGCCCGATCTGTGTCCGGAGCGGCGCCGTGAGGTGGGTCAGGGAGCCTGCACCGCTGGCGCTGATGGTGATCTCCGAGAGCAGGTCGATGGTCCGGCCGGCAGCCCGCGGGTCGGTGAACGCGTAGGTGACGAGCTGATCCATGACCAGTTCGAGGAGCTCTGTGAAGGTCGGGAGCGTGAGGTGCACCCGCGCGGTCCCGTCGCCGTCGCGGAGCGTTCGTGATCCCGTGCACCGCGCGGTGAGGGAGCAGAGGATCGCGGAGATATGGCTGATGGCATGGACAGCCGTGGTGGGGTCGTTCACCCCGGGGGAGAGTGCCTTGTCGGTCACATCGAGCAGTTGCTGCAGCCCGAAGGACGGGTCCTGGCTCGAGGTGCGCTCGAAACCGGTCCTGAAGGCCGCGAGGACCGCCTCGACGACTTCCGCGCTCCGATCGTCGTCGAGCGGAGCATCACTCGTGCTCCATACCCGTCCGATGGGTACGCCCTCCACCAACGAGGCCCCCGGGGCGACGTCGACGGAGACGACCACGCCATGCCGCGCAGCGCCGGCGGTGAGGGCTTCCTCATCGACCCGGGTGAGGAACCCCGAGCTCGGCGCCCGCAGCGGCACTCCTCCGATGCGGGGGAGCTCATTGCCGGCAGGCAGGGGTCCCTGCTGGGGATAGATCCGCTCCAGTGTGCGGTCCGTCTCGCGGTGGACGTCGCGCAGCATGGTCTCCACACGGATCTGCCGTGCCAGGTGAGCCAGGAACAGGACGAGGCCGACGACGCTCGCGATCGTGAGCAGGAACGCCGTGGTGACGGCGATTTCCGGGACGAAGCTCGCGCCGGCACTGCTCTCCACCCGGATGCTCCTCAGCACGGTCAGGGAGAAGACGAACGTCCCGAGGAACAGTGCGAGCGTGTTGTGGACGAACCGGTCCCGGGTGAAGGTGCGGAGCAGGCGCGGGGAGAACTGGCTGCTGGCCAGCTGAAGGGTCACGACCGTCAGGGAGAACGTCAGCGAGGTCACCGTGATGGTCGAACTCGCGATCGTCTCCAGCAGCGACCGTGCTGCCTCGGGCCCTCCACCGAAGAGAACACCCGACACCGCAACCGGCAGGCTGTCATCCAGGCGCTCGTCGAGGAACGGAAGGAACTGCCCGAGCATCAGCGCGACAACGACAGCAGCCAAGGGCACCGGCCACAGCTGGGCCTGAAGGGACTCCCGAACAGACCTCCCGTCCACGTGGCTCACCTGAATCGCCCTCCTCGTGCCTGTTCGGCCCTCATCTGCCGACCCGCATGATCATCCGCCCACTATCGTGCCGACCCAGGGGAAGAAACGGAAGGAGTTCTGACGCCCTGACGGATCAGACGCGATGGGGCGGGCCTTTCCTGCTCGTGCCCATTCCGCGGCGGGCATGGCCCGGGCGCTACCGCCGCGTGTCGGAGTCCCCCGGTGCATCCGTGGGTTCGTGCTCCAGGGAGTAGTCCGCCAGGTGCTCCTGGACCTGCCGTTCGACCTGGTCCGACATCGATTCGCTCACCTGGTCGCTGACGCGGTCCGCCATCGCTGCAGCGGCAGCCTTCCGCTGTGCAGCCTGCCATGCCCGGTGCTCACCGTGGAACGCCCTGGCGGTGGCGACGCACATGAGGAGCATGACGACGCTGAAGGGCAGGGCGGTCAGGATGGCCGCGGTCTGGATGGAGCCGAGCCCTGTGTCGCCCACGAGCAGCAGGGCGATGGCGACGAGCGCTGCGAGTGCAGCCCAGAAGACACGGATCCAGTTGCGCGGATCGGGGTCACCGCCCGTGGAGATCATGCTCATCACCAGGGCTCCCGAATCCGCCGAGGTGATGAAGAAGATGGCGATCAGGAGGATGGCTCCGATCAGCAGGGCCGGACCGCCGGGGAGGTCGCCGAGGAGGCCGAACAGCGCGTTCTCGGTGTCCACGGAGCCGTCCTCGGCGATCAGCCCACCCTGCCCGAAGATCTCCCGGTAGATCGCGGAGCCACCCATGACGGAGAACCACAGGAATCCGAGCGTGGTGGGAACGAGGAGGACACCGGCGACGAACTCGCGGACCGTCCGCCCCTTCGAGATGCGGGCGATGAAGATGCCGACGAACGGCGCCCAGGACATCCACCAGCCCCAGTAGAAGGTGGTCCAGGACGCCTGCCACGCCTCACCCTCCGCTCCCGAGAACGCCAGCGTGTTGAACGTGAGGCCGATGACGTTCTGCAGGTAGTTGCCGATCGACTGGACGAACTCGCGGAGGAGGAACAGGGTGGGTCCGGCGACGAGCACCACGAGCAGCAGCACCGCGGCCAGCACCAGGTTGATGTTGGAGAGCCACTTCATCCCCTTCCCGACACCGGAGATGACCGACACGATGGTCAGCGAGGTGATGCAGAGGATCAGTCCCACCTGCGTCGCCTCGGTGGCCGCGAGGATGTTGGCGCTGTCGAGGCCGGAGGAGATCTGGAGGACGCCGAGTCCGAGGGACGTCGCGACTCCGAAGAGGGTCCCGACGAGTGCGACGACGTCGATCGCGTGACCCCAGCCGCCCCTGACGCGATCGCCGAGGAGCGGTTCGAGGGTCCAGCGGATGGAGATGGGCCGGCCGCGGCGGTGGACGGCGTAGGCGATGGAGATACCTACCACCACGTAGATGCTCCAGGCGTGGAGTCCCCAGTGGAGGAAGGTCTGCGTGATGGCCTGCTGCCCCAACTGGATGTCGGAACCGGTGGTTCCGGGACGAGGGCTCGCGAAGTGGTTCAGCGGCTCGGCCACGCCCCAGAACACCAGGCCGATCCCCATGCCGGCTGCGAAGAGGAGCGCGAACCAGGACATCGTGGAGAACTCGGGTCTGTCGTCGTCGCTGCCCAGGCGGATGTCGCCGTAGCGGCTGAATCCCACCCAGAGGGAGAACGCGACGAAGAAGGCCACGAGTGCCACGTAGTACCAGCCGAACGCGCCGATGACATTCTCCTGGATACCCGCGAACAGGGCGGATGCCGTATCGGGCGCGATGATGGCGAAAGCGACGAAGAGCACGATCAGCGCCGACGCAGGGACGAAAACCGGCAGCGCCAGGCGTGCCTTCCCTGCGGTGGTCGTGCCCGCTGCCCTGCTCGGACGCTGGGGCGGGCTGGTGGAAGCCCCTTCCCGTGGCTTGCTGCTCACGATCATGCTCCTTCTGACGTGTGTGGGCGATCCCGGTCATGCGTCATCCAGCACCGGGATCGCATCCGGGCCGCCATCCAGCGTAGCGAGCGGCTGTCCGCCAGGAGGAGTGCGCAGGGGCGTCGGTACCCGTCCGGGCACTGTGCAGACCCGTCCCCATCCGGCACCCGACCCCGTGATCCGTTGCCACGGCGGGGCTTCCGGGGGGCCCCGGCCGGGCAGGCCGGCCGGGCGCAGATGTGCGCGAATCGTTATGTGAACGCTCTGCTGCGCGGGCGCGGACAGCTCGGAACGGCGATGGCGGCCGTCATGCTCCGACGACGCACCGCGCACGGCTGTGATGGCGAAAGGCGCCGCGGGTAACCCTAGGGTTGTCGGGTGAGCGATGTAGAGCGGGACCGGCCGCGTGGGGGACTGGCGGCCATGTGCGCCGCCCAGACCACGAGCTGGGGTCTGCTCTACTACTCGTTGCCGGTGGCCCTGGTCCCGATCAGCCGGGACACCGGATGGTCCGTGCCGGCGATGACGGCTGCGTTCTCGGCCGGTCTGATCGTCTCCGCGTTCGCCGGTGTGCGGGTGGGCCGCACGCTCGACCGGACCGGGCCACGGCTCGTGATGACTCTCGGCAGCGTCATCGGCGTCGTGGCGTTGCTCCTGGTGGGTACTGCCCCGACCTTCGCGGTCTTCGCAGCCGCGTGGCTGGTCGCGGGGTTCGGGCAGGCCGCGGTGTTCTACCAGCCGGCGTTCGTGGTCATCACGCGCTGGTACGGGCCGCACCGGGTGCGGGCCCTGACGACGCTGACGCTGGTGGCGGGCTTCGCGTCGACGATCTTCGCGCCGCTCACCGCCGCCCTGATCGATGCCCTCGGGTGGCGCACCGCCTACCTCGTCCTGGCGGGCGTCCTGGGCGTGGTGACGATCCCGCTGCACTGGTTCTTCCTCAATGCGCACTGGTCCTCCGCACCCGCCTCAAACGCCGGGGCCGAGCCCCCGCAGGACGCGCGGGCGGTGTCGCGGAGCCGGCCGTTCCGTCTGCTGCAGGTCACGATGGCCCTCTCGACGCTCGCCCTGTTCGCGGTGACCTTCAACCTGATCGCCCTGTTCCTCGAGCGGGGGCTGAGTTACGGGAGCGCCGCGGTGGCCTTCGGCCTGATCGGGGTCGGGCAGGTGATCGGCCGGCTCGCCTACTCGGCCCTGCCCGCGGAGACGCCCGCCGTGACGCGGACCGTGGTGCTCACCGCCGCCGGGGCGGCCTCCGTCTGGGCGCTGGCCCTGATCCCCGGACCTGCAGCACTGCTCGTCGTCGTGGCAGTGATGGCGGGGATGGTGCGGGGCTGCAACACGCTCCTGCAGGCCACCGCGGTGGCGGACCGCTGGGGGACACGCGATCACGGGAGCCTCCAGGGCGTCTTCGCCGCGCCGGTCACCATCGTCGGGGCGCTGGCTCCCGCTGCGGGCCCGGCCCTGGCGTCCCTGCTCGGAGGGTATCCGGCCATGGCGGCAGCAATGGCCGTGCTCGCCACGATCGGCGTCGTCACCGCGTCGCGCACAGGTCCAGCCCGGCATCCGCCTGGTTGAGGGCTCCCTCCCGGTCCGTCCCCGAGAGCGGTGGTCAGACGCCGACGACGGCGAGCCAGCCGGCGAGGGCGACGAGGGTGACGAGGAGCACGGGGATGGTGAGGACGATGCCCGTGCGGAAGTACCGGCCCCAGCCGATGTGGATGCCCTTGCGGTCCAGGACGTGGAGCCAGAGAAGGGTCGCAAGGCTGCCGATCGGGGTGATCTTCGGACCGAGGTCGGAGCCGATGACGTTCGCGTAGATCATCGCTTCCTGCGTCAACCCGGCGGCACCGGCTGCACCGATGGCGAGAGAGGCGATCAGGACGGTGGGCATGTTGTTCATCAGGGACGCGAGGACCGCGACGATCACGCCGACGCCGAGAGCCGTGACGAGGACCCCGTTGGTGCTGATGGAGGAGAAGACGCCAGCGAGTTCGTCGGTCAGGCCCTGGTTCCGCAGCCCGTAGACGACCAGGTACATGCCGATGGAGAACAGGACGATCTGCCAGGGGGCTTCCTTGAGGATCCGCGGGACGGAGATTGTGCCCGGCAGTGCGCCTGACGCACTGACAGCCGCCGCTCCGCCGCCGACGACTGCTTCATCATCGCGGCTGGTCCCGCCGGCAGCGTGAGCGACCGGGGGAGTGCTTCCGGCCGTCGATCGGTGAGCCGCCCCGACGCTCTCGAGATCGAGCTCCTCAGCCCGGCCCGCGACCCCCGCCTCGCGAACGCCCGCTGCCTGAGCGGCTCCTGTGCGGAGTGATGCGCTGGCCGATGGGCGGGGGAAGAAGAAGGCGGGTTGGCGGGAGGCGACCAGCATGAGGACGACGGCGCCTAGACCGGCGACGGCCGAGAGAGGAATGTGCAGTGGTTCGGCGGCGAAGTACCCGATGAGCAGGACCCCGAGGACGACCCACCCGGTCCTGAAGGTCAGGGGATCCGCGATCGCCGACCCGGGGGTGGCGAGGACGGTGACGTCGTAGTGGCGGGGGATGACCTTGCGGAAATACAGGAACAGGACGCCGAGGCTCGCGGCGACCGACACGATCCCGACGGGGACCATGACGACCGCGTACCGGGCGAAGCCGATGTCGAAGAAGTCCGCGGTCACGATGTTCACGAGATTCGACACCACCAGGGGCAGGCTCCCGGCGTCGGCGATGAACCCGCAGGCGATCACGAACGCCAGCGACGCCCTGGCCGGGAACTTCAGGGCCAGGAGCATCTGGATGACGATCGGGGTGAGGATCAGCGCCGCCCCGTCGTTCGCGAAAACCGCGGCGATCACTGCCCCCAGCAGGACGATCAGGGTGAACAGCAACCGCCCGTTGCCCCGGCCCCATCGTGCGACGTGCAGGGCCGCCCATGTGAAGAACCCGGACTCGTCCAGGATCAGGGAGATGATCACGATCGCCACGAACGCGAAGGTCGCGTTCCAGACGATGTCCCACACGGTCGGGATGTCGGACAGGCTGACCACGGTGGTGAGCAGGGCCAGGGCGGCTCCGCTCAGCGCGGACCAGCCGATGCCGAGGCCCCTGGGCTGCCAGATGACCAGGGTCAGGGTGGCGAGGAAGATCAGGACAGCGACCACAGTCATGGTGGTAGGACTCCTTACAGGAGGAACACCCGTGAGGAGCTCACGGAAGAGAGAGGACAGGGGAGAGCTGAAAGTCGTCCCGGCGTCCGGGGCTGTGGCCGACCGGACGCGTTACGGGGTGGTGAGCGTTGCGTGGAGGGCGGTGACCCGGTCGAGGATGTCATCACGGACGAGGCGCATGCGTTCGATCCCGTCGATGCCGCGCTCACTGGGCTCGTCGGTCTCCCAGCGCTCGTACCGGGTCCCGTCGACCTCCTCGACCTGCGCCTCGGCCCCGAGGATCACGACGACGTCCGCAGTTCGCTGGTCCTCGACGGTGATCTGACGGGGGACGTTCCGGCTGATGTCGACCCCCACCTCGGCCAGGACCTCGGCGGAGAGACCGTTCACCGCGGAACCCGGCTTCGAGCCGGCCGACGCCGTCACCACGGAATCGCCGGCGATCTTGTGCATGAGGCCCGCCGCCATCTGGGACTTGCCCCCGTTCTTCACACAGACGAACAGGACGGAGGGCTTGTCGGCCTTGTAAGTCACAGGGATGCTCGATTCTTCGTAGCGGGCAGGCGTGTGAGCAGGAGGCGGGGGTGCGTCACCGGGCTTCGGTGAGCACGCCCGCGAGGGAGTCCAGGGCGCCGGGCACGATGGAGAAGTACGCCCAGACACCGCGCTTCTCGCGGTGCAGGATCCCGGCGTCGACGAGGACCTTCAGATGGTGGGACACGGTGGGCTGCCCCAGGTTCAAGGGCTCGGTGAGGTCGCACACGCACGCCTCGTTGTCGGCACTGGAGGAGATCAGGGAGACCAGGCGCAACCGGTTCGGGTCCGCGATCGCCTTGAACTGCTTGGACAGCTCCTCGGCCCGCTCGGCGCTCATCGCCGGCGCCCCGGACGGCACACAGCAGGGGCCCTCATCGACCGGGTCCGCGGTTCGGGGCTCGGAGATCGTCGTCATGCACCCAGCATACCCATGCATTGACAATCATCGATGTATTTCTGCATACTCGACATCGAAGCCAGTCGATCTCTCGCGAGAGCTGCGCAGGCGAGGTGCCGGCGAGCTGATCGACCCCAACCCATCACCCTGCCTGGCCGGATCTCCGGAACGGGGCGAGGACCGAAGGATCACCATGACCACCGAACGTGCAGCCGTAGCGACCACCGATCGGAAGAAGCCCTCGGTCCTGTTCGTCTGCGTCCACAACGCGGGCCGCTCCCAGATGGCTGCGGCGTACCTGCAGCATCTCTCCGAGGGACGTATCGAGGTCCTGTCGGCCGGGTCGCAGCCCGCCGACCAGGTCAACCCTGCCGCGGTCGAGGCGATGAAGGAGGAGGGCATCGACATCACGGCCGAGACCCCGAAGATCCTCACCCCTGAGGCCGTGAAGGCCTCCGACATCGTCGTCACCATGGGCTGCGGGGACGAGTGCCCGTACTTCCCGGGCAAGCGGTACGAGGACTGGGTGCTCGAGGACCCGGCCGGCAAGGGCGTCGAGTCGGTCCGTCCCATCCGCGACGAGATCAGGGGTCGCATCCAGCAGCTCATCACGGAGCTCCTGCCCGCCGCTGCGGGAACGACGGGCACGACGACGGCGTAGGTTCCTCCGGGATATCTACGCCACCGCTGCCACCGAGGGACTACACATGACCGACACCATCGCCCCCCATGCCACCACCGGTTCCACTGGAGCCGGCCCCACTGGTCGGTTCACCGATCTTCCGGTCGCCGTCATCGGGGCCGGCCCGATCGGCCTGTCCGCGGCGGCGAACCTCCTCGAACGCGGTCTGACCCCGATCGTGTTCGAGCAGGGCGAGAGCGTCGGGGCGGCGATCCGGCAGTGGGCGCACATCCGCCTGTTCTCGCCCTGGCAGTACGACATCGATCCTGCAGCCCGCCGGCTCCTCCAGCCCACCGGCTGGACCGAGCCCCGCCGGACCGCCCTCCCGTACGGGCGTGAAATGGTCGAGTCCTACCTCGAGCCCCTCGCAGCGATCCCGGCCATCGCCGGGACGCTGCATCTCAGGAGCACCGTCACCGCGGTCACCCGGCTCGGCATGGACAAGACCCGCACGAAGGGCCGCGACTCCACGCCGTTCCTGGTGCGTGTCACCTCACCCGAGGGCACCGCCGATCACCTCGTGCGTGCCGTCATCGACGCCTCCGGCACCTGGGGCCGGCCCAACCCCCTCGGTCAGGCCGGACTGCCGGCCACCGGCGAGGGGACCGTCGCAGACCTGATCACCTCCGCGCTACCCGACGTCGTCGGCACCGAACGGGAACGTTTCGCCGGCAGGACGGTCCTGGTGGTCGGGGCCGGCCACTCGGCCGCGAACACGCTGATCAACCTCGGCCAGGTCGCGAAGAACGAACCCGGCACCAGGATCCTGTGGGCGGTCCGTGGCAGCGGCTCGGCGCAGCGCCTGTACGGCGGCGGGGACCTCGACGGCCTGCCTGCCCGCGGAGCCCTCGGCAGCCGGCTCCGCACGCTGGTCGACGACGGCGTCGTCGAGCTGGTGACACACTTCACCATCACCACCCTCGAGAGCACCGGGCCGCGCCTGTCCGTGACGGCATCGACGCCGGACGGTCCCCGGACCGTCGAGGTCGACGTCCTCGTCCCCGCCACCGGGTTCCGACCGGACCTCGACATGCTGCGCGAACTCAGGCTGGAGCTCGACCCGGCCGTCGAGGCGCCGCGGGCCCTCGGACCCCTGATCGACCCGGAATTCCACTCCTGCGGGACCGTTCCGGCGCACGGAGCGGACGTCCTCGCCCACCCGGAGAAGGACTTCTACCTCGTCGGCATGAAGTCCTACGGGCGGGCGCCGACCTTCCTGCTCGCCACCGGATACGAGCAGGTCCGTTCCGTCACCGCGGCGATCGCCGGCGACACGGAGGCAGCATCCCGCCTGCAGCTCGAGCTCCCCGGGACAGGTGTCTGCAGCACCGACCTCGGCGGTTCCTGCGACACCTCCACCGCGTGGTCGCCCGCCTCTGGGACAGCCGGGACGGCCTGCGGAACCGGTGCAGCCACCGGCATTGCTGCCGCTACCGACGCCGATGGCGGGTGCTGCCCCGCACCGCAGCTCGTCACGCTCGGCCTTCCCACCGGAACCGTGGGGCGCTCCGGCGACTCCGACCACTGACCTCACCGCCATCGTCACCATCCGCCGACGCCGGCGACCACCCCGTCAGCGTTGCCGGAGACCCACTGGCGGTGACGCTGCAGAACCCTTGGACCTGTGAAGGCCCCGGCCGGGTGCCGGGGCCTCCCCTCAGGCGCGGACCGTTGCCGCGGTGGCGGAGGATGTGACGGCGGGATGGTCGGGGACGGCGATGCTGCGCCCCGCCGTCGCGGACTCTCCAGCTCGGTCCGTCAGCGGCCGTCCTGCGGGATCAGGATCGTGAAGCAGGACCCCTTGCCGCGTTCGCTCGTGACGCTGATCGATCCGCGGTGCTCGCTGACGATGGTCTTGGTGATCAGCAGTCCCAGCCCCACACCCGGCACCGACGACGTGCGGACCGACGGCGAGCGGAAGAAGCGGTCGAAGATCCGGTGGAGGTCCTCCTCCTCGATCCCGATGCCCGTGTCCTCGATCTCGACGACCAGGCCGTCCTCGCCCTGGCAGGCGTCGAGCGTGACGCTCCCGCCTCGCCGGTTGTACTTGACGGCGTTCGTGAGCAGGTTGTCCACGGCCTGCGCCAGGCGGACCGGGTCCACCACGGCGGGCAGGGACCGCGGCGCACGGTTCACGAGCCGCAGGCCGGCGCGGGCCGCCCGCACGGAGCCCGACGACGTCGCCTCGGCGAGGATCCTGCCCACATCGGTGGGAACGGGGTTGACCTGGAACGAGCCGGCGTTGATGGCGAGCAGGTCCTCGACGAGCTGCTCGAGCCGCACCGCGTTGCGTCGTGCCACCTCGAGGTGGGAGGACGCGACCCCGGGCAGATCGTCGATCTCCAGGGTCAGTTCGATGTATCCCAGGATGGACGTGAGAGGGGTCCGGAACTCGTGGGAGACATTGGACAGGAAGTCGTCCTTGGCCTGCAGCGCCAGGACCAGCTCGGTGACGTCGTGGAAGGACACCACCGTTCCGGCGAAGCTGCCGTCGTCGTCGTGCATGGAGGACGAGGAGATGCTGAGGGCGCGCTGGGATCGGCCGGTGCCGACCCACACCTGCTCGTCCTCGAGCTCCTCACCCAGGATCGCCCGTCTGACCGGCCGTACCTCCGGCGGGACGGGGGTGATCCTGTCCTCACCGAAGACCAGCAGGTCGGCCTCGCTCGGATCGTCGTTGCCGGACGGAGCCGCCGCGGCGTGGACGTCGCGCTGCCGGGCGTTCATGAGGATGTCATGGCCGTCGGCGTCGACGGCCAGGAGCCCCACGCTGACGGTGTCGAGGACCGTGCCGAGCAGGCGCTCGCGGGCCCGGCCGGCGGCGACGCTCTCACGCAGCGCGGCCTGGGAGGCTCTCAGGGCCTCCTGCCGCTGACGGCTCTCCTTGGTGAGCGCGTTGACGAACCATGCGAGCCCCGCGAGCATGAAGGGCAGCAGGATGGGGTCGATCAGGGCGTCGACCGTCACCGGCGTGTCGCCGAGCGCGAGCGGGATCCAGATGATCGCCAGCGACGCCACAGCGGTGACGGCGACGGCAGTGACCGTCCGCAGCCGGGAAGCGGCGATCCAGACCACGGGGAACGCGGCCAGGAGGCCCATGCCCGGGATGCTCTCGCCCGCGGCCGCGCGGGAGAGTCCGATCGCGGCGAAGTCCACCAGCGGCACGAGGATGACCCACCGCGTGGGGATGCGCTGCCACGGGAGCACACAGCACAGCGCCAGGACCAGGAGGTTGGCGGCCCAGCCGGCGAGGAAGACGCGCACCGAGATGAGCTCGTCCGCCTCGACCAGGCCGTGCAGCACGGTGAGGGTGAACGTGACCGTGAGGGCGAGTTCGCTGAGGATGATGCGCCGACGGTGCTGTGACCGCCGTGCGCCTCGACCTGTCTCCACCAGGCTTCCGGCCTCCGGTGCCCCTCCGCGGTCCGCCATGGTGAGATCCTAGTGCCCGGCTTCAGCCCCTCAGGCGAGGAGGGCGCGCACACCGATGACGGCGGTCGCCGCGCCGAGGATCATCGACGTCGAGATCAGCATGACGTGCACCGTGAGGAAACGCGTGGCTGCGCCCTTCTCATCGCGCGCCCGCGGGTCCTTCAGGACGCGGCGCAGGAAGGGCGGCCAGACGATCAGCGTCCAGACGCCGGCGAGAATCAGGATGAGGGCGAGGGGCGTGGGCAGTTGCATTGCGGGGGTGTCTTCCGATCGGTGTTCCTATGAGGCGGACGGCGTGCCGTCAGTGGCTCTCGAGCCACTTCCGCGCCTCGACGGCCTGCACGCTGAGCGCCTTGCCGATCATCGGCTCCGCGGCACCTGCGATCTTGCCGCCCAGGAACGGGATGGAGGACGTGACCGTGCCCTGGAGGTCGATCACGGTGTCGGTGCCCTGAGCGACCAGCCGCTGGACGGCCGAGACGTTCAGGGGGACGCCGGCGACGGTCATCTCCAGGGAGGCGGCGCGGGAGCCGTCCGCAGCGGGCGCCTCCCAGTGCTCGGTCTGCGTGACCGAGAGGGTCTCGCCGACGAACTTGCGGGCCATGTCCGGGAGCCGATCCGTGGGCATGGTGCGGACGGCGGTGAGCGTGAACGCGCCAGCGGTGTCGCCGTCGACCGTGAGCGACTCCAGTGCGCCGCCGACGTACTCGCTCATGTGACGCACGAAGCCCTCGTCGGTGAAGACGCCGAGCACGGTGTGGGTGTCGTAGGGGAGCGTGGTGGACGCGTTCAGTGCCATGGTTCCTCCGGGAAGTCGGCGCGCATGCCGCAGGAGCGGCAGCAGGGGGTCTCCCGGTAATCCTACGGCCTGACCCCTCCCGGCCCGCGTCCCGTCCGGCCGTCGGGAAAGCGTCAGGGCCCCTTGGTAATGTGGGGACGTCCCGGGAACGATTCGTCTTTCCGGGCTTTCGTGCTGTCTCCGCCTCGCTGCCGCCGTGCTTCCGCCGGGCGACGGGTCGGGGACGGAGGAACCCACGCCTGAGGAGTCCCGAACAGATGAGCCTTAACGGATTGCGCGCGGCGCTGGCCGAGGACGCGTCCTACGCACGCGTGAGGACCAATGCGTCGCGGTCGGTGGAGCAGCGCAGCGGGGACCTGGAGATCGGCGCGCCCGCCGGCCTGCGTGCACCGCTGATCGCCGAGATGGTGGACGGTCTCGCGGAATCCGGGCTCGCATCCGACAGCGCCGGTGCGGTGCCCGTGGTGCTGGCCATCACGGCCACCGGACGCGAGGCGGAGGATCTCGCCTCGGCCCTGCGCAGCTACCTGCCCGAGAGCGCCATCGAGGAGTTCCCCAGCTGGGAGACGCTGCCCCACGAGCGACTGTCGCCGCGCTCCGACACCGTAGGCCGCCGCCTCTCGGTCCTCCGCCGGCTCGCCCACCCGGAGGGGAACCCGGTCAAGGTCATCACGGCGCCCGTCCGCGCCGTCGTGCAGCCCCTGGTCGCCGGACTCGGCGATCTCGAGCCGGTGGCCCTGAAGGTCGGCGACGAGGTGGCGTTCTCCGACGTCGTGAAGGCGCTCGCCGACGCCGCGTACGCCCGTGTGGACATGGTGACGCACCGCGGCGAGTTCGCGGTGCGAGGCGGCATCATCGACGTCTTCCCGCCCACCGAGGACCACCCGATCCGCGTGGACTTCTTCGGTGACGAGGTGGACCAGATGCGCTGGTTCGCCGTCGCCGACCAGCGCTCGCTCACCACCGGGGAGCCGCCCGCGGCCCTCTACGCTCCGCCGTGCCGCGAGATCCTCATTACGCCATCGGTCATGTCCCGGGCGGCGAGGCTGCAGTCCGAGCTGCCGGCCGCGGCGTCCATGCTGGAGAAGATCGCCGGCGGGATCACCGTCGAGGGCATGGAATCCCTCGCTCCCGTGCTCGTGGACGCCATGGTGCCGTTCGCCGGTGAGCTGCCGCCCGGGTCGATCGCCGTCGTGATCGAACCCGAGAAGGTCCGCGCCCGCGCCCACGACCTCGCCGCCACGAACGAGGAGTTCCTCGCGGCCGCCTGGTCGACGGCGTCCGAGGGCGGCGCGGCGCCGCTGGACCTCGGCGGGAGCCTGGGCACGGACCTCCAGGAGGCGAGCTTCCGCTCGCTCGCCGACACCCGCTCCACGGCCCTGGCCAACTCCGTGGCCTGGTGGGGCATCACCAGCTTCGGTGCCGACGAGGAGCTGACCGACGTGGACAGCTTCACCCTCCACGCGCGGGAACCGCGCGGCTACCAGGGCGACGTCGCCGAGATGATGGACTTCATCGGCGGACGCGTGCGTGACCAGTGGCGCGTGGTCGTCGCCACCGAGGGTCCCGGCCCGGCCCAGCGCCTCGCCGAGCTCTTCCACGACAACGACATCCCCGCCAGCCGCGTCGACTCGCTCGAGGGCGCGCCGCAGGCCGGCATCATCGAGATCACGACCGCGTGCGCCGGCCGCGGGTTCGTGCTCGACGGTCTGAAGATCGGGCTGCTCACCGAGGCCGACCTGCTGGGCCGCACGAGTGCCGCAGGCACCCGCGACATGCGCAAGATGCCCTCCCGCCGCCGCAACGCCGTCGACCCCCTGCAGCTGAAGGAGGGCGACTTCGTGGTGCACGAGCAGCACGGTGTGGCGAAGTTCGTCGAGCTGATGCAGCGCTCCACCGGCGCCGGGCCCACCCGCACCACGCGTGAGTACCTGGTGCTGGAGTACGCGCCGTCCAAGCGCGGCGCCCCCGGCGACCGCCTGTTCGTGCCCACCGACCAGCTCGACCAGGTGACCCGCTACGTGGGCGGTGACGCACCGGCGCTCAGCAAGATGGGCGGCTCGGACTGGAGCAAGACCAAGAACCAGGCCCGCAAGGCGGTCAAGGAGATCGCCGGCGAGCTGATCCGCCTCTACTCCGCGCGCATGGCCTCCCGCGGCCACGCCTTCGGACCGGACACGCCCTGGCAGCGCGAGCTCGAGGAGGCGTTCCCGTACGTCGAGACGCCCGACCAGCTGACCACCATCAACGAGGTCAAGGCCGACATGGAGCGCGAGGTGCCCATGGACCGCCTCGTCTCGGGCGACGTCGGGTACGGCAAGACGGAGATCGCGGTCCGGGCCGCCTTCAAGGCCGTGCAGGACGGCAAGCAGGTGGCCGTCCTCGTGCCGACCACGCTGCTGGTGCAGCAGCACTTCGAGACGTTCTCCGAGCGCTTCTCGGGCTTCCCGGTCAGGGTCCGGGCGCTGTCGCGGTTCCAGACCGCGAAGGAGTCCCGGGAGACGGCCGAGGGGCTCACCTCCGGCGCCGTCGACGTGGTGATCGGCACGCACCGCCTGCTGTCGAAGGAGATCGCGTTCAAGGACCTCGGGCTCGTGATCGTCGACGAGGAGCAGCGTTTCGGCGTGGAGCACAAGGAGGCGCTGAAGAAGATGCGCACCAACGTGGACGTCCTCGCGATGAGCGCCACGCCCATCCCGCGCACCCTGGAGATGTCGCTGACCGGAATCCGTGAGACCTCCACGCTGGCCACGCCGCCGGAGGAGCGCCACCCCGTGCTCACGTACGTGGGCCCGTACACGGACAAGCAGGCGTCCGCCGCGATCCGCCGCGAGCTGATGCGCGAGGGCCAGGTGTTCTTCGTGCACAACCGGGTCTCGTCCATCGACCGGACCGCCGCGCACCTCAAGGAGCTGGTGCCCGAGGCGCGCGTCGCCGTCGCGCACGGCCAGATGACGGAGTCGCGCCTGGAGCAGATCATCGTCGACTTCTGGGAGAAGCGGTTCGACGTCCTGGTCTGCACCACGATCATCGAGACCGGTCTGGACATCTCCAACGCGAACACGCTGATCGTGGACCGCGCCGACTCCTACGGCCTGTCGCAGCTGCACCAGCTGCGCGGCCGCGTGGGTCGCGGGCGGGAGCGGGCGTACTCCTACTTCCTGTACCCGTCGGAGAAGCCGCTGGGCGAGGTGGCCCTCGAGAGACTGAAGGCCGTGGCGTCCCACAACGAACTGGGCGCCGGCATGCAGCTGGCCATGAAGGACCTCGAGATCCGTGGGGCGGGCAACCTGCTCGGCGGCGAGCAGTCCGGCCACATCCAGGGCGTCGGGTTCGACCTCTACATCCGCCTCGTCGGCGAGGCCGTCGCCACCTTCCGCGGCGAGGCCGAGGAGAAGGCGGCGGAGATGAAGATCGAGCTGCCGGTCAACGCCCACCTGCCGCACGACTACGTGCCGGGGGAGCGGCTGCGCCTCGAGGCGTACCGCAAGCTGGCCGCCGCCGTCACCGACGAGGCGATCGACGCCGTCGTCGCCGAGCTCGAGGACCGCTACGGTGAGCCGCCGGCCGCGGTGGAGAACCTCATCGCCGTCGCGCGCTTCCGGGTGAGCGCCCGGGCGCTGGGCCTGACCGACGTGGCGCTGCAGGGCAACTTCATCAAGTTCGCCCCGGCCGAGCTGCCGGAGTCCAGGCAGATGCGGCTCACGCGCATGTACCCGGGGGCCGCGGTGAAGCCGGCGCTCAACGCGGTGCTCGTGCCGAAGCCGAAGACCGCGCGGATCGGCGGTCGGGACCTCGTGGACGCCGAGATCCTGGGCTGGGCGAAGGACGTGCTGGAGGCGGTGTTCACGCCGTAGCGCCTGCACGGGTGCACCGGCCGGCTCCTGGCGGTGTCGGCGCGGAGCACCCGTGGGCGGAAACAGAAGAGGCCGTCCCCGCGGGGACGGCCTCTTCTGAATGTCCGGACGGGTACGGTCAGGAACTGACGCCCGCTGACGTCTCCTTCTCCTGCGTCTGCTTGCCCTCGGCCAGGTTGTAGCCGGTGTCGGCGCGGCCGAGGATGCCCTGCGGGACGAAGAACGCGATGAAGGCGAGCACGATGATCGCGGCCATCGGCCAGATGTTGTCGGCCGTGAACCAGGTCATCAGGTACATCCCGAGCAGGAACAGGCCGAACATGATCGCGAACACCAGGATGTTCCCGACGAGGTGGCCCTTGCCGGCGTGGGCGGGCGGGCCTCCGGCGTTGACTTCGTGTGACATGTCGGTCTCCTTGCGTGCGGGTGTCTGCTGCGCCGTCAGTAGCCTGCGGCGCCCTGTTCACCCTTAACGATAGCGACTCCCGAGCTCGCCCCGATACGCGTTGCTCCGGCGTCGATCATCGCGCGGGCACCCTCGAGCGAACGGACGCCGCCGGAGGCCTTCACGCCCAGGTCCGGGCCGACCGTCTTCCGCATGAGCGCAACGTCCTGAACCGTCGCGCCGCCGCCGTTGAAGCCGGTGGAGGTCTTCACGAAGTCCGCCCCTGCCTCGACGGCGGCTTGGCACGCAAGCACTTTCTGCTCGTCCGTGAGCAGCGCGGTCTCGATGATGACCTTCAGGATGGCACCCTGCTCGTGCACGGCGTCGGCCACGGCGAGGATGTCCGCGACGAGCGCGTCCTTCTCCCCGGCACGGGCGGCGGCCACGTCGATGACCATGTCGATCTCGTCGGCACCGTCGGCCACCGCGCCGCGGGCCTCGAAGACCTTCGACTCGGTGGTCGTGGCACCGAGGGGGAAGCCGATCACCGAGCACGTGAGGACACCGGTGTCCTTCACGGCCGTGCGGACGGTGCTGACCCAGAGCGGATTGACGCAGACGGACTTGAAGGAGTACTCGACCGCCTCGCTGCAGACGGTGAGGATCTGCTCACGGCTGGCGTCGGGCTTCAGGAGTGTGTGGTCGATGTAGGAGGCGAGGGAGACGTCGTTAGGCATGCTCCCATCCTTCCATGTCGCCCGGGGCCGGGGCGCCCTGACTCCCTGTCAGGCACGCCGCGGCATCGGGGACCGGGTCAGAGGCCGAGCGCCTCCGCGACATCGCGCTTCACAGCGTCGAGCCGTGCCCGCGCCGACTCCTTGGCGCCCTCGAGCTCGGCAGCGGATCCGACGGGCTCCACCACCTCGAGGTAGCACTTGAGCTTCGGCTCGGTGCCGCTCGGGCGGATGATCACCCGCGTCTCGTTCTGCGTCAGGTACAGGAGCCCGTCCGTGGGCGGCAGGAGCGCCGAACCCTCGGCGAGATCCTCGGCGACGCCCACGGGGGAGTCGGCGAACGACGACGGCGGGTTCTCCCGCAGCCTGTTCATCATGGCGCCGAGCAGTCCGAGGCTGCCGACGCGCACCGAGAGCTGGTCGGCGGCGTGCAGGCCGTGGACCAGGAAGGCGTCGTCGAGCAGGTCGAAGAGCGTGCGTCCCGAGGCCTTGGTGGCGGCTGCGAGCTCGGCCAGCAGCAGGCCGGCGGAGATGCCGTCCTTGTCCCGCACGAGTCCCGGGGCCACGCAGTACCCGAGGGCCTCCTCGTAGCCGAAGGCGAGGTCGTGGACGCGGGCGATCCACTTGAACCCGGTCAGCGTCTGGACGTGGTCGATCCCGGCGCCGGCCGCGATCCGCCCCAGGAGGCGGGAGGACACGATCGAGTTCGCGAAGACGCCGCTGCGGGCCGCCTCGGGGCCTCCGTCCCGCGTCGCCGAGGTGCGGCGGGACACCAGGTGCAGGCCGAGGAGCGTGCCCGTCTCGTCGCCGCGCAGCATGCGCCAGGTGCCCGTGGAGGGTTCGCGGGCCGCGAGTGCCACGCGGTCGGCGTCGGGGTCGTTGGCGATCACGAGGTCCGCGCCGACCTCCTCGGCGGTCTCCAACGCGAGGTCCAGTGCACCGGGCTCCTCCGGGTTGGGGAAGGCGACGGTGGGGAAGTCGGGATCGGGCTCGGCCTGCCGTTCGACGACGACGACGTCGTCGAACCCTGCCGCCGCGAGGACGGCCTGCGCCGTGTGCCCGCCCACGCCGTGCAGGGGGGTGAGGACGATCCTGAGGTCGCGGTCCCGGAAGGACGGATCGGCGAGGGTGGCGACGGAGGCCACGTAGTCGGTCTCGATGGACTCCGGCAGGACCGTCCAGCCGCCGGCCGCGAAGTCGATGTCGCCGACGGCGGCGATGTGCGCGGCGATGCCGGCGTCGTGGGGTGCCACGATCTGGACGCCGCGTGCGTCCTCCTCCACGGCCCGCCCGCCGAGATACACCTTGTAACCGTTGTCCTGCGGCGGGTTGTGGCTCGCGGTGACCATGACGCCGACCTCGCAGTCGAGGGCGCGGATGGCGTAGGCGAGGACCGGCGTCGGGAGCTCGCGCGGCATCAGGAACGTCTCGATGCCGGCGGCCGTGAAGATCGCGGCGGTCTCCTCGGCGAAGATCCGCGAGTTGTGCCGTGCGTCGAAACCGACCACCGCACGCGGCGCGTAGGCGCCGGCCGCGAGGTCGAGCGCGTGGGCGGCGACGCCCGCTGCGGCACGGCGGACGACCACGCGGTTCATGCGGTTGGGGCCGGCCCCGAGGGCCGCGCGCAGCCCGGCCGTACCGAACGCGAGCGGTCCCGCGAAACGGTCGCGCAGTTCCTGCTCGGACGCCGCCGCCGTCGCGTCACCGGACCGCACGTGCCCGATCAGGGTGCGGAGCTCCTCCGCCGTCTGCGGATCAGGATCCGCCGATGCCCAGGCATCGGCGGTGGCGAGCAGGGTGTCCAGTTCCGAGGTGGTCATGCGGGTCCCTTACGTGGGTCTGCGGGTCTGTCCCACGGGCGGCGGCCGGACTGCGACGGCGCCGACGCGCGGCAGGTGGCGGGTGCCGGGAGGTCGGGGGCGGGGTGAGCGGCGGGCGGGTGCCCGATCAGATGGCGGCGACGATGTCGGCCAGCAGGCGCGAGATGCGCGGCCCTGCCGCCTGACCGGCCTCGATGACCTCGGCGTGGCTGAGCGGTACCGGGCTAATCCCGGCGGCGAGGTTCGTGACGAGCGAGATGCCGAAGACCTCCATCCCGGCGTGGCGGGCGGCGATGGCCTCGAGCGCGGTGGACATCCCCACGAGGTCGGCGCCGATCCGCTTGGCGTACTGCACCTCCGCGGGGGTCTCGTAGTGCGGGCCGGTGAACTGCGCGTAGACGCCCTCCTCGAGGGTCGGGTCCACCGTGCGGGCGAGGTCACGGAGGCGCGAGGAGTAGAGGTCCGTCAGGTCCACGAACGTCGCGCCCTCGAGCGGGGAGGACGCCGTGAGGTTGATGTGGTCGCTGATGAGCACCGGAGTGCCGGGCTGCCAGTGCTCCTTGAGGCCACCGCAGCCGTTGGTGAGGATCATCGTCGTCGCGCCGGCGGCTGCCGCAGTACGCACGCCGTGGACCACGGCCCGGACACCCTTGCCCTCGTAGAAGTGCGTGCGCGCGCCGAGCACGAGGGCACGCTTGCCGTTGGGCGTGAGCACGGAGCGGATGGTCCCGGTATGGCCGACGACGGCGGGGGCCGAGAACCCGGGGATGTCCGCGGCGTCGAGGGTGTGCGTGGTCTCGCCGATCAGGTCGGCCGCCTCACCCCAGCCGGAGCCGAGGACGAGGGCGGTGTCGTGCCGGTCGATGCCGGTCGCGCGGGCGATGGAGCCGGCAGCGTCGCGGGCCAGGTCAAAGGGATCTGAAGTCACCGCTCCAACTTACCCTCTGCGCAAACGGCCGGACCACCGGGCCGGCGGCTGGCTACGGGGCCCTGATCGGCCGCGCGACCGGCAGTCGCCCGCCGTCGCGGACCTCCCGGTACCCGGCCCGGTGGCCCCGGCCGCACGTCCCGGCTCGTCGCCGTGCGGGGCGTGTCGGTGGCATGGGCGATAATCGGACGGTGACGAACCAACTCGACTTCAGTTCACTGCGTCTGGCGATCCTGGGCGGCGGGCCCGGCGGGTACGAAGCGGCCATGGTCGCGGCCTCGCTCGGCGCGAAGGTCACCATCGTGGAGCGCAAGGGCCTCGGCGGCTCGGCGGTCCTCACCGACGTCGTGCCGTCCAAGACCCTCATCGCCACGGCGGACACCATGACGCGCTTCACGGACGCGAGCGGACTCGGCGTGCACTTCTCCGCCGACAGCGCCGTCTATGCCGACCTCGACAAGGTCAACCAGCGACTGCTGAAGCTCGCACTCGAGCAGTCCTCGGACATCCGCGCCACCCTGGAGCGCCTCGGGGTGCAGGTCCTCATTGGCACCGGGAAGCTGCTGGACGACCACCGGCTCGAGGTCGAGGCCGACGGCGGGACCACCGTCGTGGAGGCCGACGCCGTCCTGCTCGCCGTCGGATCGACGCCGCGCGAACTGCCCAGCGCCATGCCCGACGGCGAACGCATCTTCAACTGGACGCAGCTCTACAACCTCCGCGAGATCCCCGAGCACCTGATCGTCGTCGGCTCCGGCGTCACCGGCGCCGAGTTCGCGAGCGCCTACAACGGACTCGGCTCGAAGGTCACGCTCATCTCCAGCCGCGACCGCGTGCTTCCCGGCGAGGACGCCGACGCCGCCGAGGTGCTCGAGAGCGTGTTCAAGAACCGCGGCATGACCGTGCTGTCCCGGTCGCGCGCCAACGCCGTGGACCGCACCGACACCGGCGTGATCGTGACCCTCGGTGACGGCAGCACGATCGAGGGCAGCCACTGCCTCGTCGCGGTCGGCGCCGTCCCCAACACCGCAGGGATCGGCCTCGAGGAAGCCGGCGTGGCCCTCAACGAGTCCGGCCACATCCAGGTGGACGGCGTCTCGCGCACCACGGCGCCCAACGTCTACGCCGCGGGGGACTGCACGGGCGTGTTCGCCCTCGCCTCGGTGGCCGCGATGCAGGGCCGCATCGCCATCGCGCACCTCATGGGCGACTCCGTCAGCCCCATCAAGCTCAAGCAGGTGGCCTCCAACATCTTCACCTCCCCGGAGATCGCCACGGTGGGCGTGACGGAGGAGGACATCGCGTCGGGCCGGTACCAGGGCGACGTCGTGAAACTCTCCCTGCACACCAACGCCCGGGCGAAGATGATGAACGTCAAGGACGGCTTCGTGAAGGTGATCTCGCGCAAGGGCTCCGGCACGGTGATCGGCGGCGTCGTCGTCGGGCCCCGCGCCTCCGAGCTGATCTTCCCCCTCGCGCTCGCGGTGACCAAGAAGCTGCACGTCGACGACGTCGCCAACACCTTCACCGTGTACCCGTCGCTGACCGGGTCCATCTCCGAGGCGGCGCGGCGCCTGCACGTCCGGCTCTGACGCTCTCCTGATCCGGGGCCGGTTCCCCGCGTCCAGCATGTGGACACGTTTATCCACGGGTTGGACGGCGGTGATCGAATATCTGGATCAACTGACGCGCGGGCGCCGTGCCGTGAGGTCCTGTGCACCTCGCGGCGGCGCCCCGTTATGAGAAAGCCGCAGCCATGACCTCCTCTACCTCCGCTGGTGCCAGCGGCACCACGAAACCGCTGAACTCGCGGGGGAAGGTGATCTTCGCCAGCCTCATCGGGACCACGATCGAGTTCTACGACTTCTACATCTACGCCACCGCCGCCGTGCTGGTGTTCCCGGCGCTGTTCTTCCCGAACCAGACCTCCGCGAACCAGCTCCTGAGCTCGTTCGCCGTCTTCGGCGTCGCCTTCGTGGCCCGTCCGCTCGGGTCGATCGTCTTCGGGCACTTCGGTGACAAGATCGGCCGCAAGGCCACCCTCGTGGCATCACTGCTGACCATGGGTATCGCAACGTTCCTCATCGGACTGCTGCCCGCCGCCACGAATCCGGGCTGGGTGTTCCTGGCGCCGCTGCTGCTCGTGGTGCTGCGGTTCCTCCAGGGCCTCGCGCTCGGCGGTGAGTGGAGCGGTGCCGCCCTGCTCGCCACCGAGAACGCGCCCGAGGGCAAGCGCGCCATCTTCGGCACGTTCCCGCAGCTCGGGGCGCCGATCGGGTTCATCCTCGCGAACCTGCTGTTCGTCCTGCTGAGCACCGCGCTCAGCCCCGAGGAGTTCCTCGAGTGGGGCTGGCGTGTGCCGTTCCTGCTGAGCGCCGTCATGGTGATCGTGGGCCTCTACGTCCGCCTGAAGCTGATCGAGAGCGCGTCCTTCCAGAAGGTCCAGCAGGAGGGCAAGGTCGTCAAGGTGCCGCTCGGCACCACGTTCCGCCTCCACTGGCGTGCGCTGATCCTCGGCACCTTCATCATGTTCGCCACCTACGTGCTGTTCTACTTCATGACGGCCTTCACGCTGACCTACGGGACGGCGCCGTCGAGCCTGGCACAGGCGCAGGCCAGGGCCGAGGCGGCCGGCAAGGAGTTCACTGCCGCGCAGGAGGCGGCGTTCGTGCCGGGCCTCGGCATGGCCCGGACGGACTTCCTCTGGATGCTGATCATCGGCGTCGTGTTCTTCGGCATCTTCACCATCGTCTCGGGCCCCCTCGCCGAGCGGTTCGGCCGTCGCAAGATGCTCCTCGCCACAACCGTGGGGATCGCCGTCTTCGGTCTGCTGTGGGCGCCGCTGTTCGGTGCAGGGACCGCCGGGGCGATGGCCCTGCTGATCATCGGATTCATCCTCATGGGACTCACCTTCGGCCCCATGGCCGCCGTGCTGCCCGAGCTGTTCCCCTCGAACGTCCGCTACACGGGCTCGGCCGTGGCCTACAACGTGTCGAGCATGATCGGTGCGGCACCCGCCTCCTTCATCGCGGTGGCCCTGTGGCAGGCAGCCGGCGGCAGTACCGTGCTGGTCGGTCTGTACCTCAGCGTCGCGGCCGTCCTCACGTTCATCGCGCTCTTCATCTCGAAGGAGACCCGCGACCGCGCGTACGAGGACAACGTCGCCTGATCCGCACGTCCAGTCCGACGGCGCCGCACTCACCCGGGTGCGGCGCCGTCGTCGTCTCCAGCGGCTGCACCTGCCGCCGTGTCCCGTCCGGTCCGTACGCCGCGGCCGGCTTCCCTCCCGCCCGTACACTGGAGAGCAAGGCGGCTAGGAGATCCCGGACTGCGCACGGGACCCGTGTGCCCGGAGCCGGCCCAACGGGGTAGTAGAAGCAGGTGGCATGGAGAAGCAGGCGCTGGCAGGGCGGTACGCACTGGGGGAGCGTGTAGGCTCCGGCGGCATGGCGGACGTCTTCACGGCCCGCGACACGAGGCTCGAGCGCAACGTCGCCATCAAGCTCTTCCGGCCCGGGACGGCCGACGGCCTCGAGCGAGGCTCCGCCGAGGCCCGCATGCTCGCAGGGCTCGACCATCCGGGCCTCGTCCGGATCCTGGACATGGACACCGGTGAGCACTCCGACGCCAGCGCCTACCTGGTCATGGAACTCGTCGAAGGCCCGGACCTCCGGGAGATGCTGAGGATCCGGGGGCCGCTCGACCGCGACGAGGTGCTGCTCCTGGCGCTGGACCTCGCGCGCACGCTCCAGTACATCCACGGCCGGGGCATCGTCCACCGCGACATCAAGCCGTCGAACATCCTCACGCGCCAGGCCGATCAGCAGAGCGGCGTGTTCCGCTATCTCCTCACCGACTTCGGCATCGCCCGGTTCTACGACGGTTCACGCATGACCGCCACCGGCCAGGTGATCGGGAGCGCCGCCTACTTCAGCCCCGAACAGACCCGCGGCGACGGCGTGGGGCAGCCGTCGGACATCTACTCGTTCGGGCTCGTGCTGATCGAGGCCCTCACGGGGGGCCGGGCGTTCCCCGGTACAGGCATCGAGAGTGCGCTTGCGCGCCTGCACCGCAGCCCGTCCATCCCTCATGCGGCCGGTCCCGAACTCGCCGCGCTCCTGGCGGCGATGACCCAGGACGCGCCCGCGGACCGCCCGGATGCCGCCGGACTCGTCCGGGCACTGACGGCCAGGGACCTCCAGCGGCACGACGACGGCCCTGCCACCACGGCCCTGTCCGCTTCGGCGGTTGCACCCGCGAGCACGGCACGTCCCGCGAACATGTCCCTACCCCTGTCCGAGACCCGAGCCGTCCCTCTGCCGGCCACCACGGCGCCGTCCGCCCCCGAGGCGCAGAGCACGGCCCTGTCGGCCACCACGGCGCTGCCCGCCTCCGAGGCGCCTACCACTGCCCTCCCCGCGACGCCTGCGTCACGGACCCGTCCAACCACCGGCCCTCCCACGAGGCCCGGTGTCACGGGGGTACCCGCCGGCTACGCGTCGCCCGCCGGTGGCGAGGCGAGCCGGGCCGACGGAGGTGCGACGGGTCCCGCCGATGCAGCGCCCCTGGTGGCCGGCGGCATGTCGGCTCGGGTCCAGGCGCCCGGATCAGGGCAGCTCTCCGCGTCACGGCCGGCCGGATTCGTGCCACGAGGCGATCGGGACGAGGCAACGGCCGATCGCTCCGGCAGCCTGCGGCAGGACGTGGCGGCGGTAGGCTCCTCGGCCGTCCGTCGTCGCGCTCTCCCATGGTTGATCGCGGTGCTCGCGCTGGTGGTCCTGGCAGCAGCCCTCTGGACCTTCACCGTCCTGTCCGGCGGTGACACTGCGCCCGACGTCGAACCGTTGCCCGCCGTGCCGGGGGAGACCGGCCAGAAACTGCAGGAACTCTACGAAAGCGTGCAGCGATGAACCGCAGCGGATGCCGCCTGGCGGCCCTGGGTGCTGCCGGGCTGTTGCTGACGGGGTGTGGCAGCGAGGTGATCGACGCCGCGACGGCCGGCGACCTCCAGGCCGAGGTGCGCACCATCGCGTCGACCGCTGCGGCGGGTGATCCCGCCGGAGCGATGCGGCTCGCGCAGGACCTGAAGGTCGACGTCGAGAATGCCCGGGCAGCCGGGGCGGTCACCGAGGAACGGGCCGTGCTGATCGGCATGCGGCTCGACGCCGTGATCATCTCGCTGCAGGCGGATCGGGCGCCGGCCGGTGACACGCCGACGGAGCAGCGGACTGCGCCGACCGAGGAAACGCTCGAGGAGCCGATCGAGGAGCCGTCGGAATCGCAGGCGCCGGCAGAGACGGTCTCTCCGGCGGAACCGACTCCGGTGTCACCTGTTCCCGCTCCGGTGCAGCCCGCACCCACCCCCGATCCGGTGCAGCCCGCACCCACCCCCACGCCCGAGGAGGACGCCGAGGACGGCGAGGATCCGTGGTCGGAGGATGCCGGTGAGGAGGCCGTGCAGGACGACCAGGACAGGGCAGCCGAGCGGGCGGCCGAACAGCAGCGCAAGGCCGAGGAGAAGGCTGCCGAGAAGGCGGAGAAGGCCCAGGAGTCAGGCAAGAAGGGCAAGCCCGACGGGTAGACCCGGCCGGACCCCACGGCTGTCACCGACGCGCCGGTCGGGCCCGGGACCGTCGTGCACCACTTCCGCAGGCACCAGCCTGCGCGGCGCTAGTCCCGGATGGTCGCGATGACGGAGCCGGCCGAGACGGTGTCGCCCGGGGCCGCCGCCAGCCCGGAGACCGTCCCCGTCCTGTGCGCCGTCAAAGGCTGCTCCATCTTCATGGCCTCGAGCACCACGATGAGGTCGCCCTCGGAGACCACGTCGCCGTCGGACACGGCGACCTTCACGATGGTGCCCTGCATGGGCGAGGTCAGTTCGTCGCCGCTGACGGCTGCCTTGCCGGCGCGGGCCCGCGAGGACTTCTTCGACTTGGCGGGAGCGCTCGCCTTGCCGTTCGTCGACGCACCGAGTCCTGCGGGCAGCACCACCTCGAGGCGGCGCCCGCCGACCTCCACGACCACGCGCTGGCGGGGGTCCTCCTCGGACGCCGGGTCCGCTGCGCCCTTCCAGGGCTCGATGGTGTTGGCGAACTCCGTCTCGATCCAGCGCGTGTGGACTGAGAACGGCCCGGCAGCGGGAGCGAAGGCGGGATCTGCGACGACGGCGGCATGGAAGGGCAGCACGGTGGGCATGCCCTCGATCACCATCTCGTCGATCGCGCGACGGGCCCGCTGGAGGGCCTGCTCGCGCGTGGCGCCGCTGACGATCAGCTTGGCGAGCATCGAGTCGAAGTTGCCGCCGATCACCTCGCCGGCCTCCACGCCGGAATCGACGCGTACGCCCGGCCCGGTGGGCAGCTTGAGGGTCTGCACGGTGCCGGGCGCGGGCATGAACCCGCGGCCGGCGTCCTCGCCGTTGATGCGGAACTCGAACGAGTGGCCGCGCACCTCGGGGTCGCCGTAGCCGAGCGCCTCTCCGCGGGCGATCCGGAACTGCTCGCGGACGAGATCGAGACCCGTCACCTCCTCGGACACGGGGTGCTCCACCTGGAGGCGGGTGTTGACCTCGAGGAAGGAGATGGTGCCGTCCTGGCCCACGAGGAACTCGCACGTGCCCGCGCCCTGGTAGCCGGCCTCCCGGAGGATCGCCTTGGATGCCTCGTAGAGGCGTGTGTTCTGTTCGGCGGAGAGGAACGGGGCGGGTGCTTCCTCCACGAGCTTCTGGTTGCGGCGCTGGAGGGAGCAGTCACGTGTCGAGACGACGACGACGTTCCCGTGATCGTCCGCGAGGCACTGCGTCTCGACGTGGCGGGGGGCGTCGAGGAACCGCTCGACGAAGCACTCGCCGCGTCCGAAGGCGGCCGTGGCCTCGCGCACGGCGGAGTCGAACAGTTCGGGGATCTCCTCGTGGCTGCGGACCACCTTGATGCCGCGGCCGCCGCCGCCGAAGGCCGCCTTGATGGCGATGGGCAGGCCGAACTCCCGGGCGAAGTCGATGACCTCCTGGACCGATTCGACGGGGTCCTTGGTGCCGGGTACGAGCGGGGCGCCGACGCGTTCGGCGATGTGGCGTGCCTGGACCTTGTCCCCCAGCTGGGCGATGGAGTGCGGGGACGGCCCGATCCAGGTGAGGCCGGCGTCGATGACGCGCTGCGCGAAGTCGGCGTTCTCGGACAGGAACCCGTAGCCGGGGTGGACGGCATCGGCACCGCTGCGCCGGGCGGCGTCGAGGATGCGGTCCGCCACCAGGTAGGACTCCGCCGCGGTCTCCCCGCCGAGCGCGAAGGCCTCGTCCGCCATCCGGACGTGCAGCGCGTCGCGGTCGGGATCCGCGTACACGGCGACCGACGCGATGCCCTCGTCCCGTGCGGCGCGGATGACCCGCACGGCGATCTCCCCGCGGTTCGCGACCAGGACCTTCGTCACCGGACGCTGCCGGCCGGCCTCCGTGGTGGCTTCGGGAGAGCTGCTGGCAACCGGGGACGCCGGTGGCGCGAGGGGGGACTGACTCATGGGGCGTGGACTCCTTTTTCTCAGTTCGGAGCCTAGCGGTGTTTGGTGGCTTCCGCCCATGGATCGTGCTGAAGGGGAGTGTTGTCCACTGTTCCTTTGTAGGGAACCTACAAGGCTGCGCCGTGCTCCCACAGATCGGTCACGGGGACGCCGGCGGAGTGGAGGAGGGCCCGCAGCGTGGAGATACTGAGCCCGACCACGGCGTGGGGGTCGCCGTCGACCCGCTCGATGAAGGCCCCGCCCAGGCCGTCGATGGTGAAGGATCCCGCACAGTGCAGGGGTTCGCCGCTGGCCACATAGGCCTCGACCTCGGCGTCGGACATCGCCCCGAAGTGGACGGTCGCGGAGGACACCGCGCCGATCGTGGCGCCGGATCCGCCGTCGCGGGTGTCCACGAGCCAGTGACCCGTGTGCAGCACGCCGGAGCGTCCGCGCATCCGGCTGATCCGCTCGATCGCGACGGCGGGCTCGTAGGGCTTGCCGTGCGCTTCGCCGTCGAACTCGAAGACGGAGTCGCAGCCGATCACCAGGGCGTCGTCGGCGTCGTCGAGGGACGCGACCGCCTCGGCCTTGGCACGCGCCAGCAGCAGGGCGGTGTCGTGCGGGTCGATCTCGCCGTAGGCGGCGACGACGGCGGGCTCGTCGACGTCGGACACCAGCACGTCATGCCGGATGCCGGCGTCGGCCAGGAGCTTGGTACGGGCAGGGGACTTGGAGGCGAGGATCAGGCGGGCCGTCATGTCCCCAGCCTAGATGCCGCACGTGAAGGTGCCTGCGCGGTCCCGTCCCAGCGCCGGGGCGGGACCGGCAGGATTCTCACCAGCGGTGTGCGACGTCGACCACCACCCTCGAACCGGCACCGGGTCCGGGTACCACGAAGACCCGCATGGGCAGCCGCCCGCGCACCCCGAGCCCGAAGGTCGTCTGGCCCTCGAAGCTGCCGGCCAGCGCTACCTGACGGAAGGTGGAGTAGCCGCGCACGTCGACGAGTTCGCCCCGGTCGGGTGGAGCGTACGTCGCTCGGCCGTCGTCGTAGGCGGGCGCGAGAACCGTCACGGCGAGCCGCGCACCGCCGCGCAGGGGGACGGTGAATCCGGAACCGGGCTGGGTGACGTGCTTGGTGTAGGCCACGCGGTAGCCAGCCACGGCCCCGCGGGTGTCGATGACGAGGCGGTCGAAGCACTCGTGCCGGCCGGACCGGACATCGACGATGAGGGCTGAGGAGTGGGTGGGAACGACCTTCTCGGTCGATCCCCATGTGATGCCGCAGTATGCGGCGGATACCGGCGGCGCCCCCGCGAGGCCGAGGCCTGCGGTGAGGGCGAGGGCGGCGAGTGTGGCGGAGAGTTTCTCCGCCATGCGCGAGGACTTCATGGCGCACCACCTGGTCGAGCTGGATAGGTGCATCAATGGTCCTCCCGCGGGGGAGGAAAAGCGCCGTCGAGGGGTGGTTCGGCGCCGAATCGTTAGCGACAGCTACGGAACGGCCCGCCCCGGTATGCCGGGACGGGCCGTCGGGTCACGTGCAGTCGGTCAGCGCGCCACGGAGGCGGAGATGCCGTCGTTCGGCGCGGAGGAGTCGACGCCGTCGAGGGTGCTGTCGTCCACGAACGGGTCGCCGGTGCGCGGCGCGTTGTAGAGGTCGAGGTCCAGCAGGCGCTCGCGCCGCGCGACGATCGTCGGCACGAGGGCCTGGCCCGCGACGTTCACGGCGGTGCGGCCCATATCGAGGATCGGGTCCACGGCCAGGAGCAGCCCGACGCCTGCCAGGGGCAGCCCCAGCGTGGACAGCGTGAGCGTCAGCATGACGACGGCGCCCGTGGTGCCGGCGGTCGCAGCCGACCCGAGAACGGAGACGAGCGCGATGAGCAGGTACTCGGTGAGGGTCAGGTCGATCCCGAAGAACTGGGCCACGAAGATCGCCGCGATGGCGGGGTAGATGGCGGCGCAGCCATCCATCTTCGTCGTCGCGCCGAGCGGTACGGCGAAGGACGCATAGCCGCGGGGTACCCCGAGGTTGCGTTCGGTGACCCGCTGCGTGAGCGGGAGTGTGCCCACCGAGGAGCGCGAGACGAAGGCCAGCTGGATGGCGGGCCATGCACCGGAGAAGTACTGGCGGACGGACAGGCCGTGCGCCTTGATCAGCGCGGGGTAGACGGCGAACAGGACGAGCGCGAGGCCCACGTACACGGCGAGGGTGAACTTGCCGAGCGAGCCGATGGTGTCCCAGCCGTAGACCGCGACGGCGTTGCCGATCAGGCCCACCGTGCCGAGCGGGGCGATCCGGATGATCCACCACAGGACCTTCTGGATGACGGCCAGCGCGGAGGCGTTGAAGGCCAGGAACGGCTCGGCCTGCCTGCCGACCTTCAGGGCCGCGATGCCGACGGCCACCGCGACGACGAGCACCTGCAGCACGTTGAAGTTCAGGGCCGTGGTCACGGAACCGGATTCGGCGACGGTCGAGGACGCCTGCAGGCCGAGGAAGTTGGCGGGCACGAGTCCCGTGAGGAAGGCCCACCAGCTGCCGGTGCTGCCCGTGTACTCCTCGGGCTGGGTCGCCCCGGTGCCGGCGCCGGGCTGGAACACGACGCCGAGCACGATGCCGATGAGCACGGAGATCAGCGCGGTGATCGCGAACCACAGCAGCGTCCGACCGGCGAGGCGTGCGGCATTGTTGACGGCCCGGAGGTTGGCGATCGAGCTGACGACGGCGGTGAAGATCAGGGGGACGACGGCGGCGCGCAGCAGGGCCACGTAGCTCGAGCCGAGCGTGGCGAGCGTGGTGCCGAGGCCGTTGGGGGTCGCCTTGGTGTGGCCCGTGTACTTGGCGAGGAGGCCGAGGGCGAGGCCGACCACGAGGGCGGCGATGATCTGCGGACCGAAGGAGGTCGCCCAGCGGGGCAGCCGGCGCCGCTGGGGCGGGGTACTGGTTTCTGTAGACACGCCCGAAACACTAGGGGCGGTTTATACACAGACGAAGCGGGAGTTGCGAAATGTTACCCGGCAGGTCGCCGCAGCCCTCCGTGACCCGCAGCGACCGCCGTCCGCCGTCGTCCCCGGTGGCCGGCCGCCGTCGTTCCAGGTTCATGGCCACCGGGGTGGTCACGACCCCGGGATCACGCGGAGTTGGAGGCACCTCGACGTGAGGACCTGGAACGACGGCGACGGGAGTCGGCGGCAGGAACGACGGCGGCCGGGCGACGGTCAGGCCACCAGGGCCCGCCGCAGTGTGTCGAGTCCCACGGAGCCGAGGTTCAGTGCGCGCGTGTGGAAGGCGCGGAGGTCGAAGGCGTCGCCCTCGCTGGTGCGCACCTCGTCGCGGATCTGCTCCCAGAGGCGCTGGCCGATCTTGTACGACGGCGCCTGTCCCGGCCAGCCGAGGTAGCGGGTGTACTCGAAGTCGAGCTGGCCCTCGCTGATGGCGATGTTGCGCTTCAGGAAGTCGTAACCCTTCTCCGGTGTCCAGGTGCCTTCGCCCCAGCGCTCGGGGACCTCCAGTTCGAGGTGCACGCCGATGTCGAAGACCACGCGGGCGGCACGCATGCGCTGGGCGTCGAGCATGCCGAGGCGATCGCCCGGATCGGACAGGAAGCCGAGTTCCTGCATGAGGCGCTCGGCGTAGAGCGCCCAGCCCTCGCCCTGGCCGGACACCCAGATGGCGTTGCGGCGCCAGGGGTTCAGCAGGGCCCGCTGGTAGGTGGCCGTCGCGATCTGCAGGTGGTGGCCCGGCACGCCCTCGTGGTAGACGGTGGTGGTCTCCTTCCAGGTGGTGAAGGAGTCCTCACCCTCCGGTACCGACCACCACATGCGGCCGGGGCGGGAGAAGTCGTCGCTCGGGCCCGTGTAGTAGATGCCGCCCTCGTTCGTGGGGGCGATCCTGCACTCGAGGAGCCGCATGACGTCCGGGATGTCGAAGTGCACCCCGGCCATGGCGTCGACGGCCCTGTCGGAGAGCTCCTGCATCCAGGCCTGCAGCGCGTCGGTGCCCTGCAACTGGCGGGCGGGGTCCTCGTCGAGGATGCGCATGGCCTCCTCGATCGTCGCGCCCTCGCGGATCTCGTTCGCCACCGCTTCCTGTTCGGCGATGACGCGGTCGAGTTCCTCGACGCCCCACCGGTACGTCTCCTCGAGGTCGACGGCTGAGCCGAGGAACACCCGTGACATCAGTGCGTAGCGCTCGCGGCCGACGGCGTCCTTCTCCGGCGCCGAGGGGAGGAGGTCGTCCTGCAGGAAGGAGGCGAGGCCGCGGTAGGCGGCACGCGCGGCGTCGGCGCCGGACCGGAGCTGCTTCCGCACGGGCTCGGGGAGTTCGGCGTCACCTGCATCTGCAGTGGCACCGAGGGCGTCGAAGAAGCCGCCGTCCTCGGCGTACTTGGTGGACTGCTCGACGACGACGGCCACCTGCCGGCGGGCGGCGACGAGGCCGCGCTCGCGACCGGCGCGCAGGGACGAGATGTACCCGTCGATCGCGCCGGGCACGTTGGCCATGCGGCCCGCGATATTGCCCCAGTCCTCGGCCGTGGCGGTGGGCATGAGGTCGAAGATCGCGCGGATGCTCTGGGCCGGGCAGGCGATGTTGTTCAGCTCGGCGTAGGAGAGGCCGGTCTCGTGGATCTCGAGGTCGAGCCCGAGCCGCTCCCGCATGGCGTCGAGCGTGACGACGTCGACGTCGTCGGCGGGCTGCAGGCCGTCCAGCCGGAGCAGGGTCTCCCGGGTTGCTTCCGCCAGGGCTTCGATGCCTGCCGGGGAGTAGTCCCGGTACTCCGTCTCATGGCCCGGGATGCCCAGCTCGGTGGCGAAGTCGGGCATGAGTTCGAGGAGTGTCCCGTAGTAGGACGTGGCGACGGCGTCGATCGCCGTCGACGGCCGGGTGGGCTGTTCGTCGGGGGACGGGGCGGGGGCTGGAGTGTCGTGGGTCACAGCCAGAGCCTATCGCCAGAAGGTTGCCGGAGGCCACCGGGTGCTCCCGCGTATCGTTCCCCGAGTCCGGTCGAGGGCAGCGTGCGTGGTCCGGTGCCGCCCGCCCGTGAGCTCCGTGCCGGGACGCGCTGGTCCGGAGGATGTCCGGATGGAACACTGCTCCTGGAGGAGCCCGACCAGCCGGCCGCCCGGCCGGGATCCCGCACCTGAACGGCCCGGGCGTGGGTCGCCTGGCCGGAGGACTCGCGACGTAGGGTGCAGGCAGGAGAGCCGTCCGGACGAACGGGGAGGTGCGGACCGAGCTGTACGCCCATGGGAACGAAGGCCCTTTTGAATGTCACCACGGACCACCCGACCGATAGGAAGTCATCGATGCCGCACACCCACCCGATCCTCGAGAAGGACCGCGCCTCCCAGTGGCTCGGCATCGACGTCGAGCGGGCCCTCTTCGGCGACGCGCAGATCTCCATGACCATCCGGGAGGAGATGGTGAACGGCTTCGGTATCGCCCATGGCGGCATCATCTTCGCCTTCGCCGACACGTGCTTCGCCATGGCCTGCAACGACCCGGACGGCGAGCCCGACGGCGCCTCCGCCACCATCACGGTGGCTTCCGGTGCCGACATCAACTTCGTGGCTCCCGCCTTCCAGGGCCAGACCCTCACGGCTGTCGGCAGGGTGATGAGCCGCACCGGGCGCAGCGGGATCTACGACATCCGGGTCACGGCGGGCAGCACCCTCATCGCCGAATTCCGGGGCCCCGGCCGCACCATCCCGCACGTACCGCCCCGCTGACGCCGGAGGACAGGGGGACGACCGCGCCGTGACCCGATCGTGCCCCTGCTCCCCATGGCCCTCGACAGGCAGCGCACCTACGGTGGAGGAACAAGCAAGGGGGAACTGATGAAGTACCGGCGCGAGCAGCAACGGCAGCCAGGGCGGATCAGCAGGACGGCGACCACGACGGCGGCCCTGGTGCTGCTGACCGCGTGCACCGCGTCGACGCCCGGGCAGCAGACGGCGCCCGTCGACCGAGTCGTCCAGCAGGGCGTCCGCCCGGAAGCGACGGACGCACTGCTGCGGTCCACCTTCCGCCTCGGTGCCGCGATGACCGCCGATCCCGCATCGAATCAGGTCACGAGCCCTCTCGGCGCGCTCTATGCCGTGTCCATGCTGCGGGCCGGCGCGGGGACGACGACGGCGGCGGAGATGGACGCCGTGCTCGGGCTCCCTGCCGAGCACCACGAGGCGATGAATGCCCTCCTCGCCCGGGTGCAGTACTTCGACGGCGATCCGGGAAGCGTCGACGAGGAGGATCTCCCCGAGAAGCCCGTGCTGCACCTCGCCAATGCGGTGTTCGTACCCGAGGGCGGAACGACCGGCGAGGGTTACCTCGAGACGCTCGCCCGCCACTACGGCGCAGGCGTCCATCCGGTGGACTTCGCGGACCCGTCGACTCCGGCACGGATCGACGACTGGGTGTCGGCCGAGACCGGAGGCAGGATCACGAAGGCACCCATCGAGGTGGGCGCGGGCACCACGCTGTCACTTCTCAACACCGTGTACTTCGCGGCGGCGTGGGACGAGCCCTTCGACCCCTCCGGCACCGTCGACCAGGATTTCGTCCTGGCGGACGGCAGCAGCGTGCACGTCCCGATGATGCACGGCACCAGGACGGTGCGCCACATCGAGGCGGAGGGCTGGACCGGGATCGATCTGCCGTACGGCGAGGGTTTCTCGATGCGGCTCATCCTGCCGGCGGAAGGATCACCGCCGGAGTGGACCGAACGGGAGTTGCTCGACATGGCGCTGCTGCTCGATGCGGCGGAGGACGTGCGGATGGAGCTGGCGCTGCCGACATGGGAGCACACGTTCGAGCAGGACCTCCTGCAACCGTTGGGCGCCCTCGGACTCGAGGAGTCCTTCGGGCCGGACCCGGACTACCGGAGGATACAGCCGGGGTCCTTCGTCGACGGAGCCGCCCAGGCCGCCAACATCACCGTGGCGGAGAAGGGCACGATCGCCGCAGCAGTGACGCAGCTGACGATGATGGCGAGTGCTCCGATGCCGCCCGAGCTGAGCATCACCTTCGACCGGCCCTTCGGATACCAGATCATCCACGAGGACACGGGACTCCCGCTGTTCATGGGAACGGTCGCCGATCCGCGCTAGCGGCTGCGCGCAGGCATCAGCGGACGCTGCGCCGCCAGGATCCAGGACCCGGCGTGGGGCCGAGCCTCAGCAGCGCCCGCCTGACCCACGAGCGCCCGTGGTTCGGTGCGTCGTCCGTCTCCGCGGCGCCCTCCAGGGCCACGACGACGGCGGTCAGTGCCGCGAGCTCCTCCTCGGTCGGGTTGCCGGACACGACCGAGAGGACGGCAGGGTTATCGGCAGGGACGCCGAGCGGGCCGTCGCCCGGCGCGGCCGCACCATCGGACACCCCGGGCGAGCCGGCCACTTTCCTCCGGCCCGTCACAGCGGGATGTTCCCGTGCTTCTTGACGGGGTTCGAGGCCCGCTTGTCGCGCAGGGCCCGGAGCCCACGCACGATCTGCAGGCGCGTCTCCGACGGGGCGATCACGGCGTCCACGTACCCGAGCTGCGCGGCCTGGTACGGGTTCAGCAGCTCCTCCTCGTACTGCTGCACCACGTCGGCGCGGGCGGCCTCGACGTCGCCGCCGGCCTCGGCCACGGCCTTGAGCTGCCCGCGGTAGAGGATGTTGACGGCACCCTGTGCACCCATGACCCCGATCTGCGCCGTGGGCCAGGCGAGATTCAGGTCGGCGCCCAGCTTCTTGGACCCCATGACGATGTACGCGCCGCCGTAGGCCTTGCGGGTGATGACCGTCAGCTTGGGAACCGTGGCCTCGGCGTAGGCGTAGAGCAGCTTCGCGCCACGCCGGATGATGCCCTGGAACTCCTGGTCCTTGCCGGGGAGGAACCCGGGCACGTCCACGAGCGTCAGGATGGGGATGTTGAAGGCGTCGCAGTGACGCACGAAGCGCGCGGCTTTCTCGGAGGCGTTGATGTCGAGGGTCCCGGCGAACTGCAGGGGCTGATTGGCCACGATGCCGATGGTGTGGCCCTCCACGCGGGCGTACCCGGTCACCACGTTCGGCGCGTACAGCGACTGCATCTCGAGGAAGTGGTTGTCGTCCACGATCGCGCTGATGACGGCGTGCATGTCGTACGGCTGGTTCGCGGCGTCCGGGATCAGCTCGTCGAGGGCGAGGTCCTCCTCGGTGACCTCCGGCTCCTCCACGAACGCCGTCAGCGGGGCCTCCGCCAGGTTGTTCGAGGGGAGGAAGTCGAGGAGCTCGCGCACGAACCCGATGGCGTCGGCCTCGTCGGAGGCGAGGTACGCGGAGGTGCCGGTGGTCGTGTTGTGCTGCCGCGCGCCACCGAGGGTCTCCATGTCCACGTCCTCGCCCGTCACCGTCTTGATGACGTCGGGGCCCGTGATGAACATGTGCGAGGTCTTGTCCACCATGACCACGAAGTCGGTCAGCGCGGGGGAGTACGCCGCGCCGCCGGCGCACGGGCCCATGATAAGGGAGATCTGCGGGACCACGCCCGAGGCGTGGACGTTGTTCCGGAAGATGTCGGCGAACATCGCGAGCGAGGCCACGCCCTCCTGGATGCGGGCACCGCCGCCGTCGTTGATGCCGATCACCGGGCAGCCGTTGCGCAGGGCGAACTCCTGCACCTTCACGATCTTCTCTCCGTTGACCTGGCTCAGCGAGCCGCCGTAGACGGTGAAGTCCTGGCTGTAGATCGCGACCAGCCGGCCGTCCACGGTCGCGTAACCGGAGACAACGCCGTCGCCCAGCGGCCTCTTCCGCTCCATGCCGAACGCGGTGGAACGGTGGACGGCGAGGGCGTCGAACTCCACGAAGGAGCCCTCGTCCACGAGCAGGTCGATGCGCTCGCGGGCCGTGTTCTTGCCGCGCGCGTGCTGCCTCTCGATCGCCTCGGGGCCGGAGGGCTGCTCGGAGAGCGCCTTGCGCCGCCGGAAGTCGGCGAGCTTCCCGGCCGTCGTGGTGAGGTCGGGCTGCAGGTCCTGGTGCATGGGTACTCCGGTCGGCGCGTGGCAGGGGCAGGCGCCGACGGCTGGAGGTTTCCGACAACGTGCGGCGCAATTCATCAAGTCTAGTGAGGTTCGAGGAGCTCGCCGTTGTAGGACGTCTACAGTTTCCCTCCCCATCGCTTAGCCGGCGGAGAGATGTTACCGACGGGTAACATCGGTGCGTCGCGGGACGGTCCCGGCGCCGCCGCTGTCTAGGGTGGAGCCATGACTGCACGCAATGAAGCTCAGCCCCGGACGCCGGGAGCCGGCGCCACGCTCGCCGGCCGCACCATCCTCATGTCCGGCGGGAGCCGCGGCATCGGCCTGGCGATCGCGCTGCGGGCCGCCCGCGACGGCGCGAACGTGGCCCTCATGGCCAAGACCGGCGAACCGCACCCGAAGCTCGAGGGCACCGTCCACACCGCGGCCGAGCAGATCGAGGCCGCCGGCGGCCGCGCCCTGCCGATCGTCGGCGACGTCCGGAACGACGACGACGTCCGCGCCGCCGTGGATGCCGCCGTGGGCACCTTCGGCGGGATCGACATCGTGGTCAACAACGCCTCCGCGATCGACCTGTCGAAGACACCGGACGTGGACATGAAGCGCTACGACCTCATGGCCGACATCAACGTCCGCGGCACCTTCATGCTCAGCAAGTTCGCCCTCGACGCGCTGAAGGGCTCCGCCAATCCGCACATCCTCACGCTCTCCCCGCCCCTGAACCTCGCGCCACGGTGGGCCGGCATGCATCTGGCCTACACGATGGCCAAGTACGGCATGAGCCTGACCACCCTCGGACTCGCCGAGGAGCTGAAGGACGACGGCGTGGCCGTGAACTCGCTCTGGCCCGCGACGCTCATCGACACGGCGGCCATCCGCAACATGCCGGGTGGCAGCCGGATGGTGCGGGCGGCACGGAGCCCCGAGATCGTGGCCGACGCCGCGCACGCCGTCCTCGTCCGCCCGGCCCGGAGCTGCACCGGCAACTTCTACACGGACGAGCAGGTCCTGCGCGAGGAAGGCGTCACCGACCTCACGGGGTACAGCCTCGGGGCCCCCGAGGATCAGCTGGTCCCGGACATCTTCCTCTGACCCCCGGCGCCGGGGGCACGGGTGCCGGTCCGGATAAGATCGATGCCATGTCCTCCCGCTACTCCAACCTCGAGCGCCCCGGCCTGGACCTCGGCGCGCTGAGGACGGCCCTGTGCATGCCGGCGGGCCCGTACGCGCGCCTCGACATCGTGGCGCAGACGGGATCCACCAACACCGACCTGGTGGAGCACGCGCAGCGGGAGGCCGCGGGCTGGCCGGACCTCAGCGTCCTCGGGGCCGAGGTGCAGACGGCCGGCCGCGGCCGGCTGGACCGTCGCTGGGTGGCGCCGGAACGGTCGTCGCTCTTCGTGAGCGTGCTCCTGCGCCCCTTCAACCGGCAGGGCCGGCCCGTGCCCACCACCGCCTACTCCTGGTTCTCGCTGCTCGCCGCCCTGGCGCTCGCCGAGAGCATCGAGGACCGCACCGAGATCGCACCGCAGCTCAAGTGGCCCAACGACGTCACGGTGGACGGCCGCAAGCTGGCCGGCATACTGGCGCAGTTCGTGCCCGGCGCCGGCGCGGAGCCGCCTGCCGTCGTCGTCGGGGTGGGACTCAACGTCAGCCTCACCGACGACGAGCTCCCCGTCCCCACCGCCACCAGCCTGCTCCTCGAGTACGCCGGCACCACGGACCGCAACATCCTCCTGAAGTCGTTCCTGCGCACGCTCGCCGACTCCTACCGCTCCTTCTGCGACGTCGACGGCGACGCCGCGGCGGCGTGGGACGACGGGCCGTCCCTGCACGCCCGCATCACCGCCCGCATGACGACCCTCGGCCAGGACGTCCGGGCCGAACTGCCCGGAGGCGCCCTGCTGAGCGGGCGCGCGCTGGCCCTCGACGCGCACGGGGCGCTGATCCTGCGCGACGACGACGGCGAACGGCACACCGTGTCGGCGGGCGAGGTCGTGCACCTGCGTCCGCAGGCGTAGGCCGTGCGGATCAAGCTGCTGCCGGGTGAACGGATCCTCGTGCGCACCCGCCCCAATCCGCTGCCGCTGGTCGGGCCGGTCCTCGCCGGGTTCGTCATCCTCGCCCTCGGCGGCTTCGGCCTCGGATACCTCGTGCACCGGCCCCTGCCGGGCCTCGCCGAGTGGCAGCCCGTCCTCGCGGCGGGCGCTCTCGTCGTCGTCGTGCTCCTGCTGCTGCGCGTGGTGGTGCGGCCCCTGATCCGCTGGTCCGGCCACCGCTACGTCCTCACCAGCATGCGGCTCATCCACCGGCGCGGCGTCACGCGGCGCACCGAGCACCAGATCAACCTGTCCGCCATCTCCCAGCTGCAGACGGAGCAGGGGCTGCTGCAGCGGATGGTGCGCAGCGGCACGCTCGTCGCCGACCTCGGCTTCGACCGCGTCCACGCCTACAGCGACGTGCCGCAGATCGCAACCTTCAAGGAGTTCGTGGTGCAGGCGATCAGCGAACTGCCCCTGACCCGCATGTTCGATGGTGTAGACATGGAAATCGACCCGCAGTACGCCCGCGGCGGCACGCCCGGGCACCAGACGTGGGCACGGCAGGAATGGAGGGGCGAGCAAGCGTGACAGTCGAGGACCGCCACGAGTCCGGGCAGTCGGCCGATACCCTCGCGGGCGCAGGGTACGACGACGTCCCCTCGGGCGCTGCCCGCGACGAGGACGGCGCTGCCCGCGACGAGGACGGCGCTGCCGACCCTTCGGACGAGGCCCCGGCCTTCGGCCCCGCGGACCCCGTGCCCGACACCACGCCTGATCCAGCCGCCGACCCCTCAGCGGCCGCCCCCGACGCCGCCGCCTCGACGGCCCCGAAGGCCGTATGGCAGCTCCAGTCCGACATGGCGACCGACGGCTCCCCGGTGCCGCCGGCGGCGAGTCCGGGAGAGCTGGACCGCGAGGCCATCCGGCGCCTCGAACGTGAACTCCTCGGCGCGGAACGCACGCTCAAGCGCCGCGACATCGCCGCGGGCGCCGGGGTGTCGCTGCTCTCCGCACGCAAGCTGTGGCGTGCCATGGGCTTCCCGAACATCGGGGACGACGACGTCGCCTTCACGGAGAAGGACCTCGGAGCGCTGACCACGATCATCGACCTCGTGCGCCAGGAGCAGCTCACCGAGGACGCCGCCATCTCGATCACCCGCGCCGTGGGCCAGATGACGGACCGCATGGTGGTGTGGCAGATCGAGGCCATCGTCGAGGAGATGGTGGCGCAGCGCGGGCTGACGGATGCCGATGCCCGCAAGACGCTCGTCTCCGAGCTGCCGGACCTGATCGACCCCCTCGAACGCACCCTCGTCTACGCGTGGCGCCGGCAGATGAACGCCGCCGTCCAGCGGCTCGCGCTGCGCGCCGAATCGGGCCTGCGCTCCAGCGAGGCGGGGCGCGACGGCGACGAGCAGGACGCACCGCTGCCGCTCGCCCGCGCCGTGGGGTTCGCGGACCTCGTCTCCTACACGAGTCTCTCGCGCCAGATGAACGAGCGCACGCTCGCCCAGCTCGTGCAGCGCTTCGAGAACAAGAGCGCCGAGATCATCTCCGTGGGCGGAGGGCGCCTCGTGAAGACGATCGGCGACGAGGTCCTCTACATCGCCGAATCCCCCGAGGCCGGGGCCGAGATCTCCCTGGCACTGGCCAAGGCGTTCTCCGAGGACGAGTTCCTGCCCTCGGCGCGCTGCTCCCTCGTCTGGGGGCGTGTCCTGTCGAGGCTCGGCGACATCTACGGTCCCACCGTGAACCTCGCCGCACGCCTCACGGCGCTCGCCGACCCGGGGGAGGTGCTCGTGGACTCCGCGACCGCTGCCACGCTGACGCACAACGAGAAGTTCGTCCTCACGCCCCACGAGCCCCGCCAGGTGCGCGGCTTCGGCGAGGTCCGGCCGGTCACGCTGGCGCGGGGCACGGGCACCGGGATCATCCTGGACTGACGGCGCCCGGCCCTGGCCGTATCCCTGGTGCGGCGCGGAACTGCCGGAGACCGCCTGCATGGGCGGCCTGCAGCATGACCACAGGGGAACAAGCGGCTCTTCGGTCTCGACCGCATCGCGTCGCAGCACAGGCTGGTCGGGGCCGGCCGCCGCGGTCACCGAGGTCAGCCGCCCCCGGCGTTCCTGGCCCCGTTCCCACGCCGGGCATGCACCGACCCGCGGGTGGTGCCTAACATGGATGGGGAAACCCAGCAGGGCAGAATGGGGAGATGATCGACGAGCTCATCGCATCCTGCGACCAAGGGCGCCCGGCGTCCGGGACCCATCCGCACGTCCGCATCGATGGCCGAGCACTGCCGGCCTCCAGTCGCAGCGTCCTGGTGGTGCGCCCGTGACCGATCACCGCCCGGGGGCCGCCGCACCCCGCGACGTGTGCCTGAGCTACGGCTTCGCGACCGACCGCGGACTGCGCAGGGAACTCAACGAGGACTCCCTGATCGCCTCCGAACCCGTCTTCGCGGTGGCCGACGGCATGGGCGGGCACGAGGCGGGCGAGATCGCCAGCGGCATCTGCGTCCGCACGCTGGGCGACAGTCCGATCATCGGACGCCACCTGCCGGAGTTCTCGGCCGCGGACCTCGAGGCACTCATCGAGGACGCCGACCGTGAGATCCGGCGACAGACGGGCGGCCAGGCCGGGACGACCCTCACGGGCGTGGTGCTCGTGCAGGAGGCCGGGATGCCCTACTGGCTCTTCTTCAACGTGGGGGACTCACGGACGTACCGCCTGAGCCAGGGCCAGTTCGGGCAGATCTCGGTGGACCACTCCGAGGTCCAGGAGCTCGTGGACCTCGGGACCATCACCTCCGAGGAGGCCCGGACGCACCCGCGTCGGCACGTGGTCACGCGTGCCCTCGGGACGGGCGACGACGCGGAGGCCGACTTCTGGCTCATGCCCGTCGAGGAGGGCGACCGCATCCTCATCTGCTCCGACGGTCTCAGCGGGGAGGTCACCGACGACGGCATCTACTCCGTGCTGAGCACCGTGCGTGATCCTCAGCAGGCCTGCGAGGAACTCGTCGACGCCACGCTCCGCTCAGGTGCCCGCGACAACGTGACCCTGATCGTCGTCGACGCGACCGGGGTGGGCGACGACGCGGAGACCCAGACCACGGCACCACGCGGTGGCACCTTCGCGGCCGACGTCGGACACGCCGTCGAGACGGGCACCCACCCCGCGCAGCCCGGCACTCCGCAGTCCGGCACTCCGCAGCCGGGTTCGTCTCCGGAGGACGGCCCGAGGCCCGCGGGCGCCCATGCGGTCTCCCTGGCGGACCTCGACGGCTTCTCGGGACAGCGGATCCCGGGGGATCAGGAATGACCGCCGGCCAGGTGCCGGCCTACTCCTATGTCCCGGGCGACTGGACAGTGCTCGTGCGCGGAAGCATCCTCGCGGCGCTGCCCGCCGGAACCGACCCGGCCATCATCGCGGCGGTCTGGGATGCCATGGACGACGACGTCGGAACCGCCCCGCTCCTGCCTCTCGTGATCGGCGGAGCCGGGGCGGAATCCGCCGCCATGCCTTCGTTCGCCCTCGCCTCGACCGCAGGACGCCTGCAGGTGATCCTGCGGGGACACGTGACCCTCACCGTCACCGGCTCCACCGGGTCCGCCACCTACTCGGGGGAGCGGGCCGTCACCTGGGCCGAACACCTGATCGAAGACGCCTTCTCCTCCTTCACGCTGACCTGCGGACCGGCAACGGGCTCGGAATCGTCGCTGCCGCTGGTCGGAGGCGCCGTACTCGCAGGCTCGATCAGGGCCACCCCGGCCGGTTCCGGCGCCGGCGCGCCGGCACGTGCTGCCGCTGATGCCGGCCTGCAGCAGGCACGTGCCACACGCTCTGACCGAGGGGCGGGCAGCGCGACCCTGCCCGCCGTGCCCCTCGCGGAGCCGGGAGGCGTCGGCATGATGGACCCCGAGCTCGAAGCCGAGCCGTCCCCGGCCGTCGGCGAGCAGCTCACTGCGCCCCCGGCGCACGCTGCAGCCGACCCCGCGGACGGCGACGATGACGCAGCCACCGGTCCGGGCCTCGTCGTGACAAGTGTCCCGGCCGATGTCGCCGATCCATCCGTGGCGTCCGCCGTGGAGCCGCTCGCCCCGGAGACGTCGGCCCCGGACATCGAACCTCAGAAGGAAGGCAGACCCACTCATGGCCGAAGCACCGAATGATGCGATCGTGGCAAGCCTCCGCAGGGCGCTGGAGGCGAACCCGGACGACGCCGTGCTGAGGCTCCACCTCGCGCAGACGCTCCTCAGCGGAGGGGATCCCGCCGGTGCCATCACGGAGGCGAGCGTCGCGCTGCGGTCGGACCCGGGGAACGGGCAGGCACTGGGACTGCTCGCGGCGGCGGCCACCGCGCTGAGCACGCCCCCGGCGTCCGCCACGCCCGGTGCGCCGGCCGCACCCGTCGCTCCGGCCGGATCCGCAGCCCCGCCTGTACCCGCAGCGCCGGCCGTCCCGGCAGCCCCTCCCGAGCCCGGCACCTTCGACTGGGAGCAGGCCGAGCACGAAGTGGGCAGCACGGTGCCGCCGCCGTTCGTGGAGCGCGTCCCGGTCGGCCCCCTGGCCGACGACGACGCGGCAGCGCCGGTGGAGGTAGCCCGCGAGACGGTCACCCTGGCCGACGTGGGTGGCCTCGACGACGTTAAGCGCCGGCTCGAGGAGTCCTTCCTCGCCCCGATGCGCAACGCGGAGGTGGCGAAGGTCTTCGGCAAGTCACTGCGCGGCGGGCTGCTGCTGTACGGGCCGCCGGGCTGCGGCAAGACCTTCCTCGCCCGCGCCGTCGCTGGCGAGCTGGGCGCCACCTTCATGTCGGTGTCCATGACCGACGTGATCGGCCCCCACATCGGCGAGACCCAGAGGAACCTGAAGGCGGTCTTCGACGAGGCCCGCGGTCAGGCCCCCACGGTGCTCTTCATCGACGAGATCGACTCCATCGGGATGCGGCGCGGCGCCCTCTCCGGTGGGGGTGCCGCCTGGCTCCGGCAGATGGTCAACGAACTGCTGATGCAGCTCGATTCGATGAGCGGGGACAACGACGGCCTGTACGTCCTGGCGGCGACCAACAACCCGTGGGACCTCGACGAGGCGCTGCTGCGGCCCGGCCGCCTGGACCGCACCATCCTCGTGAGCCCCCCGGATCCGAGCGCGCGCGCCTCGATCCTGCGCCACCATCTGCGGGACCGGCCCATCGCGGGCATCGACGTCGAGCACCTCGCCTCGGTGACGGACGGCTTCTCCGGCGCCGACCTGGAGCATCTGGCCGTCACCGCGGCAGAGAAGGCCATGATGCAGTCCATCGCCCAGGGGTCCATCAGCCCGATCACCATGGACCACCTCGGTACCGCGCTGCGCGAGATCAAGCCGAGCACCGTGGCCTGGCTCGAATCGGCCCGCAACGTGGTGAGGTTCTCCAACGCGAACGGCCGCTACGACGACCTCGCGGCGCTGCTGAGCGGCAAGAAGCGCCGGTGAGCGAGGTCGTCGACCTCGACGTCCTGTCCAACCGCTTCACGATCCTCGCCGCCCAGCAGCGCGGCCGCGACGCGATCGACCTGCTGGAGCCCCAGGCGGCCTTCCACGGGGACGAGCCCCTCTACTGGGTGCTCCTCGGGAGGGCGTTCGCGATGGAGCATCGGTTCCTCGACGCCGAACACGCCGCACGCCGGGCGGTGAGCCTCGAGCCGGGGGCTGCCGCGACGCAGCTGACGCTCCTGCTCGCGCTCATCGGCCGGCGGCGGGCCGACGAGGCCGTGGACCTCGGCTGGTACATCGTCGAGCACCACGCTGAGGAGTACGAGGCCCACTACTGGCTCAGCCAGGCGCTGCTCGCCCGACGGCGTGACCACCAGGACCTCGTCGTCGCCCACCAGGCCGCGCGGCACGCGCTCTCGCTGAACGCGGACGCCGACGCGTTCGCCCAGGCAGCACAGACGGCGTCCCTCCTCGACGACGACCGCGAGGCCCGGGCGCTCCTGGCCGCCGGACTCGCGCAGTTCCCGCAGGACCGCGACCTCCTCCTGCTCAGCGGGCGGATCAGGGGCGGGGAGACGGTCGTAGGGTCGCGCGAGGAGCTCGTCGGGGGGATCCTGCGGCAGAGCCCGCTCGACGCCCCCGCCGAGGCGGACCTCGCCTCCGGTCCGCTGCGCTGGGTGCGCACGCACCTGTTCCACCTCTGGTACCACGTGCTGGGTTTCGCCCTGCTGGCGGTCGTCCTGCTGCCGGTACCCGTGCTGCTCGGGGTCGCCCTGCTGGCCGGAGGGATCCACGCCGCGCTGGTCGTCCGGAGCTACAGGCGGCTGGAGGCCGTCCTTCCCGGGGGCTACCTGCGGGAGCAGCTGACGGACCCGGTGCGCGGCAGGAACAGCGCCGCGGCACTCGTGGCAGCCGCCGTCCTGGTCCTCGGAGGCACGGTCCTCGCCGCCCTCCACCCGGACCTCGGCCCCGGCGCCGGCGACGGGATCCTCGTGCTGGCCGCCGTCGTCCTGGCCGGGGGACTGCTCTCGGTCCAGCGGGCGCTGGCCCGGCTGGCCGTGGCAGGGCATCCCGAGGACCGCCGGCGGCAGGACTACCACCTCATCCGCTTCGGGGACAACGCGTCGTCCCAGCGGAGCTACTGGCTGGCCGCACTCGCCGGGATCGTCCTCGTGATGGTCACGGCGAGCACCGGGGGCGATGCCACGGCCGGGGCCGGCATGCTGTCCGTCGGGATCCTGTGGGCCGTCAAGACCGTGGACCTGGCGGTCCACTCGCGGGCGGTGGCCGGTGGCGACAACCCCTGGGTCACCGGTGCGGCACTGAGCCGGCCCGGGCGGGGCAGGCAGACGGTGCGCGGCCGGCTCCTCGGTGTGCGGTTCCTGCTGGTCATGTTCCTCGTCAGCTGCTTCACCTGCCTCCTCGGCTTGGGCATCTTCATCGGCGGCTTCATCGAGGGCTCCTAGCGTCCCTGCCACGACGGTGGCCCGTGTCAGGGCCGTAGGGCAAGATATGGAAAGTGACCACAGGAACCGAAGACGCAGCCCGGACCGCCGGATCGGAAGACCGTCGACTGCCGACCGACGAGGTCCGGGCGGAGTACGCGCAGCTCGCCGAGGAGATCCGCAGGCACCGGGCCGCCTACTACCAGGACGCCGCCCCCACCATCTCGGACGCCGAGTTCGACACCCTCTTCCGGCGGCTCGAGGAGCTGGAGGCGCTCCACCCCGAGATCGTCGCCAACGACTCGCCGACGCAGGAGGTGGGCGGGGAGGTCTCCTCCGCCTTCGCCCCGGTGGACCACCTCGCCCGCATGTACAGCCTCGAGGACGTCTTCTCCCTCGACGAACTGCGGGCCTGGCTGGACCGGGCCTCCGCCGGCGTGGAGCAGCGCAACCCCGGTGCGACCGTGAGGTGGCTGACCGAACTCAAGATCGACGGCCTGGCCGTGAACCTGCTCTACCGCGACGGTGAGCTGGTCCGAGCCGCCACCCGGGGTGACGGCGTGACAGGCGAGGACATCACGCACAACGTCCTCACGATCGCCTCCATCCCGAAGCGTCTCGCGGGCAGCGACCACCCCGAGGAGGTGGAGATCCGCGGTGAGGTCTTCTTCCCCACGAAGGAGTTCGCGCAGCTCAACGAGCGGATGGTCGCCGCGGGCAAGGCGCCGTTCGCCAACCCGCGCAACGCCGCCGCCGGGTCGCTGCGGCAGAAGGACCCGGCCATGACGGCGGAGCGCCCGCTGGACATGTACGTGCACGGGATCGGGGCGCGCACCGGGCTGGCTGCGGAGACGCAGTCCGGGACCTACGACCTCCTCACGGCCTGGGGGCTGCCGACCTCCCCCTACTACAAGGTCCTCGCGACGCAGGACGAGGTGTTCGACTTCATCGCGCACTACGGCGAGCACCGCCACGACCTCCTGCACGAGATCGACGGCATCGTGGTGAAGGTGGACAGCTTCGCGCTGCAGCGCGCCCTCGGCCACACCTCCCGCGTGCCGCGGTGGTCCGTGGCCTACAAGTATCCGCCCGAGGAGGTGAACACGAGGCTGCTGGACATCATCGTCAGCGTCGGCAGGACCGGTCGCGTCACACCGTTCGGCCAGATGGAGCCGGTCAAGGTCGCCGGTTCGACGGTCGGCCTGGCCACGCTCCACAACCAGGAGGTCGTCAAGGCCAAGGGCGTGATGATCGGCGACATCGTGGTGCTGCGGAAGGCCGGCGACGTCATCCCCGAGATCGTGGGCCCGGTCATGGCACTGCGCGATCCGGAGAAGGTGCGCGCGTTCGTGATGCCCACCGAGTGCCCGTCCTGCGGGACGCCGCTGCAGCCGGCGAAGGAGGGCGACGTCGACATCCGTTGTCCCAACGCCCGCTCCTGCCCCTCGCAGCTGCGTGAGCGCGTGTTCCACCTCGCCGGTCGGGGCGCGTTCGACATCGAGGCCCTCGGGTACGAGGCGGCGATCGCCCTCACGCAGCCCGCCGAACCCTCCGTGCCGCCGATCACCACCGAGGCGGAGATCTTCGACCTGACCCCCGAGAAGCTGGCGGATGTCCGGATCGAGCGGGACAAGAAGGTCAAGGGCGTGGTGACCGGCCGGGAACTCGTGCCCTACTTCTACTCCAAGGGGACGGCGAAGAAGCCGTCCGAGCCGAGCGCCACCACCCGCAAGCTGTTCACCGAGCTGGAGAAGGCCAAGAAGCAGCCGCTGTGGCGCGTGCTCGTGGCGCTGTCCATCCGTCACGTGGGACCCACCGCGTCGCGCGCCCTGGCCACGGCCTTCGGGTCCATGGACCGCATCCGCGCCGCGAGCGAGAAGGAGCTCGCCGACGTGGACGGCGTGGGCCCCACCATCGCCGTGGCCCTCACGGAGTGGTTCGCGGAGGACTGGCACCGCGAGATCGTGGACCGGTGGGCCGCCGCGGGCGTGCGGATGCAGGACGAAGTGGACGCCAGCACGCCGCGCACGCTCGAGGGCCTGACCGTCGTCGTCACCGGATCACTGGAGCACTACAACCGGGACGAGGCGAAGGAGGCGATCATCACCCGGGGAGGAAAGGCGGCAGGGTCGGTGTCGAAGAACACCAGCTATGTGGTGGCGGGTGAGAACGCGGGCACCAAGCTCGAGAAGGCCGAGGCGCTCGGCATCCCCGTGCTGGACGAGGAGGGCTTCACCGCGCTGCTCGCCAACGGTCCGGCCCCCGCAGCGGAGGGCGAGGACGAGGTCGGCGAGGACGAGGAGCTCACCCGGGAGCCGGAGGCAGGAGCCGGCGCGGGACCGGAGGTCCTGCCGGACGTCGTGCCGGACGGCGGGGCCACCGTATGACGCACGCGGCGTCGCCCGCCGTGCTCCTGCATGTGGCGCGCCATGCAGCGGCTGCCGGCGCCGACGTCCTGGCCCGGCGCGATCCGGCCGCCCTCGATGCCACGAGCAAGAGCTCGGACAGCGACTGGGTGACGGCGTACGACGTCGCCGCCGAGCGGTCCGTGCGCAGCGTCATCACCGACTCGAGGCCGCACGACATCATCACGGGGGAGGAGTTCGGCACCACGGTGCCGACCGGCAGGCACGACGGCGCCCGCATCCGCTGGTCCGTCGACCCCCTCGACGGCACCACCAACTTCATGCGGGACATCGTCTACTACGCGACCTCGGTGGCGGCGGCCGACGAGGACGGCACCTGGCTCGCCGGCGTCGTGCACGCCCCCACGCTCGGGCGCGTCTACTGGGCCAGCCGCGGTGGGGGCGCCTGGCTGAGCGAGCAGGGCAGGGTACGGCGGCTGGCCGGGCCCGATGCCGGGCGGGGGCGGCTGCTGGCGACCGGTTTCTCCTACGATGCCGCCACGCGGTCGGCGCAGGTCGGTGAACTCGGGGCCCTGCTCGACGGATTCGGTGACCTGCGATCCCTCGGTTCCGCGGCGCTCGATCTCTGCATGGTCGCGGACGGCTCCTTCGACGCCTTCGTGGAGCGCGGGCTGCACGAGCACGACGTCGCGGCCGGGGCCCTGATCGCCGAGGAGGCTGGCGTCGTCGTCAGCAGGCCGCGGCTGCGCTCCGTGCTCGACGGCGGCCCCACGGAGGTCGAGCGCCTCCCAGCCATCACGGTGGCAGGTCCCGCCGACCTCGTCGGCTCCCTTACCGGCTCCCTCGCCGGGAGCGCGCCGGACGTGTCGATCGAGAGGCAGTCATGACGACGCCGTCCTGGCAGAAGATCCTGTCCACGCTGGCCGGCGAGCGCTCCCGCGAGCTGTACGCGCGGGCCGTCCTCGGGCAGCCGCTGGACGCGTCTCCGAAGGAGCTGCAGCGCCTGGTCGACGCCGGGCTGCTCACGGCGGACCGTCCCGTCGACGGTCAGCTGTTCAAGGACGTCCTCGCCGCGGCCGGGTCCGGCACGCCGAAGGGCGTGGACCGGTTCTTCCGGGAGGGGCGGATCGACGGATTGCCGCGGGCTGGGCAGGATCGCACCGACCTGCTGGCGCACCTCGCGGAGCGGCTGCTGCCCGCCGACGAGGAGCTCGGCGAGCCCGAGGTCAACCGCCTGCTCGCCACCGTCACCCGCGACATCCCGACCCTGCGCCGGGCACTCGTGGATGCCGGGTACCTGGAGCGCTACCCGGACGGGACGGGTTACCGGCGGGTCGTCGGGACGTCCTGAGCGACCGCCGGGGCCTCTGGCGCGAGGACCGTCGGCACGCATGCCGTGAGTGGAGCTGCCGCCGGTCGTGGTGCCCTGGGTCCGGCGCCGTCAGTCGAGGTGCCGGAACCGCGGCCAGAGCTCCGACCACGGCCGGGTGCGCTCGCACACGAGGACCGGTTGCCCCTGTTCCTCGTTGTCGACGTCGAGACCGTTGTCCAGGCGCGTCACCTCCTCGCAGGACGCGAACAGGCTCCTCGCCAGCTCGGCCTGCTCGCCCACCACGACCACGGTCCGTGCGTCCTCCGGCGGGGCGGAGAGGTGGTACAGCTCGTTGTGCCCGCTGTGCACCGCCGGCAGGCCGAGGTCCGGCCCGTACCGGTGCAGGGCGCCGGCCTCGCCGTAGTTGGTGGCGATCAGCGTGGCGTCGGAGGGGTCCGGGAGGTCCCGTACGACGTCGGCGACCTGGTCGGCGTAGGCAGGCCACCCCACCTGGTCGCGGGCCAGCTGGTTGATGCCGGGGATCGGGGTCTGCCCCAGGACGCCTACCGGGATGACGGGCAGCGTGATGACGGCGCAGGCAACGGCATTGACCGCTACCGTGGTCCGCGCCGCCCGGCGTCGTCCCGGGGAGTGCATGATGGCTGCGGCGGGTACGCATCCGACGGCGAAGAGCACGATGACGAGTCCCGCCGGATAGTAGATCTGCCCTCCGGCCGCGAAGGCGAGGACCAGGAGCACCACGAAGGCTGCGGCGATGCAGCGCGCAGGTCTCCAGTCGGTGCGGCGCAGCAGGTGCCACCAGCCGAGGCACCAGACGAGGGCCAGCGGCGGGCCGACGGTCAGGAACAGGAACCACCACATGTCCACCCGGGTGTCCGCCGCGTTGTTCTCGTTCAGGGCGGCCCCCATGGCCAGCTGCGGCCAGCCGTACGCGGCCTGGTACACCAGGTTGGGCGCCGCCACGATCAGGGTGAGGGCACCGCCGAGCCAGGGCCAGGGCGTGGACAGCACCCGGCGGGGGCCGGTGACGACCAGCCCGGCCAGCAGGGAGACCAGCAGCCCCGCGATCAGCAGCTTGTTGTAGGTGGCGAGGCCGGCGATGGTCCCGGCGGCCAGCCACCATCCCGGCGCGTCCCTCAGCAGCGCCCGGACCACGCACAGGACGACGGCGGGCCAGAACACGAGGTCCACCGACGCGGTCAGCATGACGTGGCCGAAGAGCAGGGGGACCACACCGAAGCCGAATCCCCACGCGCACAGGCCCTGCGCGTACGCTGCGCCGCCGAACTCCCTGGTGATCAGGACCACCACCACGAGTGCCAGGACGGTCGAGAGGGTGGCGGGGATCCGGACGGCCCATACCTCGTCCGCGACGAGACCGAAGGACCGCACCAGCCACGGGGTCAGGGGCGGCTGGTCGAGGTACCCCCAGGCGGGAGGGAGCATCCGGAAGTACAGCTCGTCCCGGTGGTAACCGTAGCTCCCCGACACGAGCGTGAGCAGCAGGCAGAGCACCACCGCGGGCACGGCCACCGTGCGGGTCGCGAAGGGCGGCAGGGGCCGCGGCGTCACCCGGGACGACGTTGTGCGCATCCTCCTGTCACCGATCATCGGTGCCGCTCACGTCCGGTCCGGCGGGTGAGTGGCACATGATCCCCTTCGTCGCGGTCCGGCCGGCGTCACGGCCGGGTCGGTGCCGGGTCCCTCCCGCGGCATGGGTGCGCGGAGGAGGACCAGGGCGGGCTCGGCAGGGCCGCTTGCAGTGTTGCATCCCGGGCAGCACGGCACCAGAGGCCGCGCACCGTGCTCGTGACCTGCCGCCTCCGGGGAAGGCCTGCCGCCCTGCGCCGATGCCGTACGCGGCCGAGGGAGCGGCCGAGGGAGCGGACGTGGGACCGCAGATCGCAGGGGGATGGCGGAGGCACCCTCCCCGCGCGAGAATCGTGGGAGCGGACGCCGACTCTCCGGCGCCGGCGGGCGGAGGTGGAGGAGGCACCGTGACGGCGGACAGGGATCGGGACACGGGCACCACGGGGCGCGGCCGGCTGCTTCCCCGGCCGGCGCGCCTGCTCGTGGGCGTCGCGGTCGCCGTCTTCGCCGCCTCGCTCGGCTTCGTCCTCCTCTATACGACGTCACTCCCACCGGCCCTGTGCATCCTGATCGCGTTCGTGCTCGGTGGAGCGCAGCTCTACGCCCTGCGCCGCAGCCTCTTCCGCGGCGGCCGGCGGGACCCCACCGGCCCGTGACCATCCCGTGACCGTGCCCGGCCGCTGCGTGACAAGATGGGCCGGTGACCACGAATGCCCTCTCCGACGCCCGCACCACCATCCGGCCCATCCAGCCGGGGGACTACGACGACGTCCGCCGCATCACGCGCGCGGCCTATCTGGAGGCCGGGTACTTCACCGACGAGGGGCACCCCTACATGGCGGTGCTGTCGGACATCGAGCACCGCGTCGAGCACGCCGAGGTCTGGGTGGCCGAGCGGAACGGCGCCGTGGTCGGGTCGGTCGCGCTGACCTTCGCCGGCCAGCGGTACACGGACATCGCCGTCGAGGGAGAGCTCGAGTTCCGGATGCTGGCGGTGGACCCGGCCGTGCAGCGCGGCGGGGTGGGCCGGGCCATGGTGGAGCGCATCGTCGAGCACGCCCGCACGCTCCCCGGCATCGAGGCGGTGAGCCTGACCAGCGGCTCGGACATGGTCCGCGCGCACCGCCTCTACGAGTCGATGGGTTTCGTGCGCGTCCCCGAGCGCGACTGGGAGGTCCCGAACGAGGACATCCTGCTCTGGGTCTTCCGCCTGGAGCTCTGACCGGCGGATCCGGCGGACGCGACCGCCGTCGTCGGGCCCGCCCGATGCCGGGTGCGCCCCTGGCCGCCACTAGACTGGAGGCCAGATACCCACCTCCGACTTCCAGGGGAGATCCATGGCTGAGATCAACCGGGACGACGTCGCGCACCTCGCGCGGCTCGCCCACATCGACATGACCGACGAGGAGCTCGACCGCATGGCCGGGGAGCTCGCCGTGATCGTCGACTCCATCAAGAGCGTGAGCGAGGTGGCGGGCGACGACGTCCCCGCGACTAGCCACCCCATTCCGCTGAGCAACGTGTTCCGCGAGGACGTGGTGGGGGAGACGCTCAGCAACGAGGAGGCGCTCCTCGGCGCACCCGACAACGCCGACGGCCGCTTCAAGGTCCCTGCAATCCTGGACGGGGAGTAACCCATGACAGACCTGATCCATCTCTCCGCCGACGCCCTGGCGCGGAAGCTCGCCTCGAAGGAGGTCTCCGCCGTCGAGGCCACGCAGGCCCACCTCGACCGCATCGACGCCGTCGACGGCGCCATCAACGCGTTCCTGCACGTCAATACCCGTGAGGCGCTGCTCGTCGCCGCCGGGGTCGACAAGGCCCGGGCCGACGGCGACACCCTCCACCCGCTGGCCGGCGTGCCCATCGCCGTCAAGGACCTCATCGTCACGAAGGGCCAGCCCACCACGGCCGGCTCGAAGATCCTCGAGGGCTGGCAGAGCCCGTACGACGCCACCGTGGTCCGCAGGCTCCGGGCCGCGCGGATGCCGATTCTCGGCAAGACCAACCTCGACGAGTTCGCCATGGGCTCCTCGACCGAGCACTCGGCGTTCGGTCCCACCCGCAACCCGTGGGACCTGGACCGGATCCCCGGCGGCTCCGGTGGCGGTTCCGCCGCCGCCGTCGCCGCCTTCGAGGCGCCCCTGGCCCTCGGCACCGACACGGGCGGCTCCATCCGCCAGCCGGGCGCCGTCACCGGGACCGTCGGCGTCAAGCCCACCTACGGCGGCGTCTCGCGCTACGGCGCGATCGCGATGGCGTCCTCGCTGGACCAGATCGGCCCCGTCTCCCGGACCGTGCTGGACAGCGCGCTCCTGCACGAGGTCATCGGCGGCCACGACCCGCACGACTCGACGTCGCTCACCGACCCCGTCGGCGCGCTCGTCGAGGCCGCGCGCCTGGGCCAGGTCGAGGGCATGCGCATCGGCGTCATCAAGGAACTGCAGGGCGAGGGCTACCAGGCCGGCGTCCTGACCCGCTTCTCCGAGTCCCTCGAGCTCCTGCGCTCGGCGGGCGCGGAGATCGTGGAGGTCTCCTGCCCCAACTTCCGGTACGCCCTCGGTGCGTACTACCTGATCATGCCGTCGGAGGCCTCCAGCAACCTCGCCAAGTACGACGGCGTCCGGTTCGGCCTGCGCGTGGTGCCCGACGGAGCCCCGACGATCGAGCGCGTCATGGGTGCCACCCGCGCCGCCGGCTTCGGCGACGAGGTCAAGCGCCGCATCATCCTCGGTACCTACGCGCTGAGCGCCGGCTACTACGACGCCTACTACGGCTCCGCGCAGAAGGTCCGCACGCTCATCCAGCGCGACTTCGCCGCGGCGTTCGAGCAGGCCGACGTGCTCATCTCTCCCACTGCGCCGACCACGGCGTTCAAGCTCGGGGAGAAGCTCGACGACCCCCTGGCGATGTACCTGAACGACGTCGCCACCATCCCGGCGAACCTGGCCGGCGTCCCCGGCCTGTCGCTGCCGGGTGGCCTCGCGGACGAGGACGGGCTGCCGGTCGGCATCCAGCTCCTCGCACCCGCCCGCCAGGACGCACGCCTCTACCGTGTCGGTGCCGTCCTCGAATCACTGCTCGAAGAGACGTGGGGCGGCCCTCTGCTGGCCAAGGCCCCGGAGATCACACAGATCGCAGGTGGGAAGTAATGACTGCTGTAACCGATGAGATCCTGACCTTCGACGAGGCCATGGAGAAGTACGATCCCGTGCTCGGGTTCGAGGTCCACTTGGAGCTCAACACGAGGACCAAGATGTTCTCCTCCGCGCCCAACGCGTTCGGCGACGTGCCGAACACGAACGTCACGCCGGTGGACCTCGGGCTGCCCGGTGTGCTGCCCGTGGTCAACGGTGTGGCCGTGGAGTCCGCGATCAAGATCGGCCTCGCGCTGAACTGCAGGATCGCCGAGAAGTGCTACTTCGCCCGGAAGAACTACTTCTACCCGGACACCCCGAAGAACTTCCAGACCTCGCAGTTCGAGGACCCGATCGCGTACGACGGCTCCATCGACATCGAGCTCGCCGACGGCACGGTCTTCACCGTCGAGATCGAGCGCGCCCACATGGAGGAGGACGCCGGCAAGCTCACCCACATGGGTGGGTCCACGGGCCGCATCCAGGGCGCCGAGTTCTCCCTCGTGGACTACAACCGCGCAGGCGTGCCCCTCATCGAGATCGTCACCAAGCCGATCGTCGGCGCCGGATCGCGTGCCCCCGAGCTCGCGAAGGCGTACGTCGCGGCGATCCGCGAGATCGTGAAGAACCTCGGCGTGTCCGACGCCCGCATGGAGCGCGGCAATGTGCGCTGCGACGCCAACGTCTCCCTCAAGCCCAAGGGCCAGGAGAAGTTCGGTACCCGGACCGAGACCAAGAACGTGAACTCGCTGCGCGCCGTCGAGCACGCGGTCCGGTACGAGATCCAGCGCCACGCCGCCGTTCTCGACTCCGGGACGCCGATCCTGCAGGAGACGCGCCACTGGCACGAGGACACGCGCTCGACGACGTCGGGGCGGCCCAAGTCCGACGCCGACGACTACCGCTACTTCCCGGAGCCGGACCTCGTGCCGGTCGTCACCAACGAGGCGTGGATCGAGAAGCTCCGCGCCGAGCTGCCCGAACCGCCCGCCGAGCGCCGCAAGCGCCTGCAGGCCGACTGGGGCTACTCCGACGCCGAGTTCCGCGACGTCGTCAACGCCGGTGTCATGTCCTCGATCGAGGACACCGTCGCCGCGGGCGTGAGCGCCGCCGTCGCCCGCAAGTGGTGGATGGGCGAGATCTCCCGCCGCGCCAAGCTGGCCGACGTCGAGCCCGCCGAACTCGGTGTCACGCCCGAGCTGATCGTGGAGCTCAACGCGCTCATCGAGTCCGGCAAGATCAACGACAAGCTCTCCCGCGACGTGCTCGACGGCGTCCTCGCCGGGGAGGGCACACCGGCCGAGGTCGTGGAGAAGCGCGGCCTCGCGGTCGTGTCCGACGACGGACCCCTGCTCGAGGCGATCGACGGCGCACTCGCGGCGCAGCCCGACGTCGCCGACAAGATCCGCGGCGGCAAGGTTCAGGCCGTCGGCGCCATCGTGGGCGGCGTCATGAAGGCCACGCGCGGACAGGCCGATGCCGGCCGCGTGCGCGAGCTGATCCTGCAGCGCCTGGGCGTCGAGGGGTAGCCTGCCGACATTCCGGTGCGTCGTCGGCGCCGGGGGAGCCGGTGGGGACATCCACCCCCCCCGTTCCCGCGGCGTCGGCGTCCGCAGTTCCAGGAGGTCCCATGGCGGTGACACCGCAGGCCGAGATCGACATCACGCCGTCGCTGGTCCGGTCCCTGCTCATCGCCCAGGCACCGGACCTGGCGCATCTTCCGCTGCGCCCCGCCGGCAGTGGATGGGACAACACCCTCTTCCGGCTGGGGGAGGAGCTCGTGGTGCGCCTGCCCCGGCGGGCGGTGGCCGACGAGCTGATGGCGGCGGAGCAGCACTGGCTCCCGGGGCTCACCGCGTCCCTGGGAGTTCCCACGTCGGCGCCCGTGCGCGCCGGCACACCCGGCCCGCACTACCCATGGCACTGGTCCGTCTGCCGATGGATCGACGGGGTCGGCGGCATCACCGTCCCGCGGGCCGGGCGTTGCTCCGCGGCCGTCCCGCTGGCGCGGTTCCTCGTGGACTTCCAGCGCCCCGCTCCGCCCGACGCCCCGGTCAGTCCCGTGGGCCGCGGCGGTCCGCTGGCAGCGCGCGACGACGTCGTCCGGACGCGGCTCGCGTCGCTCCCGGCGATACCCGGTGTCCCTGCCGCGCTGCTGCCGGAGGTCTGGGAGACGGCCCTCGCGGCACCGGTCTGGTCGGGGGCGCCGCTCTGGCTGCACGGGGACCTGCACCCGGCCAACGTGGTCCTCGGGCCGGACGGCGCGCTGGCCGGCGTCGTCGACTTCGGGGACCTGTGCTCCGGGGATCCTGCGACCGATCTCGCCGCGGCCTGGCTGCAGTTCGACGCCGCAGGCCGGTCCGTGTTCCGGGCCGGACTCGAGGCCCTCCGCGCCACCGACGCCGCGACGTGGGACCGGGCGCGCGGCTGGGCGCTGAGCATGGGCAGCGCCCTGGTGGCGGCGTCGGACGATTCCCCGGAGTTCCTCGCCCTCGGGGTGGAGATCCTGATCGAGGTCCTGACCGACTGAGGGGAGGTCCGCCCGCGGGGCCGCTGGTAGTGTTGCCCCGGGCAATATCCCGCCCGGCACTCGTACCGCCCAGGCCCGGCCCATCCCGCCGGTGTCGGCGGCATGGAAGGAACTGTCCAGTGAAGGCGCTGTACAAATCCGGGGCTCGTCCCGGTTTCGAACTCGTGGACCGGCCCGAACCCGACGCAGGGTGGGGCGAGGTCAAGATCCGGGTCATGACCACCGGCATCTGCGGCACGGACCTCCACATCGAGAGCTGGGACTCCTGGGCGCAGGGCATGATCAAGGCGCCCCTCATCCCCGGCCACGAGTTCTACGGCGAGGTCGTCGCCCTCGGGGACGGGGTCCGCGACGTGCGTGTCGGCGACCGCGTCTCCGGCGAGGGCCACATCGTCTGCGGTATCTGCCGCAACTGCCGCGCCGGCCGCCGCCAGATGTGTATCCACACCTCGAGCGTCGGGGTGCAGCGCGACGGGGCGTTCGCCGAGTTCGTCGTCGTCCCCGAGACCAACGTCTGGGTGCACGACGCCACCATCACGCCTGAACTGGGCGCCGTCTTCGACCCGTTCGGCAACGCCGTGCACACCGCCCTGAGCTTCCCGCTCGTCGGTGAGGACGTGCTGATCACGGGCGCGGGTCCCATCGGACTCATGGCCGTCGCGGTCGCCCGCCACGCCGGTGCCCGCAAGATCGCCATCACCGACGTCTCGGCGCCCCGTCTCGAGCTCGCCCGCGGCGTCGGCGCCGACATCGCCGTCGACGTCAGCCGCATGCGCATCGCCGACGCCCAGCACGAGCTCGGGATGAAGGAGGGCTTCGACATCGGGATGGAGATGTCCGGCCACGCCACCGCCCTGCCCGAGATGATCGACAACATGAACCACGGCGGGAAGATCGCCCTGCTCGGCCTGCCCTCCGGCCCCATCTCCATCGACTGGGGCAAGGTGGTCACGCACATGCTGACGCTCAAGGGCATCTACGGTCGTGAGATGTTCGAGACCTGGTACGCCATGAGCGCCATGCTGCAGTCCAACAGGACGCTGCGCGAGGCGGTCGCGTCCGTGGTCACCGACTGCCTGCCGGCGAGCCAGTGGCAGCAGGGCTTCACAACGGCGCGCGACGGCGCCAGCGGCAAAGTGGTCCTCGACTGGACCACCCTCTAGGAAGCAGGAACCCCATGTACTCAGCAGTCCGCGACCAGCTCGCCGGTGAGCTCGATGCCATCCGCAGCGCAGGCCTCTTCAAGCACGAGCGGCGCATCTCCTCGCCGCAGTCCAGCTCCATCACCGCCGGAGCCCTCGGTGCCGAGGATGCACGGGTGCTCAACTTCTGCGCCAACAACTACCTGGGCCTCGCCGACCACCCGGACATCATCGCCGCCGCCAAGACCGCGCTCGACGAGCGGGGGTTCGGCATGGCGTCGGTACGCTTCATCTGCGGCACCCAGGACCTGCACCTCGAGCTCGAGCGGCGTGTCTCGCGGTTCCTCGGCACGGAGGACACCATCCTGTTCTCCTCCTGCTTCGACGCGAACGGGGGCGTCTTCGAATCGCTCCTCGGCGCGGAGGACGCCGTGATCTCGGACGCCCTGAACCACGCGTCGATCATCGACGGCATCCGCCTCTCCAAGGCCCAGCGCTTCCGCTACGCCAACCGCGACATGGCCGACCTCGAGGCGAAGCTGCAGGAGGCCTCCGGTGCGCGGCGCCGCCTGATCGTCACCGACGGCGTCTTCTCCATGGACGGCTACCTCGCGCCGCTCGAGGCCATCTGTGATCTCGCCGAGCGGTACGACGCCATGGTCATGGTCGACGACTCCCACGCCGTCGGCTTCATGGGCGCCACCGGCGCCGGGACGCCCGAGCACGCCGGTGTCGCCGACCGCGTGGACATCTTCACGGGAACCTTCGGCAAGGCCCTCGGCGGGGCGTCCGGCGGGTACGTGGCCGCCCGGGCCGAGATCGTGGCCCTGCTGCGCCAGCGGGCACGGCCCTACCTGTTCTCGAACTCCCTCGCCCCCTCGATCGTCGCGGCGACCATGACCGCGCTGGACCTGGTCGAGAGCAGCGGTGAGCTCCGCGGGACCCTCACCCGAAACGCCGCACAGTTCCGCCGGCGCATGACGGAGGAGGGCTTCGAGCTCCTCGAGGGCGAGCACGCGATCATCCCGGTCATGTTCGGCGACGCCGTGCTCGCCGCGCGCACCGCCGACGCGATGCTCGCCCACGGTGTCTTCGTCACCGCGTTCAGCTACCCCGTGGTCCCGAAGGGCGCAGCGCGGATCCGCGTCCAACTCTCCGCCGCCCACACGGACGACGACGTCGAGGCCTGCGTGCAGGCGTTCGTCGCCGCCCGTGCCGAGGTGGACGCCGGCGCTCCGGGAGCGGACGGCGGGCAGGCGTCCGACGCCGGTTCGCCCGGTGCGCACGTGGGCGGCGCGTGATCCGGTACCGCCTCGCGGGTTCCTGCAGGTCCTAGGGGCGCACGTCCCCGTCGACATACATCCAGCGCCCTTCCACCCGGACGAATCGGCTGCGCTCCTGCAGCAGCCCCGAGCGCCCGGCTCTCCGGAACGACGCCCGGTACTCCACCACGCCGGCGTCGTCGGAGTCGCCGCCGAGGGCCGTGTCGACGATCTGCAGGCGCCGCCACTCGACGTCCCCGTCGAGATCGACGGTATCCGGACGTGTCAATGGGTCCCACGAGTCGAGCAGGTACCTCCAGCCCGAGAGCGAACGCCGAGAACCGTGAGCGCATCAGTGCCAGCGCCGTCGACGCTGCCCCTCCCCGGTGGAGCGGCCCGCAGCATTCCCCATACGGCAGGACGGTGCCGCAGGGGCAGTCGTCGGGCGTCATGCGATCGCCTTTCCTGACCGGGAGGGGTCGATCGCTCAGGAGACCTCGTCGGAGACGCGGATGACGACCTTGCCGGTCGCACCGTTCTCGACGGCGTCGTGAGCGGCGCCGGTCTCCTCGAGCGGGAACCAGGAGAGGGGGAGTCCGGCAGCCTCCCCGACAGGCAATGCCCCGCTGCCCAGCGCCGCCGTGATGTCCTCCGCCGCAGCGACGAGCGCATCCCGACCCACCGTGTAGAGCAGCAGGCCCTGCCAGCGGACGTTCTTCGCGAAACTCGCGACCACGGGGGCGGTGAAGTCGTCACCATTGTTGTTCGCGTAGTAGGCGATGGAGCCGTGGTTGGCGATCACCTCGACGTCGAGCGCCGCGTTCTGCCCGGGGGACACCTCCACGACATGGTCGACGCCGCCTGGAGCGACCTCGCGGATGTGCCGGGCGAGGGAATCGTCGGGGTAGCGGAGAACGTGGTGGGCCCCCGCGGCGAGACCGAGCTCGGCCTTCGCGTCGCTGCTGACCGTTGCGATGACGGTGGCGCCTGCCCAGGCGGCGAGTTGGATCGCCGCGTGGCCGACGGCTCCGGCGCCGCCCTGGACGAGAACGGTGCGTCCCTCGAGGGCGCCGGTAGCGAGTCGCGACGGCCCCTGCTCGTGGACGGTCAGGGCGCGGTGCGCCGTCATCGCCGGTACACCCAGGCTGGCTGCCACATCGAGATCGACGCCGTCCGGCAGGCGGACAGCCCGTCCGGCGGGAATCACGGTGAACTCCTGGGCGGTCCCCGTCGGGCGGCCGTGAGCAGCCAGGTAGATCCATACCCGGTCGCCCACCTGCGGCTCGGTGACGCCCTCGCCGACCGCGTCGACGACCCCGGCACCGTCCTGGTTGGGGACTACCTCGGGGAACGGGAGATCGCCGTCAGCGCGGGCCTTCCAATCCGTGGGATTCACGCCGGAGGTGACGATGCGGACTCGCACTTCGCCCGGACCGGGCGTCGCGACGTCGCGGTCGACGAGAGAGAGAACGGAGGAGGGACCGGTGGAGGAGTAGACGATTGCTTTCACGACTAGCCGGAACTGCCGATGCCCGGACGGTATTCCCCGGGCCCGGGATCCGCCCGATCGACGGGGAGAGCACACCGGACGCCCCCTGCATGGGGGAGGCCCACCCTAGGATGACGGGATGAGCTCCCTCGAGTGCGACGTCCTGATCATCGGCGGCGGGATCGCCGGCCTCTCGCTGGCGTCCGCGCTGGCCCCGTTCTCGAGCGTGGTCCTCGTCGAGGCGGAGCCCACGCTCGGGTACCACACCTCGTCGCGCTCGGCCCGCCAGCTCATCCCGAGCTACGGGCCCGAGCCGGTCCTGGACCTGACCCGGCGCACCCTCGACCTGCTCTCCGGCGTGGAATCCTCCACCGGGCTGCCGCTCACCGTGCCGCGGTCCTTCCTGCTCATCGGGTCGGAGGCCGACGTCGCGGGCAACACCAGTCCGGCGATGCGTCCCGTGTCCCACGCCGAGGCCCTCGAGCTGTGCCCGCAGCTGCGGCCCGGCTCGTTCGAGGCGGCCGCCATCGACACGGCCTGCGTGGGCACCGACACCGACCTCCTCCTCGAGTACCACCGCAGGAGCGCGAGCGACGACGGCGTCATCATCCTCACGGGCGCGCCCGTGACGGCCGCACGCTACGACGGCGCTGGCTGGAGCGTCCGCGCCGGGTACCGCAGCATCAGCGCCGAGGTGGTGGTGGACGGGGCCGGCGCCTGGGCCGACAGCGTCGCGGACCTGTGCGGGGTCGCCCCCCAGGGTCTGGTCCCGCTGCGGCGGACGGCGGCGATCGTCGCCGCCGAGAACGCGCCCCCGGTCGGCACGCCCATGGTGGCCGCCGCGGACGAGTCGTTCTACTACCGGCCCGACGCCCGGGGCGTGCTCATCTCGCCGAGCGAGGCCGAGCCCGACGAACCGGGCGACGCCCAGCCGCACCCGGGCGACGTCGAGCGGCTCATCGACCACCTGGCCACCGTCACCACCCTGGGCATCACGACCGTCCACCGATCCTGGACGGGCCTGCGGACCCAGCGGGCCTCCGGGCTGCCGGTGGTCGGATTCGACCCCGGCCACCCCGGCTTCTTCTGGCTCGCCGGACAGGGGGGATACGGCTTCCAGTCGTCGTCGGGCATCGCCGAACTGGCGACGGTCCTCCTGACCGGGGCCGACCCCGCCGATCTCGGCGCCGACCCCGAGAGCATCACCGCCGCCGCGACGGCGCTCCGGCCGGGCTGAGACCTGCCCATCCGACCGGCCGGCCCGCGACCGGCGATCCCGGGGGGATACCGCCGTCCGCCCGGCACCCGGTCGTGGAGCAGCGCAGCCGTCGAGGAGCCCCACCCGCGACGTCGGGAAGCCCGCTTCGACGCCCTCAGCGAACGGAAGCCCCACCAGCGCCCTGCCCCGCGATCCGCCGCCGGAGCAGGTCTAGGATGGGCGCATGAACGTCATCGAAACACGCCTTCCCGGCATCGGAGTGCGGCGCGAGATCGTCACCGGCTCCGGTCGCAGGGTAGGGATCGTCGCCCAGCGGGACGGCGATCTGGACCTCATCATCTCCAAGGCGACGGACCCGGACGCCTGCGTGGCCTCCATCCCGCTCACCCCCGACGAGGCGGCGACCATCGGCAACCTGCTGGGCTCGCGGCAGCTCGTCGCCCAGCTGACGGAGGAGCACCGCGACCTCCCCGGGGTGTCCACGCGACAGTTCCTGATCGAGCCCGGCTCGCCCTTCGACGGCCATCCCCTCGCGGCCACCCGGATGCGCTCGCGCTCCGGCGCGTCGCTGGTCGCCGTCCTGCGCTCGGGCCAGGTGCAGGCCTCGCCCACGCCCGACTTCACGCTCGTTGCCGGTGACCTGCTGGTGGTGGTGGGCACGTCCGAAGGCCTCGACGCCGCGGCGGACATCCTGCGCAACGGCTGAGCGGCCTGTGCACACGACCGCTCTGACCCTGATCGAACTCGGCGCCATCCTCCTGTTCCTCGGCATCCTCGGGCGGCTCGCCGGCCGGATCGGACTCTCGCCGATCCCGCTCTACCTCATCGGAGGACTGTTCTTCGGGCAGGGCGGCATCATCGAACTCGAGGGCGTCATCGAGTTCAGCGAGGTGGCCAGCGAGATCGGCATCGTCCTGCTGCTGCTCATGCTCGGTCTCGAGTACACGGCGAAGGAACTCGTCACCGGTCTGCGCCAGTCGTGGTCGGCGGGGATCGTCGACTTCGTCCTCAATTTCACACCCGGCGCGCTCGTCGCCGTCATCCTCGGCTGGGGTCCCGTCGCCGCGCTCGTCATGGGCGGGGTCACCTACATCTCCTCGTCGGGGATCGCCGCGAAGGTCATGGAGGACCTGGGGCGGCTCGGCAACCGCGAGACGCCCACGGTCCTCGCGATCCTCGTGTTCGAGGATCTCGCGATGGCCGTCTACCTGCCGGTGCTCACCGCGGTCCTGGCGGGGCTGAGCTTCGCCGGCGGGCTCGGCACCGTGGGGATCTCCCTGCTCGTGGTGACCCTCGTGCTGGTGGTCGCCCTGCGGTGGGGGAACGTCGTCTCCGCGGTGGTCGACAGCGCCGACCGCGAGGTCTTCCTCCTGACCCTCATCGGTGCGGCCCTCCTCGTCGCAGGACTCGCCTCGGCCCTGCAGGTCTCGGCGGCCGTGGGCGCGTTCCTGCTCGGGATCGCCATCTCGGGTGCTACGGCGGAGAACGCGGCGCGCGTCCTCGAACCCCTGCGGGACCTCTTCGCGGCCATCTTCTTCGTCGTCTTCGGGCTGAACACCGATCCGGCATCCATCCCTCCCGTGCTCGCTGTCGCCCTGCTCCTGGCGGTCGTCACCTCGGCCACCAAGATCGCGACCGGCTGGTGGGCCGCCCGGCGGCAGGGGATCGGGCCGAAGGGCCGGGCACGTGCCGGCACCGCGCTCGTGGCGCGTGGCGAGTTCTCGATCGTCATCGCCGGGCTCGCGGTGACCTCCGGCGCCGTGATCCCGGATCTCGCCGCACTGGCCACCACGTACGTGCTGCTCATGGCCGTCCTCGGGCCCGTCCTCGCGCGTGTCGCCGAGCCGGGCATGGAGCTGCTGGAGCGACTGCCGCGACGGCGTCGCAGCACGGCGCCCGTGGCCTGACCGGCCGACGGCGGATCGGCGGGGCAGCGACCCCCTGGCACGCGCCCCGGTACGGGGCGCGTGTCAGTCGTCGAGGATCTTGCCGATCGGCTCCCGCTTCTCCGCCTGGAACGTGTCCTCCTCGCGCCCGTACGCCCAGTAGCCCGAGAGCGAGACCTGCGAACGGGCGAGGCCCTTGTCCGTGAACAGGACGTCGCGCAGTGCCTTCATGGCGCCCCGCTCGCCGTGCACGAACGCGTCCACCCGGCCCTCGGGCCAGGGGCCGGCGGCGACGGCGTCGGCGAGGAGCGTCGTGGTGCCGGCCGGCTGCCCGTCGCGGAGCAGCCAGTGCAGCTCCACGCCGGCGGGTGCTGCCAGGTCGATGATCTCCGCGGCGCTGTCCACCTCGAGGTAGGCGTGCCCGACGGCGGCGGGGTGCAGCGCCTCGAGGCCGGCGGCGATCGCGGGCAGCGCGGAGTCGTCGCCCACGAAGAGGTGCCAGTCAGCGTCCTGGTCGGGGGACCACTTGCCGGAGGGTCCCATCAGCACCAGGGGCTCGCCCGGCACCGCCGCCGCCGCCCACGGGCCGGCGATACCGGCGTCGCCGTGCACCACGAAGTCGATCGCGAGCCGTTGCGACGCCGCATCGAGCCAGCGGATGGTGTAGGTGCGCTTCACCGGCCGGTCGTCCGCGGGGAGCTCCTCCTTCAGGGCCGCGAGGTCGTACGGCGGCACGAGCCCGAGTCCGGGCTTCGCGAACAGCAGCTTGGCGTACTTGTCCGTCGCGTCGCATTCCTGCAGGTCGGCGAACCCCGGTCCACCGGCGACCACCCGGACCAGGTGGGGGCTCAGCCGGTGCGTCTCCAGCACGGTGAGGACCGCCTGCGGACGGGGCGGCTTGCGGGAGGGCGCGGACGCGGGCGAGGACATGGAGGGTGCTTCCTTCTGCAGGGGATGAGGCAACCCTAACAAGCTTCACTGGAGGGGCGCTGGGAGCTCCCCATGCACCGCGGCGAGCAGGGAGCCGTCGTCGACCAGCAGTCGCGCGGCCTCGATCTCGGGCGCCAGGTAGCGGTCCGTCCCCGGGCCCTCGACGTCCTGCCGCAGGCGGCGCCGGACGGCGGTGATCGGGGCGGCGCTGCGGTACCCGGGGGCACCGCCGTCGCGCATGTCCAGTGCCCTCGCCGCGGTCAGGATCTCGATGGCGAGCACGCGCGTAAGACCGTCGACGGCCCTGCGCAGCTTGAGCCCGGCGGCCCAGCCCATGGACACGTGGTCCTCCTGCATCGCGGAGGAGGGGATGGAGTCCACGGACGCAGGGTACGCGAGCCGCTTGAGCTCGGAGACGATGCCCGCCTGCGTGTACTGCGCAATCATGTGCCCGGAGTCGACGCCGGGGTCGTCCGCGAGGAAGGCGTTGAGCCCATGGCTGCGGGCCTTGTCGAGGAAGCGGTCGGTCCGGCGCTCGCTCATGGAGGCGACGTCGGCGACGGCGATCGCGAGGAAGTCCAGGACGTAACCCACGGGGGCACCGTGGAAGTTGCCGTTGGACTCGATGCGGCCGTCGGGCGTGACCACCGGGTTGTCGATCGCGGACCCCAGTTCGACGGAGGCCACTGCGTCGGCATGGGCGAGCGTGGCGCGCGCGGCCCCGTGGACCTGGGGTGCGCAGCGCAGCGAGTAGGCGTCCTGGACCCGCGTGAACCGGTGGCGTCCGGTCCCGGAGGTCAGCTGCTCGGCGATGAGCGGCGAGTCGGAGAGCAACGCCCGGATGTTCGCGGCCGACGCCACCTGCCCGGGGTGCGGCCGCAGGGCGTGGAGGTCCTCGGCGAACACGGCGTCGGTGCCGAGCAGCCCCTCGACGCTCATCGCGGCCGCCAGGTCCGCCGTCGCGAGCAACCGGTGCAGGTCCGCCGAGGCGAGGATCAGCATGCCGAGCATGCCGTCCGTCCCGTTGATGAGCGCCAGACCCTCCTTCTCGCGGAGCTCCACGGGGGTGATCCCGGCGGCGGCGAGGGCGACATCGGCGGGCACGAGCGCCCCAGCGCCGTCGCGGACCGTTCCCTCGCCCATGAGCGCCAGGGCCACGTGCGAGAGCGGTGCGAGATCACCCGAGCAGCCCAGCGATCCGTACTCGCCGATCACCGGGGTGATGCCGGCGTCGAGCATCGCCACGTAGGTGGTGGCGACGACGGGACGGACCCCGGTGCGGCCCGTGGCGAGGGTCGAGAGCCGACCGAGCATCAGGCCCCGCACCACCTCGCGGTCCACCTCGGCGCCGGAGGACGCCGCGTGGCTGCGGATCAGGCTGCGCTGGAGCTGCGTGCGCTGGTCGAGCGGGATGTGCCGGGTGGCGAGGGCCCCGAAACCCGTCGAGACGCCGTAGTGGGGGGTGCCGTCGTCGACCAGTGCTTCGATGACCCCGCGGGACGCCTCCATCGCGGCCAGCGCGTCCGGCGCCAGGGTGACCCGTGCGCCGAGACGGGCCACGGCAACGACGTCGGCGGGGGACAGGGGGCCGGTGCCGACAGTGACGGGACCAGTGACGGGACCAGTGACGGGGGGCTGGGACACGGTCTGCCTCGGTTCCTGCGGTGCTCACCGCTATTGCCATTGGGTGGAAAGGACGTTTCAATAAGTGAAAACTACGGCAGGTCCAAACGCAAGGAGGCGAGCATGGCGGAATCCTCGACCCGCACCGTGGAGCGCGCCCTCGTGCTCCTCGGTGCCGTGTGCGACGCCGGGTCGCTCACCCTCGCCGACGCCGCGCGGGAGGCCGAGCTCTCGGCGTCGACGGCGCTCCGACTCCTGCGCACCCTCGAGGGCACGGGCTTCGTGCGGCGCGACGCGCTCGGCGCGTACCGGCCGGGCCTGCGCGTGGTGCAGCTCGGTGCGCAGGCGCTCGGTCACGAGTCGCTCGTCTCCCTCGCGGAACCCGCCCTCGACCGCCTCGTCGAGCAGACCGGCGAGTCGGCGTACCTGAGCGTGCCCTCGCACGACGGCGAGGGCGTGTACCTCGCGATGCGCGAGGGCACCCACTCGGTCCGGCATGCCAGCTGGGTGGGCCGCAGCATCCCGCTGGGCGGGACCGCCGTCGGCGCCGTCCTCACGGGGGGACCGCCGGCCGACGGCTTCGTCGTCGTGCGGGACGGCGTCGAGACCGACGTCACCGCGATCGCCGCACCCGTCTCACCCGGCGGCCGCGCCGTCGCGGCCCTCAGCGTGGTGGTCCCCAGCTACCGCATCACCGCGGCGGAGGCCCGGCGCTTCGGGATGCTCGTCGCGCACGAGGCGGCGTCCCTCCTCACCCCACCAGCCCCGGACGCGCGCGCCGTCGTCCTCGACCCCCAGGGAGAACCGGCATGACGAACACTCCGAACCCCAGACACGATCCCTCCCGCTCCGTCCGGGCGGCCCGCGGCACAAAGCTGACCGCGAAGAGCTGGCAGACGGAGGCGCCACTGCGCATGCTCATGAACAACCTCGACCCCGAGGTTGCCGAGCGGCCCGAGGACCTGGTGGTCTACGGCGGCACGGGCCGCGCGGCGCGCAGCTGGGACGCGTACGACGCCATCGTGCGCACGCTGGAGACCCTCGAGGACGACGAGACGCTCCTGGTGCAGTCGGGGAAACCCGTCGGCGTCTTCCGCACCAACCCGTGGGCGCCGCGCGTGCTGCTCGCCAACTCCAACCTCGTGGGCGACTGGGCCACCTGGCCCGAGTTCCGCCGCCTCGAGGCCGAGGGCCTCATGATGTACGGGCAGATGACGGCGGGCTCCTGGATCTACATCGGCACGCAGGGCATCCTCCAGGGCACCTTCGAGACCTTCGCGGCGATCGCCCGCAAGCGGTTCGGCGGCACCCTCGCCGGCACCCTGACCCTCACCGGGGGCTGCGGCGGCATGGGCGGCGCCCAGCCGCTCGCCGTCACCCTCAACGGCGGCGCCGTCCTGATCGTCGACGTCAGCGAGGCCCGCCTGCGCCGCCGGGTCGCCAAGCGCTACCTGGACACGGTCGCGGACACGCTCGACGACGCCGTCGCGCAGGTCCTCGCGGCGAAGTGCGACAGGCGCGCCCTGTCCGTGGGCGTCGTCGGCAACGCCGCGACCGTCTTCCCGGAGCTGCTGCGCCGGGGGCTGGACGTCGACATCGTCACCGACCAGACCTCGGCCCACGACCCGCTCAGCTACCTGCCCGAGGGCATCGCCCCCGACGAGTGGGAGCGCGAGGCGGCGGCCGACCCCGAGGGCTTCACCAAGAAGGCGCAGTCCTCCATGGCCCTCCACGTTGAGGCGATGGTCGGCTTCCTCGACGCCGGGGCGGAGGTCTTCGACTACGGCAACTCCATCCGCGACGAGGCCCGCACGGGCGGGTACGGGCGCGCGTTCGACATCCCCGGCTTCGTCCCCGCCTACATCCGCCCGCTGTTCTGCGAGGGGCTGGGCCCGTTCCGCTGGGTGGCGCTCTCGGGGGACCCGGCGGACATCGCCGTGACGGACGCCGCCCTCAAGGAGCTGTTCCCTGACAACGGGCACCTGCACCGCTGGCTCGATGCCGCCGCCGAGCACGTAGAGTTCGAGGGCCTGCCCGCGCGGATCTGCTGGCTCGGGTACGGGGACCGCGCGAAGGCCGGGCTGCTCTTCAACCGGCTCGTGGCCGAGGGCAGGGTGTCCGCGCCCATCGTCATCGGCCGCGACCACCTCGACTCCGGCTCCGTCGCCTCGCCCTACCGCGAGACCGAGGCCATGGCGGACGGTTCGGACGCCGTCGCCGACTGGCCGCTCCTGAACGCCCTGCTCAACACCTCCTCCGGGGCCACCTGGGTGTCCATCCACCACGGCGGCGGCGTGGGGATCGGCCGGTCCATCCACGCCGGACAGGTCTCGGTGGCCGACGGGACCGACCTCGCCGCGCAGAAGCTCGAACGCCTCCTGACCAACGATCCGGGCATGGGCGTGATCCGGCACGTCGACGCCGGCTACGGACGCGCCCGCGAGGTGGCCGCCGAGCGGGGCGTGCGCATCCCCATGGACTCCTGAGCACCCGATCCGAAGGAAGATAGCACCATGCAGACCGTCTCCTCAGTCCTCGACTCCATCAGCGGCGTGGGCCGCGACCCCGCCCGGGGCGGGTACTCGCGCGGCGTGTTCACCAGCCCCGAGCAGTCGCTGCGCGAATGGTTCTCCGCGGAGGCCGCCGGGCGCGGACTGTCGGTGGAGACCGACCGGAACGGCATCCTCTGGGCGTGGTGGGACGCGACGGACAGCCGTGACGGAGCCCTCGTCACGGGCAGCCACCTCGACTCCGTGCCCGGCGGCGGAGCGTTCGACGGTCCGCTCGGCGTCGCCTCCGCGCTCGTGGCAGTCGACCTGCTGCGGGAGCGCGGCGTGCAGCCCAACCGCTCGCTCGCCGTCACCGTCTTCCCCGAGGAGGAGGGCTCCCGCTTCGGCGTCTCGTGCCTCGGCTCCCGCCTGCTCACCGGAACCCTCGACCCCGACCACGTGCGGTCCCTGACCGATGCCGACGGCACCACCTTCGCCGAGGCGTCCCGCGCCGCAGGCCTCGACCCGGCGCACCTCGGCCGGGACGAGGAGGCGATCCGGCGCATCGGCGACTTCGTGGAACTGCACGTGGAGCAGGGCCGCGGGCTGATCGACCTGGACTCCGCCGTCGCCATCGGGTCCACCATGCTCGGCCATGGGCGCTGGCGCCTGTCCATCACCGGGCAGGGCAACCACGCCGGCACCACGCTCATGGCGGACCGCGAAGACCCGATGATCGCTGCCGCCCAGGTGGTCCTCGCGGTGCGGAGGATCGCCGCGGAGCAGGACGGCGCCCGCGCCACCGTCGGGCGCCTGCAGCCCGTGCCCGGGGGCACGAACGTCATCGCCTCGCGCGTGGACCTCTGGCTCGACGTCCGCCACGAGGAGGACGCCGTCACGGCATCGCTCATCGAGAAGATCCACGGACAGGCCCAGAAGATCTGCGCCTTCGAGGGGTGCCGCGCCACCCTGACGGAGGAGTCACGCAGCGGCACCGTCCACTTCGACGGCGCACTGCAGCGCACGCTCGGCCTCGCGCTCGGCCGCTCCTTCCCCGGGGCGCCGACACTGTCCAGCGGCGCCGGACACGACGCCGGCATCCTCGGCGCCGTCGCGCCGACCGCGATGCTGTTCGTGCGCAACCCGACGGGCGTCAGCCACTCGCCCGAGGAGTTCGTGGAGCGCGAGGACGCCGACGCCGGTGCCGTCGCGCTCGCGGACGTCCTCGAAGACCTGCTGTGACGCGGGGACCCGGGGAGCACGGCGCAGGACCGACGGCCGGCAGCACCACGTCCGCGACGACCGGCCGGGCCGATGCGGGCCCGCTCTCCGGCGACGTGCCCGCGCAGCAGACCGGACCGGCCGTGCGCGCGGTCTGGTGCGAGTCCGCCTGGCTCGGAGCCGGGGACGTCGTGGACGCCGTGCGGGTCGAGGTGGACGCCGACGGCCTGGTGGTCGGTGTGCTCCCGGGGGTGCCTGCGCACGAGGGCGACGCCGTCCTGCGCGGGGTCGTGTTCCCCGCGGCGGCGAACGCGCACTCCCACGCCTTCCACCGCGCCCTGCGCGGGCGGACCCACGACGGCGGGGGGACGTTCTGGACGTGGCGGAAGGCGATGTACCGCGCGGCGGACGCCCTCACGCCGGAGCTGTACGAGGAGCTCGCGACGGCCGTCTACGCCGAGATGGTCGTGGCGGGCTGGACGAGCGTCGCGGAGTTCCACTACGTGCACCACCGACCGGACGGTACGCCGTACGGGCAGGACGACGCCGGCGAGCCCCACGCCATGGAGCTCGCCCTCGCCCGGGCCGCCGTCCGGGCCGGGATCCGGCTCACCCTGCTGGACACCTGCTACCTCGCCGGCGGGTTCGGCGCGCCGCTGCAGGAGGGGCAGCGACGGTTCTCCGACGGCACCGCCGGGCGCTGGTTCGAGCGCCTGGCCCGGCTGCGGGAGGTGGTCGCCTCGGACCACCCCGCGCACCACGTCACCGTCGGCGCGGCCATCCACTCCGTCCGCGCGGTGCCCGAGGAGGACCTCGCGGTGATCGGGCGGCTCCTCCCGCCCGACCTGCCCCTGCACGTGCACCTGTCCGAACAGCCGGCGGAGAACGAGGACTGCCTGCGGGCCACCGGCTGCACCCCCACGGCGCTGCTCCACCGGCACGGCCTGGTCGGTGACCGGCTGTCCGCCGTGCACGCGACCCACGTCACCGCCGGCGACATCGCCGTGCTCGCGGACGCCGGAGCCACCGTCGTCCTGTGCCCCACCACCGAGGCGGACCTCGCGGACGGCCTCGGGCCGGCCGGGGAGTTCCGCGACGCCGGGGTCCGCCTGGCGCTGGGCACCGACCAGCACGTCGTCGTCGACCCGTGGCGGGAGATGCGGGCACTCGAGGACGGGGAGCGCCTGCGCACCGGACGGCGGGGACACTTCGACCCCGGGACCCTCCACCGGATCGCGGCGCTGTACGGGACGGCATCGCAGGGACGGCACGCCGCCGGCTTCGGGCGGGGCCGGGTCGCGGACTTCATGGCGGTGGACCCCCGCACCACGCGCACGGCCGGCTCCTCCCGCGACCAGCTGGCGTACACGGCGACGGCGCAGGACGTGACGGATGTCGTCGTCGGCGGGATCCTCACGGCGCAGGACGGGCTGCATGCCACCCTCGGCAACCCGGCAGCCCTGCTCGTCGCCGCGATCGCGCGCCTCGACGCCGCGGCGGCTGCGACGCAGGTCCGGGAGGAGCGCTGATGTCCCTGCTCATCACGAACATCGGCGAGCTCACCACGCAGGACGCCGACGGTGCGGTGCTGCGCGACGCCGCCGTGGTCCTCGAGGGGGAGCGCGTCAGCTGGATCGGGGCGTCCGCGGACGCCCCGGCAGCGGACGAGGCCCACGACGCCGGCGGCCGCGCCGGCCTGCCCGGCTGGGTGGACAGCCACACGCACCTCGTCTTCGCCGGCGACCGCACCGCCGAGTTCGAGGCGCGCATGGCCGGGGAGCAGTACACCGCGGGCGGGATCGCGGTCACCGTCGGGGCCACCCGCGCCGCCGGGGACTACGAGCTCACGCGGCTCCTGCTCGCGCGCGTCGCCGAGGCCGCCGTGGGCGGGACCACCTACCTCGAGACCAAGACCGGCTACGGGCTCGACGTCGCCCACGAGGCGCGCAGTGCCCGCATCGCGGCCGCCGTCACGGACGAGGTCACCTTCCTCGGCGCGCACCTCGTCCCGGCGGGGGAGGACGCCGACGCCTACACGGACCTCGTCGTCGGGCCCATGCTCGACGCCGTCCGCCCGTACGTGCGCTGGGCGGACGTCTTCTGCGAGCGCGGAGCATTCACCACCGACCAGTCGCGCCGCGTGCTGGCCGCCTGCGCCGCCGCCGGGCTGGGCCTGCGCGTGCACGGGAACCAGCTGGGTCCGGGCGACGGCGTCGCGCTCGCGGTCGAGTTCGGCGCCGCCAGCGTGGACCACGTCAACCACCTGTCCGACGGCGACATCGAGGCGCTCGCCGGCACGTGGTCGGGCGCCGCGCAGGGCGTCCCCGGCACGGTCGCGACGTGCCTGCCCGCCTGCGACCTCTCCACGCGCCAGCCCTTCCCGCCCGCACGGCGGCTGCTCGACGCCGGTGTGCCGATCGCCCTGGCCAGCAACTGCAATCCCGGGACGTCCTTCACGAGTTCGATGGCCTTCTGCGTCGCGACCGCGGTGCTGCAGATGGGATTGGGCGTGCAGGAGGCGGTCCGGGCCGCGACGTACGGCGGAGCCCTCGCCCTGCGCCGCCACGAGGGCGACGACGCCGCGGGCCGCCGCGCGGTCGGCTCGCTCGCCGTCGGGCACCGGGCGGATCTGCAGCTGCTGGACGCGCCGTCGGTGACGCACCTGGCCTATCGGCCGGGCATGCCGCTCGTGCACGCCGTGTGGCGGGCCGGGGAGCGGGTGCGGTAGCGGTCGGGCCCGACGACGCACCTGGCCTTCCGGGATGCCTGGGCGCCCGGTCGGGGCGGGCGGCCGCGTCCGGCTGGGAATCCCCGGCGGGCGCTGGGAGGATAGCGCCATGCCTGCCGAGCCCGCCTCCTCCGCCGTCCCTGCCGAGCGCGGGCCCGCACCGTCGTCCGCCGGCCCTGTGCCGGCGGACGCCCCCTCGAGGCGCTGCATCACTACGGAGCTGCTCATCGTCTTCGGGCTCTCGCTCGGCCAGTCCGGCGTGTACTCGATCGTGAGCCTCACCGAGAAGCTCACGCGCGGGCCGCTCGGGGCGCAGACCACCACGCTGAACCCCGTGCTCGACGAGCGGGAGTACTTCGACCTCACCTACCAGCTGCTGGACATCCTCTTCGCCCTGGTGCCGGTGGCACTCGTCGTGTTCCTGCTCAGCGGCCACGGCGTGTCCGCGTTCCGCCGCCTCGGGTTCACCTTCGACAGGCCACTGCGCACCGTGGGCTTCGGCGTGGGCCTCGCCGCGGTCATCGGCGTGGGCACCCTGGGCGTGTACGCTGCCGGGCGTGCGCTGGGGATCACGACGGCGCTGGTGCCCGCCGCGCTGGAGTCCTACTGGTGGACCGTCCCCGTGCTCGTCCTCTCGGCGGTGCGGCATGCGGTGCTGGAGGAAGTGATCGTGGTGGGCTACCTGTTCCTCCGCCTGCGCCAGTTGGGCTGGTCCACCCCGGCCATCGTCCTCACGAGCGCACTGGTGCGGGGCAGCTACCACCTCTACCAGGGCTTCGGTCCGTTCATCGGGAACGTGCTGATGGGTCTGCTGTTCGCATGGTTCTACACACGCACCCGCCGGGTCATGCCGCTCGTGATCGCCCACGCGCTGATCGACACCGCGGGGTTCGTGGGCTTCGCGCTCCTCGGGCCGGCCATCGGGATCGGCACCTGAATGGCCGGGACAAGCCTCGCTCTCCTTCTTTGCGCACGGAAATCATGACTAAATTCCCCGCCATGCACGGTGTTACGGTGGGGGCGTTCAGCGGTAAGCGGCGGCTCCATCCGGGCCGCTACGGGACCAGCCAGGAGGAATCATGAGCGTCGTCACGAGTGTCTCGGAGTGCAGCGTCCACAACTGCTCGTTCAACCACGACGGCTGCACCGCCGTCGCCATCACGGTGTCCGGGTCCGAGGAACATGCGTCCTGCGCCACCTTCATCGACACGTCGATCAGCGGCGGCCTGCCCAAGGTGCTCGCCCATGTGGGGGCGTGCCAGCGCTCCGAATGCAGCTTCAACCACGACCTGCTGTGCAGTGCACCGGCGGTCAAGGTGGGCCCGGGCGCCGAGGCCGCCGACTGCCTCACCTACACCCACGCCTGATCCCCCTCGTGGACCGGGGAGACGGGAGGGACCCGTTCCCGGGTCCCTCCCGTCGTGCGGAGCGGGGCGTCAGATCTCGATGGGCCCGTCGGAGGTCTCGAAGGTCACCGACATGATGCCCGGCGTGCCGTTCGGGGCGATCCACTGGACCCGGACGCCGTCGAGGGTCTCCTCGACCTCGGTGCCCAGCCACTCGGTCACCCGCTCGGAGGAACCGGCGATCGTGAGGCAGTCCAGCTTGACGGACGCCGGACGGGCCTTCGAGGGGTGCAGTTCCTCGGTACCCTCGTCCCAGCGCAGCAGGTAGGGGACCTGCGGGTCGGCGATGAGCCCCTTGATGCCGATCTGCTGCCAGGTCAGCTCCTGGCCGTCGGGGAACTTGCGGTTGCCGGGGACCGCGCTGCGGCCGAGGCGTTCCTCGAAGGGCGCGAGGTCGTCGACGGCGACGCACCAGCCCATCCAGCCTCCGCCGGCTTCGGAGCGGGCGCGTACGGCCTGGCCGAACGGCGCCTTGTCCGACGCGGGGTGGTTGAGGACCTCGACGACCTCGAGGTACTGGCCATTGGCCAGCGGGAAGATCATGTTCCGGGTGCCGAAGCGGGGGTGCACACCGCCCTTCACAGGCTCCATGCCGAGCCGGCCCGAGATGCGGTCGGCGGTCGCGGCAAGTCCATCGGGTTCACAGGCGTACGAGACGTGATCCAGGCGCATGCCGACAGTGTTGCACTAAGTGATGGGGGTCTCAGCTAAGGCTTGCCTTACTCCTGATGCTGCGCCTCGTGCGGTCACCGACGGTCCCCTCGGTGTCCCGTTCCCGACCGCCCGGGCTGCCGCTTCACGCATCGTCACACGTATTGCCGGATCAGCTCCGATGGGCTTTCATGAATGCAGGTCATGAGTGCCAGCACGAAGCCCCGGCTTGCTGGCCGGCAACCCTCCAACCGCGGTGGGGTGCCCCGGGTGAAGACCAGGTTCGGCGCCGTACCGGCGCCGCGCAAGCGCGGGCTCCTGCGGGGCCGATGTCCGGGACGGCTTCGTCGGCAGGGCATCGGACGAGGAGGAGCCCCTTGACCAGGGAGCACCATGTCCAACGATTGGTCCTTTGAGACACGCCAGATCCACGCCGGCCAGGTGCCGGATGCTGCCACGGGGGCGCGTGCGCTTCCCATCTACCAGACGACGTCCTTCGTCTTCCCGAGCGCGGAGAGCGCGGCCAACCGGTTCGCCCTGACGGAGCTCGCCCCCATCTACACGCGCATCGGGAACCCGACGCAGGAGGCGGTGGAGACGCGGATCGCGAGCCTCGAGGGCGGTGTCGGCGCCCTGCTGCTCGCCTCCGGGCAGGCCGCCGAGACCTTCGCGGTCCTGAACATCGCCGAGGCCGGGGACCACATCGTGGCCAGCCCCAGCCTCTACGGCGGCACCTACAACCTCTTCAAGCACACGCTGAGGAAGTTCGGCATCGAGACCACGTTCGTGGAGGACCCGGACGACCTCGAGCAGTGGCGCGCCGCCGTCCGGCCGAACACCAAGCTGTTCTTCGGCGAGGTGGTGTCCAACCCCCGGCAGGACGTGCTGGACCTCGAGGGCGTCAGCGCCGTCGCGCACGAGCACGGGGTGCCCCTGATCGTGGACAACACCCTGTCCACGCCGTACCTGATCCGGCCCATCGAGTGGGGAGCCGACATCGTGGTGCATTCCGCCACGAAGTACCTCGGCGGGCACGGCAACGCCATCGCGGGCGTCATCGTCGACTCCGGGAACTTCGACTTCGCGCAGTACCCCGAGCGGTTCCCGGGCCTCAACACCCCCGACGAGAGCTACCACGGGCTGGTCTACGCGCGGGACCTCGGCGTGGACGGCGCGCTCGGCGCCAACCTCGCGTACATCCTGAAGGCGCGGGTCCAGCTGCTGCGGGACTTCGGCTCCGCCGTGTCGCCCTTCAACGCCTTCCTCATCGCGCAGGGCCTGGAGACGCTCAGCCTGCGCCTGGAGCGCCATGTCCAGAACGCGCAGGCCGTCGCCGAGTGGCTCGAGGGGCACGACGACGTCGAGGGCGTCGCCTACGCCGGGCTCGCCTCGAGTCCCTGGTACGAGCGCGGGAGGAAGTACGGGCCCGGCGGTACGGGTGCGATCGTCAGCTTCGACATCGCCGGCGGACTGGAGGCGGGCAAGCGCTTCGTGGACGCCCTCGAGCTGCACTCCCACGTGGCGAACGTGGGCGACGTCCGCTCGCTCGTCATCCACCCGGCATCGACCACGCACAGCCAGCTGGGGGCGGAGGCGCAGCTCACCGCGGGAGTGCGGCCCGGCCTGGTCCGGCTGGCCGTGGGCCTGGAGAACATCAACGACATCCTCGCCGACCTCGACGCGGGGTTGCGCGCCGCCAAAGGAGCCTAGCCCTTCGTGACCACCTACCCTGCCGCACCGCTGCACCCCGGGGTCGACGGCCCCCCGTCGGGAGACGGACTCCTGCGCATCGCCTCCATCGGGCCCCTGGCCCTGGAGACCGGGGGCGAGCTGCCCGACGTCCAGCTCGCCTTCGAGACCTGGGGCAGGCTCGACGCGGACCGTTCCAACGCGGTGCTCGTGCAGCATGCCCTGACAGGCAGCTCCCATGTGGCACGCGGTGCCTCGGAGGAGGAGGGCTGGTGGGACTCGCTCGTGGGCCCCGGCCGCACGGTGGACACCGACCGCTACTTCGTGGTGTCCGTCAACATGCTGGGAGGCTGCTACGGCTCGACGGGGCCGGCCAGCCTCGCACCTGACGGCACACCCTGGGGGTCGAGGTTCCCGTTCGTCACCATCCGCGACTCCGTGCGGGCCGAGGGCCTGCTCGCCGACCACCTCGGCATCGACCGGTGGCATTCGGTGCTCGGCGGGTCGATGGGCGGGGCGCGCGCCCTCGAATGGGCACTGATGTATCCGCAGCGCGTGGAGCGGTGCGCCGTCATCGCCTGCACCGCCGCCAGCTCGGCCGAACAGATAGCGTTCGCCCAGGCGCAGGTGCAGGCCATCCGGCTCGATCCGGCGTACCGCGGCGGCGACTACTACGACGGCCCGCATCCGGATGCGGGCCTCGGCATCGCCCGCCGCATCGCGCACATCACCTACCGTTCCGAGCGCGAGCTCCAGGCGCGCTTCGGTCGTGCGGAGCAGGACGCCGAGCAGCCGTTCGGGTCCGTCCTGCCCGCCGACCGGGGCCGCTACCAGGTGGAGAGCTACCTCGACCACCAGGCGGACAAGCTCGTGGACAGGTTCGACGCCAACAGCTACGTCATCCTGACCGAGGCCCTCATGAGCCATGACGCGGCGAGGGACCGCGGCAGCCTGGAGGACGCGCTGGCCACGGCGGCGTCGGAGTTCTTCATCGCGGCCGTCGACACCGACCGGCTCTACCTCCCGGAGCAGTCCGTGCGGCTCGCCTCCGGCCTGCCCGGGGAGGTCCCGGTGCACCGGATCTCCTCGCCGGTGGGCCACGACGCCTTCCTCACCCAGATCCACCAGCTCGACGACCAGCTCCGGGGAGCCTTCTATCCCACGGCGCAGGTACCGGTTGGGTTTCCTCCCGCGGACACCTAGGCTTGGAGCTAAGCCTGCTTATTACTCGGCGGCAGGCCCGTCCGAGGTACACGGCCCCGGATCCATCGAGGGCGAAGAGGAGCTGTTCATGGAACTGAGCACCATCGGCTGGAACCAGGAAGCACGCGACAAGATCCTGCTGGACTCCGACCGCGCGCTGCAGGGCGCGGTCCGCGAGGCCGTGGAGACGATGGACGGCAAGTCTCGCGACGAGGTGTACGAGTTCCTCTTCCAGAAACTGCAGCCGCAGTTCGTGGACTTCAAGCCCGGGCCCGATCTCAGTGCCTGCGCGGACGCGGTGGCCAACGGGGACGTCCAGCTCGACGCCTGAGCGTCCTGCGGCACCGACGTCGCCGCCAGAAAGGACAGGAGTGACCGCCCGGATATCCTCGGGTCGGCCGTTCCTGTCCTTTCGTCGTGCCGCCAGGGACCCGGTGCGGCGAGGACGGTGTCGATCGAGGACCTAGTCGGCGGCACCCGGCGGCATGCCCGGTCCGAAGATCGGCACCGGCTCGGGACGCTTGGCGATGATGCCGTCGCCCGAGGACTGGTGCCGCAGGCGGCGCAGCACCCAGGGCACGAAGTACTCCCGGGCCCAGACGAGGTCTTCCGCACGGGCGGCACGCCAGGTCCGTGTCGGGAGTTCCTTGGGCCGCAGGGGTTCCAGGGTGTGCCGCACCGCGAGGGTGTCGAGGACCATCGCAGCGATGGTGTGATGGCCCAGGGGTGAGAAGTGCAGCCGGTCGGAGGCCCACATCTGCGGATCCGTGAGCTGGCGCAGCGCCCACATGTCGGCGATCAGCGCCTCGTGGCGTGCCGCGACGACGCGGAGGTTCTCGTTGTAGATGGCGGTCTTCGAGCGGATGCTGCCGAGGACGGTCTCGCGGACGTCAGGGCCCGTGAACAGGACCACGGTGGCACCGGAGGTCGCCAGGGTCCCCACGACGCCGTCGAGCTTCTCGGCGAGCACGTCCGGGTCCCCGCCGGGCCGGAGCAGGTCGTTGCCGCCGGCCGAGATGCTCACCAGGTCGGGGCGCAGGGCCAGGGCGGCGTCCACCTGCTGGTCGATGATCTGCTGCAGCAGGCGTCCCCGGACCGCCAGGTTCGCGTACGCGAAGTCGCTCTGCCCGCGCGAGAGTTCCTCCGCGACCCGGTCCGCCCAGCCGCGGTTGCCGCCGATGCTCTCGGGGTTCGGGTCACCGATGCCCTCCGTGAAGGAGTCGCCCAGGGCGGCGTAGCGGTGCCACGGATGCGGCTCGGAGACCAGGCTCGGGTCGATCATCGGCCCGTTCGGGATCGGGTCGCTCGCAGTCGGCAGGGGAGTCTCGGCGCTCGGTGGGGTCACCGGGTCATTGTCGCAACTGCCGCCCCGCGTCCGCCACCGACCCCGGGACGCCCCCACCGCCGGTTCGGCGCCGAACGGGCCGTGCCAGAATGGGGACATGACTGATTCTGCCGCCGGCACCGCTGCGCCCTCCGTCGGTTCCTGGGATCCGGTGGTCCTGTGGTCGAAGCCCGAGGCCGAGCGCGCGGGCACACCCCTGCTCGTCCTGTTCCACGGGTACATGGCCGACGAGGCGGACCTGATGGGTCTCACCGACCACCTGCCGCAGGAGTTCACGGTGGCGTCGGTCCGGGCACCCGCGCCGGCCGACTCCGGGTTCTCGTGGTTCCCACTGGCACGCGAGGACGGTTACGCCGTGGAGCGTGTGGTGGAGACCGTCACCGCCGTCGCCGCGTGGCTCGACACCGTCCGCGGCGTCCACTCCAGCGTCAGCCTCCTCGGCTTCTCGCAGGGGATGGGGGTGGCGACGTCGCTCCTGCGCCACCGGCCCGCCGACTTCGCGTGCGTCGTCGGGCTGTCGGGGTTCACCGTCCCGTCCGAGGGCCACGCCTTCTTCCGCGACGACGAGGCCGCCGCCTCACCGGCGCCGTTCTTCTGGGGCCGGGACCAGGAGGATCAGGTCATCACGCCGGAGATGGTGGAGCTCACCCACGCCTGGCTGGTGAAGCACACCGCGCTGACCAAGATCCTCTACTCCAACATGTTCCACAGCATCAACGAGCGCGAACTCGGGCATGTCCGGGAGTTCCTGGGCATGACGGTCCTCGGGCGCCGCTGACGGAAGGGCTCAGCCGCGCGTGACGCGGACCGCGGCGCCGTTGACGCTCACGGTGTCGCCGGGATGCAGCTGGCGTCCGCGGCGTTCCTCGATCTCGCCGTTGACCTGCACCAGCCCGTTGTCGATCAGCGCCTTCGCCTCGACGCCGTCCTCGGCGAGGGACGCCAGCTTGAGGAGCTGCCCGAGGCGGATCATGTCGTCCCGGATCGGGAGTTCTGCGGTGGTTGCGTCGTCGGTCATGCTGTCCATCATGCCGGATGCCGCAGGTCTAGGCTGGACGGGTGTCTGATGCGCCTGCCCTTCCTCCCGCTGTCGGTTTTCCCCTCGCCCTCGCGGCAGGGCTCGCCATCCCCCTGCAGGGGAGGATCAACGGGGCACTCGGCACGGTGCTCGACGACGGCATCGCTGCGGCGCTCATCAGTTTCGGCACCGGCCTGGTCGTGATGGTCGCGCTCACACTGGTGCTGCCGAGCGCGCGTGCCGGTGCCCGCCAGATCGTCCCGTCGGTGCGCGAGCGCCGCTTCCCGCCCTACTACTTGGCGGCCGGTGCCATCGGGGCCTTCTTCGTGTTCTCGCAGTCGCTGACCATCGGCATCCTCGGCGTCGCGCTGTTCACGGTGGCGGCCGTCATGGGCCAGTCGCTCAGCGGCCTCCTCGTCGACAAGGCGGGCATCGGCCCCGGCGGGAAGCGGGCCGCGACGCCCATGCGCGTGATCGGCGTCATCCTGACCGTCCTGTCCGTGATCTGGGCCGTGTCGCCGCGCTTCGGGGCGGCGGGGGAGGTCTCGGGCTGGCTGGTCCCGGTCCTGCTGCCCGTCGCCGCCGGCGTGCTGATGAGCTTCCAGCAGGCCATGAACGGCACGGCGGCCCTGCACTACGGCACGCCGCTCGCGGCGACCCTCATGAACTTCATCGCCGGCACCGCGGTGCTGCTCACGGCGTGGCTGGTCAAGCTCGCGGTGGCGGGTCCGGGCAACCCGCTGCCGTCCGAATGGTGGTACTACCTCGGCGGACCGATGGGGTGCATCTTCATCGCGCTCGGCGCTCTCCTGGTCCGCAGCCTCGGGGTCCTGCTGACGGGCCTGTGCATGATCGGCGGGCAGCTCGTCGGCTCGCTCGCCCTCGACCTCGTGTTCCCCGCTCCCGGGACGATCGTGGTGTTCGCGACGGTCGCCGGGACCCTCCTGACGCTCGGCGCGATCATCCTCACCACCCTGCCCTGGCCCCGTCGCACACCGCGGACCGGTTCCTGACGACACCGCACGGCCCCCGAGCGTCCCGAGCCGGACGCGGGCGTCCGCCGCGGGTCGGACACGGGCAGGGGCTGCCCCCGGCACCGGGAGCAGCCCCTGCCCGAACGGGACCCGGGACCTAGCGGTCCGCGGCCTCGTGGTCGTGCTCCGGATGGAGCCCGCCGCCGCTCTCCGTGCCGCCCCCGAGGGGGTTGCCCTCGAAGCGGTCCTTCTTGCCCTTGCCCTTCGCGGGAGCACCCGCGCCGTTGACGCCGAACGTGCTCTCCGCATAGGTCACGGTCAGGTGGGCGACGGCGTCGCTCATCTGGTCGAGCGCCTCGAGGCTGAGGTTGTTCGTGTCGTCGCAGGCCGCGTGGTAGCACGCGTCGTAGGGAGCGCCCGCGACCCCGCCGAACAGGGTGGCCTGCTCCGCGGTCTTGATGCCCTCGGCGCCGGTGAAGAGGCCGCCCGCGGGGATGCCCTGCGCGATGAAGGGCCCGTAGTCGCTCCTGCCACTGAACGCGGTCTCGCCGGAGGCGAGACCCTGGGACGCGAAGTAGTCGTGGAAGTCCTGCTCGATCTGCCCGGAGCCCTCGGGTCCGGCAGCGGCATCGGGGCCCACCGGGAAGGCGGAGTTGTCGCCGTCGTACACGAAGCGGCCGAAGTTCGGCGACCCGATCATGTCGAAGTTCAGGTACAGACCGACGGCGTCGAGCCCGCCCTTCTCCGCGAGGTCCGCGACGTAGAACTCGGACCCGAGCAGGCCCTCCTCCTCGGCGCCCCACCAGGCGAAGCGCACCTTGTTCGCGGTCTTGACCTTGCTCATGCCCTCGGCCACCGCGAGGATCCCCGCGCTGCCCGTCCCGTTGTCGTTGATGCCGGGACCGGCGAGGACGCTGTCGAGGTGGGCGCCGACCATGACGACGTTGTCAGGATTCCCCGTGGAGGTCTCGGCGACGACATTGTAGGTCTCGCGGTTCTCGGAGACGGTATCCGCGGCCACCCTGCCAGCGACGTCCTCGCCGATCAGGTCGACGCCCGCCGCGAAGCTCGCTCCGACCACGGGGATGTCGACGATGCCGGGTTCTCCGAGGGTGCCGGCGACGGCGCCCGTGTTGGCTCCGACGCCGGTGTTGAAGACGACGACGGCCGCTGCGCCTGCCGCCGCGGCATGGGTGGCCTTGACCGCGAAGGTGCAGCTGCCGCGCTGCACCAGGGCGATGGATCCGGGCGTGAAGCCGGCGAAGTCGGAGGCCTCGCAGCCGCTGGTGCCGGTGGCGCTCGCCGTGCCGTTCGTGTCCACGGCCTCGATGGCTCCCGAGACGTCCCCGGCGCCGGAGAACGTCATGGTGGCGACGTCGTCGGCGCCGTAGGTCGTGCCCGGGGGCTCGGTCCGCTCCAGGACGGCGGGGCTCAGTTCCGCGAAGTAGGGGAAGAGGAAGGGCTGGACGGTGGGCGAGTAGCCCGCCGCGCGCAGCTTCGCGACGATGTAGTCGACCGAGTCCGCGTAGCCCTCGGTGCCCGAGGCGCGGGTGTTGCCGTTGGCCTCCGCGATCGCGTCGAGTGCGGTGAGGTGGCCGACGACCTTGTCGACCGTCACCGCGGCCCGCAGCTTCTTGGAGGAGTTGTTGTTGCTGGTGTCGAAGGTGGGAGCGGCGTTGGCCGCGAAACCTGTGCCCGCCACGAGGGCGAGACCACTGGCGAGTGCCAGCGCCGAGCGCCCGAGACGGGCGCGCGGACGACAGAGAGGACGAGTCATGGGAGTCCTTCGGATGCAGGCGGGCCGGACGATCCGGACCGCGGACGTGACGTGGGTCACACGTCGGGGTGACCTCAACCTAGGGAGCATCCAACGCGCCGTCAAGGGTGCGGTCTGCCGCAGTCCGGACCCCGACGGGCGCGGCCCCTGGCGTGAGGAGGCGACCCGGTAGGCTTGATCCGGGAGCTTTCGATGCCCCGCACGGCGGGGCGGACAGCCCTGCGACACGCGCCCCCCACCTGCGGACCGCACCCAGCGGCCTGCACAGAACTGGAGAAGAATCCCATGGCAGCAGCCAAGTCAGCACTCGACCCCATCATCTCGCTCGCCAAGCGGCGCGGCTTCGTGTTCCAGTCGGGGGAGATCTACGGCGGCTCCCGCTCCGCCTGGGACTACGGACCCCTGGGCGCCGAGCTCAAGGAGAACATCAAGCGGCAGTGGTGGCAGACCATGGTGCGCGGGCGCGAGGACGTCGTCGGGCTCGATTCCGCCGTCATCCTGCCCCGCCAGGTCTGGGAGGCCTCGGGCCATGTCGAGGTGTTCAGCGACCCGCTGGTGGAGTGCCTCTCCTGCCACAAGCGGTACCGCGCGGACCACCTCGAGGAGGAGTTCGAGGAGAAGAAGGGCCGCGCGCCCGAGAACGGACTGCGGGACATCACCTGCGCCAACTGCGGCACCAAGGGCCAGTGGACCGAGCCGCAGGAGTTCTCCGGGCTCCTCAAGACCTTCCTCGGCCCCGTGGCCTCGGAGGAGGGCATGCACTACCTGCGCCCCGAGACCGCGCAGGGCATCTTCGTGAACTTCAACAACGTGCTCACCACCGCCCGCAAGAAGCCGCCGTTCGGTATCGGCCAGATCGGCAAGAGCTTCCGCAACGAGATCACGCCGGGCAACTTCATCTTCCGCACGCGCGAGTTCGAGCAGATGGAGATGGAGTTCTTCGTCGAGCCCGGCACGGACGAGGAGTGGCACCGGTACTGGATCGACCAGCGCTTCGCCTGGTACACCGACCTCGGTATCGACCCGGACAACCTGCGCCTCTTCGAGCACCCGCTCGAGAAGCTGAGCCACTACTCCAAGGGCACCACGGACATCGAGTACCGCTTCGGCTTCACCGGCTCCGAGTGGGGAGAGCTCGAGGGCATCGCGAACCGCACGGACTTCGACCTCTCCACGCACTCGAAGCACTCCGGCACCGACCTCGGCTACTTCAACCAGGCCACCAACGAGCGCTACACGCCGTACGTGATCGAACCCGCGGCCGGCCTCACGCGCTCCTTCATGGCGTTCCTGGTGGACTCCTACACGGAGGACGAAGCGCCGAACGCCAAGGGCGGGGTGGACAAGCGCACCGTGCTCAGGCTCGATCCGCGCCTCGCCCCGGTCAAGGCCGCCGTGCTGCCGCTCAGCCGCAACGAGGACCTCTCCCCGAAGGCGAAGGACCTCGCGGCGCAGCTGCGCCGGGGCTGGAACATCGACTTCGACGACGCCGGCGCCATCGGCCGCCGCTACCGCCGCCAGGACGAGATCGGTACGCCGTTCTGCATCACCGTGGACTTCGACACGCTCGAGGACCAGGCCGTGACCATCCGTGAACGCGACACCATGGCGCAGGAGCGGGTCTCCCTCGACCAGGTCCAGGGCTACCTCGCCGCACGCCTGGTCGGAGCCTGATGGCCCTCGAGTACCGCGCCTGGCAGGAGGGGGACGACCTCCAGCTGCTCCAGCTGTGGGGCGGCCCCGAATCGGCGGCGGCCGAGCAGTTCCGTGGCTCGTTCCGCCCGCCGTCGGACAGCCCCTGGAACCGCTGCATCACCGCGGTGGACCAGGGGATCCCCGTCGCCGCCGGCTGTGTCTACGGTGCGGCCCTCCACCCGGACCGGCTCTGGTGCTACATCGAGGTCGCCGAGGACCACCGGCGCGCGGGCGTCGGCTCGACGCTGCTCACGATGCTCCAGCACGAGGCCGCGGCCTCACCGTCCGGCATCACGGCCCTGCGATCCAAGGTGACGCCTGGGACCACCGGTGCCGCGTTCGCCGATGCCACCGGCTTCGCGACCCTGCAGCGCTCGCGGCTCGTCGTCGTCGGACCCGGTGCCCTCGCGGCGCCCGCGTTCGACGACGCCGCCGGGCCGCAGCTCGAGGAAGCGGCCACCGGCTCGGTGGAGCTCACCCGCGCGCTGGCGTCCTTCTACGAGTCGGTGCACGTCTGGGACCGGGCGGAGCTCGGCCTCGGGCGCGCCCAGCAGCTGTTCCTCGGGGACACGAGCGGCGCCGGCGGGGCGATCGTGCTGCGGGACCGGCCGAAGGCCGACGGCGGGGCGATCGCCGCCTTCGCGGTCAGCTACACCCAGGCCCGTACCGACGACCCCGCGGACGTGCTGCTCGGGTACGACACCACGCTCGCACCGGCGGAGCAGCAGGCCGCCGTCGCCACGATGATCGCGATGCTCGTGCACCAGTACCCCATCCAGCTCGAGGTGGACGACGCGATGGAAGCCCTCGTCGCCGTCGTCGAGCCCCTGCTCGCCACCGGCGCGGCACGGCTCGGGGGACCGGAGACCCTGGTGGTCGCGACGTCCTGAGACGCCGCACCTGAGCGGCCTCGTGCCCGTGGTTCCGCCGGGATCCCGCCGATCGGCGTGTCGCGGCCCGACACGCACTCCGGACCAGGGAACGCGTGCACGACGCCGCGAGGGACGCCGCCCGCACCGTCAGCCCCGGCTGTGCCGCCCGGCCTTTTTGTCCGCGACGTCCGCCGCCTCGCGTTCCGCGTCCGTCATGGCCCCGCCGCCGAGGTGGGCCGGCATCCACCAGGCGCCCGGTTCCGGGGTCACGGGGAAGTCGGCCATGCACGTCTCGATGCCGTCCTGCAGCTCCCGGCGCAGCCGCTCCGTCTCCTCGGCGACGTCAAGTCCGGGTTCGTGGCGGATGGCAGGGCTGATGTGCACGCGGACGGGCGACTTCCAGGCCCGCCGGAGGGAGAACCCGTGCCCGCGGGTCAGCAGCCGGTGCGCGCCCCACACGGAGACGGGGATGACGGGTACCCCGGCCTCGGCGGCGAGCCGCACGGCCCCGGTCTTGAGGTCCCGCACCGTGTAGCTGCGGGATACCCCGGCCTCGGGGAGGATCGCCACGTACTCACCGGCGCGCAGCTTGGCGAGGGCGTCGTCGTAGGCCTCGGCGCCGGCCATGCGGTCCGTGATCACGTGGCCCAGCCCGAACACGAAGGGGCTGACGAACCAGTGCTCGGCGGCCCGCTTCGAGATCATGTAGCGCGCCTGGATGCGGGCATGGTTCCACAGCACCAGTTCGGCGAAGGCGAAGTCGAGATAGCCGAAGTGGGTGATGGCGACGACGGCGCCGTGGCCCGGCACGGCACGGCGCGACCGGCCGCGCAGCGGGTCCGAGGCCGGCAGGTTCTCCGTCCCGCTGACCGTGATCGGCAGGCGCAGGGCCCCGAAGACGGCCTTGCCCGCGTACACCACCCCCCGGTACATGCGGTCGCTCTGCCGCGGCTTCCATCCCATGCTCAGATCCTTCTTCCGGCCCTCGGCGGCAGCGGGAGGTACCCGCTCGTGCCCTCTACGTACTCTTTGTACCCCGGTCGGCCGGACATACGCTGCTGGGTCGGAGGGTTTTCCGGTCGTGGCCGCCGCCGAGCCGGGCTGGAAGGCGGGGCAGGACGGTCAGGCGGTGATGCCCAGCGGGTCCGGGGCACGGTAGAGCGGGGCGGAGGGCTCGAGGACCCGGGCGTCGAGGGCTGCGTCCGTGTCCTCCGCGAAGTGGCGGAGGAGGAAGGAGGTGCTCATGCCGTGCCAGACGGGCAGGGTGCGGACCATAAAGTGGCCGGCTCCGAGCATGCGCACGTAGTGGACGTCCCGAGCCACGCCCTGGGCGCGGCGGGCGAAGGAGAGCGACGCCGTCGGGCTCGTCCAGCGGTCCACATCACCGTGCATCACCAGGACGCTGCGGCCCCGGACGGGCTCCACCGGGCTGGAGGACTCGAGCCACGGAGCGAGCGCGGCCACGGCGCGGACCTGCGGGTGGCCTGCGGCATACAGCGCCGTCAGCCCGCCCATGGAATGGCCCAGGAGGTAGACGGGCACCGCGGGATGCGCGGCGGCGATCCGGCCCAGGGCCCAGCGGGCGTCCTGCAGCGCCGACTGCTCGGCGCCGTTCCACCCGCGGACCCGGTTGCGCAGCGCCCAGACGGCGAGGCCGTGCTGCGCGCCCTGCCCCGCGAGGCGCGCGGCGAAGGGGCGCATGCGGAGCGGACTGAGGTGCCGGCGCCGGACGGCGTCGACGCTCTGCGCCCGCCCGCCATGCAGTACGAGCGCAACGCCGCGCACTCCTGCACGCGCACCGCCGACGCGGACCACGGGCTCCCCGTCCCGAGGCGGACCTGCGATTCCTGCCATGGATCGTCCTTTCCCGCCCCCGAGGGCTCCGTCGTCCTGGTCCTGCCGTGCACCGCGGCCGGAGCGTGCCTGCGGGCCACTCCTGCGTAGAATCGCAAGCGGTGCCCGGTGCCCGCCGGTGTCCGACCCGGCGGCGCCGACAGCACCCACCAGCATTGTCCAGCACTCAACCGACCATGTAGGGACGTCCGTGGGCTCCAGCCACCTCCACGCCGCTCGCACCGACACGAGCCCGGAGCCGTCGGCCTCCGTGCTGGCCGCGCGCAGGAGGGCCACGCTCCTGCTCTCGGTGCTCCTCGTCCCGCTCGGGGTCCTCACCCTCATCGCGATGGTGCTGCTCTGGCCGACCGGCGACCGCGGATCGCTGACCGTCGCCAGCCCCTACGCGACGGCCGACGGCGTTAGCTTCGACGTCGGGACCGTCCGCGAGGTCGCCCAGGGCGACTGCCCCTCCTCCCAGCCGACCGTCGACGCCGGGGGCACGGCCCAGACCTGCACGCTGGCCTACACGCAGCCCGCGCTCGGGGGAGAGGTCATCGCCGTCGAGGTGACGCCGGAGCTCGCCAGGACCGACGCCGTCGAGCCCGGCGACCAGATCCGCTACCTCAACCTCGCGAACGTGCTCCAGGGCGGCGCGGCTCCCTACGTCTTCGTGGACTTCGTCCGGTCCGTGCCCATCGTCGGCCTCGCGATCGGCTACGCCGTCGTCGTCATCGCGGTCGCACGCTGGCGCGGACTGCGCGCCATCATCGGGCTCGTGGGCGCACTCGTGATCCTGGCGCAGTTCGTCCTGCCGGGGCTCGTGGAGGGCAGGCCGCCCCTGCTGCTCGGCCTCGTGGGCTCCGTGGTGATCATGTACGGGGTCCTCTACTTCGCGCACGGCGTCTCCGCGCGGACCTCCACGGCGCTGCTCGGGACGGTGTTCGGCCTCGGCGTCACCGCCCTCCTGGCCGCCTGGGCCACGGACGCCGCGCACCTGACCGGCGTCGGGGATGAGAACGCGTACACGCTGGTGAACGCGTCGGACGGGCTCTCGATCTCCTCGATCATCCTGTGCGGGCTCATCATCTCCGGGCTCGGCGTCCTCAACGACGTGACCATCACGCAGTCCTCCTCCGTCTGGGAGCTGTACGAGCTGGCGCCGGCCACGTCCGGCCGCCGGCTCTTCACGTCCGCCATGAGGATCGGCCGCGACCACATCGCGTCCACCGTCTACACCATCGCCTTCGCCTACGCGGGGGCGGCGCTGCCCGTGCTGATCCTCGTCTCCCTCTACGACCGCGCCCTGCTCGACACCCTCACCAGCGGCGAACTCGCCGAGGAGGTGGTGCGGACCCTGGTGGGTTCCATCGGCCTGGTCCTGGCGATCCCGCTCACCACGCTCACCGCGGTCCTCGTGGTGAAGGCCGTCGGACCAGGGGCCCCGGGCGGCGGGCACGACGACGGCCGGGACGACGGTGCGACGCCGGAGGTCCCCGCGGGTCCGCGAACCCTCGCCCCCGGCCAGCGCCTCGTGGCGCTCGGGGAGCGGCGCGCACGGCGTCCGGCCGAGGGGGACGCATGACGAACGCCTGGCGGAAGGCGGGCAGGGCGGAGCGTGCGCGCAGGCGCACAGCGAACAGCGTCCCCGGATTTGCGGCCCCTTGCGACAATGGAGGGGTGACCGCAGTATCGACCCTCCCCGCTCCGCCGAGCGATCCCGCCGCCCCCGAAGCCCCCGGCGCGGCCGACGCCGCCCTCCGGCTCGACCTCCCGCCGCTCACCCTCGGGAACATCACCGTGGACACCCCGGTGATCCTCGCGCCCATGGCCGGGATCACCAACAAGGCGTTCCGCCGGCTGTGCCGCGAGTACGGCGGTGGCCTCTACGTCTCCGAGATGGTGACCTCCCGTGCGCTCGTGGAACGCAGCCCTGAGTCGATGCGCATCATCTCGCACGACGACGACGAAAAGGTGCGCTCCGTGCAGCTGTACGGTGTGGACCCGAAGACGGTGGGCGCCGCCGTGCGCCTGCTCGTCGAGGAGGACCGCGCGGACCACATCGACCTCAACTTCGGCTGCCCCGTGCCGAAGGTCACCCGCAAGGGCGGGGGAGCGGCCCTGCCGTGGAAGCTCGACCTGTTCACGGGCATCGTGCAGACCGCCGTGCGTGAGGCGTCGAAGGGCGACGTCCCGCTGACCATCAAGATGCGCAAGGGCATCGACGAGGACCACCTGACCTTCCGCGAGGCGGGGAAGATCGCCCGTGACAGCGGTGTCGCCGCCGTCGCCCTCCATGGACGCACCGCCTCCCAGTTCTACTCGGGCAAGGCCGACTGGAATGCCATCGCCGAGCTGCGCGAGGCCCTGCCGGACATCCCCGTGCTCGGCAACGGCGACATCTGGAGCGCCGAGGACGCCGTGCGCATGGTGCGGCAGACCGGCGTCGACGGAGTGGTCATCGGCCGCGGCTGCCAGGGAAGGCCCTGGCTCTTCGGGGACCTCATGAACGCCTTCGAGGGCAGCGCCTCCCGGCACCGGCCCGGTTTGGGGCAGGTAGCCGACACCGTCTACCGGCACGCCGAGCTGCTCGTCGAGACGTTCGGCAGCGAGATGATGGGCCTGCGCGACATCCGCAAGCACATGGCCTGGTACTTCAAGGGCTACGTCGTCGGCGGTGACCTGAGGGCGAAGCTCGCCACCGTGCCCACCCTCGAGGTACTGCGCGGGCTGCTGGAGGAGCTCGACAAGGACTCGCCCTACCCCGGCTCCGACGCCGAGGGCCCGCGCGGCCGCGCAGGGTCCCCGAAGAGGACGGCCCTGCCCGAGCACTGGCTCGACGGCCGCGTCCTCAACGACGCGCAGCAGGCGGACATCGCCGCTGCCGAGGTGGACGTATCCGGGGGCTGATGCCGGCCTCCCCCGGCGCCGGTGACCCGTCGGCCCACATCGGCGGGTACCGGCGGGCCGCCCCGCGATCCTTGCGCTAGAAAGGCACCATGAGCTTCCCCGAACCGTCCGCCGCTTCCGGCTACAGCGCCTCGGACACCGCGCGCTGGGTGGAGGAACCGCCCAAGAGCTCGCACCGCACCGACTTCGAACGCGACCGCGCCCGCGTGCTGCACTCCTCCGCGCTGCGCCGCCTCGGCGCCAAGACGCAGGTCGTCGCGCCGGACACCGACGACTTCGTGCGCACACGCCTCACGCACTCGCTGGAGGTGGCGCAGGTGGGACGCGAGCTGGGGCGGACGCTCGGCTGCGACCCGGACATCGTGGACACCGCGTGCCTCGCGCACGACCTCGGGCACCCGCCCTTCGGCCACAACGGCGAATCGGCGCTCAACGACATCGCCCACGGCATCGGCGGCTTCGAGGGCAACGCCCAGACCCTGCGCCTGCTCACCCGGCTCGAACCCAAGGTCCTCGCGCCCGACGGCGGCCCCGCCGGGCTGAACCTCACCCGCGCGAGCCTCGACGCCTCCTGCAAGTACCCGTGGACGGCGGCGTCCGCCCCCGTGATCAGCGGCCAGCGCACCACGAAGTTCGGCGCGTACGACGACGACCTTCCCGTGTTCGACTGGCTCCGCCAGGGCGCCCCGGAGGGCCGGTCCTGCCTCGAGGCGCAGGTCATGGACCTCGCCGACGACATCTCCTACTCCGTGCACGACGTCGAGGACGCGATCGTCGCCGGTCACCTGCAGCTGAAGTGGATGGACAATGCCGACGCCCGCGCGCGCGTGGTCGGCTACACCCAGCAGTGGTACCTCCCCGGCAGCGATCCCGCCGCCGTCGACGCCGCGCTGGCCCGTCTGGAGCGGACGCCGGTCTGGGTCCGCGAGGCGGACGGCACGCGCCGGTCCATGGCGGCGCTGAAGAACATGACGAGCCAGCTGATCGGCCGCTTCTGCCTCAGCGCCATGCAGTCGACGCGCTCCATCTACGGTCCCGACTCCCTGACGCGCTACAACGCCGAGATGGTGGTGCCCGAGGAGACCATCCTGGAGATCGCCGTGATGAAGGGCCTCGCCACCACGTACGTCATGACCACCGATCACCGCCAGCCGCTCTACGAGCGGCAGCGGGAGATCCTCGCGGCCCTCGTCGCGCAGGTGCACGCCGACGGCGACCGCTACCTCGAGCCGATGTTCGCCGCCGACTGGCGCGAGGCACCGGACGACGACGCCCGCCTGCGCGTGGTCATCGACCAGGTGGCGTCCCTGACGGATGCCTCGGCGCTCGGCCTCCACGAGCGGATCGTCGGTCCCGTCCCGGCGCTCTGGTAGGCCGGGGCCCTCCCCTCCGGGCGGGGGCCCGTCCGCCGTCGTCCCGGCGAGGCCCTGCACACGCGACGTCCGGGTCGGGGTGTCGGTGGGGCGGGCCTAAACTGGGACCCATGGCCGGACTCATCAAGCGTGAAGACATCGATGAGGTACGCCAGCGCACCGACATCAAGGAGGTCGTCGAGGCGTACGTGACCCTGAAGTCGGCCGGTATCGGCTCGTGGAAGGGCCTGTGCCCCTTCCACGACGAGCGCTCGCCGTCGTTCCACGTCCGCCCGCAGATGGGCTCGTACCACTGCTTCGGGTGCGGTGAGGGAGGCGATGTCATCTCCTTCGTGCAGAAACTGGACCACACCTCCTTCAGCGAGACCGTGGAGAAGCTCGCCGCACGCATCGGCTTCGAACTGCACTACGAGGACGGCGGCACCGGACCGCGCCGCGAGGACGTGGGCAAGCGGCAGCGGCTGCTCGACGCCCACAAGATCGCGGCCGAGTTCTTCCGCGACCAGCTGCTCACCCAGGGCGCGGCCACCGCCCGCCAGTTCCTGCAGGAGCGCGGCTTCGACCGCGAGGCAGCGGAGCAGTTCGGCGTCGGGTATGCGCCGCAGGGCTGGGACACGCTGCTGAACCACCTCACCGGCCGCGGGTTCACGCTCGACGAGCTGAAGCTCACGGGCATGTTCAGTGCGTCGTCCAGCAACGCCGGCCGGTTCTACGACCGCTTCCGCGGACGCCTCATCTGGCCCATCCGCGACATCACCGGAGACACCGTGGGCTTCGGCGCCCGCAAGCTGTACGAGGACGACCAGGGGCCGAAGTACCTGAACACCCCCGAGACCTCCCTCTACCGGAAGTCGCAGGTGCTCTACGGGATCGACCTCGCCAAGCGCGAGATCGCCAGGAACCGTCAGCTCGTGGTGGTCGAGGGGTACACCGACGTCATGGCCTGCCACCTGGCAGGCGTGGGCACCGCCGTCGCGACCTGCGGGACCGCGTTCGGTACCGACCACATCAAGATCGCGCGCCGCCTCCTGTCCGACGACGGCACCGGGGGTGAGGTGATCTTCACGTTCGACGGCGACGCCGCGGGCCAGAAGGCCGCCCTGCGGGCCTTCGAGGAGGACCAGCGCTTCAACTCGCAGACCTACGTGGCCGTCGAGGCGTCGGGTGCCGACCCGTGCGAGCTGCGGCAGACGCGGGGCGACGACGCCGTCCGGGAGCTGATCGCCGACCGCCGCCCGCTCTTCGAGTTCGCGATCAAGGCGTCCTTCGCGAACTTCGACCTGTCCTCCGGTGAGGGTCAGGTCAAGGCGCTCCGGCACGCAGCGCCCATCGTGGCGCAGATCCGCGACGTGTCGCTGCGTTCCACCTACACGCGGGAGCTCTCGCGCTGGCTGGGCATGCAGTACGTGGGGGAGGACCAGGTGGCGCGCGCGGTCACGGCGGCAGCGCGTCGGGACGCGGGCGCGTCGTCGCCCGGCGGCCGGCAGCGGGGCCAGCAGGGGTCGCAGGGCCGCCAGGACCAGGCAGGCCAGGCGGCGGGTGCACCCGCCGGCCAGGGGGAGGCCGCGGAGGGCTCCTCCGGCGAGCCGTTCTTCGAGCGGCCGGACGCCCGCGATCCGATCGCCCGGATGGAACGCGAGGCCCTCGAGGTGGTGCTGCAGCAGCCCACGCTCCTCACCGCCCCGCAGTGGGAGAGCTTCTCCACGTCCCGCTTCACCGTCCCGGTGTACGAGGCGCTGCACAACGCCGTCCTCGCGGCGGGAGCGGCGGGCACCGAGTTGTCACGGTGGGTGGAATCGGTGCGCGAGGGCGTCCCCGACGTCCTGCGCCCCCTGGTCAGCGAGCTGGCGGTCCGGCCCCTGCCGGCGAAGGACGCTGACGCCATGGTGCTGTACTGCCGTGACATCCTCAACCGGCTGACCGAGCTCCGGATCACCCAGCAGAAGGCCGAGAAGCTCGGGCAGCTCCAGCGCATGGACCCGGCCGCCGACCCGGTGCTCTACAACCAGCTGCAGCGCGACCTGATGGAGCTCGAGATGCAGCGGCGGCAGCTCCGCGAGGACTGAGCCGGAGGCGATTTCGCATAGCCCCGCGAGGTATGTAGAGTAGGACGTGCGCTTTCCTCCGTAGCTCAATTGGCAGAGCATTCGACTGTTAATCGAAGGGTTACTGGTTCAAGTCCAGTCGGAGGAGCAAACAGGCCCCTGACCAGTGGAAACACCGGTCAGGGGCCTTTCCTTCGTGCCGGGCGGCCGCGGCCGCCCGCCGCAGGGTCACCGGGTGCGGGGTCCTGCCTCCGCAGGTCGCCGGTGTCCGTGATGTCCACGCGCATGGACGGCGGCACCGCGTCCTCGGCCTGCCCTGGCGCGTCGGCCTTCGCCTCGCGGTACGAGGCCTCGATGCTGTGCCATATCCCCGTGCCGCGACTGCAGCGGGTGCACTGTCCACGCGAGGCCGCGGGGTCCGGATCCCCGGGAGTCTTCCGCTTGCCGGGCCCGGGCCCGGTCGGAGGAGTACGAGGGCCCGTGGCAGCGGGCCCTCCTGCCGCAGGGAGGAACCGGAACCGTGTCAGGGGCCCGGCGTAGGCTGTGCCCATGGACACTGGCAGCACTGAGGGAAAGCTCATCCTGGTCACCGGCGCCACGGGGTACATCGGCGGCCGGCTCGTCACGAAGCTCGTCGCCGAGGGCCGCAGGGTCCGCGTCGTCGTCCGCTCGCCGCAGAAGCTGAAGGACGTGCCCTGGGCCTCGTCGGTGGAGATCGTGCCGGGAGACCTGCAGGACGCCGACACCATGCGCGAGGTGAGCCGGGGCGTCGACACCCTCTACTACCTCGTCCACTCGATGGGCTCCGGCAGGAACTTCGACACCCGCGAGGCCGAGATCGCCGCGACGGTCTCCGACGCGGCCACCCGCGCCGGCGTGCGCCGCATCGTCTACCTCGGGGGTCTGCATCCCGAGGGCGTGGAGCTGTCCACCCACATGCGCTCGCGCACCCAGGTGGGCAGGATCCTCCTCGACTGCGGCACACCGACGATCGCCTTCCAGGCCGGCGTCGTCATCGGATCGGGGTCCGCATCGTTCGAGATGATCCGGCACCTCTCCGACGTCCTCCCCGTGATGCCCGCGCCCAAGTGGGTCCTGAACCACATCGAGCCCATCGCCGTCCGCGATGTCATCCACTACCTCGTCGGCGCGCTCGACCTCCCGGAGGACCTGAACCGGACATTCGACATCGGCTCGCGGGAGGTGCTGACGTACGCCGAGATGATGAACCAGTACGCCGAGGCCGCGGGCCTCCCGCGCCGGCGGATCCTCGCGCTGCCGGTCCTCACGCCGCGCCTCGCCGGCCACTGGGTCAACCTGGTGACGCCCATCCCGCGGGCCATGGCGATGCCCCTCATCGAGTCCCTGCAGCACGACGCCGTGACGTCCGAGCACGACATCGACCACCACATCCCCGTGCCCGAGGGCGGGCTGACGGGGTACCGCAGGTCCGTCGACCTCGCGCTGGGCAAGATGCGCGGGGGAGAGGTGGAGACGAGCTGGGCCGGAGCATCCCAGGTCGACGCCGAGGCCGACCCGCTGCCCTCGGACCCCCAGTGGGCAGGACACACCGTCTACACCGACGTCCAGACCTACAGCTCGACGGCGTCCCCGCAGAAGCTGTGGAGCGTGGTCGAGGGGATCGGCGGCGAGAACGGCTGGTACTCCTGGCCCGTGGGATGGGCCGCCCGCGGCTGGATGGACAAGCTGGCCGGAGGCGTGGGGCTGCGCCGCGGACGGCGGGATGCGAAGGAGCTCCTGACGGGGGAGGCACTCGATTTCTGGCGCGTCGAGGAACTCGTGCGCGGTGAACGCCTGCGGCTCCGCGCGGAGATGAAGGTGCCCGGTCGTGCCTGGCTGGAGTTCAGGGTGGAACCCGACGGCTCGGGCAGCTCCTTCTACCAGCGGGCCGTCTTCTTCCCGCACGGGCTGTCAGGGCGGCTGTACTGGCTCGCGGTCCTGCCCTTCCACGGCTTCATCTTCTCGGCCATGGCGCGGAACATCGCGAAGACGGCGGAGTCGCTGCCGGCGGAGCCCGGGACAGCTCCGGCCTGACGGCGCCGCGCTCCCGGAATCCCTCCGGCACACCAGCCGACCCCGACCCGGGCAGGGTTCCGTCAGGGCCCCGCTACTGCAGGGCCGGCACGGTGCGGGGCCGGACCACCGTCCACAGGAACACCACGCCCAGGGCGATGCAGCCGGCCATGACCAGCGCCATGGGTGTCGCCGACTCGATCCCGTCGCCCAGGAGGCCGACGAGCGGGGAGACGAGCCCTGCCGTCCCGAAGGTCACAGCGCCGAGCAGCGACGCGGCGGTGCCGGCCTGCGCCCCGTTGTTGATGAGCGCCAGCACCTGCACGCACGGGAAGATGAAGCCCGTCGCCATGATGTAGAACCAGAGCGGGACCGCGGTGCCCCAGACGCCGAGCCCCAACTGGTCGAACGCGATGATGAGCATCGCCATGACGAGCTGCACGAGCGTCGCGACCGCGATGACCCACTGCGGGCCCACACGCCGCAGGACCCGCGAACTGATCTGCACGCCCGCGACCACGCCGAGGGAGTTGATGGCGAACAGCAGCCCGTACTGCTGCTCGTTCAGTCCATACGGCCCCTGGAAGAGGAACGGTGACGCGGAGAGGTAGGAGAAGATCCCGGAGAAGTTCATGCCGCCCACGAGCAGGATGCCGATGAAGATGCGGTCGCTGAGCACCGCCCGGTAGCGCTGGGCGACGGTGAGCCCGGACCGGCGGCGGTTCTCCCGGGGCAGGGTCTCGATGATGAACAGCGACACGGCGAGGATCACCAGCACGCCGTAGCAGGCGAGGAACCAGAAGATGCCGGGCCAGGGGAAGAGCAGCAGCAGCTGCGAGCCGATCACGGGCGCGAAGATGGGTGCCATACCGTTGACGAGCGCCATATAGGACAGCATCCGCACGAGCGTGTAGCCACCGAACAGATCGCGCACCATGGCCATCGCCACCACGCCGCCGCCGGCCGCGCCGACGCCCTGCAGGACGCGGAAGACCAGCAGCGCATTGATGTCCTCCGACGACGCAGCGCCGATGGAGGCGCCGACGTGCAGTGTGGTCGCCAGGATGAGCGGCAGCCGACGGCCGATCTTGTCGCTCAGGGGGCCCACGAGCAGCTGTCCGCACGCGAAACCGATGATCGTCCCGGTGAGCGTCAGCTGCACCGCGGCCTCGGAGACGGCGAGGTCGTCCTGCAGGGCAGGGAAGGCCGGGAGGTAGAGGTCGATCGTGAACGGCCCGAGGGCCGTGAGGGTGCCGAGGATGAAGACGTAGATGATCTTCTCGCGGCGGGAGAGGGTGTCACCGGGGTGGGAGAGGGTGCTCACAATGCTGCCTTACGGAACGGTACTGCTGCCGATGGAGGAGGAGGTACGGGGAGGCATCGATCGCGGCAGCCCGGCGACGACGGCGGAGCGGCTGGGATTGCACAACCGGCCGTCCCCACGGGAGCGATTTGGTTGCTGGGGCGAATCAACGTCCCTCCCATCCTAGGGCCGTCGTCAACCGTGCGACACATCCGAAGCAGGGGAGCATGCCGTGGAATCCAAGGCTAAGCACGCTTGGGGTTGACGTAGGGTGATGAGAGACGGAACGAGCAGGGAGAGCGGCATATGAGCGGGAACGGCACCGAGGTCGAGGCCGAGCAGTCACCGAAGCACTTCGCGAGGGTGATCGCCATCACGGTCGCAGCCGCCGTCGGAGGCCTCCTGTTCGGTTTCGACACCGCCGTCATCAACGGAGCCGTGGATTCCATCCAGGCCGATTTCGACCTGAGCCCGAGCGTCCTCGGCTTCACCGTCGCCATCACCCTGCTGGGCTGTGCAGCGGGCGCTTGGTTCGCCGGCGGCCTCGCCGACCGGTGGGGTCGCAAGAAGGTCATGGTCGCGGCGGCCATGCTGTTCGCCGTGAACTCCGCCGGATCGGCGTATGCCTTCTCCGAGTGGGACCTCATGGCCTGGCGGCTCGTCGGCGGCCTCGCCATCGGCATCGCGTCCGTGATCGTCCCCGGCTACATCGCCGAGATCGCACCGTCCAAGTGGCGCGGGGGGCTGGCGTCCGTCCAGCAACTCGCCATCACGGTCGGCATCTTCGCCGCCCTGCTCTCGGACGCCTCGCTCGCGAACGCCGCGGGCGGTGCGGGCAACGAGTTCTGGTGGGGCCTGTCCGCGTGGCGCTGGATGCTCCTCGTCGGTGTGGTTCCCGCCGTCGTCTACGGAGTCCTGGCGCTCATCATCCCGGAGTCCCCGCAGTTCCTCATCCGGGCGGGCCGCGACAAGGAGGCCGCCCACGTGCTCTCGCGTGTCTCGGGCGTGACCGACACCTCGGGCAAGATCAGCCAGATCCGCGAGAGCTTCGCACGGGAGGACCGGGCGAGCTACCGCGACCTGCGCGGCCCCGCGCTCGGGCTGCAGCCCATCCTGTGGGTCGGCATGGCCATCGCCGCACTGCAGCAGCTGGTGGGCATCAACGCGATCTTCTACTACTCCACCACGCTCTGGAAGTCCGTCGGTTTCAGCGAGAGCGATTCGTTCACGACGTCGGTGATCACCTCGATCATCAACGTGGGCATGACCTTCGTCGCCATCTTCTTCGTGGACCGCGTGGGACGCCGCCGGCTGCTCCTCATCGGCTCCGTCGGCATGACCGTCGGCCTCCTGGCCGCGACGCTCGCCTTTCTGCAGGCCGAGGGGACGGGCGAGGACCTCACGCTGCCCGGCGCGTGGGGGCCGATCGCCCTCGTCGGCGCGAACCTCTTCGTCGTCTTCTTCGCCGCGACCTGGGGGCCCGTCATGTGGGTGACCCTCGGCGAGATGTTCCCCAACCGCATCCGCTCGATCGCCCTCGGCGTGGCGACGATGGTGAACTGGGTGTTCAACTTCATCGTCACCCTGACCTTCCCGTGGGTCAGCGAGAACCTGGGCCTCTGGATCATGTACGCGGCGTTCACCGTCTTCGCCGTCCTGTCCTTCATCTTCGTCCGGACCCGACTTCCCGAGTTCACCGGCAAGGACCTCGAGGACAACGCGGAACTCACCACCGCGTGAGGACGGACCGCCGCGTGACCTGTGCCGTCGCGGGTCCGCGCAGCCCGTACCGGCGTCCCGGGTGCCCGGCGAAAACCCGCCGCCCCGCCGGTGGTAATTTTGGTTCAGGATTGTCCAGCAACACACTTACGAATGGAGGCAGGGCCTATGAACAGCTCGGCTAGTACGCGCGGCAAGCGGTCCACGGGCTCGCTCTCGCTGTTTGGACTCATCAGGCTCCTCGCGCGCCTGACGCCGCGCCAGGTCAGCGACGAGTTCTCGATCGCCGTCCAGCAGATGAAGCAGAAGGGGATCAAGGCCGGGATCGCCGCCGCCTTCCTCGTCGTCGCGCTCGTCTTCGTGCTGTTCTTCGCCGTGGCCCTCATCGTCGCGGCCATCATGGGCCTGGCCGAGATCATGGCACCGTGGCTGGCAGCGCTGCTGGTCGCCCTGCTCTTCCTCGTGATAGCCGGTGTCCTCGCGCTCATCGGCGTCACGCGTCTCAAGAAGCAGCTTCCGCTGGTACCCGAGGACGCGATCCACGGCATCCGCTACGACCTCGGTGTGCTGAAGGAGGGCCGCAGCTTCGATCCAGCGACGCTCGACGTGAAGAAGCCGAAGCAGGACAAGGATGCCAAGGACGACGACGTCAAGGACTCCAAGCCCAAGGAGCCCACGCCGTCGTACGAGGAACTGCGGGGACGTTCCGGGGAGCGCCGGACGCACATCGCCGAGGCGAGGGACTCGCTCGGCGCCCGCGCGGACGTCAAGGCGCGCCTCGACAAGGCCCGGCACCGCTCCGGCAAGGGCGGATCGCAGGGGAGCTCGCAGAGCGGGTCGACGTCCGACGGCCAGCGGGTCGCGGCCGTCGCGGTCCGGCGCGAGGTCCCGCACAACACCACGCTCGCCGACCGGTGGAAGCCCCTGAGCGTGCTGGCCGCCTCCGTCGCCGCGATGCTCGTGATGCTGCGCAGGCTGCTCAGCAAGTAGGACTCGGCAGGGCCCCGGCGGCCGCTCGCCCGATCCCTCCGTCGCTGGCGCGACGGGAGGCACGGGGGAGCGGCCGCCGGCCTGCATAATGGGGTGGGGAGGCGCGGGTGATGAGACTGATCGGGGCGGGAGCACGGGCCGGCAGTGAGGGCGTGGAGCTCGCGACGCCATGGACCCTGCCGAACCTCATCACGATCATCCGGTTCCTCGGCGTCCCCCTCTTCGTCTGGTTCATCGCCCAGCAGCGGTACGGCGCGGCTGTGCTCACCCTCGTGGTGGTCGGGTCCACCGACTGGGTGGACGGCTACGTGGCACGGCGACTCCAGCAGGTGTCCGCCGTCGGGAAGTGGCTCGATCCCGTCGCCGACCGCACGGCGCTGATCGTCATCGCCATCACCTTCGTGGTGGACGGGATCGCCCCCGCCTGGCTCCTCTGGGCCATCGTCATCCCGGACATCATCCTCATCGTGAATGCGCTCGTCCTGTTCCGCGGGCCCCTCCACCTGCCCGTCATCACCGTCGGCAAGGTGCGCACCGCGCTGCTGCTCGTGGGAGCGCCACTGCTCCTGCTGAACCGCGTGGAGGGTTTCGGCCAGGACTGGATCCTCGTCGTCGCACAGGGACTGCTCGCCGCCGGTTGCGTGCTGCACCTCGTCGCGTTCGTCGCCTACTTCAGGGCCGCGCACCGCAAGTACCGGCTGGAGCGGGTCGAGCAGCAGTCGTGCCCCTCCTAGCAATTGCGCTGGCGCTGCTGGGCGCAGTCTTCCTCGCGTTCGGAGCGCAGCGCCAGGGCAGCGCCGTACGGGCGAACACGGGTGGTCTGTCCCTCTCGTCGTCCGGGTTCTCGCGCCTCCTCACGAATCCGCGCTGGCTGTTCGGGCTGTTCCTCCTCGGGACGGGGATGGCCCTGAACGTGGTGGCGCTGTCGCTGGCGAGCCTGACGGTGGTCCAGCCCATCGGCGCGATCGCGCTGGTGATCACCACGGTCGTCAACTCCCGGGACCAGGGCATCCGGATCAACCGCCCCACCGTCGCCGCGATCACCGCCTGCGTGACCGGCAGCGCCCTCTTCGTGCTGCTCGCCGTGAACGTCACGCGGGAGAACCACGCAGTCGACCCCGCACAGGAGCTCTCCGTGGTGCTCCTCCTCGGCGCCGCCGTCGTGCTCTTCGGGTCCATGGCGGTGATGGGCCGGCACCGCCTGAACGCCTTCGCCTACATCCTGGGAGCGGGGGTCCTCTTCGGGTTCGTGGCCGTCCTGACGAAGGTCGTCGCGGGCCACCTGCTGGACCCGAACGGGCGCTTCCTGCTCAATGTCCCGGTCCTGACCCTCGTGGCCCTCGCCGCGGCCGCCGCCCTCGGATCCTGGTTCGTCCAGAGCGCCTACGCCACCGGTCCGCCCGACCTCGTCATCGCCGGACTGACGGTGATCGACCCGATCGTCGGCATCGCGGTGGGCATCGTCATCCTCGACGAACTGCAGCCCGATGTACGGACCGTGACGGCGCTGGGGATGGGCGCGGCGGCGCTCGTTGCTATTGTGGGGGTCGTAGCCCTGTCGCGCCATCACCCTGATGTCGTGAAGCGGCAGCGCTGAAGCGACCCACCGCCGTTCCGTCCAGCACACCTACGTAGGGGATCCACGCGTGAGTTACCCGGCTGCTTTCAAGCCCCTGACCATCCTGATCGCCGCGGACACCTATCCGCCCAACGTGAACGGAGCGGCCCAGTTCGGGTACCGGCTGGCGAAGGGCATGAGCGGACGCGGCCACGACGTGCACGTCCTCGCCCCGCGCTCCTCCAACGGACGGAGCTTCACGGAAGAGGGCGGCGACTGGACGGTCCACCGACTCCGCTCCCACAGCGTCCCGACGCACGACTACTGGCGTATCTGCTACCCGTGGGAGATACGCCGCGACATCAGCATGCTCTTCGACCGGGTCCAGCCCGACGTCGTACACATCCAGTGCCACTACATGGTGGGGGAGTACGCGCTGTACGAAGCCCTCCGCCGCGGCATCCGCGTGGTGGCCACCAATCACTTCATGCCCGAGAACATCAACCCGTTCCTGCCCTTCCCGGAATGGTTCAAGCGCATCGTCGCGAGGAATTCGTGGAAGGACATGGGCAAGGTGATGGGCAAGGCCGCCGCCGTCACCACCCCCACGCCGCTCGCGGCGAAGGCCATGCACGACCACGCCTTCCTCACCGATGTGCTTCCCGTGTCGAACGGGATCGACTCGGCGGCCTACGAGGTGCAGCCGGGCGAGGACATCGAGCCCCATGAGCACCCCACGGTCCTGTTCGTGGGTCGCCTGGCCGAGGAGAAGCACGTCGACGTGCTCATCGACGCCGTGGCGAAGACGCCCGAACACCTGCGCGTCCACCTCGAGATCGTGGGAGGCGGGGAGGTCAAGCCAGCGCTGCAGGCTCAGGCGGCGCGGCTCGGCATCAGCGACCGTGTCACCTTCCGTGGGCTGATCGACGACGAGGAGCTGCGCAGGAGCTACATCCGCGCCTCCCTGTTCTGCCAGCCCGGAACGGCCGAGCTGCAGTCGCTCGTCACCCTCGAAGCGATGTCCGCCTCGACACCGGTGCTGCTGGCCGACGCCATGGCGCTTCCGCACCTCGTGTCCCACGGCGAGAACGGCTACCTGTTCACGCCGGGCGACTCCGACGAACTCGGCACCCGCATCACCGAGATCCTCGAGCTGTCGCCGGAGGACCGGCGGGCGATGGGTGCTGCCAGCCGGGAGATGGTCGGCGGGCACGACATCGGGGCGACCCTGGAGACCTTCGAGGGTCTCTACTACGGGACACTGTCCACCGCTGCCCTCATCGCAGAAGCCGACGCCGCCGCTCTCCACCCCGCGGGCGCCCCGGCCGTCCGCATACACTAGGACTCGCGCCTCGTGGCCCGGCGGCACCGTCCGGGCCCGGCGCGTGGGGGGCCTCTCCGCTCCTCGGGGCTGTAGCTCAGCTGGTTAGAGCAGCGGACTCATAATCCGTTTGTCCTGGGTTCAAGCCCCAGCAGCCCTACTCCCGGTCGATCGTCCTGGCGACACCGCCATGACGACCGACCGCAGCACCGGGGGAACCAGAGAGGGGGGGGGCGGGGGTGTGTCGGGCCCGTCGCCTTCCCGCCCCCCCAGA
>NZ_JBTNDP010000008.1:0-212347 GCF_054510925.1 Arthrobacter sp. MDT2-16
CCTCACCCACGCCCGCGCGAACCGGGCATCAGGCCCTCCCTCCCCTCCCTCACCCCCCCCTCCGCCGCTCCTAGCGGTCGGTGTCGGTGTACCCGCCCTGGCCCTCCGGCTCGTCCACGACGGGCTTGTCCATGTCGGTGTACTCGCCCTCCTCCGCAGGATCCTGCGCGGAGGTGTAGCCGCCGGAGCCGCCGACGGGCTCGGCGCTCGTGTAGGTGCCGTCCTCCTCGGCCGCGTCGATGTCGTCCTGCGTGCGGTCGGCGCGGCCGGCCTGCTGGTTGATGAGGGCCTGCTCCTCGGCGAAGCGCACGTCGTTGCCCTGGTCGCCGAGGTCGCCCCGCCAGTTCGGGTCCGACGTCGAGCCGTCGCCCTCGTTGCGGTTGACGTCGCCCTCGTCGGGGTTGACGATGTGTCCTCCATGAGCCTTCTCGGTCATGATTCTGCCTTTCGTCGAAGGATGCGCTCCTTGATGGGCGCCCGCTGCCAGCGTACTGACGAACGGGGTGGTTGGAAATGTGCGGGTTCAGTCGCGCAGGAGCTCCTGCACGGCCTTCTCGGAGGCCGAGTAGGTGGTGATCGGGATGACCTCACCGCTCATGAACCTGTCGACGAGCCGGGGGTCCACGTAGGAGCTCCGGGCCACGGTGGGGGTGTTGCCGAGGTGGTCGGCGACGGCCTTCATGGTGGCGCTGACGGCTTTCTGGCGGGCCGTCCGGCTCGTCGCCTTGATGTCCTCCTTGGCGAGGGCCATCGCGGCGACGACGGTGGCCTGCCAGGTCCTAAAGTCCTTGGCCGTGAACGGCCCGCCGGTGACCTGCCGGAGGAACTCGTTGAGGAGCGAGCCGTCCACGTGGTGCCACTTGCCGTCGTCGCTCTGGTAGGCGAGCACGGTGTCGGCGTCCTCGCGTTCCAGCATGGGACGCAGCGCATCAGCGAGGTCCTCGTCCTCCAGCACGGTGTCCCAGTGCTGCCCGCTCTTGCCGGGGAAGTCGAACGCGACCGTGTGCCCGTCGATGCTGCAGTGCTCCACGAGGAGCGTCGTGACGCCGAAGGACCCGTTGGCCTCCGCGTACTGGGCGGAGCCGATCCTCAATGCGCCGGAGTCCACGATCCGCAGTGCCGCGGCGAAGGCGCGCTCCCTCGAGAGGCCGTCGCTGCGCAGGTGCTGGGTGATGGCACGGCGGGCGCTCGGGAGCTTGGCACCGAAGTCCAGCGCGCGGTCGAACTTCTCGCGGTCCTTCTGCTCGCGCCAGGCCGGGTGGTACATGTACTGGCGCCGCCCGGCGTCGTCCGTCCCGATGGCCTGCACGTGCCCGTTGGGATACGGCGCGATCCACACGTCCTTCCACGCCGGCGGGATCACGAGGTCGCGGATGCGCCCGATCTCGTCGCGGTCCTGCAGCAGTTCGCCGTTCGGCGCCCGGTAGCTGAAACCCTTGCCGTGGCGGCGTCGGGTGATGCCGGGCCTGCGCGTGTTGCTGCGGCGCAATCGAGCCATCGTGGAACCAGCCTTCAGTAGGAGGACCTTCGATAGTAAGCCTACTGTGCTTTACGTCCTGCCGGTGGGGCATCCGCCGCAGGACCGAGGATGCTTGCGAGCCACGCGTCGGCAGCCCCGAAGGCGTCGTCGGAGGTGTGGCGTTCGACGGCCGGTGAGCGGCGGTCGGCCCGGGCATAGGACCCGAGGAACCGCAGCCCGGGACTGATGCGGTGCAGTCCCTTCAGTGCGTCGGCGACACGGGCGTCCTCGACATGGCCGTCGGCATCGACGCTGAAGAAGTAGTCGCCGAGGAACTGGCCCGTGGGGCGTGACTCGATGCGGCTGAGGTTCACCCCCCGCGCGGCGAACTGGTCCAGGATCTGCATCAGGGCTCCGGGGTGGTCCTCGGGCAGCGGGATCACGAGCGTGGTCTTGTCCGCCCCCGTGCGCGGCGGCACGGCATCAGGCCTGCCCACGAGGATGAACCGCGTAACGGCGTCCGTGACGTCCCCAATGTCCAGGGCCAGGACGGCCAGCCCGAGGCGCTCGGCCACGAGCGGGGAACAGATCGCGGCGTCGTACCCGGCAGCCCGAAGGGCGTCATGGCCATCGTCGTGGGCCTGCCCGTCGGCCAGCCCGTAGGCGGCGGCCGCGGTGGAGGACGCGGGGAGGTATTCCGCGTCCGGCACATGGGCATCGACCCAGGTCCGGCACTGCGCCCAGGCGTGGCCGTGCGTGGCGATGCGTCGGACGCCGTCGAGCGACGCCCCCGGCCGCGCCGCGAGCACGAAGGTGATGGGCACGAGTTCCTCGCGCAGGATGCGCAGCGGCTCTCCGACGGCGATGGCGTCGAGCGTGGCGCTCACACCGCCCTCCACGGAGTTCTCGATGGGCACCATCGCGGCGTCCACCTCTCCGGCACGGACGGCCTCGAGCGCTGCGCCGACGGTCGACGACGGGACGCGGCGGGCAGCTGCGGCGCCGGGCACCTGCAGGAGGGCGGCCTCGGTGAAGGTGCCCTCCGGTCCCAGGTAGGCGAAGGAGGAACGGGACGGACCGGTCACAGGACGGTGGGCTCGGCGCCCGTCTCGGACACCATCGGCTTGCCGGCCTCGAGCCAGGCTCCCATGCCCCCGCTCACGTTGATGGCCGTGTAGCCGTTGCCCTCGAGCCACTCGGCAGCACGCTGGGACCGTCCGCCGGACCGGCAGATGACGTGCAGGTCCTCGTCCGGGTCCAGCTCCTCGAGCCGTGCGGGGAGTTGGTCGAGCGGGATGTGCACGGCGCCGTCGGCGTGGCCGGCCTCCCACTCGTAGTCCTCGCGGACATCGAGGATCCGCGCATCGCTGGGCACGGCCGTCACCGGGACGTTCTGGGGTTCACTCATGCGCCTACCTTTTCACGGTCCGGCGTGGCACCGCCATCACCACCTCGTCGGGCAGCGCGCACTGGGCTCCTATAGTTGTCCTTGTCGTCCCGTCAGGGCCTGAGGCGCGATGAGCCGGCGACAGCCCGCTGCCGACTGGAGCCCCATGAGCGAACTGCACGAACTCTCAGCACTCACCCTCCGGGACGCGCTGGCGCGCGGGGCCGTCGGTGCGCGCGAGGTCACGGAGCACTTCCTCCGGCGGATCGACGCGATGAACCCGGAACTCGGCTCGTTCATCACCGTCACGCACGACGACGCCCTGCGGGCCGCCGACCATGCCGACCGCCTGCGCGCCTCCGGGGTGGCCCTCGGTCCGCTGCACGGCGTGCCGCTGGCGCACAAGGACCTCACCGACGTGGCGGGCGTGAGGACCACGCTCGGCACGGCCGCGCTGGATCACGCCGTCGCCGCGAAGGATGCACCCCTGGCCGCGGTGCTGCGGCGCTCCGGTGCCATCAGCCTCGGCAAGACCCAGGTCCCGGAGTTCGGGCTGAGCTGCTACAGCGAGAACCGCATAGCGCCCCCGGCCCGCAACCCCCTCGACCCGCGCCTCAGCCCTGCCGGCTCCTCGGGCGGCAGCGCGGCCGCGGTGGCCGCCCGGATGATCCCGTTCGCGCCCGGGACCGACGGCGGCGGATCCATCCGCATCCCCGCCGCCGCCACCGGGCTGGTGGGGCTGAAGCCGAACCGGGGACGCGTGCCCTCCGGCTCCGGGCAGGCTGACCTCGGGCAGTTCGTGGTCGCCGGCCCCCTGGCCCACTCGGCCGTGGACGCCGGGCTGCTCCTCGACGCCCTGGTGCGCGAGCCCAACTACCGGCCCACGAGCGCCGCCTCCCGATATCCCGGGTCCTTCACCGAGGCGGCCCTGCGCGGCGAGGGCCGCTTCCGCATCGGTGTCAGCACGGCCTCCCCGTTCGCCGCCGCGATGGACATCAGCCTGGACAGTGCCGCGACCGACGCGTTCTCGGCCGGGATCGAGGTGCTGCAGCGGGCCGGCCACGACGTCGTGGACGCGGACCTGCGCTACGACGCCCGCTACCACGACGCCTTCCAGCTCGTCTGGACCGCAGGACTCGCCGCGGCGCCCATCCCCGAGGACCGCGAGGACCGGCTGACGGACATCACGCGCGTGCTGCGTCGCCGCGCCATGGGCCGGACCGCCGCACAGCTCGCCGGTGCCGTCGAGGTGCTGCGGCAGTTCGAGCAGGACACGATCGAGCAGTACTCCCGCTACGACATGGTCCTGACCCCCGCGGTGGCCATGACGCCCCGCCCGATCGGCTGGTACACCGACGCCGACGGCGACACCGACTACCTCCGGCAGTGCCTGTACTCGCCGTACACCTCCATGGTGAACGTGTGCGGCCTGCCCGCCGTGACCGTGCCCACACTGCTCCTCCCGGACGGCCTGTCCATGAGCGTGCAGCTCATCGGCCGTCCCGGCGAGGAGGACCAGCTACTCGCGGCGACCGCGCAGATCGAGGCCCTCCTGCAGCGGCCCGATGTTTTGCGCTTCTCCCACCCGAGCGGCACCATGGAGTAAGTGAGCACCACGAAGCAGACCCCCGCCGCCGGCGGGAAGACGTTCCTCGGTCACCCGCGAATGCTGGCGAACCTCTTCAGCGTGGAACTGTGGGAGCGGTTCTCGTTCTACGGCATGCAGGCGCTGCTGCTGTACTACATGACCTACTCCGTGGCCGAGGGCGGCCTCGCGTTCGACGAGACCACGGCGGCCGGGCTCGTCGGAGCCTACGGCGGGGGCGTGTACCTCTCGACCATCCTCGGCGCCTGGCTCGCCGACCGCGTCCTCGGGTCCGAGCGCGTGCTGTTCTACTCCGCGATCATCATCATGTGCGGCCACATCGCCCTGGCACTGCTGCCGGGCGTGGTGGGCCTCACGATCGGCCTCGTGCTGGTCGGGATCGGTTCGGGCGGCCTGAAGGCCAACGCCTCGTCCCTCGTCGGCACGCTCTACGCTCCCGGCGACGAGCGCCGCGATGCGGGCTTCTCCATCTTCTACATGGGCATCAACATCGGCGCCCTCGTGGGTCCGCTGCTCACCAACCTCGCGTGGGACACCTACGGCTTCCACGTGGGCTTCGGCCTGGCCGCCATCGGGATGGCCGCGGGACTCGTGCAGTACGGCCTCACCCGCAAGAACCTCCCCGACGCCGCCCACGAGGTCGAGAACCCCCTGCCCCGCACCGCCTATCCGCGCTGGATCGGCATCGCAGCGGCCTTCGTGGTGATCGTCGGCGTGGTCCTCGCCACGGGCCTGCTCGACGCCGGGAACCTGGCCAACGTCATGGCCTACACCGCGATCGTGGCGACCATCGCCTACTTCGCCGTCATCCTGACCAGCAGCAAGGTCACGCCCGTGGAACGGCGCCGCGTCTACTCCTTCATGCCGCTGTTCATCGCCAGCGCCGCCTTCTGGTCGCTGTTCCAGCAGCAGTTCACGGTCGTCGCGCTGTACTCGGAGAGCCGGCTCGACCGGAACCTCTTCGGCTGGGAGATGCCCCCGGGCATGGTGCAGTCGATCAACCCGATCTTCATCATCGTCTTCGCGGGCGTCTTCGCCACCGTCTGGACGCGCCTGGGCAGCCGCCAGCCGTCGTCGCCCCTGAAGTTCTCCTTCGGCCTGATCGTGATGGGCCTCGCCTTCCTCGCGTTCATCCCCTTCGCCGGGGGCGGGCCGAACAGCACGCCGCTGATCGGCCTGGCCGCGATCCTGCTGCTGTTCACCTGGGCCGAGCTGTTCATCTCCCCCATCGGCCTGTCCGTGACCACCAAGCTGGCACCGGAGGCCTTCCGCACCCAGATGCTGGCCCTGTTCTTCCTCTCCATCTCGCTCGGCACCACCGTCTCCGGGCTCCTCGCCGGCTTCTACTCCGAGGCGAACGAGGTGCCGTACTTCGCGTTCAGCGGTATCACCGCGATCGTCCTCGGCGGTGCCCTCATCGCGGGCGCCCCGGCCATCCGGAAGGCCATGAGCGGGGTCCGGTAGCAACACCCCCGTACCGCACACGGCAGGGCCCGCCCGGCACCCCGGGGCGGGCCCTGTTGCGTGCGCGCCGCCGATCCCACAGACTTCTACCCACCGGTAACTTCCGTGCCGGCAGCAGCAGATGCACCCCGGATCGAAGGAGATCGCGTGCCGAACCTCGCCAACAATCTCGTGGCCACCGCGACGAGGAGCCCCTCGGCCGTGGCCATCAAGCTCGACGACGTCGAGGTCACCTTCGGCGCCCTCGAGGCGCTCAGCCAGAAGGTGGCGACGATCCTCGCGGAGCAGGGCGTGGGGCGGGGTGACCGGGTCGCACTCGTGATGCCCAATATCCCGCAGATGGCATTCGTCTACTACGGTGTGCTGCGGGCCGGCGCCGTCGTGGTCCCCCTGAACCCGCTCCTCAAGGGACGCGAGGTGGCCTACCACCTGACCGACTCCGGGGCCCGCCTCGTCTTCGCCTGGGAAGGCGTCCTCGCGGAGGCACAGGCAGGTGCCGAGGAGTCGGGCGCCGGAACCGGCAAGGACGTCGTCGTCATCCCGGTGGACAGCGGCGCCTTCATGCAGCGCGTCGCCGGCGCCGAGCCCACACCCGGGGTGGTGGAGCTCGACGGCGAGGACACCGCCGTCGTCCTGTACACCTCCGGTACCACCGGGCGCCCCAAGGGGGCCACCCTCTCCCACACGAACCTCTCGCGGAACACGGAGATCTCACGCGACCTCATGGGCACCAGCGAGGGCGAGGTGCTCTTCGGCGGCCTGCCGTTCTTCCACATCTTCGGGCAGACCTGCGCGCTCAACGCCGCCGTCCTCACCGGTGCCACGGTGACGCTCCTGCCGCGGTTCGAGCCGGGTAAGGCGCTCGAGATCATCGCCCGGGACCGCGTCACGATCTTCGAGGGCGTCCCCACGATGTACATCGCGATGCTGCGCCACCCGGGCGTCACGGACACCGACCTCTCCTCCGTCCGGGTGGCCGTCTCGGGCGGGTCGGCGCTGCCGGTCGAGGTGCTGCACGAGTTCGAGCGCGTTTTCGGGGCGGACCTGCTGGAAGGGTACGGCCTGTCCGAGACCTCGCCGATCGTGAGCTTCAACCGGGTGGGCCACCTCCGCAAGCCCGGCTCCATCGGCACGCCCGTGGACGGCGTCGAGGTGCGCATGCTCGACCCCGAGGGCAACGAGGTGCCGCAGGGCGAGGTCGGCGAACTGGCCGTGCGCGGGCACTGCGTCATGAAGGGCTACTGGGAGAACCCGGACGCCACGGAGGCGGCCATCCCCGACGGCTGGTTCCGCACCGGGGACCTCGCGCGGGTGGACGAGGACGGGCTGCTGTTCATCGTGGACCGCAAGAAGGACGTGATCCTGCGCGGCGGCTACAACGTGTACCCGCGCGAGGTCGAGGAGGTGCTGTACGAGCACCCCGCCGTCGCGGAGGCCGCCGTGATCGGCGTGCCGGACGACCTGCACGGTGAGGAGATCGTGGCCGTCATCGGCATCAAGGCCGAGCACGTACCGGCCGACGACGACGCCCGCGAGGCGCTCGGTGCCGAGATCGTGGGGTTCGCCAGGGAGCGCGTGGCCGCCTACAAGTACCCTCGGCGCGTGGTGCTCGTGGACGCCCTGCCCAAGGGCCCCACCGGCAAGATCCTCAAGCGCGAGATCAAGGTCTAGCCCGGGCGGTTCGCACCGAAGACGCCGTACACCTGCGCGGCGGCCTCCTCCATCAGCGCCCCGGCCCCCTGGATCAGCTCGTCGAGCGCCATGGGGCCGGTGGCGATGGAGAACGCCGCCGCCAGACCGGCGTCCTGCACCTCCGCCGCCGTGAGCTGCACGCGTCCGGCGATGGCCACCACCGCGCATCCCGCTGGGGCGTTCCCGACCACGGCCTGCACCACCTTCCCGCCGAGGGACTGCGCGTCCAGGGACCCCTCCCCCGTGAGGACGAGGTCCGCGTCGGCGAGCGCCGCGGACAGCCCGACGGCATCCGCCACCAGGGCCGAGCCGGGCACGATCTCCGCGCCGAGGAACGGCACGAGCACGGCCGGCAGCCCGCCGGCGGCGCCCGCACCGGGCACCTCGAGCACCGCCACGCCGGTTACCTCCTCCACGATGCGCGCGAGGTGCGCCAGGCCCGCGTCGAGCACGACGACGTCGTCGGGCGTCGCGCCCTTCTGCGGGCCGAAGACGGCGGCGGCGCCGCGCGGTCCGCACAGGGGGTTGTCGACGTCCACGGCGATGCGCCAGCGGACGGACCGCGCACGGGGGTGGAGGTCGGTGGTGTCGATCGAGGCCAGCGCCGCCAGTGCCCCTCCGCCGGGCGGCAGCGGGTCGCCGTCGCGGTCGAGGAACCGTGCACCGAGGGCGGACAGGAGCCCGGCGCCGCCGTCGGTGGTCGCGGATCCGCCGATGCACAGGAGGATCTCCTCCGCGCCGTCGTCGAGCAGCCGGGCGGCGATCTCGCCGACGCCGTAGCTCGTGGCGGTGAGGGCGTCGAGGGGGAGATCGGCCACGAGGGGCAGGCCGTTGGCCTCCGCCGCCTCGAGGACGCCCATCGTCCGGGGGATGCCGGAGGTCCCGGACGACGAGATGCCGTAGCGGGCGCTGCGCGCCCGGCCCGCGGCATCATGGCAGGCCGTGGTCCGCGGTTCGACGGACCAGGCGGTCAGGAGCGCGTCCAGCGTCCCCTCGCCGCCGTCGGCCAGCGGGGCCAGCACGACGCGCGGCGCCGGGTGGCCCAGGCGTGCAGCCGCGGCCCTGACACCTCCGGACATGGCGAGGGCAGCCTCCGCTGCGGGGAGGCTGCCCTTGAGGGAGTCCGGCGCGAGGACGATCCGGAGCGGACGCTGGGGTGCTGGTGCGATCACCCCTTCACCCTAGCCGCGGTGGCCGGGGTCGCGGTCGATCCCCGTCATGGGCCGTCAGGCGCCCGACCCGCCGCCGTTGTCGGCTTCGAAGCCCGGGGCTATCTCGTCCTCGGTGCCGGGGCCGCCGTAGCCGCCGGCGTCCTGCTCCTCGAGCTTGCCGGCCTTCTCCGCGCCCTGCTCCTCGGGGTCTCCGGTGGGGGTGTCGCTGGGATTCTCGCTCATGGTGGTACCTTCCGTCATCCGTCCGCCCCCGGCTGGGTGCTGATACTCAGCTTACTGATGATCCAGGGGCGGGCAACGGCCGGCCCGATAGCCGTCGTCACCACCCGATCACTACCGGTTCCGGCCGTGGCGGGTGTAATCGCGCGCGTTCTTTGGCATGCTGGGCCCATGGCTAACCGAGCGGGCACCGTAGCCCTTCCCAGCGACCTCGTAGACGTGACCCAGCTGCTCGACGCGTATTTCGACGTCGAACCCGACCTCGGGGACCCCGCGCAGCGCGTGGCCTTCGGGACCTCCGGGCACCGCGGCTCGTCCCTCAAGTCCTCCTTCAACGAGGGGCACATCGCAGCGATCACGCAGGCGATCGTCGAGTACCGCGCCGGGCAGGGCATCACCGGGCCGCTCTTCATGGGCAAGGACACGCACGCCCTGTCCGAACCCGCGCAGGACACCGCCCTCGAGGTGCTGGCCGCCAACCGGGTGAACGTGCTGATCGACGCGCGCGGCGCCTACACCCCCACCCCCGCGGTCTCGCACGCCATCCTCACCTACAACGCGACGCGCACGGAGCAGGCCGACGGCATCGTCATCACGCCCTCGCACAACCCTCCGGGGGACGGCGGCTTCAAGTACAACCCGCCGCACGGCGGCCCCGCCGACTCGGACGCCACGAACTGGATCGCGAACCGCGCCAACGACCTCCTCGAGGGCGGCCTGCGCGACGTGAAGCGCCTGCCGATCGCCCAGGCCCGTACCGCCGACGGCATCAGCAGCTACGATTTCCTGCAGCACTACGTCGACGACCTCCCGTCCGTGCTGAACCTGGACGCCATCCGGGCGGCCGGCGTGCACATCGGCGCCGACCCCATGGGCGGTGCCTCCGTGGACTACTGGGGTGCGATCGGCGAGCGCCACGACCTGAACCTGACGGTGGTCAATCCTCGGGTCGACCCGCAGTGGGCGTTCATGACCCTGGACTGGGACGAGAAGATCCGCATGGACTGCTCGTCGCCGTCGGCCATGGCCTCGCTGATCGGGCGGGCCACGGAGTTCGACATCGCCACCGGGAACGACGCCGACGCCGACCGCCACGGCATCGTCACCCCCGACGCCGGGCTGATGAACCCGAACCACTACCTCGCCGTCGCCATCCAGTACCTCTACGCGAACCGCCCGAACTGGCGCGCGGATGCGGTGATCGGGAAGACCCTCGTCTCGTCGTCGATCATCGACCGCGTGGCCGCGGACCTCGGCCGGGTGCTGCAGGAGGTCCCGGTGGGCTTCAAGTGGTTCGTGCCGGGCCTGCTCAGCGGCGAACTCGCCTTCGGGGGCGAGGAGTCCGCCGGTGCGTCCTTCCTGCGCCTGGACGGCACGCCGTGGAGCACCGACAAGGACGGCCTCCTCCTGGCCCTGCTGGCCTCGGAGATCACCGCGGTGACGGGCAGGACGCCGTCGCAGCACTACGCCGGGCTGACGGACCGCTTCGGCGCGCCCGTGTACGCGCGGATCGACGCCGCGGCCACGCGCGAGCAGAAGGCCGCCCTGGGCAAGCTCGCGCCGTCGGACGTCACCGCCACGACCCTCGCCGGCGAGGAGATCACGGCCCGGCTGACGGAAGCCCCCGGCAACGGCGCCCCCGTGGGCGGCCTGAAGGTCACCACCGAGAACGCCTGGTTCGCCGCCCGCCCCTCGGGCACCGAGGACGTCTACAAGATCTACGCGGAATCGTTCCGCGGCGAGGAGCACCTGAAGCAGGTGCAGGCCGAGGCGAAGGCCCTCGTCGACGCCGTCATCAGCTGACCCGGGCCTAGAGGAGCCTGCGCAGCAGCTTCCTCTTGAGCGGACCGAAGGGCGGATAGGCGAGGCGCAGCGTGTCCAGCTGGGTCGGCTTGGAGAACACGGGTTGCTGATGGCTGAACGTCTCGAAGGAACGCCGCCCGTGGTAGCTGCCCGTGCCGCTCGCGCCCACTCCGCCGAACGGCAGTCCCGGGACCGCGAGCTGGATGGTGCAGACGTTGTGCGCCAGCCCGCCGGCCTGCACCCGCCCGGCGAACTCCCGCAGGTGTTCCTCGTGATCGCTGAACAGGTATGCGGCCAGCGGGTGGGGCCGCGCGCCGATGAAGCCGATCGCCTCGTCGAGGTCCTCCACCTCGACGATGGGCAGCAGCGGACCGAAGATCTCCTCCTGCATGAGCGCGGACCCGGGGTCCACATCGCGCAGGACGGTGGGTTCGAGGTACCGCTCGGCGCGCTCGTACCGTCCGCCGGAGGCCACCGTCCCGTCGGTCAGGAGCCCCACGAGGCGGTCGAAGTGCTGCTCGTTGATGATGCGCCCGTAGTCGTGCGAGGCCCTCGGGTCGCTCCCGTAGAAGTGCCGGACGGCGTCCGCCAGCGCGTCCGCGAGGACGGGGGCGGCATCCGGCGTGGTCAGGACGTAGTCCGGAGCCACGCACGTCTGGCCGGCGTTCATGAACTTGCCGTAGGCGATCCGCCGCGCCGCCGCACGGACGTCACCACCCACCACGACCGCGGGCGACTTGCCGCCCAACTCCAGCGTCACGGGGGTGAGGTGCTCCGCCGCGGCCTTCATCACGATCTTTCCCACGCGTTCACCGCCGGTGTAGAAGACGTGGTCGAACGGCTGGGCCAGGAGATCCGTGCTCGCCTCCACGCCTCCCTCGACGACGGCCACGGCCTGCGGATCGAGGTACAGCGGGACGAGCCGGGCGAGCAGGCGCGACGTCGAGCCGGCCAGCTCGCTGGGCTTCAGCACGGCCGTGTTGCCTGCGGCGAGAGCTCCGACGAGCGGTGCCAGCACGAGCTGCAGCGGGTAGTTCCAGGGTCCGATGATCAGCACGGTGCCGAGGGGCCGGGCCTGCGTCCAGGCACGGGCCGGGCGCAGCCCGAGGGGCACGGCGATCCTCTCCGGGGCCATCCACCGGTCGAGGTGCCGCAGCGCGTGGTCGGCCTCCGCCCGGACGACGGCGATCTCGGAGAGGAACGCCTCCGTGCCGCTCTTGCCGAGATCCTGCTCCAGGGCGCCGGTCACCTCCTCCTCCCGCTCGCCGAGCAGCCGCAGGAGCGCGTGCAGCTGGTCCCGGCGCCAGGCGGCGCTCCTGGTGGCTCCGGAGGCGAAGTACCGGCGCTGTCCGGCGAGGAGCCGTGCAGCACCCATCAGGCGTTCCCCTTCCGTGCCGCGCCGGCCGTGGAGCCGGTCGGGCGGCCGGTGAAGTGCTCCATGGAGCTGTACACCTTGAAGACCCGCCCCGCGACGACGTCCCAGACGGGTTGGGGCAGGAGGTTCCGGAGTGTCCCCCCGAGCTGCACGGTCCAGGGCAGCTGGACGCGCGCCCGGCCGGCGAGCATGCCGCGCCACGCCCTCTCCACCACGTGCCCCGGTTCCATGAGTGGCGTCAGGAGGGGCCCGCGGGCGCCCTCAAACATCCCGGTCCTGATGTAGCTCGGGATGAGGGTCGTGACGGCGATCGGGTGACCGGCCGCCACGAGCTCGAGGCGGAGGGAGTCGCTCCAGCCGATCACGGCCCACTTCGACGCCGCGTACACGCTCATCCTGGGCACGGCCAGCGTCCCGGACGCGGAGGCCACGTTGAGGATCCTGGCCGGTGTGCCGCGCTCCATCATGGCCGGGAGGAACGCGCGCGTGACGTGCATCGGGCCGGCGGTGTTGACGGCGAGCGTGAGGTCGATGTCCGCGCGGTGGTCGTGCTCCCAGAAGTACTTGCCGCGCACGATGCCCGCGTTGTTCACCAGCACGTCCGGCACGCCGACGTCGCCGAGGACGGCGCCGGCCGCCGCCTGGATGGATTCCACCGAGGCGACGTCCACCACGTAGCTGTGCAGCGTGGTCGCTTCGGCCGCAAGGCTCGCGACCACCTCCTCGAGGGCGCGCCCGTCGACGTCCCAGAGCACGACGGCGGCCGCTCCCTCGCGGACGGCGCGCTCGGCGTACAGCCTGCCCATGCCCATACCCGCACCGGTGACCAGGACGGTGCGTCCTCGGACCGTGAATACCATTGCCTGCCCTCTCCCTCGATCACCTGCAACGTAGCATCGAAGATCGCGCGCGGCCGATAGGCTTTCGGGAAACCCCTCGAACCCCTTCGGAAGGCAGACCCATGAGCGCACGAGGCATCGGCTGGACCCTCCACGGGGATGGCAGGAACGTGCTTCCGGGCCGTTTCGTCGCCCCCGAGGAACGCCTGAGCTGGCCGCGGACCATCGGCATCGGCGCCCAGCACGTCGTGGCGATGTTCGGCGCGACCTTCCTGGTCCCGCTCATCACGGGCTTCCCGCCCTCGACCACCCTGCTCTTCTCCGGTGTCGGGACCATCCTGTTCCTCGTCATCACGGCGGGGAAGGTCCCGAGCTACCTCGGTTCGAGCTTCGCCTTCATCGCGCCCATCGCCGCGGCGCAGTCGCAGTACGGGGCTGCGGGCGCACTCGGCGGCATCATCATGGCCGGTGCGGCCCTCGCGATCATCGGCGGAATCGTGCACACCGGCGGAGCCCGCTGGATCCAGCTGGCCATGCCGCCGATCGTCACCGGGTCGATCGTCGCGCTGATCGGCCTGAACCTGGCTCCCACGGCGAAGGCGAGCTTCGAACAGGCGCCCCTCACCGCGCTGGTGACCGTCATCGCGATCCTGCTCGTCACGGTGCTGTTCAAGGGGATCCTGGGGCGGCTGTCCATCCTCGTCGGCGTCCTCGCCGGCTACGTCGTCGCGATGATCCGCGGGGAGGTGGATTTCGCCGCCATCGGCAACGCCGCGTGGATCGGCCTGCCGGACTTCTCCGCCCCGGAGTTCCACCTCTCCGTCGTCGGGCTCTTCGTCCCCGTGGTCCTCGTGCTCGTCGCGGAGAACATCGGTCACGTGAAATCCGTGGCGGCGATGACCGACCGCGACCTGGATCCCCTGACCGGGCGCGCACTCATGGCGGACGGCCTCGCCACCATGATCGCCGGTGCGGGAGGCGGATCCGGCACCACCACGTACGCCGAGAACATCGGTGTCATGGCGGCCTCCCGCGTCTACTCGACGGCCGCCTACTGGGTGGCCGGGATCGTCGCCATCCTGCTGAGCCTCTTCCCGAAGTTCGGGGCGCTCATCGCCACCGTCCCCGCCGGCGTGCTCGGTGGTGCAGGCGTGGTGCTCTACGGCATGATCGGCATCCTCGGTGTCCGCATCTGGGTGCAGAACCAGGTGAACTTCTCGAACCCCATCAACCTGTCGACGGCGGGGGTCGCGCTGGTCATCGGGATCGCGGACTTCACCTGGGTCATCGGCGACCTCACCTTCGCGGGGATCGCCCTCGGCACCGCCGCGGCCCTGATCATCTTCCACGGCATGACGGCGATCGCCCGGGCGCGTGGCAGCGAACACGTTCCCGGCCCCGAGGAGCTCGAGTCCAGCGACCACGGCAGCAGGCCCTCGAAGCTGGGCTGACCCGGTGTGACAATGGGCGCATGTGTCACTTCCACTGCCCTGCCGGCGCCCGATGAACTCCCGCGAGGTCTGGTCGACGTCCGAGTGGCGGCAGCAGGCGGAACAGTGGATCGACGCCGTGCTGGAGGCCCTCGGCGTCGTGCGGCTGGGGCCGGCCGAGCAGCCGCGCATCCGCTTCTGGTCGACGCAGCTGACCGTCCCCACCGACCACGGCACGCTGTGGTTCAAGGAGAACAACCTGGGGCAGTTCGCGGAGGCCTCGATCATGTCCCTGCTCGGGGAACTGGCACCGGATCACGTCGCGGCCCCCCTGGCCATCGAGCCGTCCCGCGGCTGGATGCTCACGGCGGACCACGGGGCCACCCTGGACAGCCTAGGCTCGGACGACCCCTCCGTCTGGGCGCGCATCACGAGCGACTTCGCGGACCTGCAGCAGCGCGTCGCGCCGCACGGGGAGCGGCTGTCGGAGGCGGGCCTGGTGCTCATGAACCCGGAGGTGGCCGCCAATTTCGTGGAGAACCAGCTGCTGCTCCACACCGGGCTGCCGTCCGAGCATCCGCTGTATCTGTCCGCGGACGAGGCCGACGACGTCGTCCGCCGCCTGCCGGCCATCGGCGACGCCGTCGAGGTGCTGCGCGGCGTCGCGGTGCCGCTCTCCCTCGACCACAACGACCTGCACGCCCGGAACTGCTTCCTGCCCGGCGCGAGCGCGGATCCCCTGCGGTTCTTCGACTTCGCGGACGCCTACTGGGCGCATCCGTTCAGCACCCTGCTCGTGCCCATCACGCGGATGCGCGAACAGTGGAACACGACGGCGGACGACCCGCGGATCCAGCGGGTCATCGCCGCCTACCTCGAGCGGTGGACGGATTTCGCCCCGTTGCCGGAGCTGCGCGCCGCCGTCGAACCCGCCCTGGCGCTGGCCGGCGTGCACCGGTACGGTTCCTGGCTCCGCCTGCTGGTGTACGCCGACGACGCGTCGATGCGCGCCTATGCTCCTACGGCCCTGCACTACCTGAGGACCCTGACCGACCCGGTTCTCCGACCGTAGGCCCGGCCGGGAGACCCCCGGCACGAGCAGCCCGGACGCCCCGGTGGGGGCGGGGCGGACGTGACGGTATGCCGACTTCTTCTTCCCTGCTTGACCACCGCAGCCGTCCCGTGGCACTCTTCTACAACGATGTAGACAACGATGTAAACGGGTTCCCGCGCACCGCGGCCCTCCTCTCCGCCGTCGAAAGGACCACGTGATAATGACGTCACGTAAGAGATACTGGACGCGTCCCGCGAGCCTCGTCGCCGCGCTCACCCTCGCACTCACCGCTGTGGCCCTGCCCGCGAGCGCCGGGCCCAAGGATCCGGCCCGGCCCATCACCCTCACGCAGCAGTCGGCCGCCGCCGGCCTCGATGATCTCGTGGGCGGCAAGTCGGTGGTCGGCGACACCAGCCCCATCCATGATCCGGCCCTCATCATCGACGACGACGGCACATGGTACGTCTACTCCACCGGGCTGCTGGCCCGCGAGAACGGCGGCACCATCCAGATCTGGTCCTCCCACGACGAGGGCACCACCTGGGAGTACACCGGCACCGTATGGGACGAGATCCCCGCGTGGATCGACGAGCACTTCTCGGGCGGTCCTCTCCCCGAGAATCTCTGGGCTCCCGAGATCTACGAGAACGACGGCACCTACTACCTCTACTACTCGGCGTCGCAGTTCGGCGGCAACAATTCCCTGACCGCGCTGGCCACCAACACGACACTCGATCCGGAGGACCCCGACTACGAGTGGGTGGACCAGGGCGTCGTCGTCGAGTCCCCCGTCACCGGGCTGGATCCCGCCAACCCGAACAAGACCTTCAACGCGATCGATGCGGGGATCGTCGAGGACGCGGACGGCAAGCCCTACATGTCCATCGGTTCGTTCTGGTACGGCATCTTCCTGATTCCGCTCGAATGGCCGAGCGGCAAGCCGGTGGAGGACTGGCAGTCCCGGACCGTCAACCTCGCGGACCGCTTCATCCCGGGCAACCCCATCGAGGCGCCCTACATCATGCAGCGTGACGGCTACTACTATCTCTTCACCTCCTTCGACTTCTGCTGCCGCGGCGCGGACTCCACGTACAAGATCGCGGTGGGACGCTCCACGTCGGTCACCGGTCCGTACCTGGACAAGGAGGGCCGGGACATGTTCGGCGGCGGTGGCTCGATCCTCCTCGAGTCGCACGGCGCGATGAACGGGGTGGGTGGCCAGTCCGTCTTCGGCGACTACCTCGCGTTCCACTACTACGACGCCTCCAACGAGACCACGCCCTACATCCCGACCCTCGGCCTGCAGAAGATGGGCTGGGAGGACGGGTGGCCCACCGTGGACCAGGGCGTCGGTGTCCCCGAACTCGGAGTCGCCCCCGAGTCGACAAGGGTCCGGGAGGGCCACAAGGCGCACTTCACGGCGCGTGCCACCGGGACGCCCGAGCCCGTCGCGGTCTGGGAGAGCTCGGACGACAGCGGCGCCACCTGGCAGGTCGCGCAGGTGACCCAGCGGGCCGAGCGGGCCGACGACGGGACGTATACCTCCGTCGCGGAGGTGAAGAAGGCAGCGGCCGCCGACGACGGACGACTGTTCCGTGTCACGTTCTCGAATGCGCACGGTGCGGTGACCACGGATCCCGTGGAGCTGGGCGTCGAGGCGAAGCCCGGCAAGAGCCGCCCATAGATTCCTGCGGTGCCCTCAGCGCGGCCACCGCAGGCACCAGGCTCGGTGGGTCAGCGGCGGGCGCGATACCGACGCTGACGCACCGAAACCGAGGGAGCCCGGTCGCGGGAGTGGCCGCGACCGGGCTCCTGCACGTCCGGGAGCAACACTGCACCCGGCCTCCTCGTCCACGAACGGCCGGTATGCGCGACAGCCGCCGGAGTTGCGCATCGGCGGCTTCGGGACTGCGCGGTCACCCCTCCGGCCGGTCGCCGTTCTGCGGCCACGCCGCGCGGTCGACCAGGCAGGAGGCGAGCACGTCCGCGGCGTCGGACACGAGGCCGTCGACGCCGAGATCGAGCAGCCTGTCCATGTCCTCGCGCGCGTTGACGGTCCAGACATGGACGTGGAGGCCGGCCGCGTGGCACGAGGCGACGAAGCGGCGCGTCACCACGCGGACGCCACGATACGTCTCGGGTACCTGCAGCGCCTGGACCTCGGCTATCCGTGCGAGGGGACCTGCCAGCCCGAGGGGTGCGGCCAGCTTCAGGAGTGCGTTGACCGCCATGCCGGCGGACGACGCCGTCGGCCTGTCGAGCAGGCGCAGCACCCTCCGGCGGCGACGGTCGGAGAACGAGGCGACGAGCACGCGGTCATGGGCGCCGAGCCGGTTGACGAGCTCGGCGAACGGCCTGGCGCAGTCGTCGCTCTTGACGTCGATGTTCAGGCGCAGTTCCGGCCAGCGCAGCAGCACCTCCTCGAGCGTGGGGATGCCGCCGCCGCCGCCCACCGGCAGAGCGCCCAGCTCCGCCGCCGTCCGCCCCGCGATCGGCCCCCGGGCGTCGGTCACGCGATCGAGCAACTCGTCGTGGAAGACCATCACCACGCCGTCGCCCGATGCGCGGACATCGATCTCGAGGTACCGGAAGCCGAGCTCGACGGATCGCTCGAAGGCCGCCATGGTGTTCTCGCCGCCGGCGGGGGCGAACCCCCGGTGCGACAGTGCGAGGGGGGACGCGTCGGACCGCGTGCCGGAGCGGTTGTCGAGGTAGGGGTAGCGGCCCGGGTCAGGCCGTGCGGAGCGCCGCAAGCCGTTCCTCCAGCACCTGGGCCACGCCGTCCTCCTCGAACGGCGGCGCCACGAGGTTCGCGGCCGCGAGCGCGTCCGGGTGGCCGGAGGCCATGGCGTACCCGTGGCCGGCCCAGCCGAGCATCTGGACGTCGTTCGGCATGTCACCGAAGGCGACGACGTCCGCGGCGTCGATCCCGCGGTCCGCCGCGTACCGGGCGAGCGTGACGGACTTGTCGATATCGGGGACAGCCATCTCGAGCAGGGCGATGGTCGGCGCGGAGTGCGTCGTCGAGACGAGGTGGGCGACGGCCGGCCGCACGGCCGCGAGGAACTCGTCGGGTGAGACGGTCTTCTCGCGTGCGAGGAACTTGACGACGTGCTCGCCGGGCAGGGACTCCTCGAACGGCTGCGCCGTGATCCCGCCGAGCAGCTCGGAGGTCGCTCCGTCGGCGAAGCCGGACTCGATCTGGAAGCCCGACACCGTCTCGGCAGCGAAGGTGGCCGCAGGGTAGAGCCCGCGGATGATATCGCGCGCAGCGTAGACGTCCTCGGGTTCGAGGAGCCTCGCGTCGAGGACGCGCTCCTCCTGGAGGTCGTACGTCAGCGCGCCGTTCGAACAGATGACCGTCCCGGTATGACCGAGCTGGTCGCGCAGGGGCTGCAGCCAGCGGGGAGGACGACCCGTGACGAAGACGACGTCGACCCCCGCCTCCACGCATGCCCGGAACGCGCGGATGGTGCGCTCGCTCATCGTGCCGTCGTGGCCCACGACGGTCCCGTCCATGTCGCTCGCCACGAGGCGCATCGCTGACTCCTTCAGGTTCCGGACTTCCACCCTACCGGCGGATGGGCCTCGAGGCCGTCCCGCTACCGCTCGAACGTGCCGATGAGCCGGGCACGGCCGATGGTGCTGGAGAAGAGGTTGAAGCCGAGGTAGGCGGGCGAGGCCTCGGCCGGGAGGTCGAGGGACTCGACGTCCAGCGCGTGGACGACCACGTGGTAGTGGTGGGGGCCGTGGCCCTCGGGAGGTGCGGCACCCACGAACCCGGCGAAGCCGCCGTCGTTGCGCAGTTGCAGGGCGCCCTGGGGCAGCAGGCCGGAGCCGTCGGTGCCCGCACCTGCGGGCAGGGACGTGGTGGTGGCGGGCAGGTTGGCGACCGACCAGTGCCAGAACCCGCTCGCGGTGGGTGCGTCGGGGTCATAGACGGTCACGGCGAAACTCCTCGTGGCTTCGGGGAAGCCGCTCCAGCTGAGCTGCGGTGATTCGTCCCTGCCTCCCGCGCCCATCACCCCGGAGGCCTGTGCGGGATCGAGCGGCTCGTGGTGGGTGATCGTCTCGCTGGTCAGCTCGAACTGGGGTACCTGCGGCAGGTCTGCATAGGGATCGCGGGTCATGGGTGTGCTCCTGGTGTCGTGGTCGATCGCGGCGGTCAGGCCTGGCGTGCCATCTCGTCGCGCGAGGGCGGGTTCGCTCCCGCGCGCGAGACGGTGATGGCTGCCGCCCGGGCTGCGTACTGCAGCATCCCGGTCAGCTGCCCGAGGCTGATTCGGCGCAGCTCCTCGCGCCGATGGGCGCCGTCGAGTTCGTTGTCCACGAGCGCCCCCACCAGGGCCGCCATGAAGGAGTCCCCGGCGCCCACGGTGTCCACCACGCTCGCGGAGGGTGCGGGAACCGACACCTCGCCCGTCCGGCAGATCGCCCACGGCCCCTGGGACCCGCGGGTCACCACGACGACGGCGGCGCCGGCGTCCAGCCAGGCGCGCGCCGACTCCTCCGGGGTGCGATCGGGGTAGAGCCATTGGAGGTCCTCGTCGGAGGCCTTGATCACGTCGGCGAGCGCGACGAACTTCCCGGCCTGGGCACGGGCGTGCTCCACGTCGTCGATGATGGTGGGCCGGCAGTTGGGATCGTAGGTGACCGTGACGAGGGGGTGCGCCGCCGTGACCAGGGCGAGCACGTCGGCTGCCCCGGGGGTGAGCATCGTGGCGATGGAGCCGGTGTGCAGAAGGGTGGCGCCGTCGAGGAGCGTGTCCTTCCGGGCGACCAGCCCCGGCAGGTCCCAGACGAGCTGGAAGTCGTAGGACGCCCCACCCGCGGGGTCGAGGCGCGCGGTCGCGACGCTCGTGGGGGCGCCGTCGGGTTCCACGGGGAAGGGCACGGAGTTGTCGCGGAGGTGCTCCCGGATCATGCGGCCGTACTCGTCGTCGCCGTACCGGCCCACGAACTGGGCCGGATGCCCCAGGCGGGCGAGTCCCACGGCCACGTTCATGGGGCTTCCACCCACGTGCGCGCTCATGGGTGCGGTGTCGCTGACGACTTCGTCGATGAGGGTTTCCCCGATCACGGTGAGCACTCCCTCAACGTACCAGCCGCCGTGTCCCCGCCACCGGGGAAGTTCCGCGTCGCGGGCGGATCCCGCGTACGCGATGGCGGTCCGGCCTACTCCGTCTCCGGCCGCAATCCGCGGGGGCGCGCGGGGAGAGGGCGGCCGCGGAACCGGCGCACGCTGTAGACGATCAGCACGAGGGCGATGATCGAGGACGCGATGAGGCTGATACCCGTGCCCGTCCCCCCGAACAGCCACCACTTGTCCGCGAGGAACCACCAGGACGGCACGGCGGGCTGGAGGATCCAGATCACGCCGAGGGTCATGATCACGAGGGCACTCGCACAGCTCACGGCGATGCGGGGGATGGTCGCCACTCCGAGCGCTGCTGCGTGATAGGCGTTGGACTTCAGCGGCTTCAGGTAGCGGCGCGCCCAGTGGTACTGCTGCGACAGGACCGCGAGGCCGGCGGCGAGCATCAGGAGTCCCGGTCCGGGCAGCACCAGGGCGGCGATCCCGAGTACCACGAGGGTCCACCCGACCACCTCGATACCGGTGCGGCGGACCCACCCGGAGACCCGCCCTCTCGCTGCCATGCGAACAGGATGACACAGGAAGCTGGGGGCCCACGACGGTCAGCAGGCTGCCTATCGCTCGGAGGGCACCGGCAGGCCGGGGAACAAATGCCGGTTTGCATGCGTTTGCATGGACATGCCGGCGCTCGCCCGGCCGGCCCCATCAAGGAGGACAGCGTGACTGCACAAACCGAAGGTCTCCACCACGTCACCGCGATCGCCGGTGATCCCCAGAAGAACATCGACTTCTACATCAGGGGGCTGGGGCTGCGGCTCGTCAAGAAGACCGTGAACTTCGACGACCCGGGTACCTACCACCTGTACTACGGCGACGAGTCCGGGCGTCCCGGATCCCTCCTGACCTTCTTCCCGTGGCAGGGCATCCGCAGCGGACGCATCGGCAGCGGACAATCGACCACCACCGCCTTCTCCGTGCCGCAGGGCACGCTGGGCTGGTGGCAGGAGCACTTCAAGGCACTCGGCGTCGAGTCCACCATCTCCCGCGCCTCGTCCGAGGAGGAGCGCCTCTCGCTGCGCGACCCCGACGGACTGCAGATCGACCTCGTGGCCTCCTCCATCTCCGATCCGCGCAATCCGTGGGACTCCGCCTCGGTGCCCGCCGAGTACGCCGTGCGCGGCCAGCACTCGTCCGTCCTGACGGTCCAGGATCCCACCCGCACCCTCGAGACGTTCACGCGCGACCTCGGTATGACGGTCCTCGGCGAGAAGGACGGCCGATACCGTCTGAGCACGCACGCCGGCGAGCCCGGCACGGTCGTCGACGTCGTCACCGACGCCCGCGGTGAGCGCGGCCTCGTGGCCGGCGGCACGGTGCACCACATCGCGTTCCGTGTCCCCGACCAGCAGACCCAGGAGCTCTGGCGCCAGGAGCTCGCCGAGCGCGGCTACGGCGTGACGGCGATCCTCGACCGCCAGTACTTCACCTCCATCTACTTCCGCGAGCCGGGAGGCACGCTCCTCGAGATCGCCACCGACACCCCGGGCTTCGACATCGACGAGCCCCTGCTGGAACTCGGCCGTTCACTGAAGCTGCCGCCGTGGCTCGAGCCGAACCGCGAGGCGATCGCCCATTCTGTGGCGAAGATCGAGCTGCCCGCGGAGAACAACCCGGCCGTCCAGGCCTTCTTCAGGAGCTGACATGAGCGCAATCCACCAGTGGCCGCACCTGTTCGAGGAAGGAGCACCCGGCACCCCCGTGCTGCTGCTCCTGCACGGCACGGGCGGCACCGAGCACGACCTCCTGCCGCTCGCCGGGCGTCTCGCCCCCGGCGCGGGTCATCTCGCTCCCCGTGGACCCGTGCAGGAGCACGGCATGAACCGCTGGTTCCGCCGCTTCGGCGAGGGCGTGTTCGACGTCGACGACGTCGTACGCCGCGCCGGTGAACTCGCGGCGTTCGTCGGCTGGGCACGGGACCACTACGGGATCGGCGGTCGGCCGCTCGTGGCCGTCGGTTTCTCCAACGGGGCGAACATCGGCCTCGCGACCACGCTGCTCCACCCCGATGCCGTCAGGAACACCGTCGCGTTCTCCGGCATGTACCCGCTGGAGGGGCGGACGATCGAGGCGGACCTGTCCGGATCGTCGGTCGCCCTGTTCAACGGGGAGTCCGACGCCATGGCCCCGATCGAGAGCGTGGTCCGCCTGGGATCGATCCTCGAGAGCCGTGGCGCCGAAGTAAGCCGGAACGTCCGCCAGGGCGGTCACGGGATCCACCCCACGGAGGTGGACGGTGCAGCCGCCTGGATCACCTCGCACACCCGGAAGGTACTCAATGACTGACACACGCAACGACCTCGCCGCGAAGGCCGCCAACCTCGCCCAGCTGCACGCCGCCCCCGAGATCCTGCAGGTGGTGAACGTCTGGGACGCCATCAGCGCGAAGACCATCGCCGCCGTCCCCGGCACGACGGCCCTTGCCACGGCAAGCCACTCGATCGCGGCGTCGCTGGGCTACGACGACGGTGAGAACATCCCCGTGGAGGAGATGATCAACGCCGTAGGACGGATCGCCGCGGCGACGGACCTGCCGGTGTCCGCGGACCTGGAGTCGGGCTACGGCGACCCGGAGGACACCGTCCGCCGGGCGATCGGCGTCGGGATCGTCGGCGCGAACATCGAGGACCAGATGCGTCCGCTGGCCGACGCCGTGGAGCAGATGGAGGCGGTCCTGCGGGCAGGCACGTCGGAGGGGATCGATTTCGTCCTCAACGCCCGTACGGACGCCTTCGTGAGAGCCGGGGACCGCGATCCCGCGGACGTCCTGGCCGACGCCGTGGAGCGCGGCAGGGCGTACCTGGCCGTGGGTGCCACGAACGTGTTCGTGCCCGGGCTGCTGGACGAGCACGCGGTGACCACCCTCGTGGAGGCCTTCGGTCCCCGGCGCCTGAGCGTCATCAACGTGCCGGGCAGCCTCGCGCCGGCGCGCCTGCAGGAACTGGGCGTGGCCCGCATCTCCTACGGCCCCTGGACGCAGCGCGTCGCGCTCACCGCGCTCGCGACCACGGCACGCGACCTGCTCGCCGGCGGTGCCCTGCCCGAGGGCACGCTTCCCCTCAACTAGGGATGCCCCCACCGGACCCCGGTCAGCCCCCGACGGGCGGGCCGGGGTCCCCTACGGCGGCGTCGGCGGCGTCGTCGAGCAGTCCGACGATCCGTTCCCAGGCCTCGGAGCCGGGGGTGATGACGGCGAAATGGTCCCCCGGGACGAGGACCAGCTCCGCCGTCGCACCTGCCGCCGTGGCCTCCCTCACGTAGCCCTCCGACTGGCTGAGCGGCACGGTGGCATCGTGCATGCCGTGCACTGCATACACGGGGACGTCCAAGGGTATGGCGGTCATCGGGTCCGCGAACCGGTACCGCTCCGGGTCCCCGGGGTCGCCGAGCAGGTTCTCCACGGCGCCGTCGCTCAGTCCGAGCCTGCGGGCCTCCCCGAGGTCCAGCACCCCGGCCTGGCTGACGACGGCGGTGAGCGGCACGGTGGGGACCCCTGCACCGGGCGCGCCGGACGGCAGTCCTGCCCTCCCCGCAGCCCATACGGCCAGGTGTCCGCCGGCGGAGTGGCCCAGCGCCGTCGTCGAGCGGAGGTCGAGGCCGTGCTCCCCCGCGGCGGCGGCGAGCGCATCGATGCCGGCGGCGACGTCGTCGAACGTGGCGGGCCAGCCGCCCCCGTTGCCCGCCCTCCGGTACTCGAGGTTCCAGCAGGCGTAGCCCCGGCCCGCGAGATCCTGCGCGAGCGGCTCCCCCAGCTCGGCTCCGTAGGTGGACCGCCAGTAGCCGCCGTGGATGATGACCACGACGCCGCGGACCGCGAGGCCCGCGGCGGGCAGGTGGAGATCGGCGAACTGGCTCGGATCCTCGCCGTAGCCGTACCGCTGCGGTGCGGCAGTCGACGCGGTGCCGCTGCCGGTCCGGAGGCGGCAGGCCGTGAGCACGGCGGCCCCGGCCGCGACGAGGAGGGCCAGGAGGGAGCGTCGACCCACGGGGTGTACCGGATTCACAGGGGAAGCTTAACGGTCACCCGCGTTGGCTACGATGAAGGTTCTCCTTCGAAAGGCACGGTGCATGGGCGCATGGGATGATCTCGACGAGCGGCTGAGGCCTACCGTCGAGGCGCATACGCGTGAGTACGAGCGCGTTCGGCCGGCCCTGGACCGCGTCACCGCCGCCATGCGGGACAGCATCGAGGGCATCTTCGACGGCACGGGCCTCCAGCCGCTGTTCGTCACGGCGCGCACCAAGACCGTGGAATCCTTCCGCGACAAGGCGTCCCGCACCCTGTCGTCCCCTGATACCGGTGCGACGCCCGTCCTCGTGTTCCCCGACCCGCTGCGCAACCTGACGGACCTGGTGGGCGTCCGCATCATCACCACGCTGCCGCACGAGGTGGACCTCGCGGCGAACCTGCTCAAGCGCCAGCGCCACGAGTTCGACTGCCGCGGTGACCGGGAGAAGGACATCGGGTCCATCGAGTCCGGCACGTACGGCTATTCGAGCCGGCACCTCATCATGCGTACCATCCACAACGAGGTGGTCCGGGCCTTCCAGCAGACCGTGGATCCCGAGACGAAGGCCGCCGGCAGCTACCTCTTCGAGGTTCAGGTGCGGACGGTGCTGGCGCACGCGTGGTCCGAGATAGAGCACGACATCCGCTTCAAGGCCTCAAATCCGAAGGCCTGGAGCCCCTACTTCGACCGACAGTTCACCGGTACGGCGGCCATGCTGGAGACGGTGGAAGCCGCCTTCGCCGAACTGCACGAGCGGTACGAGACGGTCACGGGATTCTGGGACGAGGAGGGCGAGGGCAGCGCCCCGCTCACGCCCAACCGCGTCCGTGACGTCTGGCAGACGCTGCTGCCGCACGTGGACCGGAAGTCGGACGACAACTGGGGCTGGGCGGCCGAACTGCTCGCCGCCCATGGACTGAGGACCACGCTGCAGCTCGTGTCCCTGCTGCAGGCCGACACCATCACGACGGTCCGCAAGGCGCTCGACCACCGCTACTCGCCCGGACCGGACCGGCTCCTCGACGACATGCTGCTCTGGCACTACGGCGAACGGCACATCGACCTCACGGCCGAGCCCACGGACGCGGACGCGACACCGCGACGGGACAGCCTCCAGCGCCGGTACCGGCAGATGCAGGCCTACCGGGCGCTGCATCCCGCCTGATCGGTCGGGTGCGGCGGGGCTCAGCCGCGGTCCTTCCGCGCGCCGGTCGAGGCGTCAGGCGGCCGGCAGGGTCCTGAGCCGCACCGTCCGGCGACGGCCGACCCCGAGGGAGCGGCCGTCGCCGTACGATCGATGCCGCGGGGCACCCGGGAATCAGGCCTCCGAGACCTGCGCCGCGAGATTGGCGAGCGTGGAGTCCAGGGCGTCCTGCGACACCTCGGGGAAGCTCAGCTTCTTCAGGATCGCCTTGTCCGTGACGGCGGACCAGTCGTAGCTCACGGAGACCTCGGTGGAGGCGGGGCCCGAGGGCTGCAGTTCCCACACCCATTCCCAGCCCGGCGGCACCTCGCCGGCCGGCGCCGTCTTCCAGGCGAGCAGCTTGTTCGGGTCGTAGCCCACCACGTGGTTGTCCGTCTGGTAGTCACCACCCATCTTGTCCCACTGCTGGTTCATGGTGAACACCTGGCCCACGGCGGTGATGCGGTCCGACTTGCTGTCCGACTGCACCATGCCCGAGCCGTCGAGTGCGGCATGGCGGGCGGGATCGGACAGGATGTCGAAGATGGCACCGGCGGGTGCATCGATGGTGCGGGTCGAGGAAATGCGGGACTCGGTCATAGGGTGTTCTCCTTCTGGTCGGGGACCACGGGTTTTACTTCGCCTCGTCCGGCGAAGATTCGTCGAGCATCCAGCCGGTGATGGACTCGAGGTCCTTCCCGGCGTCGCGCGTGTACTGCCAGGCGCGCTGCCGCTGGTCCTGCAGGTCCTGCCGGAAACGGGCCTGGGTGGCGCCGAGGGCCGGTACGCGGTCGATCACGTCCATGGCCAGCTGGAACCGGTCGATCTGGTTCAGCATCGCCATGTCGAACGGCGTCGTGGTGGTGCCTTTCTCTTTATACCCGCGCACGTGGAGGTTCGCGTGGTTGGTGCGCCGGTAGGTCAGCCGGTGGATGAGCCACGGGTAGCCGTGGTAGGCGAAGACCACGGGCTTCGACGTCGTGAACAGGGTGTCGAAATCGCGGGCCGAGAGCCCGTGCGGGTGCTCCGAGCTGTCCTGCAGGCGCATGAGGTCGACGACGTTGACCACCCGGATCTTCAGCCCGGGGACGCCCGCGGCCAGCAGGCGCGCGGCGGCCACGGTCTCGAGCGTCGGGACGTCACCGGCACATCCGAGGACGACGTCGGGCTCCACCCCGGGCTCCTCCGACCCCGCGAAGCCGAAGATGCCGATGCCGCGCCTGACGTGCAGGAGCGCCTCCTCGGGGCCCAGCCAGGTGGGCGTGGGCTGCTTGCCGGTCACGATCACGTTGATGGTGTCGCGGGTCTTCATGCAGTGCTCGGTGACCGCGAGCATCGTGTTGGCGTCCGGCGGGAGATAGACCCGGATGACGTCCGCCTTCTTGTTCATCACATGGTCGATGAAGCCGGGGTCCTGGTGGGAGAAGCCGTTGTGGTCCTGCTGCCAGACGTGGCTGGAGAGCATGTAGTTGAACGAGGCGATGGGCTGCCGCCAGGGCAGCGTCCGGTGGACCTTGAGCCACTTGGCGAACTGGTTGAACATCGAGTCGACGATGTGCACGAAGGCCTCGTAGCAGTTGAAGACCCCGTGGCGTCCCGTCAGCAGGTAGCCCTCGAGCCAGCCCTGGCACAGGTGCTCACTGAGGACCTCCATGACCCGCCCGGACCGTGCGAGGTGCTCGTCGACGTCCTCCAGGCGCGGTTGCCAGACCTTGTCCGTCACCTCGAACACGGCGGACAGGCGGTTCGACGCCGTCTCGTCCGGACCGAACAGGCGGAAGGTGTGGGGATTGCGCTCGATGATGTCGCGGAGGTAGCCGCCGACGGTGATCATCGGGCTCGCCTTCTCCGTGCCCGGATGCGGCACCTCCACGGCGTGCTCCAGGTACGAGGGCAGCACGAGGTCGCGGAGGAGCCACCCGCCGTTGGCGTAGGGCGTGGCGCTCATCCGGAGGTCGCCGTCGGGGGCCAGCGCGGCGATCTCCGGCCGGAGTTCCCCCGTCCCGGTGAAGAGCGACGCCGGATCGTAGGACCGCATCCAGTCCTCGAGCTGGCGCAGGTGGTCCTCGTTGCTGTGGATCTCCGAGAGCGGCACCTGGTGGGAACGCCACGTGCCCTCCACGGCCTTGCCGTCCACCACCGCCGGTCCCGTCCAGCCCTTCGGGGAACGCAGCACGATCATGGGCCACCGGGCCTCCGCGACGTCCGCACCCGCCAGGGGCGTCCGCGCCGCCTCCTGGAGGGTGTGGATACTGTCCATGCAGGCGTCCAGCACGTCCGCGAAGTCGCGGTGGGCGGCCTCCGTGGCCGTGGGGTCGGACACCGTGACGAAATGCGGCTCGTACCCGTAGCCGTACATCAGCTGCCGCAGCTGCTCCTCGGGCATGCGGGCGAGCACGGTGGGATTGGCGATCTTGTAGCCGTTGAGGTGCAGGATCGGTAGCACCGCGCCGTCGACCGTCGGATCCAGGAAGCTGTTCGAGTGCCAGCTCGTGGCCAGCGGCCCGGTCTCCGCCTCGCCGTCGCCCACCACCGCGACGGCGACGAGCCCGGGGTTGTCGAAGACGGCCCCGTAGGCGTGCATGAGCGTGTAGCCCAGCTCGCCGCCCTCGTGGATGGATCCGGGTGACTCGGGCGCGGCGTGGGAGGGGATGCCGCCGGGGTAGCTGAACTGCTTGAACAACGCGTCGAGCCCCGCACCGTCCTTGCCGATGCTGCTGTAGATCTCGGAGTACGTCCCCTCGAGCCAGGCGTTGGCCACCACCGCCGGTCCGCCGTGGCCGGGCCCTGTCACGAACAGCATCTCCTGCCCGCGCTCGGCGATCACGCGGTTCAGGTGCGTGTAGATGAAGTTGAGCCCGGGCGTGGTGCCCCAGTGACCCAGCAGCCGCGCCTTCACGTCCTCCCCCGTGAGCGGCCGTGTCAGCAGGGCGTTGTCGCGGAGGTAGATCTGGCCCACCGAGACGTAGTTGGCAGCCCGCCACCAGGCGTCCAGTGCCTGGATATCGAGAGTGCTCATGTATGCCTCCTGGGTGATATTCGGTGGATGGGCGTGGATCAGAGTTCGACGACGACGTCGGACGGCGTCTTGTCGGGCCTCCAGCCGCGCCAGACGGGATGACGGAGACGACCGCTGCCGGTGTGCTCGCTGTACTGGACCTCCCCCACGAGGGCGGGCCGGACCCAGTGCGCGTCGGACGCGTCGATGCCCGGCACGTCGTCGAGCGGTGCGGTCTTCCGCCCCAGCTTCTTCAGGCGGGCACCGGCCTCCGCGAGGTCCCGCTCGGTCAGCCCGGATCCCACACGCCCCACATAGCGCAGGTCGACACCGTCGGGCACCGCGACGAGCAGTGACCCGATCTTCGAGGCGCGGGTGCCCTTGCCGGGCCGCCAGCCCACCACCACGACCTCCTGCGTGCGCAGGTGCTTGATCTTCACCCACGACGATGACCGCGCCCCGGGCTGGTAGTCGCCGGTGAGGCGCTTGGCCATGATCCCCTCGAGGCCGAGCTGCCTGCTCGCCTCGACAGCTTCCGCGAGCGTCGCATCGAGGATCGGAGGGACCTGCACATGACCGTCGTCCGCCTCGTCGACGGCCTTCTCGAGCAGTTCGCGCCGCTGCCGGTACTCGAGGCGGGTGAGGTCGTTGCCCTCGAGGTCGAGCAGGTCGAAGAGCATCAGGCGGACGGGCGTCACCTGGCGGGCCGCCTCGATCTCGGCGCGGCGGGTCAGCTTCATGCGTGTCTGGAGCAGACCGAAATCGGGCCGGCCCCGTGCGTCGAGGGCCACGATCTCACCGTCGAGGACGGCGCTGTCGGCGCTGAGGTAGTGCCCCAGGTCCCCGAGCTCCGGGTAGACGAGCGTGGTGTCGATCCCGTTGCGGCTGACCAGGGTCACCGCCCCGTCCCGGACCTGCACGATGCAGCGCACCCCGTCCCACTTCATCTCATAGGCCCAGGCCTCGGGATCGGGGATGGTCTGCTCGGAGCCGAGCGTGGCCAGCATGGGCCGGACGGCCTCCCTCCGGGGGCCGGCGAGCACCGGCTCCTCCAGCGCATCCGGTGCGGAGGACGCCGAAGGAGCGGAGGACGGGGAGGGTGCGGACAGGGACACCGAAGGGTCGGAGGTGGCGCCCTCAGGATCGTCCTGCGCCTGCGCGGGCTGGTCCTTCATGAGGTGGATCAGCCAGTTGCTCCTGCCGCCCGCTCCACCCCCGGTGTTGATGAGGGCGTAGCGGCGGATGGCCGTACCGGCCTGCGCGAGGCCGCCGTGCGGCCTGCCGTGCAGCGTGCAGATGACTTCCTTGCCGTCCCTCCACTTCTCCAGCTCGTAGGTGCCCGCGTCCCAGATGGACACCTCCCCCGCGCCGTATTCCCCTTTCGGGATACTTCCCGCGAACGAGCCGTACTCGAGGGGGTGGTCCTCGGTCTGCACGGCCAGGTGGTTCCTGCTCGGAGTCAGCGGTGGACCCTTCGGGATGGCCCATGACACCAGGACGCCCTCGTGTTCGAGCCGGAAGTCGTAGTGGAGACGGCGGGCATGGTGCTCCTGGATCACGAAGCTGTTGCCCCCCGAGGGCCCCACCGCCTCCGGGACCGGCTCGGGCGTCTTCGCTGCGTCGCGCATCGCCCGATAGGTGGACAGGCGGTCCGTCGGCGCAGCACCGCTCCCGGCGTCGTTCCCGGCCGTGCGCGTCGTCGCCGGGGCGAGGAGGTCCCCGAGGTCCAGGACGCGCTGCATGACGTCCCGGTAGTCCAGGTGCCGGAGGTCCTCACCGCCGTCGAGCTCCTCCCAGGTGCGCGGGGCGGCGACGGTCGGCTCGGTACGCCCGCGGAGCGAATACGGGCTCACGGTCGTCTTGTTCGCGTTGTTCTGGCTCCAGTCGACGAGCACCCTGCCCGAGCGCAGCGCCTTCTTCATATCGCTGACCGCGAGGTCGGGGTGGTCGGCCTCGAGGGCCCGGGCGAGTTCGCGGGCGACGGCGGACACCTGCTCGGAGGTCTGGCGGCCGTCGAGGGCGCAGTAGAGGTGGATCCCCTCGGAGCCGCTGGTCACGGGGAGCGGCTCGAGTCCCATGCCCTGCAGGATGGGCCGTGCGAGCAGTGCCACTGCGGCGCAGTCGGCCACCCCGGCACCGGGACCGGGGTCGAGGTCCAGCACGAGGCGGTCAGGATTGCCCCGGGCGCCGTCCGCCGTGAAACGCCACTGCGGCACATGGATCTCGAGTGCCGCGATCTGCCCGAGCCACGTGAGGGTCGCGAGGTCGTTCACCATCGGGTACACGTTCGTGTGGTCCTTGTGCTGGATCGCGTTGCGCGGCACCCACGCCGGAGCGTTCTCGTCGATGTTCTTCTGGAAGAACATCTCGCCCGGTTCCCCGGGCGTCCCCACGCCGTGGACCCAGCGTTTCCGGGTGGCCGGGCGCCCGCCGGCATGATGGATGAGATGCGGGGCGACGGCCGCGTAGTAGGCGAGGACGTCCGCCTTGGTGGTCCCGCTCGCCGGGTAGAGCACCTTGTCCAGGTTGGAGAGACGCAGTGTGCGCCCGTCCACGGTGACGGTCTGCTGCCGCGCCGTGCGGGGAGGAACCATGCCCCCAGTCTCGACCGGATGCCGGTGGCGGTCCAGCGAAGATTCCGCGGGCGGGTCCGCCCGGCCCCGTCAGTCCCCGAACTGCTCGCGGTACCGGTTCACGTAGACGTCCCAGAGCGAGGGGTCCTGGCCGAGGTTGCGCTTGTTGAGGAAGTCGTCGAGCCCGGCGATGGTCAGGTGCCAGCCGGCGGCCATGGTGGCCGAGTGCCGGGGGCTGCCCGGGGTCAGGAGCAGCACGAGCTGCGTGCCGTTGTCGCCCGTGCGCGTGAGGTCCCAGCGCAGGCTGTCCCGCTCCCAGGTGTAGGCGAGCACGCCCGGCCGCTCGGCCTCGAGGACGGTCCCGCGCAGGGGCTTCTGGTCCGCGTACCGGAACAGGATCTCCGTGTCCTTGCGCGGCTCGAACTCCATCTCGCAGGGGAACCAGTACTTCAGCTTGTCGGCGTCCGTCAGGTGCTTCCACAGCACGGTCGGAGGGAACGCGAACTGGAATTCCAGGCGCAGCACGGTGCCGCCGTCGTCGCTCGTGGTCTTGCTGACGATGGGCTCTACGGTCTCGGAAGTCACCCCTCAAGTCTAGGGGCGGGCGGCCCGGACCCTCTGGCATGCTAAGCCTGCTTGGTGTTCACTTGACCCATGAGAGCCATCTGGAAGGGTGCGGTCGCGTTCGGGCTGGTCAACGTACCGGTCAAGGTCTACAGCGCCACCGAGGACCACGACATCCCCCTCCACCAGGTGCACGACGAGGACGGCGGCCGGATCCGCTACCAGCGGCGGTGCGAGATCTGCGGCGAGGTGGTCGACTTCAAACACATCGACAAGGCGTACGACGACGGCGAGCACACCGTGGTCCTGACCGAGGAGGACCTCTCGTCCCTGCCGGTGGAGAGGAGCAGGGAGATCGAGGTGGTGGAGTTCGTGCCGAGCGACCAGATCGATCCGGTCATGTTCGACCGCTCGTACTACCTCGAACCGGACAGCACCTCGACCAAGGCGTACGTGCTGCTGCGGCGCACGCTCGAGGAGACGGACCGCACCGCGATCGTGCAGTTCTCCCTGCGGCAGAAGAGCCGGCTGGCCGCGCTGCGTGTCCGCGGGGACGTCCTCATGCTCCAGACGCTGCTGTGGGACGACGAGGTGCGCGAGGCCTCCTTCCCCGCCCTCGAGGAGAAGGTGCGCATCTCCGCGAAGGAGAAGCAGATGTCCGCGGCCCTCGTCGACTCCTTCTCCACCGATTTCGACCCGGAGAGCTTCAGTGACGACTACCAGGTGCAGCTGCGCACCCTGATCGACGCGAAGATCGAGAAGGGGGACACGATCGACACCGAGGAGACCTTCGGTGTGAGCAAGGACGACGACGACGACAACGTGCTCGACCTCATGGAGGCCCTGCGCCGCAGCGTCGAGAAGAACCGCGAGAAGAAGGCCGGCGGCACGAAGGCCGCCGGCACCTCCAAGAAGAAGGGCGCATGATGGGATTCCTCACCGACAGCCTCGGCCGCCAGACCGTCGTGCTGAAACCGAACGCGCCGATCCTCGGGTGGGCGCTGCTCGGCGCCGCCTCCTTCATGGCGCTCGAGGAACGCAACCGCGAGCGGCTCCGCCTCGCGAGTTCCGCCTGCCTCGCGGTCTGGGCGGCGCTGGAGGTGATCTCCGGGCAGAGCGGCTTCCGGCGCAGCGCCGGGTCCCTGACGCTCTCCTGGCTGCTGCGGAAGGCCCGCTGACGCGGGTGCGGGCCCTGACGCGGGCGACCTGCCGGGGCTGACCGGAGGGCACCGCGGTAGCGCCGCCCTGACGTCGCTACTGGCGGTATCCCTCGACCTGGCTGACGGGGCGTACGTCCGCGTCGGCGGGGTTCTCCCCGGCGTCGGCCTTCGCACGGCGCTGGCGGAGCAGGTCCCAGCACTGGTCGAGGTCCTCCTCCACCTTCCTCAGGCGCGCCGTATGCTCCTGGTGCGCCTCGCCGGCGCCGGCGTCCTGCGGCTGCTCGCGGAGCTCGTGCTCCTCCTGAACGAGTGCCTGGATGCGCTGCAGCAGGTCCTGGTTGTCCATGGTGCGGTCCCTTCGTCGTCGCCGTACCGGCGGTAGCGGATGATCAGCAGGCTTTCCTTCAGGCTACTGAGGTGACGGAGCCATGACCAGCGCGTACCCGGACATCCCGGGATCGGCCAGGAGCATCCCGGGGAATTTGGCGCGGCGCCCCGATGCCCTAAGCTGTTGGAGAACCAGTTGCCTGTGTAGCTCAGTCTGGTAGAGCATCCGCTTCACACGCGGAAGGCCCGGGGATCGAGGCCCCGCGCAGGCACGAGGATCAGCTGGAGACAGCGCTACAGGAAGGCCCGTACCGATGCATCGGTACGGGCCTTCCTGCATGAGGGTGTGTTCGTTGGAAGCGAACAGGAGAATTCTTAGCACTCTCCAAGGGTGAGTGCTAACATTTTTCGTAGTTGAGCGAAGGATGCTCAACCTTCAGGAATCCTCCACCTCCCCGGTGGCATATGCGAAGGAGTTGTTTCCCGTGGCCAAATTCGATCCGTTCCGTGAGCTGGACCGCGTTGCCGGCGCCCTCCTGGAGAGCCGTCCCGGGCTCCGCCTCATGCCGATGGACCTCTACCGCGAGAAGGACCACTACATCCTCTCCGCGGACCTTCCGGGCATCGACCCCGGATCGGTCGACATCGACGTGGACGGCCAGCTCCTGACCATCCGCGCCGAGCGCACGCTGCGCAGCGCCGAGGGCGTCAAGTGGCTGACCCGCGAGCGCGAGAGCGGCTCGTTCCTCCGCCAGCTCAGTCTGGGCCAGGGCGTCGACACCGAGGGCATCTCCGCCCGCTACGAGAACGGCGTCCTGAGCGTCGCGATCCCGGTCAGCGAGCGCGCGAAGCCGCGCAAGATCGAGATCGTCAGCGGCGACGCCTCCACGCCGGTCCAGTCCAGCGCCGTCAAGGGCTCCGGCACGCAGGGCGCCGTCGAGTCCTGATCCCCCTACCAGCACCCCCGGGCTCCTGGCCCGGGGGTGCTCCGGGTCCACGGCCCCCTTGCGGCGGCGCACATCGGGCACGAAGGATGGGGGCATGGACTTCACCCCCACCAAAGCAATCGTCACCGGCTCCGATTCCGGCATCGGCCGGGCCACCGCCATCGCCCTCGCAGCGGCGGGCTGCGATGTCGGCGTCACCTGGCACTCCGACCAGGAGGGCGCCGAGGAGACCGCGCGCCTCGTCCGCGAGAAGGGCGTCCGGGCCGCCGTCGCGCAGCTCGACACCACCGACGCGCCCGCCTGCGGCGACGTCGTCGACCAGCTCGCGAAGGAGCTGGGTGGCCTCGACGTCTTCGTCAACAACGCGGGCGTCAACGGCGGCACCATGTTCATGGAGACCGACTGGGACACCTGGCGCGGCACCATGGGTGCGAACCTCGACGGCGCCTTCGTCTGCATCCAGCGCGCCGCCCGGCACATGATCGACGGCGGCAGGGGCGGGCGCATCATCGCGGTCACCAGCGTCCACCAGGAGCAGCCGCGCGTGGGTTCAGCGGCCTACGACGCCTCCAAGCACGGGCTCGGCGGGCTGATCCGCACCATCGCGCTCGAGCTCGCGGACCGGGGCATCACCGCGAACGCCGTCCTTCCCGGGGAGATCAACACCCCGATGAACGCCTCCGCCGACGAGGACCCCCGCACCATGGACCGCCCCGGGATCCCCGTGGGTCGGCCGGGCGCACCGGAGGAGATCGCCGACGTCGTCGCCTTCCTGGCCTCCGGGGCCTCCAGCTATGTCAACGGCGCCTCGTTCGTGGTGGACGGCGGGATGCTGCTCATGGGACCGCAGGCGGGGTCGCACCTCACCAGCGGGGACTGGCGCACGCTCTGATCGGGAGGGTGTGAGGGACACCACAACCTTCAGCGCGCGTTCATGCGACGTTCAGGAGCGCCCGTTAGCGTGGGAGGTCCCGGACTGCTTCCGAAAGGCCCGCCATGAATGCCCCCCTCACCCCGGTCAGCACTGACGACGTCCAGGACTGGTCGGGCTTCAAGCGCGGCGAGCAGATCACCTTCCAGCACCCGGCAGGGACGCAACTGTGCGGCGTGCTGGACATGAGGACCGATGACGCCTCCGTGGTGTGGATCCAGCTCGACGACGGTGGTGGCCGCCGGCTCGTGCACCGGGGCGACGGCTACCGCCTGCGGCGCGGGTGAGCTGACCCCGGGACCGGATCAGCGGGTTCACCTGCTGTCCACCTGAGGTTCACCCCTCCGCCACCTGTAACGTGGCTGGGGTGAGAAGCCGTGCCGTACCGTCCCTGTCCCTCGCCGTCGTCCTCGGTCTCACGGCCTGTGGCTCGGACTACCCTCTGGGTGCCGAGCAGGAAGCAGCGGCGCAGCGCGGGGACACGAGCCTGCAGGGAGCGGTGACCGCCTCCGGGTCCTCCGCGCAGGGACCGGCCATGGACGCATGGCGCTCGGGATTCGCCACCCTCTACCCGCGGGCGCAGGTGCAGTACTCGCCTGACGGCTCGGGAGCCGGCCGCGGTGCGCTGCTGGCCGGCGCCGTGGGCTTCGCCGGATCGGACGCCTACCTCGACGACGAGGAGCGTGCCGAGTCCACGGAGGTGTGCGGTCCGGGTGGCGCCTTCAACATCCCGGCCTACGTCTCCCCCATCAGCGTGGCGTTCAACCTGCCCGGTATCGAAGCCCTGGACCTCGATGCCGCGACCGTGGCCCGGATGTTCCGCGGGGAGATCGCGATGTGGAACGATCCCGCGATCGCGGCCCAGAACCCCGGCGTGGAACTCCCCGCCCGGCCCATCTCGGCCGTGAGCCGGTCCGACGACTCCGGCACCACCGAGAATTTCACGGACTACCTGCACGCGGTGGCACCCGAGGCCTGGCCGGAGGAGCCCGACGGGATGTGGCCGGCGGACCTGGAGAACGAGAACGCCAAGGGCAACGCCGGCGTAGTCACCACGGTCGCCGGCACGGTGGGGGCCGTCACCTATGCCGACGATTCCGCCGTGGGGGACCCGCTCGGGCGCGTGGCCCTCCGGGTCGGGGACACGTACGTCCCGGTGAGCTCCGAGGCGGCCGCCGCCGCCGTCGATCTCGCGGCCCGCGTCCCCGGCCGCCAGGAGTACGATCTCGCGCTCGACCTCGACCGCACCACCACCGCGCCGGGCGTCTACCCTCTGGTCCTGGTGTCCTACCACGTCTACTGTGCGCGGTACGAGAACGAGGCGACCGCCGTCGTCGTCCGGGCCTTCGGCACGTACGCCGTCAGTGCCGAGGGGCAGGCCGAGGCTGCCGCGGCGGCGAAGAGTTCACCCATCTCGGCGGGCCTGTCCCGACAGGCCACCGAGGCGATCGCCTCGATCGAGGTGGGCCGCATCCCCTAGGACGACCCGAGGCGGACCCCCTGGGGGATCCGCCTCGAGTGCCGTTCGGGTGCGCGTCAGCCGACGCGCGGTCCGCCCGAGTCGGGGTCGTTGGTGGACGTGTCCGGCAGCGCATCGTTCGCCGGCATGGCGTCCCCGCCACCCGTCGGCGGGGCGTCGACGTTCCCGCGCCAGGCGCCGGTCTCCCCGCCGCTCTTCTCGATGAACTGCTTGAACCTCTTGAGGTCGCCCTTCACCTGGGCGGAGTCGGCGTTCACCACGGCGCCGATCTTCTCCGTGAAGGTCTCGGGGTGCCAGTCGATCTGCACCATGAGCCGCGTGGTGGTCGCGTCGAGGCGGTGGAAGGTCACCACGCCGGCATGGGACTCGCCGTCGGTGCTCTTCCAGGCCACACGCTCGTCCGGGTGCTGCTCGGTGATCTCGGCGTCGAACTCACGCCGGACGCCGCCGATGCTCGTCACCCAGTGCGTCCGGGTGTCCGAGGTCTGCGTAATGGACTCCACGCCCCCCATGAACTGCGGGAAGCTCTCGAACTGGGTCCACTGGTTGTAGGCCGTGCTCACCGGTACTGCTACGTCGATAGATTCCTGCACTGAAGCCAAAAGGTTCCTCCTCGTAGAGACTCCGGCGCCGTTGCCACCCCCTGATCGGGAATGCGGCACGGCTAACCATAAGTCCCCTTAGCGTATGCAGATCCGGTGGAATTGACCAACGCGCGGGTCTAGGGTGAAAGGAGTCCATCCGGCGGGAATCGGTGTGTCCGAACCCCGCCCGGAGCAGGAAATCGAGCACTGGAGGATTCATGAAGGCTTCACCCACCCTGACGGACAACATGCAGGCCGTGCTGGTCGACCTCATCGAACTGCACCTGCAGGGCAAGCAGGCCCACTGGAACGTGGTCGGCAAGAACTTCCGTGACCTCCACCTGCAGCTGGACGAGATCATCGACGACGCCCGCACCTTCGCCGACGAGATGGCGGAGCGCATGCGCGCCCTGCACGCCGTCCCCGACGGCCGCAGTGTCGCCGTCGCCGACGGCACCAAGATCCAGCCGTTCCCCGCCGGGCTCGTCTCGACCAAGGACACCGTGGGTCTCGTGGTCAATATGCTGAACGCCGCCGTGAACACCATGCGCGAGGTCCACGACCAGATCGACGAGGAGGATCCCACCACCGCCGACCTGCTGCACGGCTTCATCGCCCGGCTCGAGCAGTACGCGTGGATGGTCGACGCCGAGAACATGGAGCCGACAGCCGAGGTCGTCACGCCCGTCGGCACGGATCACGCCACGGTCTGACGCCCTGTACCCCCGCCCGACCGGGGATCTGACGGGGGTCTGACGGGAAGGGAGGCACCGGCCGGTGCCTCCCTTGCCGTGTCCGGTTCGTGCTCCTGCGCGGCGGCCGGCCCTGCACACCCGCTAGCAGGTACTGCCTCCTCCGTGGAGCGCATGCACCTGTTGCGGCATGGACGGGCACGATGCCACGGTGGAGGAAACGAGAGGAGCGAGGCAATGGACCCCGTAGAGCAGTGGTGGACACGCGTGGACATCGACGCGAAGCAGTGGCTCCGGGAGCACAACGGTGCCGAGGACCTGCCCGAGTCCGTGAGGACGGCGGTCACCGAGGCGGGCGGACCGGGCAACGGCGGGCTCGACGACGACGCCTGGCAGTTCATCGACCTCCAGTCGGAAGCAACGGACTAGGGGGCGTGGACATGCAGCAGCGGTTCGAGGACAAGGTCGTCATCGTGACGGGCGCCGGTTCGGGTATCGGGGAGGCGACGGCGCGGCGCTTCGTCGCCGAGGGGGCGCGGGTGGTCCTGACGGATTCCGTCGCGGACAAGATCGACGCCGTCGTCGCGTCCCTGCCCGAGGACCGGGCGACGGCGGTGACCACGGACTCCTCGGACTACGGTCAGGTGGCCGTCATGGTGCAGGAGACCGTGCAGCGGTACGGGCGGCTCGACGTCCTCGTGAACAACGCGGGCACCATCACGCAGGGCACCGTGCAGGACACGAGCGTCGAGGAGTGGCATCGCGTCATCGAGACCGACCTCTCCGGCGTGTTCTACGGGACGAAGGCCGCCCTGGAGTACCTGCTGGAGAGCAGGGGGTGCATCGTCAACGTCTCCTCGGTGTCCGGCGTGGCCGCCGACTGGCGCATGAGCGCGTACAACGCCGCCAAGGGCGGGGTCAGCAACTTCACGCGCGCCGTCGCCCTGGACCACGGCAAGGACGGGGTGCGCGTCAACGCCGTGGCCCCGGGCTTCATCTGGACGGACCTCACGACCGAGGACGGCGACCCGCACGAGCTGTCCGACGAGTTCGCCGGCCGCATAGCGCTCGGCCGCGGCGGCCTGCCGGAGGAGGTCGCCGCCGCCATCACCTTCCTCGCGAGCGACGATGCCCGCTTCATCACCGGCGTCGTGCTCCCGGTGGACGGGGGCACGATGGCCAGCAACGGCCAGCCGGCGCAGGCCTAGGCGCGCCCCCCTGCGCCTGGGGTGCGCAGCTGCTGCAGGGCCGCGGCGCCTACAGCAGCGCCGCGAGGGAACGCCCCACGGTGCGGCCGGAGAAGATGCACCCGCCCAGGAACGTCCCCTCGAGGGCGTTGTACCCGTGCGCGCCGCCGCCGCCGAACCCGGCGGCCTCCCCCGCGGCGTACAGCCCGTGGATCGGGTTGCCGGCGGCGTCGAAGGCCCTGCCGGTCAGGTCTGTCTGGATGCCACCCAGGGTCTTCCGCGTGATGACGTGCAGCTTCACGGCAATCAGCGGGCCGGCAGCGGGATCGAGGATCTTGTGGGGAGGCGCGGTCCGGGTCAGCCGGTCCCCGAGGAAACGGCGCGAATTGTGGATGCTCATGACCTGCGCGTCCTTGGAGTAGGCGTTGTCCATCTCCGCGTCACGCTGCCGGATCTGCCGTTCGATGAGCCCGGCGTCCAGCAGCGGGGTGTCGGTCAGTGCGTTCATCGCGTCCACGAGGTCCGGCAGGGTGCCGGCGACCACGAAGTCCTCGCCGTTCTCCTTGAACGCCTCCACCGGTGGCGGCGCCCCCTTGCCCAGCCGGCTCCGGAGCAGCAGCTTCCAGTCCCGGTCCGTGAGATCGGGGTTCTGCTCCGAGCCCGACAGGGCGAACTCCTTCTCGATCATCTTCTGCGTCAGGATGAACCACGAGTGGTCGTGCTGCGCGAGGTCCGGGGTGGTGCGGAGGATCTTCAACGTCCCGATGGTGTCGTGTCCGGGCAGGCCGGGAGCGGGCAGGCGCCGCCCGAGCGCGTCGAACCACATCGAGGACGGACCGGGCAGGATCCGGATGCCGTGCTGCGGCCACACCGGGTTCCAGTTCCGCACGCCCTCGGTGTAGTGCCACATGCGGTCCCGGTTGACCAGGCGCACGCCGGCGTCGGCTGCGATGTCGAGCATCCTGCCGTCCACGTGCTCCGGCACGCCGGTGATCATCCTCGACGGCGGCGTGCCGAGGCGTGGGGGCCACCACGCACGCACCTGTTCGTGGTTGCCGCCGATCCCGCCGCTGGCGATCACCACGGCCTGCGCCCGCAGTTCGAACCCACCGACGGCCTCCCGGTTCGAGGAGACGCCGCGGGCGGCGTCGTCGGCCGCCAGGACCGTCCCGTGCACGCCGGTCACGGTGTCCCCGTCCAGGATGAGCCCGTCCACGCGGTGGCGGAAGTGGAAGGTCAGCGATCCCTCCTCCGCGGCCGCCCGCGCCTTGTCGGCGAAGGGCTCGGAGATCCCGGTCCCCGTGCCCCACGGCACGTGGAACCGCGGCACGGAGTTGCCGTGGCCTGCCGCCGTCCCGCTTCCCCGTTCGGCCCAGCCGACGAGCGGCGTGAACCTCACGCCCTGCTCCTGGAGCCAGGGCCGTTTGTCACCCGCGGCGAACTCGACGTACGCGCGGCCCCACCGGGCGGCCCACTCGTCCTCCGGCAGGTCGCCGTCGAACCGGTCCCAGCCGGCGGAGCCCTGCCAGTCCTGCCAGGCGAGGTCGAACGAGTCCTTCACGCCCAGGCGCCGCTGCATGGGTGTGTCGACTAGGAAGATCCCGCCGAAGGACCAGAACGCCTGGCCGCCGAGGTTGTGGGCGTTCTCCTGCTCCACGATGGCGACCGTCCTGCCCGCCCTCACCAGCTCGTTACTGGCGACGAGGCCGGCGAGTCCTGCACCGATGACGAGGACGTCTGCGTCCATGGGCTGCTCCAGGGGATGGCGGGCGGTTCCGGCGCGTCGACGCGACCGGAGGGCAGGTCCATTCTGCACCGCCGCCCGGCGCGGAGGCCGTCAGCGCCGCTTGCCCCGCGTGCCCGAGGGGCGGGCCGGTTTCCCCTGCTGCGGTCTCCCGGCGCCCTTGGGGGCCCTGCCCCCGCCGCTCCCCTGTGCCGCGGCCTTCTTGGCCGCCGCCTTCTGCGCTGCGCTCTTCTTCGGTGCCTCGCGCTGGGATGGCTGCCTCGAGCTCTGGGCCGTCCGCCCCCGGACGATCCCGATGAACTCCTCGACGTCGTCGGACTCGTCCTCCGTCCGCCAGGCGATGCCGATCGTCGTGGCGGGCAGGCCGGGGACGGGGCGGTGCACGGCGTCCTTCCGCGCGTACAGGCGGGCGAGGGACATCGGCAGGACGACGACGCCGGCGCCCGAGGCCGCCACCTCCACGGCCGTCTTCGGGCCGCCGCACGCGGCGACGTCGAGCAGGTCCTCCCCCTCGAGTTCCCCGAGCGGCACGTCCTCGTAGAGCGAGAGTTCGTTCTCCCGGGACATGACGGCCACAGGCTGCTCCTCGTAGAGGGGGATCAGGTGCAGTCCGGTACGGTCCACGGGAAGGCGTACGAAGACGACGTCGTCGGAGGCGTCCCGGAGCGCCGCCACGGCGTCGTCGTGCTGGTGGAGCTCGAGGGGTACCTCCGGATGCCGCTCGCGCCAGCGGGCCACCCACTTGCCCGGCGTCACGCCCGGCACGAAGCCCACGGACAGGGTTCGGGGCTGATCGGCGGACACCCCATCACAGTAGCGCCTCCCCGTGCCGGAAGGACGTGACCGTTAAGCTGGGACCATGAACCCCCCGAGGACCCCTCAGACCCTGAAGCCCGCCACTGCGGCCAAGAAACTGGGCATCTACCTGCCCGCCGCTCCCCAGGACTTCCAGGAGACCGAGCTGACCCGCGCGGAGTTCAACGAACTGCAGCAGTCCCCGCCGGAGTGGCTCGCCGAACTGCGCCGCACCGGCCCGCACCCGCGTCCCGTGGTCGCGCAGAAGCTCGGCATCTCCATCAGCGGGCTTGCCCGGGGCGGGGTCACCGATCCCCTGACGAGCGAGCAGATCACCGCACTCCTGCAGGATCCGCCGGCCTGGCTGGTCAGCGAGCGGTCCACCCAGGCCGCGGTCCGCGCGGAGGCCGCACGGGTCAAGGAGCGCGATGCCGCCCGCGGGTCCACCGACGCCTGAGGCCTCGGAAAAGCCGTTCGAGGGCGGGCGACCGGTGCATCTCCCTACACCGTGAACAGGAATTCCCGGCCCATCGACACTGATTGACTTAATAGAACACCTATTCGAATATTAGGGAGTGACGCCTCCAGCTGCCGGCCGTTCCCTCGAATGGGATGAGCCCTCTCCCGACTCCGGGGACGCACACCACCCGGGCTCCACCGCCCGCCGCGGGGCTTCAGCAGCCGAGATCACCCTGGATCTCCAGGCCCGCATCAACGGCATGCAGGCCAGCAGGCTCGATTCCCGCCGGCTGCCCACGGTTCCGGCCCTCGCGCGGATCCTGCCCGGCGGCGGCCTCCAGTCCGGCGGCTCGTACGCCGTCCGGAACTCCACCTTCCTCGCCATGGCCATGCTCGCGGGCCCTTCCGCGACGGGCGCGTGGTGCAGCGTCGTCGGCATGCCGGACTTCAGCGTGGAGGCGGCGCAGGCCTTCGGCATCAACCTCGAACGCCTCGTCCTGGTCCCCGATCCCGGGGCCCAGTGGCTACCCGTCACGGCAGCCCTCGTGGACGTCGTCTCGATCGTCCTGACCCGCTCCCCGGACCATCTCACCCCCACGGAGGAAGCCCGCCTGAAGGCGAGGCTGCGCCAGCGCGGCGCGGCCCTGATCACCCTCGGTGCCTGGAAGCCGAGCGATTCGACCATCGGCGTGGCCGAGAGCGCCTGGGAGGGCCTCGGCTCGGGAACCGGCCACCTGAGGGCACGCTCCATGAAGATCACCGCTACCCAGCCCTCGGGGCGGCTCCGCCACGCCTATGTGCAACTCACGGACCTGCACGGCGCCCCGGCGGGAACGGCGTCCCAGGGCGCGGTCCTGCCACAGGGATCACAGGACGACGGCAGACCGGATGCGTCCGGTCCGGCAGCCGGGACCCTGTTCGAGCCCCGGCTCCTGAAGTCCTCATGACGTCCGGTCTTCCCGCCCGACCCACCGATCCCGCCCGGTCCATGGGGTCCACCCAGCCTTCGGGCGCTGCTCCGGCCACCCGGACCATGGTGCTCTGGTGCCCCGACTGGCCCATCACGGCGGCGCTGCGCGAGCACGCGCTGCCCGCCGACGCAGCCCTCGTCCTCGTGGACCGCGGGGAGGTCTTCGCCTGTTCCCCGGCGGCGCGGCAGGACGGCGTGAAGCGGGGCCTGCGCATCCGCGAGGCCCAGGCGCGCAGCACGGGGCTCGTGTCCCTCCCCTACGACCCGTCGCTCGACGAACGCACCTTCGAACCCGTGATCGTGGCCGTGGAGGCCATCCTGCCCGGGGTCCAGGCCCTCCGTCCGGGACTGTGCGCTATCAGGATCAAGGGGCCGTCACGCTACTACGGCAGCGAGCGCAACGCCGCGGACGTGGTCTTCCAGGCCCTCGCCGCCATCGGCCTCACCGACGTGCGGATCGGCATCGCGGACGGGCCGTTCGCCGCCGAACAGGCGGCCAGGGCCACCGACGAGCTGGACGACGACGTCGAGCAGCTGGTGATCATCCCGCCGGGCGGCTCGGCGTGGTTCCTTGCGAGCTATCCCCTGGAAGTCCTCGGACAACCCCGGCTCACCGTGCTGCTCAAGCGCCTCGGCATCCGTTCCCTCGGCGACTTCGCGGCGCTGAAAGCCTCCGACGTCCGCAACCGCTTCGGCATCGAGGGGGCCATCGCCCACCGCCAGGCGAGCGGGGTGGACCACCGGAGGGTCGTCGCCCGCACGCCACCACCCCACCTCGACACCCTCGCCGATTTCGAGCCGCCCCTCGCCCGCATCGACCAGCTCGCCTTCGCGTTCCGGACCAGGGCCGGCGAATTCGTCGACACACTCCGCGAGGCGGGGCTCGTGTGTACCGCACTGCACGTCACGCTGCACACGGAGTCCGGTGAGACGTCCGAGCGCCGGTGGCAGCACCCGCGCTGGTTCGACGCCGACGACGTCGTGGACCGCGTGCGCTGGCAGCTCCAGGGCACCAACGCGACCGATCACGGACTGACCTCGGGCATCACCCGGGTCCACGTCGTCCCCGCAATCGTCGAGGACCTCGGCGACCACGCGGACGGCCTGTGGGGGACGGGACCGGACGAAGGGATCCACCACGGACTGGCCCGCGTGCAGAGCATGCTGGGTCACGGCGCCGTGCTCACCGCCGTGATCGCCGGAGGGCGGCTCCTGGCGGACCGCCGCGTGTACATCCCGTGGGGTGATGCCCCGGCCGGTCGGCAGCCGTCCGCCAAGGTGCCGGCGAGGGACCGCCACCAGCCCTGGCCCGGCCGGCTTCCCGGACCGGCCCCGGCCACCGTGTACGCCGCTCCCGTGCCCGCCGCCGTCGTCGATTCCCGCGGCAACCCGGTGGACGTGGATTCCCGCGGACTCCTGAGCGCCGATCCTGCCTTCTTCAGCGCCGGGCCGGACGACGGCCGGCGGCCCGTGCACTCGTGGGCCGGGCCCTGGCCGATCAACGAGCGCTGGTGGGACCCGAAGGGGCGCGTACTCAACCGCTTCCAGCTCGTGGACCGGTCAGGATCCGCCTGGTTGCTGCTGCTCGAGGACCATGCGTGGTGGGTCGAAGCCGGCTACGACTGACGGCGGCCGCCACCGCGACGACATCCGGGCAGCCGGACAGAAGACATCCAGACAGGGAGGGACGCCATGGGCTGGAACAACCCGCCGATCCCGTGGTCGGACTTCGAACGGAACCTCTCGGCCACCCGCCCTGGAGCACCTCCCCCGGGGGCCGACGGCGGGGACAGCCCCGCCTGGTCGCGGAAGCGCCAGCCCTACACTGCTCCCGCGGAGGCCCCCGCTCCCGAGGGTCCCGTGGTGCCGTACGCGGAGCTGCACGTCCACTCCAATTTCAGTTTCCTCGACGGCGCGTCGAGCCCCGAACACCTCGCCGAGGAGGCCCAGCGGCTCGGGCTCAGCGGTATGGCCCTCACCGACCACGACGGACTGTACGGTGCGGTGCACTTCGCGGAGGCCGCCGAGAAGTACCCGGGCTTCTCGACCCTGTACGGCGCGGAGCTGTCCCTCGACCTGTCCGGACCGCAGAACGGGGAAGCCGACCCCGAAGGGCGGCACCTGCTGGTCCTCGCCCGCGGATCCGCCGGCTACCACCGGCTGTCCACGGCCATCACCGAGGCCCAGCTGGCTGCCGGAGCCGAGAAGGGGAAACCCCGCTACAGCCTGGAGAGTCTTGCCGGGCACGCCGACGGCCAGTGGATGGTCCTCACCGGATGCCGGAAGGGGGCCGTGCGCTCGGCTCTCGTCGCGGAGGGTGAGGCCGCGGCCGAGGCCGAGCTGAGGACGCTCGTCGAGCTGTTCGGCCGCGAGGCGGTCGCCGTCGAGCTCATCAACCAGGGCAACCCGCTCGACACCGCCCACAACGACGCCCTGGCCGCCGTCGCCGCCCGGCTGGGACTGCCCACCGTGGCCACCAACAACGTGCACTACGCCACCCCGAAGCAGCACCGGCTCGCCTCCGCCCTGGCCGCCGTCCGGGCGCGCCGGAGCCTCGACCAGATGGACGGCTGGCTCCCCGCGGCCGCCGCCGCCCACCTGCGCAGCGGAGCCGAGATGGCGCGGCGGTTCAGGGACTATCCCGGAGCGGTGGAACGCACCGTGGACATCGCCTCCGATCTCTCCTTCACGCTCCGGAGCGTCCGGCCCGGGCTCCCGACCATCGACCTCCCCGAGGGCCACACCCAGATGAGCTACCTGAGCGAACTCGTCTGGCAGGGCGCCGACAGGCTGTACGGGGGGCGGGCCGATGTCCGCGAGCGGATCGAACGCGAACTGGAGGTGATCGAGGAGAAGAAGTTCCCGGGCTACTTCCTGATCGTCCACGACCTCGTGCATTACGCGCGCCGCCACGGCATCCTGTGCCAGGGGCGGGGATCGGCGGCCAATTCGGCGGTCTGCTACCTGCTCGAGATCACGGCCGTGGACTCCATCAAGTACCAGCTGCCCTTCGAGCGGTTCCTCTCGAGCATGCGGGACGAGGAGCCGGACATCGACGTGGACTTCGACTCGGACCGCCGCGAGGAGGTCATCCAGTACGTCTACCGGAAGTACGGTCGCTTCAATGCCGCCCAGGTGGCCAACGTCATCACGTACCGCCCCAAGTTCGCTGTCCGCGACATGGCGAAGGCCCTGGGTCACAGTCCGGGACAGCAGGATGCCTGGTCCCGGCAGATCGAGCGGTGGGGCGGACTCGTCTCGAGCAGTGACCACGACATACCGGACGCGGTGGTGGACCTCGCGCAGGAGGTCCTGAAGTTCCCGCGCCACCTGGGCATCCATTCGGGCGGGATGGTGCTGACCGACCGGCCCGTGGGAGAAGTATGCCCCATCGAGCATGGCCGGATGGAGGGCAGGACGGTCCTGCAGTGGGACAAGGACGACTGCGCGTGGATGGGGCTGGTGAAGTTCGACCTGCTGGGCCTCGGCATCCTCGCGGCCATCCAGTACAACTTCGACCTCGTGGAGCGGCACTTCGGCGAGGTGTGGGAGCTGCACACCATCCCCAAGGAGGAGCAGGGCGTCTACGACATGCTGTGCTTCGCCGACTCGGTAGGGGTCTTCCAGGTGGAGAGCCGCGCGCAGATGGGCATGCTCCCGCGCCTGCAGCCCCGCCAGTTCTACGACCTCGTGATCGAGGTGGCCCTCGTGCGGCCCGGCCCCATCCAGGGCGGCGCGGTCCACCCCTACATCAAGCGGAAGATGGGCGAGGAGGAGGTCCGGTACATCCACCCCGACCTCAAGCCCGTCCTGGAACGGACCCTCGGGGTGCCGCTCTTCCAGGAGCAGCTCATGCAGATGGCCATGGTGGTGGGCGGCTGCAGCGGCGCGGACGCCGACCTCCTGCGCCGTGCCATGGGATCCAAGCGGGGCGAGGAGCGGATCGACTCCCTCAAGGCCAAGCTGTACGAGGGCATGGCGTCCAACGGGATCACCGGCGACGTCGCCGACACCATCTACAACAAGATCCACGCCTTCGCGAACTTCGGGTTCGCGGAGAGCCACTCGATCAGCTTCGCACTGCTGGTCTACGTCAGCGCCTGGCTGCGCCTGCACTATCCCGGCGCGTTCCTCGCCTCGCTCCTGCGCGCGCAGCCCATGGGGTTCTACTCCCCGCAGACGCTCGTCGCGGACGCCCGGCGGCACGGCGCCGTCGTCCTGCGCCCCGACATCCTGCACTCCGGGGTGCACGCCGACCTCGAGCCGCTCGAGGGCTACGAGCCACCGGAGGACCCCCGCGGGCGGACCACCGGCATGGACTGCTGCACCGAGGAGGAACAGGCCCCGGTCGGATACTTCGATCAGGACACACCCTTCGATTCGACCCCCCACCGCCGTGACGGCAACTACGCGGTGCGGCTGGGGCTCGCCAGCGTGGAATCGCTCGGGGTGAAGCTCGCGGAGAGGATCGTCGCCGAGCGGGAACGGAACGGACCCTACGAGGACATGCCGGACCTGGCACGGCGCACGGGCGCCAATGCAGGCCAGCTCGAGGCCCTTGCGGCGTCGGGTGCCTTCGACTCGATGGGTCTGAGCCGCCGCGAGGCACTGTGGAACGCCGGCCCGGCCTCCACCGAGCGTGAGGGCCAGATCAAGGGGACCGCCGTGTATATCCAGCCTCCGCTGATGCCCGAGCTCTCCGACATCGACAAGGTGGGGTCCGATCTCTGGTCCACCGGCATCACCCCGGACGACCATCCGGTGCGCCACGCCAGGGGCAGGCTGGAACGCCGGGGCGCCCTGACCGCCGCCCAGCTGAAGACCGCGGATTCCGGGCGCCGCATCGAGGTGGCGGGAGTGGTGACGCACCGGCAGAGGCCCGCGACGGCGAGCGGCATCACCTTCATGAATCTCGAGGACGAGACGGGGCTGGTGAACGTGATCTGCTCCGTGGGCGTCTGGCAGCGCTACCGCCGCGTGGCACGGGAAGCCAGCAGCGTGATCGTCCGCGGAGTCCTCGAGCGGTCCTCCGAGGGGATCGTTAACGTGGTCGCGGACCGCATCGAGGTCCTGCAGCTCAAGGCCACCACCCGCTCGCGCGACTTCCGCTGACATCACCCGCCACCTACGACGAAGGGCCCCCGCACAGCGGGGGCCCTTCGTCGTCGTACAGTGTGCGCGAGGGGGGATTTGAACCCCCACACCCTTTCGGATACTGGCACCTGAAGCCAGCGCGTCTGCCGTTCCGCCACTCGCGCATCTCGAGATCCCAACTCCGTACGCCAGGCGCAGGTGTTGTGAACAGCAGAGTCCAGCATAGCCGAGCACCGGTGGAATCACCTAAACGGCACGGTTCCTCCGCCCTCCGGCGGCTCCCGGCACCCGTGCGCGATCGGCGGATCGTTAGGACAAAGTAATCCTCCGGACCCGCCGATGGAGCCCATTCCCAGAGGCTCCCAGTAGTATCGGTCTGAACATGCCCGGCTGGACATCGCCGTCCCCAGGACCGGGAGAAGCCCCGCAGCCACCGCTGGCGGGGTCCGAAACCACAGTGCAGCACGAGGGAGGAGGCGACGTATGGGCATTCTCGACAATGTCGAGCGCGGACTCGAGAAGCTGGTCCGGGGCGCCTTCACCACGGGCTCGCGATCCCAGGTCCAGCCTCTCGAGATCGCCAGCGCCCTGCGCAAGGAACTGGACAACCGCTCCCTCGTCCTGTCCCAGGGCCGTACCCTCGCCCCCAACGTGTTCTCGGCGCGCCTGTCCGACTCCGACTTCGCCCTCGCCCAGCAGTGGGGCTCGGCCCTCGCCGAAGAGCTCTGCGACGTCGTGATCGCGCACGTCAACAGCCAGCAGTACAGCCTCCAGGGGCCCGTCCGCGTCTCGTTCGAGCATGATCCGGACCTGAAGGCGGGTGTCTTCGAAATCGATTCGTCGATCGAGAAGCAGGCCGCCGCCCACCGCCCGGCCGCCCCGACCGCGCCTGCGGCGCCACGACGCCAGCCCACCCGCTATCAGCCGATCCTCGAGATCGACGGCCGGCGCTACTCGATCAACTCGGGATCGATCGTGCTCGGTCGGTCCTCCGAGGCGGACATCCCCGTCGACGACACCGGCGTCTCCCGACGACACCTCGAGATCCGGGTCCACGAGGGACGCGTATACGCCGTCGACCTCGGCTCCACCAACGGCAGCTACGTCAACGGACAGCACGTGGACGGGCAGACCGAACTCACGGACGGATCCGTGATCACCATGGGGCGGTCCCGCCTCACCTTCCGCCTGGTGCCGGCACAGAACAGTGGTGCCCAGCGATGAGCGAAGCCGGGGAACTGACCGTCACGCTCCTGCGCTTCGGATTCCTGATCCTGCTGTGGGTCCTGGTCCTCAGCACCGTGGGGGCGCTGCGCCGCGACCTCGTGGTGGGCCGGCGCAACAAGGTCGGCACGCCCACGGCACGGGAGATCCGCAGGAATCCCGAGCTCGTGGAGGAGCCGGCGCCCGTGCGCACACCCGCGCGTCGACTCGTCGTCACCGAGGGACCGCTCACCGGGACCACGCTGGACCTCGCAGCGAGTCCGATCCTCCTCGGACGCGCCCAGGAGGCGACCCTCGTGCTCGAGGACGACTACGCGTCAGGCCGCCATGCCCGCCTGTTCCCGCAGGGCAGCCGCTGGTTCATCGAGGACCTGGGATCCACCAACGGGACCTACCTGGCAGGCACGCAGCTCACCCGCGCCCTGCCCGTCGAGCCCGGCGTCCCCATCCGGATCGGTAAGACGGTCATCGAATTGAGGCAGTAGGCGTGCGGCTTGCCCTGAGGTTCGCCGCCCGCTCCGACGTGGGCATGGTCCGGGCGAAGAACGACGACTCCGCCTACGTGGGCCGCTATCTGGCCGTCGTCGCCGACGGCATGGGCGGACATGCGGGCGGCAACGTGGCCTCCGCCTCGACCGTCCTGGACCTGGTGCACCTCGACCACAACGCCCACGGCGGCAAGGCCGGCACGCATCTTGCCGACGAGATCCAGACCGCCAACTCGCTGCTCTCCGAACTCGTGGCCACCAACCCCCAGCTCGCGGGCATGGGCACCACCGTGACGGCGATCCTGCTCGAGGACGCGACGCTGCAACTCGCCCATATCGGCGATTCCCGCGCCTACCGCCTCAAGGACGGGGTGTTCACGCAGATCACCACCGACCACACCTTCGTGCAGCGCCTCATCGACGAAGGACGCCTCCGGCCGGAGGAGGCGGAGATCCATCCGCACAAGAACGTGCTGATGCGCGTCCTCGGCGACGTCGACGCGAGCCCCGAACTGGACCTCGAGCAGTTCGACGCCGTGCCCGGTGAACGCTGGCTGCTCTGCTCCGACGGCCTGAACGCGGTGCTCAGCGACCGCATCGTGGAGCAGGTCATGCGCGAGACCAGGGATATCCGCGACTGCGTGAACACCCTCGTCGAGCTGACCCTGGCGGGCGGTTCGCCCGACAACATCACCATCGCCGTCGTCGAGGTCATCGAAGCGGACGACGACGACTCCGCACCTCCTGCCTCGATCCCCCCGGCGCGGCAGGCCGCGGGTGAACGCGACACCCCGGCAGCGCCCGCCGCGGCGTCCTTGCACGAGATCGACCGGAACGGTGACCTTCCCGGTACCGCCATCCGCGCGGACATCATCCGCCAGGATCTGCTGACGCGGCCGCACGTCCTCGTGGGATCCGCGGCCCTCGCCACCGAGACCGGGCAGATCCCGATCGTGACGCAACGCTCGACCGAGCGGCGTGCCGCGATGATGCTGACGCACAAGGCGGAGCCCGAACTCGACGACGGGGACGACACCGGCAACGACACCACGACGCCGCGTCGACGCTGGCTGGTCCCGGCGTTCCTGTCCCTCATGACGCTCATCCTGATCGCCGTCCTCGGCCTCGGCTACACCTGGACCCAGACGCGCTACTACGTGGCGGAGTCGGAGAACCGTGTGGCCATCTTCACCGGCGTGCCGCAGAGGCTCGGGCCCATCAGCCTCAGTGAGGTCTACGAGGTGACCGACATCCCGGTCTCGAACCTGCCCGAGTACCAGCGATCGCGGGTGATGAACACGCTTCCGGCGGCGGGCCTCGAGGAAGCCGAGCGGATCGTGGGTGACCTGCGCAGCGAACTGCGAGCCGTCTCCTGCGATCCCGCCCCCGGAGCGGCGTCCCCGTCCCCGGGGCCCTCCGGAACACCGGCACCCTCCGGAACACCGGCGCCCTCCCCCTCGGCCCCTTCCGGGACACCCGCTCCGTCGGCGTCGCCGGATCCCTCCGCAACTCCGGCTCCCTCCGCGACGCCGGTTCCCTCCGCAACGCCCGCTTCCACAGCGACACCCGGCGCCTCCGGGTCGCCGTCGCCGAACCCCTCGTCCCCCGCCGCCGACTGCGGAGATACAGCCAATGAGTGATGTCCTGACCGTGCCGCGGTCGCGGCGCAATGTCGAGCTCGCGCTCCTGCTGCTCGCCCTCGCCGTCGCCGTAGGAGCCAACTACCTCGCCGGCACCGGACGGGAGGAGCCCTTCAGCGACTACTTCTGGTCCCAGGCCCTCACGCTGGGTCTGATGGGCCTGTTCGTCCACGGGATCCTGCGCTTCCGCGCCAAATATGCCGATCCTGTGATTCTTCCGGTCGTCATCGCCCTCAACGGGATCGGCCTGGCGATGATCCATCGCCTGGACCTGGCCGCGGCCGTGGACCCGGACTTCGCCCCCGTGGCCCCGCAGCAGGTCCTCTGGACAGCCGTGGCCATTGGCGCAGCGGCCATCCTGCTCCTCCTGCTGCGCGACCACAGGATCCTGCGCCGCTTCACCTACATCTCCCTGATCGTCAGTGCCGTCCTGCTGCTGCTGCCCCTGACGCCGCTCGGGCTGGAGATCAACGGAGCACGCATCTGGATCTCCGTCGGCTTCGGTACCTTCCAGCCCGGCGAGGTCGCCAAGATCACCCTCGCAATATTCTTTGCTGGGTATCTATCGACCAACCGGGACCTGATCCTGCTGGCGGGCAAGAAGATCGGGCCGCTGCAGTTCCCGCGCTTCCGGGACCTGGCCCCGATGGGCGCGGCCTGGCTGGTGAGCATCGGCGTGCTGATCTTCCAGCGCGACCTCGGCTCGTCGATCCTCTTCTTCGGTCTCTTCATGGTCATGATCTACGTCGCCACGAGCCGGGTCAGCTGGGTGCTGATCGGCCTGGCAGCGATCGGCGCCGGGGTCTTCGTGGCCCTCGAATTGTTCTCCCACGTGGCGCTCCGCTTCGATTCCTGGATCAACGCGTTCTCGCCCGAGGTGTACGAGCGCGTCCCGGGGGGAAGCCATCAGGTGGTCCAGGGTCTTTTCGGCCTGGCTAACGGCGGGCTGCTCGGAACCGGCCTCGGTGGGGGCAGGCCGGACCTCGTGACGTATGCCAACAGCGACATGATCATCGCGGCGCTGGGCGAGGAACTCGGACTCATCGGTGTCGTCGCGATCGTGATGCTGTACATGATCCTCGTCTCCCGCGGCATCCGGGCGGCGCTCGGCACGAAGGACGGTTTCGGGAAGCTGCTCGCGTGCGGTCTCTCCTTCACCATCGCCCTGCAGTGCTTCGTGGTGATCGGCGGCATCACGCGCCTGATCCCCCTGACCGGCCTCACCACTCCGTTCATGTCCGCGGGTGGGTCCTCGTTGCTGGCAAACTGGCTCATTGTGGCGTTGATCCTCCTGATCTCCGAGACCGCGCGGCGACCGGCACCGACGGGACCGATGAAGGACTCGTTCCCCGAGGCGCTCGGTGTGAACGGCAAGCCCGTCAAGAAGAGGGCCGAGAGGGAGGCGACGCGATGAACCAGGCCATCCGCAGTGCGTGGGTCGTGGCGATCGGCATGTTCGCGCTCGTGCTCGGTTCCCTCACCTTCGTGCAGTTCTTCCAGGCGGAGAGCCTGAACACCGATCGGCCGGAGTGGAACAGCCGCCAGCTGTACCAGGATTTCGGCCGGCAGCGCGGGGCCATCCTGGTGGACGGCCGGGCCATCGCCCAGTCCGTACCCTCCGACGACGAGTTCAACTTCCAGCGCGTCTACGAGGAGCCCGAGCTGTACGCGCACCTGACGGGCTACTACTCCCTGTCGCTCGGATCGACGCAGCTCGAGCAGTCGCAATCCGACATCCTCTCCGGTACCAGCAGCTCCCTGTTCTACGACCGGATGGTCCGGCTGTTCTCCGGAGCGGGATCCGAGGGCGCATCCGTGGAGCTGACCATCGACCCCCAGATCCAGAGACTCGCATCAGACCTCATCCCGGACGGACAGCGGGGTTCGATCGTGGTCATGGAACCCTCCACGGGCAACATCCTGGCGATGGTCTCCAAGCCGACCTATGACCCGAATCTCGTCTCGGGCCACGACACCGCCGTGATCGAGCAGAACGCCGCGCTGCTCAACGAGCAGCCGGGCCTCTCCATCTACTCCAATCCGGCCACGCAGTCCCTCGTGGCCCCGGGATCCGTGTTCAAGCTCATCGACGCCGCGGCGGCCCTCGAGTCCGGGCGGTACGACGCCCGGTCGGAGATCCCAAACCCGCCCGCCCTCGAGTTCCCCGGCATCGAGTACGCGCTGCCCAACTTCGTCACCGGCGGCTGCGCGAGCAGGACGACGGCGGATCTCCGGTTCGCCCTCGAGCAGTCCTGCAACACGCCCTTCGCGCAGATCGCGCTGGATCTCGGTGAGGACGCCATCCAGGAGCAGGCCGCGAAGTTCGGTTTCGGCGAGGAACTGTCCATCCCCACGCAGGTCATCGCGAGCACCTTCCCCTCGGACCTGACGGAGCCCGAACTGGCACAGTCCGCCATCGGGCAGTTCGACACGCGCGTGACGCCGCTCCAGATGGCCATGGTGGCCTCGGCCATCGCCAACGACGGGCAGCAGATGCAGCCGCAGCTCATCAAGTCGATCCGCGCCGCGGACCTCGAGCTGATCGAGTCGCCCCAGCCCGAGGTGCTCCGCCAGTCGGTCAGCCAGGCGACGGCGGACCAGCTCACCGACTGGATGGTGAACGTCGTGGACAACGGCACGGCGGCCGGAGCCCGGGTTCCCGGAGTCCGGGTGGCCGGCAAGACGGGCACCGCCGAGGTCTCCGAGACCGGCGACAACGCCTGGTTCACGGGATTCGCCCCGGCGGACGACCCCCAGGTAGCCATATCGATCGTGATGGAGAACGTGGACATCCCTACTGGTCAGCAGCTGACCTCACCCAGTGCCAAGAGACTCATAGAGGCGGTGTTGAACAGATGAGGCCCACATCGGGAATCACCCTGGGCGGCAGATTCGAACTGACTGAGCGCATCGCCATCGGCGGTATGGGCGAGGTCTGGAAGGCCCGCGACCAGATCCTCGGGCGTGTCGTCGCGATCAAGATCCTCAAGGAGGAGTACTCGGGCGACCCGGCCTTCCTCAACCGCTTCCGGGCCGAGGCACGCCACACCGCGCTGCTGAACCACGAGGGCATCGCGAACGTGTTCGACTACGGTGAGGAGGCGGGGTCGGCGTACCTCGTCATGGAACTCGTGCCCGGACAGCCGCTGTCCGCCGTGATCGAGAAGGAACAGGTCCTCTCGCCCGACCGCACCCTCTCGATCATGGGACAGACGGCCACCGCCCTCGGCGTCGCGCACCGGCAGGGCCTCGTGCACCGCGACGTGAAGCCCGGCAACATCCTCGTGATGCCCGACGGCAGGGTCAAGATCACCGACTTCGGTATCGCCCGGCTCGCCGACCAGGTCCCCCTGACGGCCACGGGCCAGGTCATGGGGACGGCGCAGTACCTCGCGCCGGAGCAGGCCACGGGCCAGCCCGCCACGGGCTCCTCCGACATCTACGCCCTCGGTGTCATCGGGTACGAGCTGCTGGCCGGTCGCCGGCCCTTCTCCGGGGAGTCGCAGATCGCCATCGCCCTGGCCCAGGTCAACGACGCGCCACCGCCGCTGCCGGAGTCGATCCCGCAGCCGGTCCGGGCGTTGGTCGGTTCGATGCTCGCCAAGGATCCCGCGGACCGCCCGGCCGACGCCGAGGCCCTCGCCCGCGCCGTCGACGCCATCCGGTCCGGCAACGTCCGCGCCGCCGAGGCTGCCGTCCCGGGCATGCTCGCCTTCGGCACCGCGGCCGACGTCGCCACGACCGCCGTCCCGCGCCAGAACACGCAGGCGACGACGGCGGTTCCCGCACCCACCACCTCCGCACTGCCGACGGTGGCGGCCCCTGCAGCGGCCGGTGCCGCGGCGGGCATCGCCGCGTCCCGCGACTGGTCGCAGGAGGACGTCGACTCGGCAGAACCCCGACCGCCGGGTCAGCCGTACCGGCGCGAGGAGGAGAACCGCCGGAGCCCCTGGCTGATCCCCCTCATCGTCCTGCTCCTCCTGGCCCTGGCCGCCATCGCCTTCTTGATCCTCCAGCCCCTGCTGGCGGGTGACGATCCTGTCGACGTGCCGGCCGCATCGAGCACCTCCGCGAGCACCACTCCGTCGCGGACGCCCGCACCGACGCCCTTGACGCCGTCCACCTCGCCCACGCCGTCGCCGAGCACCACGGAAGCGGACGACCGCGTCGTCATCACGCCGAGCCAGTACCGGGGACGGCCCGAGGCCGAGGTCGCCGCGGAACTCGGCGCGCTGGGGTTCCGCGTCGAGATCCAGCGCCAGTTCTCGGCGGACGTCGCGGCGGGACTCGTCACGGACGTCGCCCCCGTGGGAAGCCTCAGCCCCGGGGAAACCATCACCGTGACGTCGTCGAGGGGCCCTGAGCCGGTGGAGCAGGTCACCGTGCCCGCCAACCTGCAGGGACGGACCGCGGCAGAGGTGGAGCAGATCCTCGTGGACCTCGGCCTGAGGCCGCTCAACGTGGGATCCGAGCCGTCACAGCAGCCGGAGGGCACCGTCATCCGGGTCGATCCCGGGGCGGGTGCAGTGCTCTCCCCCGGGACACAGGTGACCTACGTCGTCTCGGCAGGGCCGCCCGCGACCCAGGCTCCCACCCCGACGCCCACCCCGACACCCACCCCCACACCCACGTCGGCACCGGCACCGACGGCGACGGCGACCCCCACGTCATGATCGGTGCGGTCCGGGGCCGGAAGGGCACGAAGTGATGACCACCGAGCGCATCCTGAACGGGCGGTACGAGGTCCTCGAGCTGATCGGGCGCGGGGGCATGGCCGATGTGCACCTCGGCCGCGACCTCCGTCTGGGCCGGTCGGTGGCCATCAAGGTCCTGCGGCAGGATCTGGCACGGGATCCGCTCTTCCAGTCGCGCTTCCGCAGGGAGGCGCAGGCCGTGGCGGGGCTCAACAACCCCACCATCGTCGCCGTGTACGACACGGGCGAGGAGGAGATCCCCGACCGTCCGCAGCACGAGGTCCGGGTGCCCTTCATCGTGATGGAGTACGTCGCCGGGCGCACCCTCCGCGACCACGTCAAGTCCGGCGATCTGACGCCGGGTGACAGCATCACCTACCTCGCCGGGGTGCTGGGCGCCCTCGAATACAGCCACAAGGCCGGCATCGTCCACCGGGACATCAAACCGGCCAACGTCATGATCACACCCGACGGCGCCGTGAAGGTCATGGACTTCGGGATCGCCCGCGCGATCGCCGATTCGCAGGCCACGATGACGCAGACCCAGGCCGTGCTCGGCACGGCGCAGTACCTGTCCCCGGAACAGGCCCGCGGCGAGACGGTGGACGCGCGCAGCGACCTGTACTCGGCGGGCTGCCTGCTCTTCGAGCTGCTCACCGGCCGGCCGCCGTTCATCGGGGACAGCCCCGTCTCCGTGGCCTACCAGCACGTGCGGGAGGACCCGCCCGTCGCAAGCAGCCTCGAACCCGCGGTGACGCCGGCGCTCGACTCCGTGCTCGCCAAGGCGCTGCAGAAGAATCGCGACCACCGCTTCCAGGACGCCGCGTCCTTCCGTCGGGCGCTGCTCGACGCCGCCCACGGCATCTCCGTGGCCGGCGGAGCAGGGATGCCCACCGAAGCGCTGGATGTGCATGCACCGCGCGCACGCGGCGCCAGGACCGGAGCCACGGCCGCCGTCCCGCTCGCCGTCGTGCCGCAGACGCGTGCCATCGACAGGGTCTCGACGGAACGTCCCGTGCCGCACCACGCGGAGGACGACGACCGGCTCGACCTCCTGCGGTCGAGCGGTACGGCGGACGAGCTGCAGGACCGGCGACGGAGGTCGTCGAGGATCGCCTGGATCACCGTCTTCTTCGTGGCGGTCCTGCTCGTGCTCGCGGGAGGATACGTCCTCCTGAACAACATCTCGGACACCCGGCCCTCCCAGGAGGTGGTCACGGTCGCCGTACCCGACCTCGTCGGCATGAGCGAGGCGGACGCCACCGACGCCGTGGTGGATGCCGGACTGGTGCCCTCCACCGACGACGAGTACAACGCGACGGTGGACGCCGGTGACGTCATCGCCTCCGATCCTGCGGCAGGGACGTCGGTGGAGAGGGAATCGCGCGTCAACATCACGGTCTCGCTGGGTCCTGCCAACGTGGTGCTCCCGGACACTCTCGCCGGACTCACGGAGTCCTCCGCGCGCGACGCGCTCGAGGACCTCGGTCTGAGGGGCGGCACGATCACGGAGGAGACGAGCGCTGAGGTCACGGAAGGCAGGGTCATCACCACGAACCCACAGGCCGGCCAGACGGTGCCGGTCGGGAGCGCCGTGAACCTGGTGCTGTCCAACGGCAAGGTGACCGTCCCCCTGCTCACGGACCTGACGGTCGACCAGGCCCGGGCCTTGCTGGCCGATCCTGCGGTACGGTTGCCGTCCTCCGTCCGGGAGGTCGAGAACAGCGTCGTCACCCCGGGGATCGTCACGGCGCAGTCGGCGCCGGCACGCTCGCAGGTGGACCAGGACACGGAGATCGTCCTGACCGTCGCGAAGGCACCCCCGGCGGAGCCCGCCCCTGAGCCGGTGGAGCCCACCCCCGGGCCGTCGGAGACGTCGGGCGGTCAACCGACCGAGGGCCCGGACGAGCCGACGGAGACGCGGCCCACGGAGGGCGACGACTGACAGGCGGCGTCGGGACAGGCGGACCGCCGGTACGTGCCCTGGTGGGAAAGGGCTGCTAGCGCGCGATGAGCGGGCTGAGGCCCGCCGCCTTCGCTGCCGCGCCCTCGAGTCCCAGGGACTCCAGCCAGTTGCCCAGCATCTGGTAGCCGCCCTCGGTGAGGACCGACTCTGGATGGAACTGGACGCCGCACAGGGGAGCCGTCCTGTGTTCGAGGCCCATGATGATGCCGCTGGCCGTGCGCGCGGTGACGGTCAGATCCGCCGGGACGTCGTCGCTGACCGCAGCGAGGGAGTGGTAGCGCGTCGCAGTGACCGGGGACGGCAGGCCGGCGAAGACACTCGTCGCATCGTGTTCCACGAGGGAGGTCTTGCCGTGCATGAGTTCGGGGGCATGCGTCACGGTTCCGCCGTACGCCTCCGCCAGCGCCTGGTGTCCGAGGCAGACCCCCAGCATCGGCTTGGCGTGCTCGCCGCACCACCGGATCAGCTCCACGCAGACACCGGCTTCGGCGGGTGTGCCCGGGCCGGGGGAGATCAGCACGCCGTCTCGGGAAGCGGCCATCTCCTGCGCCTCGGCGAGGGTGACGTCGTCGTTCCTCACCACCGTGGTCTCGGCGCCCAGTTCCTGGAGGTAGCCCACCAGGGTGTAGACGAAGCTGTCGTAGTTGTCGACGACGAGGATGCGGGCGGTGTCAGCCATGAGCTAGGGGGAACCAATCGTTGAATCTGTGAGCGGGTTGAACTGGGAGACCCAGGGGAACACGGCGACCATCAGCACCGTGACCGCTGCGAGGACCAGCAGCACGGAGAGGACGATGCGCATCCAGAGCGGCCCGGGCAGGGACCGGAAGATCCATCCGTACATCGCGGCTACCCCTGTCCTGCGGCGCGTGCCACGTGCTCGGCGATCTCGGGCGGCGGGCCGGCGTCGGCGGGACGCCAGGACTCGAGCACCGAGTACGCAATGATACGCTCCTGCGCTCCGAAACGCGGATTGCAGCTGGTCAGCGTCAGGATCCTGTCCACCGGCTCGGCGGCGGGGTCGGTGGGGACCGGTGCGATCACATCCGCGCGGTCCGGCAGGACGATCTCGGTGTTCCGGAACACGTAGGTGTAGTAGCCGTCGCGTGTCTGGACGTAGAGCCGGTCCCCGGGGACGAGCGTGTGGATCTGGTCGAGTACCTGGCCGTGGGTCTGGCGGTGGCCAGCGAGCGCGAAGTTCCCCACCGCTCCTGGAGCCCCCGTGCCGGGGTAGTGACCGAGGCCGAGGTTGTCGAGGACGTCGGTGCCGACACCGGCGGTGACGGGGCGTGAGTAGTCGTCCCCGAAGCGCGGGATGTAGACCACCGCGAAGGTGCCCGCGAGGTCCCCCTGCGGCAGGACGGCAGGGTCACCGAAATCCTCGGGTGCGGGGGCGTCGGGGCCTGCGCCGGCAGGTGCGGGACCGGCCGCGGGCGGCACATCGGCGAAGAACTCCTCGAGCGCCTGCTCCTGCTTGATGCCGGAATCGATGTTGGTCCACCAGAGCTCCCAGCCGACGAAGAGCAGCAGGACCACTCCGGCGGTGATCAGGAGTTCGCCCAGGACCTGCGCTACCAGCTGGCCGGGAGTACGACGACGGCGTGCCCGATCCGGACGCCTCACCCGTGGTTCGGGTGGGGCGTCGATGGTCGACCTCGCCACTGCCGCTCCTGCCACTCGGGATGCACGGGTATCCGAACGATCTTGGCTAGAATCGTTTCCGAGAACCGGGCCGCCGGATGAAGTTCTTCCCACAGGATAACCTGCGGGCCCGAACGCACCGGCGCTGCCCTGCGAGACAACCGGCGCCGCTGATCCGCAGCGGCACCCCGTCGAGGAGAATCCGTGCCCGAGTCGAAGCCCCGCAAGAGAGCCAGCACCGCCGCGTCCGCCGTGGGGTCGTCGCAGCCCAAGCCGAACCCGGTCTGGTACAAGCCGGTGATGTTCGGGCTCATGATCATCGGTCTGCTGTGGATCATCACGTTCTACATCTCCGAGGCAACCCTGCCGGTGGCGGCCTGGGGATCCTGGAACATCCTCGCCGGCTTCGGCATCGCGATCGTGGGCTTCCTCATGACCACGCGCTGGCGGTAGCCACAGCACCCGACGCCGGGCTCGGCGTTCGCTGCAGCGCCGAGAAGGTACCAGGGCTCCGGTCCTGCCGTTCACCCCGCCCTCGACGGTGCGTGCACCGTCGGTGGTCGAGGTGGACGGGTCGACCGGCGTACTGGAGGGCAGCAGGGAATCGGGACCGAGGGGATTTCCCGCTGTACACACGCTGTGTATGAAGTTATCCACAGTTGTGCATGAGACTGTTGATCCTCCTAGGATCGGCCCGAAATTCCGGGCCACGCTTATCCACAGGTGTGGAATTACATGTGTGTAAGTTATCCCCCATGTGGATAAGGGGTGTGGAAAACTCCGAAGGGGCCGGTGCACAGTGCACCGGCCCCTTCCTGCGACGTGCTCCTAGAGCGGGAGGAGGGAGACTCCCACGAAGGTCAGGAGGGCGAGTAGCACCACGACGCCCCCCAGTCCCAGCAGCTGGGTCGTCGCCTGCCGCGCCCCACGCGGAGCGTAGGCGATCGCAGCGGCGCATGCTGCACCGGCGATCAGACCCCCGAGGTGCGCCTGCCATGCGATCCCTGCCACCACGAAGCCGATCACCGCATTGATCGCGATCAGCACCACGATCTGGCGGACATCACCGCCGCGCTTGCGCTGCACGATGAAGAGCGCCCCGAACAGCCCGAACACCGCACCGGATGCACCGACGACCGGCTGCAGCGGGTTGTCGCTGAGCAGCAGTACCCCGATCGATCCGCCGAGGGCCGAGATCAGGTACAGCGCCAGGAATCTGGCCCTGCCCATCGCCGGTTCCAGGACCTTCCCGAGGATGTACAGCGCGTACATGTTGAACGCGATGTGGAGGAAGGAACTCGGCGAGTGGAGGAAGGCCGCGGTGAGCATGCGCCAGGGCTCTGCCGGGATCACACCTCCCGCTCCCGCCGTGTACACGGGTGCATAGGCGAAGGAGCGGATGATCCCCGGCACCACGAGCTGCAGCAGGTACACCACCACACAGAGACCGATCAGGGTGTAGGTGACCACCGGGGTGTCCCCGCGGACCGCACCCCCGAACGCGTTCCGGCGAGCCGGGATACTCGCGGCCTGCTCGCGGACGCAGTCCACGCACTGGAAACCCACCGCGGCCGGACGCTGGCATTCGGGACAGGCCGGACGGCCGCACCGCTGGCACCGCACGTAGCTGACGCGGTCGGGGTGTCGCGGGCAGACCGGTGCCTCCTGGCTGCCGGCATCGGGCGCGGGGACACCATAGGACATACGGCTAGAGCTGTTCCACGGTGATGCTGTCGATGACGACGTCGTCGAGGGGCTTGTCCCTCATGTCGGTGGCGATGGCGTTCAGCTTGTCGACCACCTTGCGGGATTCCGGGTCGGTGACGTCACCGAAGATGGTGTGCTTGCCCTGGAGCCAGGTGGTGGGCACGGAGGTGATGAAGAACTGCGACCCGTTGGTGCCGCGCCCTCCCTGGAGGCCCGCATTGGCCATGGCCAGCTTGTAGGGCTCGTTGAAGGTCAGGTCCGGGTTGATCTCGTCGTCGAACTTGTAACCGGGGCCGCCGATGCCCTGGCCCAGGGGATCGCCGCCCTGGATCATGAAGTCCTTGATGATGCGGTGGAAGACGGTGCCGCTGTAGAGGGGGGCGTTGCTCTCCTCGCCGGTCTGCGGGTGGGTCCAGGTGATCTCGCCCGTGGCGAGACCGACGAAGTTCTTCACGGTCTTCGGGGCGTGATTGCCGAAGAGGTTGACCTCGATATCGCCCTGGTTGGTGTGGATGGTCGCTTTTGCTGTCGGAATAGCAGTCATTGGCCCATTCTTCCACGCGGCTCCTGACAATAAGCTGGAGTGGTCCCATTCCGCGCACAGTGAAACGCCGCCCTCCTGGCGCGGCCGGGACCCATACGGATAGCACCCCCTGCCCATGCAACGTAGGCTGATCAAAACGAACAACCACCCCTGGAGGTTTTTGTGAAGAAGAACGTACGCGACACCCACGAGCTGGAGGAAGGCGTCGCTCTCGGACTGGCAGCAGCAGCCGGACTGGCTGCAGCGCGGGATTGGGCGGCGCCCCATGTCGACGCTGCCTACGGCTGGGTGAAGCCCCGATGGGAGAAGGGCGTCGAGACCGCGACCCCGGCCCTGCAGGACACCGTCCGCAAGGCGACCGAGGGGATCGCCGGCGGAGTCGCCGCAGTCCAGGGCAGTGTCGACAAGGTCGGCCCCCGGATCACACAGGTGATCGATGGCACCACCCCGAAGATCCAGGAGACGCTCGGCAAGGCGGCTCCGGCACTGGACTCCGCCAAGGGCAGGGTTGTGGAGGAGTACCTGCCTGCGCTCTCGACCAGGCTCGGTGAGGCGGCCGAGACCGCGTCCCGTTCGCTGGCAGCCACGACCATGCCACCCGCGGTCGAGAAGGCAGTCACCCGGATCACCGGGGACAAGAAGGCTGCGAAGAACGCCCAGAAGCGGCTCGTCGTCGCGGCCATGCAGGCCTCGAAGGACCTGAAGAGGAGCAAGGCCCGCAAGTCGGGCAAGGGCTGGCTCGTCCTCGGGATCATCGCATCGGCGATCATCGCCGGTGTGGCCGCCTGGCGGGCATCCAAGCCCGTCGAGGATCCGTGGAAGACACCTGCCCCCATCAAGGCCACGGCCGGCCCTGCGTCACCCCAGAAGTCGAAGGATTCCAAGGACGCCGTCATCAGCATCAAGGAGGCAGCCGACCGTGCCGCCGCGGCGTCCGGCGAGGTTCCTGCGGCCACCGCGAACACGAACCCCGACGCAGCGCCGTCCGCTTCGGACACGGCGAAGGGCACCGACGGCGCCAAGCACGCCGCTGAGCCCACGGACGATCCCAAGGTCTGACATCCGCTCGATCTCCTGAAACAGGAAGGGACCCCGGCCTCGTGCCGGGGTCCCTTCTCGTTCCGAGACATATACCATCCAGCATATATTCCTCGGCGCGACTACTCTCCGCCGAGTACTGGCGGGGGTGTGGGCTCTCTCTCCTCCGCGAGGGATCGACGGCGTCGGCTCAGGCGTTGCTGTCCCCGGATCACGACGACGAGACCCACGATGATCAGCCCCAGTCCGCCGTACGTCCCGGCAGGCAGCGTCTCGCCGAGGAACACTGCGGCGAGGATGGCCGCCCCCGGGATCTCCAGCAGGATGATCATCGAGACCACGAGCGGGCTCATCACGGCCAGCAGGTGGTTGAACACCGAATGCCCCATGATCTGCGCCATGAGGGTCACCGCCAGGATGCCTGCCCAGGCAGCGGGGGGAAAACCGACTACCGGCTGGCCCGTGACGGCGCAGAGCACCAGGAGGATCACGGCGCAGGCACCGTAGCAGAGGGTCGTGTACGTCCCTGTCGACATGGTCCGGCGGGCCGTCGCCCCCACCATCTGATAGACACCCGCCAGCGCTCCTCCTGCCAGGGCGAGGAGATCGCCGAGCAATGCATCGCGCGAGAGCGAGAGATCGAACCCGGTGATGACGACCACGCCGAGGAACGCCACCCCCAGCCCCGCCACCGTGGCGCGAGGGGGCCGGGAGCCGAGCAGCGCATCGAACAGAGCGATCCAGGCCACCTGGAGGCAGACGAGGGCCGTTGCCGCCGCCACGGAGGTGAGCTTCAGCGCCGTGATGAAGCAGGCGAAATGCAGGGCGAGGGCTACCGCGGCGAGGGCCGTCCTCCGGTAGTCGACGGCGCGGAGCGCCATGAACTCCGATCGCTTCGACAGCGCGGCGGGCCCTCCCATGAGGAAGGCTCCGAGCAGGTTCCGCCAGAAGGCGATGGCCAGGACCGGGGCGGCGGTCGCTGCCATGATCGGCCCGGACGCCGAAACCCCGATGACGCCGAGGATCGAGAGGAAGATGGTCACGCGGCAACCCTATGGCACTCCGTACGCACCCCAGCACCACGGCCCTCAACGCAGGAAGTCCCGGTCGATGACCGGGACTTCCTTTCGGTGGAGGCACGGGGACTCGAACCCCGAACCCCCTGCTTGCAAAGCAGGTGCGCTACCAATTGCGCCATGCCCCCGAATGAACCCTGTCCGGTGTACCTTCGCCGGATCGGGCCTTTTGCTACGCTACGTCGTCCGTCGCGTTGCTCCAGACGCTCTTGCTCTTCTCTGAATCCTGCCACCGCTTGTACACGAGGACACCTGCTGCAGCCGCTGCCGCGATGAGCAACTTCTTCACAACTGTCTCCTTGCAGTCACCTGCCGGTGGTGGATCCGTGGGCGTACCAGGACTTGAACCTGGGACCTCTTCGTTATCAGCGAAGCGCTCTAACCGCCTGAGCTATACGCCCCGATACCTCTTCGGGCCGAGATACGACTTTACAGTAGTGGCTCGGCTTTCTTCAAATCGCCGTGGGGCGCCGAAGAGACCCGGTCTCCTAGTCGTCGGTGAGCGTGACGCCGATGCCGCCGACGAGGGTGGACGAGATGTTGTAGAGCACAGCCGAGAGCATGGCCAGAGCGGTCAGGAGCACCACGTTGACCACGGCGATGATCGTCGCGAAGGAGACGACCTGCGGGAGCGAGGCGAACTGACGGAGGTCGAATCCGCCGCTCTCCGATCCTGCGATCTCGCCCAAGAGCGCATTCACGCCGTCGAAGATGCCCGTGAGGTCCAGGACGGTCCAGATGACGATCGCCGCCACAACGGTGACGATGCCCAGGGCGACCGACAGCAGGAACGCCATCTTGAGGACGGACCAGGGGTCCACCTTGCTCACGAGCAGGCGGGCCTTGCGGGCTTTCGCCTTCGGGGCGGGCTTCACGAGGCCCGGCCGCTGCCCGGCCTGCCCTCCGGCCGAGGCCGGGCGCTGGGCGGGTCGCGCGGGGGCGTTCACGCGCGGAGGGGTCCCCGGCGTTCGCACTTGTCCGCTGGCGGACCGCGGGTTGGTGTTGGCCGAGCTCACTCAGTACCTCCGTGTTCCGGCGACTCAGCGTCAGGCTCAGCCGTTTCCTCTGTCGACAACCGTACTTCATCGGCTGTGAACTGCGCAGGATCGTCCTCCGGGGTGACCGTCCCGAGGACGTCCACGTCCGGGCTGGCCTCGGAGGGATCCTCGATGAGGCCCTCCTCGACGGCGACGCTGCGCTCGCTGTTGCGGGCCACCGCGATGATGCGGTCCGACTTGTCGGGCTTGGCGAAGATCACGCCCATCGTGTCGCGTCCCTTCGCGGGCACGCCGGCCACGGCGGAGCGCACCACCTTGCCGCCGCCCATGACCACGAGCACCTCGTCCTCCTCCTGCACCACGAGCGCTCCCACGAGGTCACCGCGTTCCTCGGCCAGCTTCGCGACCTTGATGCCGAGCCCGCCCCTGCCCTGGACCCGGTAGTCGTCGACCTTCGTCCGCTTCGCGAAACCACCCTCGGTCACGATGAAGACGTACGAGTCGTCCGTGACCACATTGGCTGCCAGCAGGTCGTCGTCATCACGGAACTTCATGCCGGTCACGCCCGAGGTCGCGCGTCCCATGGGCCGCAGGGCGTCGTCGTCGGCCGTGAAGCGCAGCGACTGTCCCTTGCGGGAGACGAGCATGATGTCGTCCTCGCTGGAGACGAGCTGTGCGGAGACGAGTTCGTCGTTGTCGCGGAGGTTGATAGCGATCACGCCGGCCGTCCGGTTGGTGTCGTAGTCCTCGAGCCGCGTCTTCTTGACCAGGCCGCGCTTCGTGGCGAGCACGAGGAACGGCGACTGCTGGTAGTCGCGCAGGTCCAGGACCTGCGCGATCGTCTCGTCGGGCTGGAAGGCGAGCAGGTTCGCGACGTGCTGGCCCTTGGCGTCGCGCGCCGCCTCGACCAGCTCGTACGCCTTCGCGCGGTACACCCTGCCGAGGTTCGTGAAGAACAGGAGCCAGTGGTGCGTCGTGGTCACGAAGAAGTGTTCGACGACGTCGTCGCCGCGCAGCTGCGCCCCCTTGATGCCCTTGCCACCCCGCGCCTGCTGGCGGTAGTTGTCGCTGCGGGTCCGCTTGACATATCCGCCGCGGGTGATGGTGACGACCATCTCCTCCTCGGGGATCAGGTCCTCCATGCTCATGTCGCCGTCGTAGCCCATGAGGATCTCGGTGCGGCGTTCGTCGCCGAACTTCGCGACGATGTCGGCGAGCTCGGTGCTGACGATGCCGCGCTGCACGTCCTCGGAGGCGAGGATGCGGTTGAACTCCGTGATCATGGACTCGAGTTCCGCATGGCGGTCCTGGATCTTCTGCCGCTCCAGGGCGGCGAGGCGCCGCAGCTGCATGTTCAGGATGGCCGTGGCCTGCAGCTCGTCGATGGACAGCAGCCCCATGAGCCCGTCACGGGCCTGCTCGGTCGTCGAGGACGCGCGGATCAGGGCGATCACCTCGTCCAGGGCGTCGAGGGCCTTCAGCAGACCCCGGAGGATGTGTGCCTCCTCCTCCGCCTTGCGCAGCCGGTACCGCGTCCGGCGGACGATGACCTCGAGCTGGTGGGTGACCCAGTGGCGGATGAACGCATCCAGGCTCAGCGTGCGGGGGACGTCGTCGACGATGGCCAGCATGTTCGCGCTGAAGTTGTCCTGCAGCTGCGTGTGCTTGTAGAGGTTGTTCAGCACCACCTTGGCGACGGCATCCCGCTTGAGCACGATCACGAGCCGCTGGCCCGTGCGACCGGACGTCTCGTCGCGCAGGTCGGCGATGCCGCTGATCTTGCCGTCCTTGACCAGTTCGGCGATCTTGATCGCCAGGTTGTCCGGGTTGGCCTGATAGGGCAGCTCGGTGACGACGAGGCACGTGCGGTTCTGGATCTCCTCGACGTTGACGACGGCGCGCATCGTGATGGAGCCGCGACCGGTCCGGTAGGCGTCCTCGATGCCCTTGTGTCCGAGGATCTGGGCGCCGGTCGGGAAATCGGGGCCCTTGATGCGGGCGATCAGGGCCTCGAGCAGCTCCTCCCTGGTGGCCTCGGGGTTCTCGAGGTACCACTGGACGCCGTCGGCCACCTCGCGCAGGTTGTGCGGCGGGATGTTGGTGGCCATGCCGACAGCGATGCCGGAGGACCCGTTGACGAGCAGGTTCGGGAAACGCGACGGCAGGATGGTGGGTTCCTGGTTCTTGCCGTCGTAGTTGTCCTGGAAGTCGACGGTCTCCTCGTCGATGTCCCGCACCATCTCCATGGCGAGCGGCGCCATCTTCGTCTCGGTGTACCGGGGGGCCGCCGCGCCGTCGTTGCCGGGCGAACCGAAGTTCCCCTGGCCGAGCGCGAGCGGGTAGCGCATCGTCCAGTCCTGGATCAGGCGGACCAGGGCGTCGTAGATCGCCGAATCGCCGTGCGGGTGGTACTGGCCCATGACCTCGCCGACCACGCGCGCACACTTGTTGAACGAGCGGTCGGGCCGGTAGCCGCCGTCGAACATCGCGTACAGGACACGGCGGTGGACGGGCTTCAGTCCGTCGCGGACGTCGGGCAGGGCCCGGCCGACGATCACGGCCATCGCGTAGTCCAGGTAGGACCGCTGCATCTCCGTCTGCAGGTCCACCTGCTCGACGCGGTCCGTCAGGACCTCGCCCTCGATGGGCTCGTCCGGTCCGTTGCCGGTGATGTCGTCACTCATGAATCAGTTCCGTTCGTGAAGGGTTCTCAGCCACAAGGGTGAGTCGACCGCGAGCCGGTGCCCGACATCTTGTGTAGGCGCTTTAATATTCGCGAGGAACGAGCGAATTTCGTTGCGCCGGCAAGATGCCGGGTATCGGCACTCAGATGTCGAGGAAACGCACGTCCTTGGCGTTCTGCTGGATGAAGTTGCGGCGGGACTCGACGTCCTCGCCCATGAGCACCGAGAAGACCTGGTCCGCAGCGGCGGCGTCGTCCATGGTCACCTGGAGCAGCGTGCGGTGGTCCGGATCCATGGTGGTCTCCCACAGTTCCGTGTAGTCCATCTCACCGAGGCCCTTGTAACGCTGGATCCCGTTGTCCTTGGGCAGGCGCTGGTTGTTGGCGAGGCCCATCTTGATGACCTCGTCGCGTTCGCGGTCGCTGAACACGTAATCGTGCTTGGCGTTGGACCACTTGATCCGGTACAGCGGCGGCTGCGCCAGGTAGACGAACCCGTTCTCGATCAGCGGCCGCATGTAGCGGAAGAGCAGGGTGAGCAGCAGCGTGGTGATGTGCTGGCCGTCCACGTCCGCATCGGCCATGAGCACGATCTTGTGGTATCGGGCCTTGTCCACGTTGAAGTCCTCGCCGATCCCCGCGCCGAACGCTGTGATCATGGCCTGGACCTCGCTGTTGCCGAGGGCGCGGTCGAGGCGGGCGCGCTCCACGTTCAGGATCTTCCCGCGCAGGGGGAGGATGGCCTGCGTCTCGGGATTGCGTCCCCGGACCGCCGAACCGCCGGCGGAGTCGCCCTCCACGATGTAGATCTCGGAGCGGGCGGGGTCCTTGGACTGGCAGTCCTTGAGCTTGCCGGGCATGCCGCCCGATTCCAGCAGTCCCTTGCGGCGCGTGGACTCGCGCGCCTTGCGGGCCGCGAGACGGGCCTGCGACGCCTGGATGGACTTGCGGATGACGTCGCGTGCGGGTCCGGGGTTGCGCTCGAGCCAGTCGCCGAGCTGGTCGGTGACCACGCGCTGGACGAACCCCTTCGCCTCGGAGTTGCCCAGTTTGGTCTTCGTCTGGCCCTCGAACTGCGGCTCCGACAGTTTGACCGAGATGACGGCGGTGAGGCCTTCACGGATGTCGTCACCCGTGAGGTTGTCGTCCTTCTCCTTGATGATGTTCTTCTCGCGCGCGTACTTGTTGATCAGCGTGGTCATGGCCGCACGGAAACCCTCTTCGTGGGTGCCGCCCTCGTGCGTGTTGATCGTGTTCGCGTAGGTGTGCACGCTCTCGGAGTACGCCGACGTCCACTGCAGAGCTACCTCCACGGCCATCCTGCGATCCGTGTCCTCGGTCTCGAACGCGATCACGTCCGCGTGGATGACATCCACGCGCTTGGAGGAGTTGAGGTGGTGGACGTAGTCCAGCAGTCCGTTCTCGTAGAGGTAGACCACCGACCGGTGCTTCGGTTCTCCGTCGGACTCCTGCGCACTGTCCACCTCCGCGACCTCGTCCGTCTCCACCGCGTCCGCCCGCTCGTCCGTCAGCGTGATGCGCAGTCCCTTGTTGAGGAAGGCCATCTGCTGGAAGCGCGCGCGGAGCGTCTCGAAGTCGAACTCGGTGCTCTCGAAGATGGTGTCGTCAGGGTAGAACGTCTGCGTGGTGCCCGTCTCCGAGGTCTCCTCGCCCTTCCTCAGTTCACCGAACGGCTTGCCGCCGTCCGCGAAGGACTGCCGCCAGACGTGCCCCTGGCGGCGCACCTCGGTCTCGACGCGCTTGGACAGGGCGTTGACCACGGAGATACCCACGCCGTGGAGGCCACCCGACACCGCGTAGCCACCACCGCCGAACTTGCCGCCCGCGTGCAGGATGGTCATGACCACCTCCACGGTGGGACGCCCCTCGGTGGGGTGCATGTCCACGGGGATGCCTCGGCCGTTGTCCACGACCTTGACGCCGCCGTCGGCCTGGAGCGTGATCTCGATGTGGTCGCAGTACCCGGCCAGCGCCTCGTCCACCGAGTTGTCCACGACTTCGTAGACCAGGTGGTGGAGGCCGCGCGGTCCGGTCGACCCGATGTACATGCCCGGCCGTTTCCGGACCGCTTCCAGTCCTTCGAGGACGGTGATCTCACTGGCGCCGTATGCGTGCTCGGTGGCGGCCTCCAGAATCGGGGACTCACCCTCGCCGATCAACACATCACTTGCGTTCAACTCGTTCTCGTGTGCCACAGGCGTAGAAGGCTCCTCAGCTGGATAGACCACATCAGTCTCGTCCATTCTACCCTGCGCATGGTTGCGGCAGCGCACCAACCACCCCTCACCGGCCAAGAAACCGGGGTCAGAGACAGTAGCGGGTCCTTCCATGAGGACGGATACGACGGACGGCCCTCTGATTGCGCTACAGGCCGCTCAGCGGATGCGGCCTTCCGCTCCCGGCTCACCCGTAGGTGTCGCGCGGACCGCGTCCCTTGACGGAGCGGCCGCCCTTGCGCCAGCTCGGCGCGGCGGGTCCGACGACGGACAGCCGCTTCACGACACCGGCGCCGAGCTCGGCCTCGAACCGCTGCAGCACCTGCGGGGTCATCAGCCGCAGCTGGGTGGCCCAGGTTGTCGAATCGCACCGGACGAGGACGGTGTCGGCGTCGAAACTCTCCGGGACGCAGTGTGCCGCGATGTCAGCTCCGACGATCTCGTCCCAGCGGGACAGCACCGACCCGATGGCCACGGGCGATTTCCAGCCGCGTTCCGCGAGCATCCTCGAGAAGACGTTGCCCACGCCCTCCGGATCCCGCCCGCCGTAGGTGGGTTCGGGCGAATACCGGCGCCGCGGTGCCTTGCTCTGCTGCTTCGGAGCCGGACCGCGCGGCGTCCCCCTGGCCTGGGAGGCGCTGCGAAGCCGGTTCAAGAGGGCCTGCGGGGCGTCCTGTTCCGGAGGATCGGGCGTCCGTGACGGGTCCGGTCCGCGATCGGGGATCTCTTCCCGGTCGGGGACCGCGGGAGACGCCGGATCCTCCCCGTGTCGCTCCTCAGGCATCAGGCTCTCCGGCGGAAGGGACGGCTGCGGGCTCGTCGCGGTCCTCCGCGACAGATCTGGGGCCGTCCGTGGTCTCTGCCAGTCCTCCCGGGACCACGCGGATCTGCCGGCCGAGGAGTGCCGCGGGGATGTCGTCGCTCACGGCCGCCGTGACCAGCACCTGTTCGGCCGGCGCCACGATCGCGGCGAGGCGGGTACGCCGCTGGGCGTCGAGTTCGGCGAAGACGTCGTCGAGGATCAGGACTGGATCGCCGCCCGGCGTGTGGTCCTCCTCGAGCAGCAGGTAGTAGGAGGCCAGCCGCAGGGCCAGGGCCATCGACCACGTCTCCCCGTGGGACGCGTACCCCTTCACCGGTGCCTGGCCCAGGAGGAGGCCGAGCTCGTCGCGGTGCGGACCCACGAGGGAGATGCCGCGGTCCAGTTCCTTCCTGCGGTGGCGCAGGAGGTTCTCCACGAACAGATCGGTGAGCGCCGGCAGCTCGAGGTCCCCGAGCCGCTCCCGCTCACCGTCGTGCAGGGCGTCCGCGCCGTCGTCGTCCATGGCGAGGTCCGCAGACGACGAGACGCTCGGGAGGTAGACGATGTCCGCGACCTTCGACCCGTCCGTGAGCTCCTTGTAGGCACGCTGGACGTGGGGGCGGAGGTGGTCGACGAGCAGGAGCCGTGCGGCCAGGAGTCGCGCACCGGCTTCGGCGAGGTGCTGGTCCCACACATCGAGGGTGGCTTCGTGTCCTGTCGAGAACCGTCCCGCGGCCCGGGCCGACTTCAGCAGGGCGTTGCGCTGCTTGAGCACACGCTCGTAGTCGGCACGCAGCGCCGACTGGTGCGGCAGCAGCGACACCATGACCTCGTCCAGGTACCGACGCCGTCCGGAGGGGTCGCCCTTGACGAGCGCCAGGTCCTCGGGGGCGAACAGGACGGTCTTGAGGATCCCCGCCGCATCCCGTGCCCGTACGGGGTTGGCCCTGTTGATCCGGGCACGGTTCGCCGTCTCCGCGTTGATCTCGACCTCGACGCCGGTGCGCTGCGTGCCGCGGACGAACCGGCCACGGATGATGGCGCGGTCCTGGCCGAAACTGATCAGCGGTTTGTCGCTGCTCACCCGATGCGAGGACAGGGTGGCCAGGTAACCGATCGCCTCCACGATGTTGGTCTTGCCCACGCCGTTGGGACCCACGAAGACCGTGATGCCGGGTTCGATCGCCGTGTCCAGTTGCGGGTAGCTCCGGAACCCGGTGAGCGAGAGGTGCTCGACGTACACCGGGAACTGCCTACTTCGGCTGGGCGGGCTTCACCGCATGGCCACCGAACTGGTTGCGCAGGGCGGCCACCATCTTCATGGACGGCGAGTCCTCCTGCCGGGAGGTGAACCGGGCGAACAGGGCGGCAGTGATAGCCGGCGCCGGCACGGAGTTGGCGATGGCCTCCTCCACGGTCCACCGGCCTTCACCGGAATCCTCGACGAATCCGGCGATCTGCGACAGTCCGGGATCCTCCTGCAGCGCCTTAACCAGGAGATCCAGCAGCCAGGAGCGGACCACGGTGCCCTTCTGCCAGGCGGCGAAGGTGCCGTGCACGTCCTTGACGATGTCCTTGGCCTCGAGTAGCTCGTACCCTTCGGCGTAGGACTGCATGAGTCCGTACTCGATGCCGTTGTGGACCATCTTCGCGTAGTGTCCGGCGCCCACATCGCCCACATGCACGAAGCTCTCCGCGCGTTCGCCCTCGGGCCGCAGTGCATCGAAGATCGGCATGGCGCGTTCGACGTCGTCCTCGAGGCCGCCGGCCATCAGCCCGTAGCCGTTCTCGAGACCCCATACCCCGCCCGATACACCGCAGTCGAGGAACCGGATGCCCTTCTGGGCGAGCAGGGTCGCGTGGATCTGGTCGTCCGTGAACTTCGAGTTGCCGCCGTCGATCACGAGGTCACCCTCGGACAGGACCTCGGAGAGGTCCTTGACCACGGCGTCGGTGATCTGGCCGGCGGGGACCATGACCCAGACGATCCGGGGTGCGGGAAGGGCGGACACCAGTTCGTCGAGGCTGGACACATCGGTGCGGTCGGGGTTGCGGTCGAAGCCGGTGACCTCGATGCCGTTCCTGCGAAGGCGTTCCCTCATGTTGAATCCCATTTTGCCGAGTCCGATGAGACCTATGTGCATGAGTTTCTCTTTCTGACGATGTGTCCGGCCGGTGGGCCGGTCGGGATACCTGCGGTGCTGCTACTGGTTGGGCAGCCGTACGGGCATCAGCAGGTACCTGTAGTCTTCCCTGTCCTCGCCGGAGGCGTCATCCTGCGCGGAGATCACCGCGGGTTTGGGGGGTGAGGTGAAGGAGAACCGGACGTACGGGCTGCTGAACGCGCCCAGACCCTCGCTGAGGTAGTGGGGGTTGAAGGCCACGGTGATGTCGTCGCCGTCGAGTGTCGCCTCGATGGCCTCGGACGCCTGGGCGTCCTCCCCGGTACCGGCGTCGAGGGTCACCTGGCCTTCGGTGAACGCCAGCCGCACGGGGGTGTTCCGCTCCGCGACGAGCGACACACGGCGGACGGCCTCGACGAGCACGCTCGTCTGCACCGTGGCGTGGATGGGCGTCTTGTCCGGGAAGAGCGAACGGATCTTCGGGTAGTCCCCGTCGACGAGCAGGGAGGTGGTCCGGCGTCCACCGGATTCGAAGCCGATGAGTTCGGAGTCGTCCGAGAGGGCGATGTTCAGATCGCCGGCACCTCCGAGGGTCTTGGCGACCTCGTTGAGGGTCTTCGCCTTTACGAGGGCGCTGGTGGAGATCCCGGGGGTCGACGGTTTCCAGGACACCTCCCGCAGGGCGAGGCGGTAGCGGTCGGTCGCCAGCAGCGTGATGAGGTCGTCCTCGATCTCCATGCGGACACCGGTGAGGATCGGGAGGGTGTCGTCACGACTCGCGGCGATGATCACCTGCGAGACGGCCTGGGCGAAGGCATCACCGTCGACGACGCCGCTGACCGCGGGGAGCTTGGGCAGCTCCGGGTATTCCCCTTCGGGCATAGTCGCGAGGTTGAAGCGGCTGTTCCGGCAGGTGAGGGTGACTTTCGAACCGTCGGTGGCGACCTCGACGGGTGCGGACGGCAGGCTCCTGCAGATGTCGGCGAGAAGACGGCCTGAGACGAGGATCGTGCCTTCCTCGAGGACATCGGCTGCGATCTCCAGCCGGGCCGAGATCTCGTAGTCGAAGCTCGCCAGACTCAGCGAGCCACCCTCTGCCTTGATCAGCAGGCCCGCGAGAACGGGGACGGGTGGTCTCGGTGACAGGGAGCGGGCGGTCCAGGACACGGCCTCCGCAAGTACATCCCGCTCGACTCTGAATTTCACGGAGCAGTGCCGCCTTTCGCCAGATCAAAAAAACAGCCACCGGCGAAGCACCGGCGGATGGTTGGGTCGGAGGTCGTCCGCGGAGGTCTCCGGGCACGGGAACTACAAACCCTACTGCGGAACAGCTTAGCCGGGTAGCGCTCCTGCGCAGCAGGGCGGTGCGGGCGGGGGGACGGACGGGACGTGGAGTGTTATCTGAAGAACTTTTGAAGTTTAAGGTTCGTAGTGTTAATAACTGCTGTGGATTCTGTGGATAAGTGCGCTGGTCGGGGCGCTGATGCGGATCTGCCCTGTGGATAACGTGTGTGTCCGGGCGACGGCCTCCTGCCGGCGGCTGTGGGCAGAATCCTTGTCATTCTGCGGATCCACAGGCAGGACGGGGGTTTTCCTCAGGTTGAGGGTCCCTGTGCCCATAGTTATCCACAGCTGTGTCCACACCTGTTAATTACAGGGGTGCGATTCGAGTAACCGGCCGGTCAGGCTTCGCGCTGCTTGTGCTTGATGCGGTTGGTGAGCTCGGTGACCTGATTGAAGATGGCGCGCCGCTCCGCCATGAGCTCGCGGATCTTCCGATCCGCGTGGATGACCGTCGTGTGGTCGCGGCCGCCGAGTTCCTGCCCGATCTTGGGCAGGGACATGTCCGTCAGCTCCCTGCACAGGTACATCGCGATCTGGCGCGCCGTCACCAGGGTCCTCGTGCGCGACTTGCTGCACAGCTCGTCCATGCTGATCTGGAAGTAGTCCGCGGTCTGCGCCATGATCACCGTCGAGGTGATCTCCTGGGCGCCGTCGTCGGAGATGAGATCCTTCAGCACCACCTCGGCCAGGTTCACGTCCACCGGCTGGCGGTTGAGGCTCGCGAAGGCGGTGACCCGGATCAGGGCACCTTCCAGTTCGCGGATGTTCGTCGCGATCTTCGAGGCGATGTACTCGAGGACGTCGTCCGGTGCACTCAGGCTGTCGCTGATCGCCTTCTTGCGGAGGATGGCGATGCGGGTCTCCAGCTCCGGCGGCTGGATGTCGGTCAGCAGACCCCATTCGAACCGCGACCGCATGCGCTCCTCGAACCCGATGAGCTGCTTGGGCGGCATGTCCGAGGTGATGACCACCTGCTTGTTGTGGTTGTGCAGGGCGTTGAAGGTGTGGAAGAACTCCTCCATGGTCCGGTCCTTGCCGGAGAGGAACTGGATGTCGTCGATCAGCAGGATGTCGACATTGCGGTAGGTCTGCTTGAAGCTCGACCCCTCGTCGTCGCGGATCGAGTTGATGAAGTCGTTGGTGAACTCCTCGGAGTTCACGTAGCGCACGCGGATCCCCGTGTAGAGGTGTCGGGCGTAGTGCCCGATGGCGTGCAGGAGATGGGTCTTGCCCAGGCCCGAGTCGCCGTAGATGAACAGCGGGTTGTAGGCCTTCGCCGGCGCCTCGGCCACCGCTACCGCGGCAGCGTGGGCGAAGCGGTTCGACGAGCCGATCACGAACGTGTCGAAGATGTACTTGGGATTGAGTCGGCCGAACTCGGAGGAGTTGCTGGGCGGCGTGGGTGAGGGTTTCGTCTCGCCCTTCGGCTCGGGCGAGACCCGCTCGGGTTCCTGCTCCGGGGCTTCCTCGGCCACGGGCGTCAGCTCGGGGTCGATCACGAAGGCGCACTGGATGTCCTCGCGGAACACATCGCGCAGCGCCTCGTCCAGGGCTGCCTTGAGCTGGGTCTGCAGGACTTCGCGCGTCAGCTCGTTCGGGACGGCGATGAGCATGGTGGTGCCGATGAGTCCCTGGGCCTGGGCCAGCACCATGAACCCCCGCTGGCGCGGTGTTACGCGATCGTCGTGCTCGAGGGTCCGGATGACCTTGCGCCAGGAGCTCCCGACGTCGTTGACCTCATCTGTACCCACGAAATCCTCTCTTGGCTGTGCTGTCCGCACTCGACAAGGTCCGTTCTCCACAGAGTTGTACACAGCTCGTGGATAAACGGACCAGAGCCAAGACTAGAGGATGAAAAGTGCAGAAGATAGCGGACTGGAGCGGCACCGGAGGCACTGTGAAGGGACTCACGCGGGGCTGCCGGGCCGACGTGTAGTGCGACTCCGGCAGCAGTTGTCCACAGGCTGGTGGAAAACGGGTCCACAGGCTGGTGACAGCGGGTTTGACGCCCCCGAGCCGCGTCCCCTAACGTTATGTAGTCCAACATGTCTGCATTTCGCATGCCATCACTGATGTTTCCGGGTACTAAGTGGCCTCGGGATGTGACAGCTTTTCCGCGAATGTCGGATGTACACCTTCATCGCGTCAGTCTGTTCTTCCCCCTTGTTGCAATGGGCCGGACGCATCTCAAGATCGTTCTGGAGTAACTACAGTGAGCAAGCGGACTTTTCAGCCGAATAACCGCCGTCGTGCCAAGAAGCACGGTTTCCGTCTTCGCATGCGCACCCGTGCTGGTCGTGCCATCCTGTCGGCACGCCGCGGCAAGGGCCGTACCGAACTCTCGGCATAAGCGGTTCCTCCCACGCCATGCGTCCTTCGGGTGATCGCGCGGGCACAGGGTTCCTCGCTCGGACAGAGAACAGGACCCCGTAGTGCTACCGATGATCCACAGGGTGCGGACGGCGGCGGATTTTGCACGTACCGTACGTTCCGGTGCCCGCTCAGGGCGCCGGAACGTCGTGCTATACGGCTCCAGAACCCCCGACTCCTCGCCCTCCCGCGTCGGCTTCATCGTCGGGAAGAACGTCGGGAACGCGGTCATCCGCAACCTCGTTAAGAGAAGGCTTCGTCACGTGTCGGCGGAGTGGGTCGCTCTGCACCCGCACGGGTACGACGTCGTCGTCCGTGCGCTACCAGCGGCCGCGGACAGCGATTGGCCGGCCCTGCAGAAGGACTTCTCCGGTTGCGTCGCCACGGTGGTCCGCAGGCTGGACGGCTCCGCGTCGGCGGAAAGGCAAGGCAGAGTATCGTGAGCAGGGTCGCTATCAGTGTGCTGGCCTTTGTCGTCGGGCTGCCCCGCCTGGCGGTGATCGGATTCCTGATCGCGTACCGGAAGGTCGTCTCTCCGCTGTACGGGCCGGTATGCCGGTTCTACCCGAGTTGTTCCGCCTATGCGCTCGAGGCCGTGACCGTTCACGGGTTCGTGCGCGGTGTGTGGTTCGCCTCCAGGCGGCTCGTCCGCTGCAACCCCTGGAACGACGGCGGCGTGGACCACGTGCCCGCCGGTTCCAGGGTCTTCCCGGATGGGAAGACCCCCTCGATTGTTGTGTTGAACCATCCGGTGATCCCGGCCGATGACGAAAGCCGCCCGGCGGCTTGAGGAGCTAACTGATTATGGATTTTTTCGAGACGATCCTGGCGCCGTTCAGGTGGCTCGTGTCGTGGATCATGTTCATGTTCCACGAGGGCTTCACGTTCCTCGGAATGGACCCCGCGTCCGGCTGGACCTGGGTGCTGTCGATCGTCGGGCTCGTCGTCGTCATCCGTGCCGCTTTGATCCCCGTCTTCGTGAAGCAGATCAAGGCCCAGCGAGGCATGCAGGCCCTGCAGCCGGACCTGCGGAAGCTTCAGCAGAAGTACAAGGGTAAGACGGACCAGCTCTCGCGCCAGGCGATGACGCAGGAGCAGATGGCGCTGTACAAGAAGCACGGGACCAACCCGTTCGCGGCATGCCTGCCCATCCTGATCCAGATGCCGTTCTTCTTCGCGCTCTTCACCGTGCTGAACGGCATCTCCCGCGCGAGCGAGGAGGGCACCGAGATCGGCGCCCTCTCCCCGGAATCTGTACGGCAGTTCGACGATGCGACGATCTTCGGCGCACCCCTCTCCTCCACGTTCCTGGGCAGCTTCGGCGCCAACTGGAACGCGAGCGTGGTCATCCTGTCCGTGATCATGATCATCGCGATGACAGCCTCGCAGTTCATCACGCAGAAGCAGATCATGGCGAAGAACATGTCCGAGGAGGCCATGCAGAGCCCCTTCATGCGTCAGCAGAAGATCATGCTCTACATCCTCCCGCTCGTGTTCGGTATCGGCGGCATCAACTTCCCCATCGGCGTCCTGGTGTACTGGACCACCACCAACATCTGGACCATGGCCCAGCAGTTCTACGTCATCCGCCGCATGCCCACGCCCGGTTCACCGGCGGCAAAGGCATTCGCCGAGAGGCGCGCGAAGAAGGGCCTGCCCACGGTCCAGCTCCTCGGTGAGCGGAAGACCGAGCCCGCGATCGAAGCTGTTCCGGAGCCACGGGGCCAGCGTGTGCAGCCCCGCAAGAAGAGGAAGAAGCGATGACGGTAGACAACGAAGAGCACACTCCCGATCCAGGTGGTACCGCGTCCGACGACGACGTCGCGACCGACGGTGGTACCAAGGCCTCCCGGCTCGATGAGGAGGGCGACGTGGCCGCCGACTACCTCGAGGAGCTGCTGGATATCGCCGACATCGACGGCGACATCGACATCGAGGTCCGCAGCGGCCGCACGTACATCTCCATCGTCTCCGAGGACCGGTCCGACGCCGGGCTCAGTTCGCTGGTCGGACGGGACGGGGAGGTGCTCGAGGCTCTGCAGGAGCTCACGCGCCTCAGCGTCCTGACCGCGACGGACTCCCGCTCACGCCTGGTGCTCGACGTCGACGGTTACCGCGATCGTCGTGGCCGCGAACTGGCGAAGATCGCCCAGGACGCGGTCGACACGGTGAAGGAGACGGGCGAGGACGTGGCACTCGAACCGATGTCCGCCTACGAGCGCAAGATCGTGCACGACGTCGTGGCGGATCTGGGTCTCCTCAGCGAGTCCGAAGGCGAGGGCGCTGCACGGCACATCGTCGTGTCACCCAGTGATGACTGACGCACCACAGCCGAGCACCGGGGTGTTCCCCGAGCCCTCAATGGAGGAGTCGGTAGCAGCTGAAGCGGTCTTCGGCGCACGGTTGGACACGGCCCGCGGGTTCGTCGCACACCTCGCGTCCTCCGGGATCGAGCGCGGCCTGCTGGGCCCCCGGGAGGTACCCCGTCTGTGGGGTCGGCATGTCCTGAACTGCGCGGTCGTGGCCGACCTCATGGGACAGGGTGCGTCCACGGTGGACGTCGGGAGCGGGGCGGGACTCCCGGGACTGGCGATCGCCATCGCGCGCCCGGACCTGTCGCTGCACCTCGTGGAACCCCTCGAGCGTCGGGTGACATGGCTGAACGAGGTGGTCGACGACCTCGGGCTCACCAACGTGGCGGTACATCGCGCCCGAGCGGAGCAGATGGTCGGACAGATCGCCGGTGACTACGTCACCGCGCGCGCCGTATCCGCACTGTCCACGCTCGCAGGTTGGACCATCCCCCTGGCTAAGCCGGGTGGGGAGGTCCTCGCGATCAAGGGCCGGAGTGCGTCCGAGGAGATCGAGAAGGCGCGCAAGATGATCCGGAAACTGGGCGGCGGAACCGCGGAGATCGTCACCGTCGGTAGTGGAGTCCTTCCGGAGCCGACCACGGTCGTCCGCATCCCCGTCAGGACCGCTTGATCCGTGGCACTCCCGTGGCCGCGCTGCGCCTCATGAGGTGGCGGTGAGCGGCTACCCTTGTAGATAACGACGTCTGGCATGTGAGAGTGAGTTACTGAGTGACCATCAAGGACGCCCCTACCCTGAAGTCCGAGCCCTTCTCGGTGGCTGCAACCGCGCCTGCTCTCGGTCTTCGGGAAATACAACCCGATGTGTTTGCAGACCCGGCGAATACCGGCGTGGTTCCACGTGAAACCTCCGCGTCTGCCTCGGACGCCATCGATGCGCCGGCGCCGAGGAAACAGAGCAAGGGCAGGAACGTCATGGAGGCCATGGACGAGTCCTCGCCGCTCGGTCGCGAACTGGCCAGTGAGGCCAAGCGGCGGGAGAAGCTGCTGGGCAAGGCTCTCCCCAAGCCACAGAGCACACGCATCATGACCATCAGCAACCAGAAGGGCGGGGTCGGCAAGACGACGACGACGGTCAACATCGCGGCCGCCCTCGCCTCCGCCGGCCTGCAGGTCCTGGTCATCGACATCGACCCGCAGGGCAACGCGTCGACCGCCCTCAACATCGACCATCATGCGGACGTGGACTCGATCTACGACGTATTGATCGATGACGTCCCGCTGGGTGACGTCGTCGCCAAGTGCCCGGACGTGCCGAACCTCATCTGTGCCCCCGCCACGATCCACCTAGCGGGCGCCGAGATCGAGCTCGTGTCCCTGGTGGCCCGCGAGCAGCGTCTCCGCCGCGCGATCGACGTGTATGCCAAGGAGCGTCAGGAAAAGGGCGAGCCGCGTCTGGACTTCGTCTTCATCGACTGCCCTCCGAGCCTGGGACTCCTGACCGTCAACGCGTTCGTCGCGGCCAAGGAAGTTCTGATCCCCATCCAGTGCGAGTACTACGCCCTCGAGGGACTGAGCCAGCTGCTGAAGAACATCGAGATGATCCAGAAGCACCTCAATGCCGACCTCACGGTGTCGACGATCCTGCTGACGATGTACGACGGACGGACGAACCTTGCCGCGCAGGTAGCTGCCGAGGTGCGCGAGCACTTCCCCGAGCAGGTTCTGAAGGCCGTTGTACCCCGGTCCGTCCGCATCTCCGAGGCGCCGAGCTACCAGCAGACCGTCATGACCTACGACCCATCCTCGAGCGGCGCCCTCTCCTACCAGGAAGCGGCATCGGAGATAGCCTCGCGCTCGTAGCAGGACCTCGGGCTCGTCCGTTCGACGGGTCCAACACGGAGTAGTGGTGGAGTCCTGCTCCATCGATCGGAAGGAATGACATGGCGGAAAAGCGGCGGGGACTGGGTCGAGGGCTCGGTGCCCTCATCCCCAGCGCCCCGGAAGAGGTTCCTGAGGAGGCTCCGGTCGAGGTTGCTCCGCAGCAAGAGGAATCGTCTCGTACCAGTGCAACGGAATCCTCGAAGAAGCAGGGCGGCCGTCCCGTCGATCTGTTCTTCGAGCGGGTCACCGAGGAGGACGTGGCCGAACAGCCCCGCTCCTATTCCTCTGCGCTCCGCAGCGGCATCAACAAGAATGTCTTGGAAGCACAAACGAAAAGGGTAGCGAAGTCGTCCGCGCGGAAGACCACTGCGGCCGGTAGCGGGACGAAGGGACGCGCCGAGTCGTCCGAGCAGCCCGCTCACGAGGGCAGTGCGGAGGAAGGTGCCGGCGCTCGTTCGGAGCAGCAGGAGGCGTTGAAGAAGTCGGTCACCGACGGGTCCGCGGAGGTTGTGCCCGCGCCGTCGGTCGTGTCCGCCGCGGACGCGCAGGCCTCTGCTACCGAGACAGCAGGTGCCGACGCGGAGAGGCAGGATGTCGGGAGCACGCCTCGGTCGAAAGCCGGGTCTGCGAGAACGGCGATTACTTCTCCTGCGGAGTCGAAGGATGACCGGTCCGACCTGCCCAGCGCGACGGAGTCAGGATCACGTGAGACATCGACGACCGACGAGGCGGCCCCGACGACCTCTGGGGTGAAGAGCCAGGATGGTCTGCTCCAGGTGCCCGGGGCGACGTTCGCCGAGCTCCCCCTCGACAGTATTCACCCGAACCGGAAGCAGCCCCGCGTCGAGTTCAACGAGGACGAACTCGCGGAACTGGTGCACTCCATCCGCGAGATCGGCGTGTTGCAGCCGGTGGTCGTCCGTCCCTCACAGGAGAACGGCGAGACGGGCTATGAGCTGGTCATGGGTGAACGCCGTTGGCGTGCGTCGCGGGAAGCGGGTCTGGCGGTAATCCCCGCCATCATCCGCTCCACGCTCGACGACGATCTGCTGCGGGATGCTCTCCTCGAGAACCTCCATCGAAGTGCACTGAATCCTCTTGAAGAAGCGGCTGCCTATCAGCAGCTATTGGACGACTTCGGATGCTCGCATGACGAGCTGGCGGGGCGCCTCGGCAGGTCGCGCCCGCAGATCTCGAACACGCTGAGATTGATGAAGCTCCCTCCGCTGGTACAGCGTCGGGTTGGGGCCGGCGTGCTTTCCGCCGGGCATGCTCGGGCGCTGCTCGGCCTCGCGGATGCTGCCGATATGGAGAAGCTGGCTCAGCGCATCGTAGCTGAGGGGTTGTCTGTTCGGTCGACCGAGGAGATAGTAGCCCTGAGTGGCGGACTGCGGAGGGCGAGTAAGCCTTCCACCCCCCGGGATGGAGCCCGCCATGAGCGACTCGATTACCTGGCGACTTCCCTTTCGGATCGCCTCGACACCAATGTGAAGATCACACTGGGGGCCAAGAAGGGCCGTGTGAGCATCGAGTTTGCCAGCGTTGACGACCTCAACCGCATCATCGGGGTGCTGTCGCCGGCCGCGGACTGATGTGCCAGCTGAAAAGCGAGAGGGCCTTGTTTCACGTGAAACAGGGCCCTCTCGCTTTTCTGGTGGTCGTCGTTGGTACGTCTGGTCGGCCAAGCGGCCTCTCGGCTCCGACGCCGGCGCTTCAGTCGTTTGCTGTAGCCGAAGGCGCTCGTGTGTCTTCCGCTACGGATCGATCGCGTTGGAAGTGAAGTGCTGCCATCGTTCAACGCTGGAAGTGCTCCGTACGACCGGAGGAAGGACAGTTTGTTTAAAACGCGCTGTCTCGCCTGTCCTTGTGTACGGATGGCTCGAACGGCGCGAACCTCGTTTCACGTGAAACACCCCGAAGCGCGGTTCACCAGGTCGAACGCTTCTTCGGTCGACGACCAGAGGGAGCCGTGGTCTGCCGGTCTACATGACAGATAAGGCTACAGCTGCAATAGTCGCAACATGTGCGCTGACGGATCAGCAAGTGTTTCGTGCAGCATGACCAGGCACGGCAGCGCACGTGGAAGGCAGTGGCGAGCAGGCCATACTGGAGAGCACCAGCGGTTCTGTACGAGATCCCCCCGCGTGGGTGGTGGTCCCATCTTCATGCCAGCTATAGCCATCGTTTTGCATGCCGAAGTCGGGGCTGAATCGTGCATAGCGCGGCCGCGGCCGGCCCTAGTACCGTTCCACTTACTGACCCGGCCCGTGAGGTGGCTTGGACATTATTCTCTCGCGATGCGCCCTTTGACCCTGAATCGGCAGCGGACAGGCGGACAGCGCATAAGGGACATAGCTTGCGTCGCGCTGCCCGTACTCCGCCCACAGCCCTTTGGCCTGACGGTCCAGGTGACCCGGCCCATGGTTTCACGTGAAACGTGCGAGATTGTCCCGGTCGCTGGTCGCTGGTCACCGGCCCCCGGTCGCCGGACCCCGATCCAGCGCAGCGGGGATGATGGGCGGGGTCCAGCACCGCGGGTCCTACCCTGTCTGGGTACGGCCGATTCTGCTGTTGACACGATCAAATGCTGGGTTCGCGCAATGCCAGCGCCTACCGACCGTCGATCACGCCTGACCGCCTCGCTCCAGCAGAGGCGCTTCCCTGAGCTCGCAGCGAAGAATCGTCAATGTAGCTGCTCGGGTTATGTGGAGGCGCGCGAAGACGTCCGCTGCGCCGTCAACGGACTATTTGGGCCCCTCGAGCCCTGGTCGCCCCGAGCCATCGGTGTTCGACGAGAACATCGCGAGAGGACTGGCTGCAGCTAGTCCAGGGCACTCGCAAGCGCTGGTCTGAAGATCAGGGCAACCCCAGTGCGGGCGAGAGGAGGAAGCGACGCTGCTATAGTCACGGGCGGTTTCACGTGAAACTGGATGGGAGGCACCACCCTGCGGACTACGACGTCAGTGCAAGAACGAGCGCGGAGTGTGTTTCACGTGAAACCGAACTAGCAACTTACGATGGGGAGCCTAGAATCCGCCGGCGGCACGCCCCGACGATCTTCGTTCTCCACTCGCAGCGCCAGGAACCGGCTAAGGAAGGAGCTTCGACCCTCCGCGGTCGGGCAGGTCGATGAGCTCGTCCGTGGCAGCGGTAATCGGCATTCGCTGAAAGGTTCCATCCGATTCGCCGTCCCTTGCGCAGACACGGCAAGCTTCTACGACCGATAGGACGGGAGCAAGGCTCAGGGCGCACGAGCTACCGCAGCCCCCCTGGTTGTCGACCAGCATGGCAAGGCGCCAAGGCGCCAAGGCGCCAAGGCGGCAGGGCGACTGGTCATGAACCCCTCTTGAGCGGAGGCCCGTGAAGCGTGTACGACGCGCATCCGGAGCTGCGGGTTCGGGCAGGAGCAGCGCAGCTCGCCTGACCCTGCCCACTCGGGTCATGGTGCTCTGCTCACACCGGCGCAGCCACGGGGCGGGTACCCACCCCTCCGTCCTCCACGCCACCCGACCCCAGGGCACTGCTACCCGTGTCAGCATGTCGCCCGTGGTCCCGCCGTTTTTCATGGGTCACTTCCTCGGGGAACCTTCCCGCGCGGCACCCCGCGCACCCACTGGGACGGCTTTAGCTCCGACTCGTCGTGTTTCACGTGGAACCTCATGTCGACCGGGTACTCGCCCGTCTGGCTTGGACGTGTAGGCCCCAGTGGTCGGGGCAGTGTCGAGGTTCCGCAAGACATCGATCGTCATCCCGACCGACGGGAACAATTCGGCGGAAGAGAGTAGGATCAGTTCCTTCGAGTCATGGACCTGGGCAGTACTACATATGGTCCGGGCAGAAATGGGCGTCGAAGATATTCCTACGCTTCTCGAGACGGTGTAGCATCAGCAGCCCGTCCACAGTCCGTTGTGGGAGGTTGTTATCCCTCCGATAGCGTTATGTACAGGCGCTGCAACCGGATGGCTCGTCGCCGCGGCTATCACCAGCCGCTCAGCTGACCCCAGCCACGTCATCCTTCCGCGTCGGTCATGGCCGATCTGCTTTGATCGGTGGGCCGACCCGTCGGACACCATCCGGTGTCCGCACTGCAGGAGTCGGCCAGGATGAGCCGCCGTTGATGGAGGGGCGGAGGTCGCCGGATCATCCGTTCTGTTCGCTTGAGCGCATGGTATCGGGAGCCCTGCTTGTGCGCTGCCGGTCCTCTCGACGGAATGACGCGCCGCGCGTCGATTAGGGCTCTCCGGTGTGGGCTTCACAGGTGCATCTCCCTACGACGTCATTCACCGACGAATCCGAAGAGACACCCCTTCGGGCGCCGTTTCACGTGAAACCTGTGTCCACGCCTTGGAGCGACCGGGAACGGTGTCCGCTCCGGATGGCCGGACCGGGTCGAGCCCCCCGGACGGGCGGTGGACGCACGAGCGATGGGGATCGGAGGATGCGCGGGACGGGTCGATGGACATACCCGTCGATGCGAGGGCCGGCATCACCGGGCAAGAAGAAGGGCCCGCCGGGAACCGGCGGGCCCTTCTATCAACGAAAGATCAGTTGATGAACGCTGCGAACTCCTGCTCGAGCACCTGCTTCGGCTTGGCACCGATCGAGGTCGCCGCGACCTCCCCGCCCTGGAAGACGTAGACGGCGGGAATGGAGGTGATCCCGTACTTTGCGGCGATGGCGGGGTTGTCGTCGACGTTCACCTTCACGACGTCGACCTTCTCCGCGTGCTCGGCGGCGATGTCGTCGAGGATGGGTGACAGCATGCGGCAGGGACCACACCATTCGGCCCAGAAATCGACGATGACGGGCTTGGTTGACCTCAGGACGTCGGCGTCGAATGACGCGTCAGTCACATCCTTTGCGTTGCTCATTGCGGTTCTCCTTGTGGTTGAACGATCAGAGGGAAGCTGATTCGGATACTGCTTCGGCCGGCGGGGTCGGGACCCGGGCAGCCGTCTGGGAAAGGCTGACCGTGTCGGCGAGATAGTGCTCGACGTCGAGGGCGGCGACGCAGCCACTGCCGGAAGCCGTGATGGCCTGGCGGTACGTCGGGTCGATCACGTCACCCGCCGCGAACACGCCCGCGAGAGACGTCTTGGAGGTCCGACCCTGCACCGCGATGGTTCCTTCGCTCGTGAGCTCGAGCTGATCCTTGACGAGGTCGACGCGAGGATCGTTGCCGATGGCGACGAAGATACCCGTCACGTCGAGATCGGCCGTGGAACCGTCCACGGTGCTGGCCACCTTGACCCCGGTGACCTTATCCGCCCCGTGGATGCCCACTACCTCCGAGTTCCACAGGAAGCGGATCTTCTCGTGGGCGAAGGCGCGGTCCTGCATGATCTTGGAGGCACGCAGCGTGTCGCGGCGGTGGATCACGGTCACGGAACGGGCGAACTTCGTCAGGAAGAGGGCCTCCTCCATGGCGGAGTCACCACCACCGACGACGGCGATGTCCTGGTCGCGGAAGAAGAATCCGTCGCACGTGGCACACCAGCTCACGCCATGGCCGGACAACCGCTTCTCGTCCTCGAGGCCGATCTCGCGGTATTCGGAGCCCGTGGAGATGATGACGGCACGGGCGAGGAACTCCTCGCCCGTGGCGATGGTGAGCTTCTTGACCTCGCCGGAGAGTTCGGCCGAGACGACATCCTCGAAGAGGATCTCGGTCCCGAAGCGGCGCGCCTGCTTCTCGAACTGCTCCATCAGATCGGGACCCATGACGCCGTCGGCGAAGCCGGGGAAGTTCTCCACGTCGGTGGTGTTCATGAGTTCGCCACCGGCCTTGACCGAGCTCGCGAGCATGATCGGCTTGAGATTCGCGCGTGCGGTGTACACCGCAGCGGTGTAGCCGGAGGGGCCGGATCCGACGATGATCACGTCGTGGATCTTCGAGTCGCCGCCGGAGCCGTCGGCAGTGGGCGTGTCGAGCTGGACGTCGGTTTGCGTTGTCACGATGGGTAAAGACCTTTCTGTCTTCTCATGCGCTGATACGGCCGCATCGGGCATATCCGCGGACACTCTCCTCAACGGAACCACATGCATGGATATTCCGCCGACTGGACCGTCCGAGCACGCCCGACGGCGCGGTCGGGAGGACCGCTGGTCGGGGAATCACCGTCCGGTCAGGTGACCCGGACCTCAGCGATCCGGACACCGAAGGGGAACTGTGCCTGGATATTGGAGAGCCGCGGCAGCTGGGTGAAATTGATGATCACGAATCGGGCCTTTTCAGGGCCCTCCGCACCGGCCGGGACGGGAAGGTTCACCGTCGGCGAGGTGAAGCCGCTCCGCGTGATCTGACGGGCACCGTCGAGCGTGGGTGCATCGTTCAGCGAGACCGTGAAGGTACCACCGGCGCCGTTGAGCTGGTCGATGGACACCTGCGAGACGGTCGACTCCTCCTCGAGTTCCACCACCAGCGCCATGCTCGTCGCCAGGCCGCCGAAGGTGTCGCTCGCGTAGACCTGATTTCCCCAGTACGTCGTGGGATTGCCGTCGATGATCAGCGGCAGGGTGCGGTCATTGCCCGCGTCGAGCCCGGGATTGTCCGGGACGAGTCGTGTGATGCCGGTGATGACGGGAGGAACGGCCTCGACCACCGGCTCGGCCGTCGGTGTGGCGGGCACGGTGGTGGGGTCCTCGCTCGCAGCAGCACCGGGGGTCTGCTGCGTACCGTCGGCAACAGAGTCCTGGCCGCCGACGAGCGATCCGAGTGTCGTCGCAGCGAGCACGACGGCGATCACCAGGACGATACTGAGCACCACGCCGACGAGGACGCGCGTGAACGTGCGCCCACCGCCGTCGTTGTCGTCGTCGACGTCGTCCGAACCGCCGTCGACGCCGTCCGAGCCGTCGTGGGCATCCCGATCCTCGTCGCGGTCGAACAGGGGGAAGCGCGAGGCGGCCCGCTCAGGCTGTACGGCCACGGCCGCTGCAGCTGCAGCGCCGCCGGCGACGCCCGCCGTCACCGGCGCACGGACGGGACGCGACTCACCGGTCTGCTCCTCCGGATCCTCGCGGTAGGCGGCAGGGGACGCACCGACCGGTCGGCGGCTGGGGGGCGGCGGGACGAGGTGCGCCGTGGGCCTGTGCTCAGGGACGGGATCCGCTGCGACGGGAGGGAGATCGGAGGTCTCGTCCTGCTGCTCGTCCTCCGGTTCCTGCCGGCCCCGTCGCCAGGGTAGGCCGGAGAGTCGGAACTTCCGCTGGTGCCGGGTGTCCTCGTCGTCCTCGTACTGGTCCTCGTAGTCGTAGGTCTCCGGCTCCGTGGACCGCGGGCGGCCGAAGATCTCGGACCCGAGGGTGTCCGTGAAGAACGGCTCCACGTACGGCTTGTGCTCGACCGGTGCGTCCTGCTGCACGATGAGGTCGAGCATGTCCGCCGCGGGGGCGCGATTGGTGACCAGGTAGGTACCTGTTTCGGTGATGCCGAGATCGAGGACCTGGATGCTGCCCATCCTGTCGCCGGTGGCCAGTTCCCGGGCGCTCGTGGCGACCTGGGAGGCGTTGCCGGCCGACGCGACGAGGATGCTGACAGGCCGGTTGAGCACCTGGTCCATGCCGTCGAGCACGAGGTCCTTCTCAGCAGAGGCCAGCACGTAGGCGGTCACCTTGTAGCGACCACCCAGCACTGAACCCACGTCTACTGCTTCTGGCACGAGTTCCTCCCGGCGGACCCTGGCTGATTTCTCTCCATGCTACCGGTCAGTCACACGTTTCCCGGGCTGGACGGGCGAGCGCCGCTGCGCCGGAACCGCGCGAGAAGCGGCCCTACGAACTCACTCAGTTCGGTGATCCGGAGCAGTTTCAGCATCCCCAGGTAGACCCCCGACATCACGAGCCCGCCGACCACGAGCACCACTGCGGCATTGAGCTTCGACTGCCAGAGGAAACCTGCGGCATCGTAACCTCCGAACGCCCAGCACAGCGCGGTCCCGACGACGGCGGCCACGATCCCCGCGATCGTGAGCCGCACGTGGACGTCGAAGACGTGCCCGGCACCGTAGTGGCCGATGGACCTGGTCAGGAACAGGTGGCTGACGACGACGGCGATCACGTTGCCGAGGGAGTAGGCGACAGCGAGCAACGGCACGATGAGCCGGGGGTCGAACATGCCGGCGGCGAGGGCGAACACGACGCCCACGACGGACAGGACGATCTGGATCTTGAGCGGTGTCCTCACGTCCTCGCTCGCGTAGAACACCCTGTTCAGGAAGAAGTTCGCGCTGAGGAACGGTGCTCCTACGGCGAGGATCGCGATGATCACACCGTTCAGGGCGGCGCTCTCGGCGGATTCGCTGAACAGCATGCCGAGGGGTCCGGCGAACGTGAGCAGGGCCGCCGCACCGAAGACGGTAGCAACCCCGATGATGCGCAGCCCCTGGGACAGGGTGGAGCGCACAGTCGGCAGGTCGCCGTCGGCGTGGGCGGCGGAGAGCTGGTTGAACATGACGGTGGCGAGGGACAGCGCGATCACCGCGTGCGGCAGCTGGTACACCATGGCGCCGAACTCGAGGTTCGTCGAGCCCGCGATCTGCACGGGGGGATCCTGCGCGAGGAACCGTGGCCGGGCATCGGAGGCCATCGTGGCGACCCGCAGGTTCACGAGGTAGAGCCCGTTGCCGATGAGCATGGTCACGATCGTGACGGACGCGAGCTTCCCGGTCCGTCCGAGCCCTGTCCCGCGGACACCGAATCTCGGCCGCAGGCCCAGGTTCAGGCGCTTGAGCGGGACGAACAGCACGAGCGCCTGGATGATGATGCCGAGCGTCGTCCCGCCCGCGAGCAGCAGGGTCTGCCCCGACGTCCAGGTCCCGGGACTGTGCCGTTCCACCTGCTCCGTCCCCACCACGGCGATGAAGACCACCAGGAAGGCGATCGACACGATGTTGTTGACGACCGGCGCCCACATGTACGGGCCGAACGAGCCGTTGGCATTGAGGACCTGACCGATCACCGCGTACATGCCGTAGAAGAAGATCTGCGGCAGGCACCAGTACGCGAAGGCCGTGGTGAGGGCGAGGTTGGGTCCCGTGAAACTCGTCGTCACGCTGACGATGACCGGTGCCGCGAGCGTCACGAGCACGGTGAGGACGAGCAGCGCGGCGGCCGCGAGCGTGAGGAGCCTGCTGACGTAGTCGGACCCGCGGTCGGGCTGCCGGCTCGCGCGGATGATCTGTGGCACCAGGACGGCGTTGAACACGCCCCCCGCGAGCATCAGGTAGATGAAGTTCGGCAGGTTGTTCGCCGAGGTGAAGAGATCGGACACCTGACCCGCGGCGCCGATCGCGGTGGCGAGCAGCGCCACCCGGACCAGGCCGAGGACCCGCGAGACGAGCGTCCCAGCGGCCATGATGGCGCTCGAGCGTGCTGTGGATCCGCTGCTCGGAGTCGGGGGATCATCACGGACCGGCTGTCCGGCATCCTGCAGGGGGGTCGAGGCTGTATTGGTGTCGGACATCGTTCTCCATCGTCTCATTTCTGGGAGGCGACGACGGTGTCCGGGACGTGTGCACTGCTCAGAGGTGCTCGGGCAGGACCTCACGGGCGAGATCGGCGATCCGGCGCTCGTTGGGGAAGGAGAGCCGCCGGCCGAGTTCATGCAGGGGGACCCACGCGACGTCGACGGCCTCATGGTCCGGGTCGTTCTCGATGGTGAGGTAACCGCCGGTCGCGATCAGCAGGAAGTGGTGGACGGTCTTGTGCACACGGTGGCCGCTGACCGTGAACCAGTAGTCGATGCTGCCCAGCGCCGAGACGATCCTGCCCTCGATGCCGGTCTCCTCGGCGATCTCGCGGACGGCCGCCTTCTCGCTGTTCTCCATGCCTTCCGGGTGGCCCTTCGGCAGGCACCATTCCAGCCGTCCACCACGGTTCAGGCGGGCGATGATGGCGACGTCGAGGGACTCCTTCGTGGTGTCCACGACGATCCCGCCGGCGGACACCTCCTCCACCGTGGGCAGCTGGTGCTGCACGGCAGGCATACCCGTGGTTCCCATTGACACGGTCAACGGGGTGCGCTTGGGAGCACTTGGAACGGGTCGGTCCATGCAGACCACTCTAACGATCTTTAAGAGGGGTCGATGACGGTGCGACGCGTCGCACGCGCGTTCGTACAGCATCCGCATGGGCTGTCCGAGGTGTGGGAAACCGTGACTGATCTGGCACCCTTAAGGGACTATGGCGCACCTGCTGGACACTTCGACACTCACCGCACCCCTTCCTCCCGTGGTCCTCGAGGTCGGGGAACTCTTCGGCGCTGCAGGGCACGAACTCTCGCTCGTCGGCGGGCCGGTACGGGATCTGTTCCTCGGCAGGGTGTCACCCGATCTCGACTTCACCACCGACGCCGATCCGGATCAGACCCTCGCGGTCATCGGGCGCTGGGCCGACGCCCACTGGGAGATCGGCCGGGCGTTCGGCACGATCGGGCTCCGCAAGGACGGCCACCAGATCGAGATCACCACCTACCGTGCCGAGGCCTACGATCCGGCGTCCCGGAACCCTGTGGTCGCCTTCGGCACGAGCCTCGACGACGACCTCCTCCGCCGGGACTTCACCATCAACGCCATGGCGCTGCGGCTGCCCTCCCTCGAACTCGTCGACCTCTTCGGCGGTGTGCGCGACCTCCACGCCGGAGTCCTGCGGACGCCCGGCACGCCGTCGTCGTCGTTCTCCGACGACCCGCTCCGCATGATGCGTGCCGCGCGGTTCACGTCCCAGCTGGGCGTGACGGTTGCACCCGAGGTCGCGGAGGCCATGGAATCCATGGCCGAGCGGATCTCGATCATCTCCGCCGAGCGCGTACGCGACGAGCTGGTCAAGCTCATCGAGGGCAGGGCGCCCGACGCCGGGATCGACCTGATGGTGGAGACCGGCCTCGCCGAGCACGTGCTGCCCGAGGTGTCGGCGCTGCGCCTGGAGACGGACGAGCACCACCGTCACAAGGACGTCTACCAGCACTCGCTGACCGTCCTGCGTCAGGCCTGCGCCCTCGAGACCGGCGACGACGGCGCTGTGCCGGCACCCGACGTCGTCCTGCGCCTCGCCGCGCTCCTGCACGACATCGGCAAGCCCGCCACACGGAAGTTCGAGCCGGGCGGTGCCGTGAGCTTCCGCCACCACGACGCCGTGGGCGCCAAGCTCACCGCCAAGCGCCTGCGGGCGCTGCGGTTCGACAACGACACCATCAAGGCCGTCGCCCGTCTCGTGGAACTGCACATGCGGTTCTACGGCTACGGCGAGGCCGGCTGGAGCGACTCCGCGGTGCGGCGGTACGTGAACGACGCCGGCCCTCTCCTCGAGCGGCTCCACCGCCTCACCCGTTCCGACGTCACCACCCGCAACCGCCGCAAGGCCGAGCGCCTCGCCTTCGCCTACGACGACCTCGAGGAGAGGATCGCGGCGCTCGCCGAGCAGGAGGAGCTGGACTCGATCCGCCCGGACCTCGACGGTGAACAGATCATGGCGCTCCTCGGCATCCGCCCCGGTCCGGTGGTGGGGCGTGCTTACCGGTTCCTCCTCGAGGAACGCATGGAGCACGGGCCCCAGGGCCCGGCTGAGGCCGAGACCGCGCTCCGCCGATGGTGGAGCGACCAGCCCGAATCCCAGGAGAGCACACCATGACGCCCATGACCGGCGCCGCAGCACCGGACCTCACGCCCACCGGTACGCCGCTCCCGAAGCTCTGGCTCCTGCGGCACGGGGAGACCGAGTGGTCCAGGGACGGCCGCTACACGGGCCTCACGGACCTCCCGCTCACGCAGCACGGGGAGGACCAGGCGCTCGCCGCCCGCCACCATCTCAAGGGCGTGGACTTCGACCTCGTGGTGACCTCGCCCCTGCAGCGTGCGGTCCGCACCGCCGAGCTCGCCGGCTTCCCCGACGCCGAGGTCCTGCCGTTCGCGCACGAGTGGGACTACGGCGACAACGAGGGCCTGCACAGCGCAACGGTCCGCGAGGAGAACCCGGGGTACCTCATCTGGAACGACGGCGTCCCCAACGGGGAGACGCTCGATCAGGTCTCGGAGCGGGCGGACCGCGTCATCGCCCGCGTACAGGCAGGCTGCGGCACACCCGCGGACCGCGACCCCGCAGCGACGCCGGTGGAGAATGCCCTGCTCGTCGCTCATGGTCACTTCCTGCGGATCGTCGCAGCCCGCTGGCTGCAGTTGGGCGCGATCGAGGGTCGCCACCTGGTTCTCGGTACGGCCGCGGTCTGCGCGCTCGGCTGGGACAAGCGGACGCCCGCGATCGTGCACTGGAACCTCTGACCGGCGTCCGACACGGAACCGAATTCACACCCGAAAGAACTCGACCAATTAATTCGGGCCCAGGGCTATCCTCGCGCCTATTCGGTGGGGTAGCTTAACTCATGTGCCATTGGGCGTTCCCAACCCGAACATCGGGGGAACGTCCGGGCCGTCCGACCGCGTTATCGACGAAATGGAGGTGGAGATCGTGAATACCATGCTCAGCGGAGCCTTTGCCCGCAGCACCGATCCCGCCTTCGTCCTCCGTACGCACTAGGAAGTCTGCGCACCGGCAGCTGCCGGTTCACCCCGTGTCACCTCGCATCCGTGCGCGGCTTCCTTTCGTCCACCTTTATCGGCGGCTTTCTCCTCCTGCCATTTCTGGCTCATTCCTGCCGTTCCACGCGTAGAAAGTTTTATCATGCCCAATTCACGGCTTCATCCTGCCCAATTCACGGATGAACCTGTATCGACCGCCACGACGCCCGATCCTGCTATTCCAGCGCATGGCGAATTCATCATGAGCGGGTCACTGACTCCCCTCCCGCACGGCATCACCCCTTTACAGGACCTGCGGGACCTGCCGGGAGTCCTGCCGGCACCCATGCCCGCGTTCCACACCAGGAAGGAGGTGCAGATCATGCTGAGGAGATGGCGGAACGGCCTCGAGCTGTGGGGACGGATCCTGGCTGCCCCGTCACATGGTTCCCGTGACGCCTGCCAGCGCTACCTGCTGCCCAACCACACCCTGTACATCAAGTGAACGGCACTGCACCGGAGGCACGCCCCCTTCGGCGTCCCCCGGAGTACCCACCGGAGAAGCCCGCGCTTCCGGCGCGGGCTTCTCCCTGGAAAGCACCGTCCGCCGAGGCGCCCGGATGCTCCGTTGTCGCGGGCATCCCCGGAATGCAGTGCGAGGACGCCGCGTTATAGGGTCAGAAGGGCCCGACCGGCCCTGTCCCAACCGGTCGGAGAGGAGAGGATGTGTCCGGCGTCAGGCGCGTAGCCATGCTGTCCCTGCACACCTCGCCCTTCGACCAGCCCGGGGCGGGCGACGCCGGTGGGATGAACGTCTACGTCAGGAGTACGGCGCTCGAACTGGCGGGAGTGGGGATCGACGTCGAGATCTTCACCCGGGACGCGGGAGAGGGCCGGCCCCGCCGGGAAGCCCTCGCCGACGGCGTGCTGGTCCACCACCTCGAGGCCGGGCCGCGTCGGCGCATCCCGAAGGAGACCCTGCCCGATCTCACGGAGACGCTGGCCGACGCGATCACCGACGTCGCCGACCTCCTGGCCGACGGTCACTTCGACGTACTGCACTCCCACTACTGGGTGTCGGGCACCGTGGGTCTCACCCTCAGCCGTGAGATGAACCTCCCGCTCGTCCACTCGATGCACACCATGGCGAAGGTCAAGAATCGGCACATGAGGGCCATGACCTCGCCGGAGCCCGCGGACAGGGTCGCGGGCGAACTGGACATCGTCGCCGGGGCGGCACGCCTGATCGCCAACACCACCACCGAAGCCTCCGAGCTGGTCTCGCTGTACGGCGCGTCACCGGACCGGATCGACGTCGTGGCGCCCGGCGTGGATCTGTCGACCTTCCACCCCGGTGACCGCGCCGCCGCCCGCGCCGCCCTCGCGTTCCCCGAGGACCAGTTCCACGTGCTGTTCGCCGGCAGGATCCAGAAGCTCAAGGGTCCCCAGGTCCTCGTTGCGGCGGCCGCCGAGCTGCGCCGTCGCAGGCCGGACATCCCGCTCGCCGTGAGCATCCTCGGCTCGGGCAGCGGATCCGAGGCGCTCGCACTCCAGCCCGCCATCGACCGGGCGGGCCTCACCGGCGCCGTCCGGCTCTACCCGCCGGTCACGGCGGCTCACCTGGCGCAGTGGTTCAGGGCCGCCGACGCCGTGGTCATGCCGTCCTTCAGCGAGTCCTTCGGGCTGGTGGCACTCGAGGCGCAGGCCTGCGGCACTCCCGTGGTCGCGGCGAACGTCGGCGGCCTCCCGCAGGCCATCAGTGATGGACGCAGCGGACTCCTCGTGGACGGCCACTCCGCGGGCTCCTGGGCGGACGCCCTCGAACGGCTGTACGACGACGTGCACCTCCGGGCAGCGCTCGGACGGGGGGCGGCGACCCATGCGCTCGCCTTCGGCTGGCAGCGCACGGCCCTACTCACCGCACAGACGTACCGCACCGCCGTCGACCGCTTTCCCACCGCCGCCGCGCGCTGAGGGCCCCCGCCGTCGCCCCTACGATGGAAGGGTGAATACCGCCGAGCTTGCCGACTACCTCGATTCCGTGAAGATCACCGGCGAGGTCGCCACGACCCGGCAGGACAACCTGAAGCACATGCGCCTGTTCCTCGAGGGCAACGAGCACCTGGGGTTCGGTGTGGAACTGACGCGGGAATGGTCGTTCGACGACGTCTTCGACCTCATGCACGAGCGCGTGGGCACGAGCCCCGACCGGAGCCACACCGAGGGGCAGGACACCATCGACGCGATGAAGTGCGTCGCCGCCCTCGACCGTCTCGCCGACCGCCTCGGAGCCTCGGCGCGCCGGGGTGAGCGCATCCTCTTCGCCACCGGGCACCCCGCGGGCCTGCTGCCCGTCCACGCAGCGCTCGCCCGCGCGGTCGCCGCTGCGGGCGCCGTCGTGGTGCAGGTCCCCGAGGGACGGCACTTCGGGGCAGGGGACATCCGGCAGGTGTTCGGTGTCCTCGTCTGGCACCAGCACGGCGGGCTGATGCACACCCACTTCCCCGAACCCATGCGCCTGAGCCTCGAGACCCTCACCGCGAACGGTGCGGCGATGCCGGACCTCGTGGTGGCTGATCACGGGTGGGCCGGACAGGCCGCCAGCTCTGGTATCCCCACGCTCGGGTTCGCCGACTGCAATGATCCCGGACTGTTCGTCTCCGAGGCGCAGGGCCAGGTGGAGGTGGCCGTCCCCCTCGACGACAACGTGACCCCCGGACTGTACGCCCCGCTCATCGCCTACGTCCTCGAACGTGCTGGACTGCCGGCGGCCTGACTGGTGTCCGCTGATAGGTTGGCCGCATGAGCGATCTTGAGATTGCCCGCGCCGCCGCGGTCAGACCCATCGAGGACATAGCCGCTGCTGCAGGGATCCCCCGGGATTCTCTCGAGTTCCACGGCCGCTTCAAGGCGAAGATCGACCCCGGACTCCTGCCGTCCGGCACCACTCCGGGTCGGGTGGTCCTGGTCACCGCCATGAGTCCCACACCCGCCGGCGAGGGGAAGTCCACCTGCACCGTCGGGCTCGCGGACTCTCTCGCCCGTGCCGGGAAGCGCGTGATGATCGCCCTCCGGGAGCCGTCGCTCGGTCCGGTCCTGGGCATGAAGGGTGGCGCGACCGGTGGTGGCTACTCTCAGGTGCTGCCCATGGACGAGATCAACCTGCACTTCACCGGTGACTTCCACGCCATCACCTCGGCGAACAACGCCCTCGCCGCCCTGATCGACAACCACATCCACCAGGGCAACGAACTCGGGATCGACCCGCGCCGGATCACCTTCAAACGGGTCCTGGACGTCAATGACAGGGCGCTGCGCGAGGTGGTGATCGGCCTCGGGGGTCCGGCCCAGGGAACACCCCGTCAGGACGGCTTCGACATCACCGTGGCATCCGAGATCATGGCGGTCTTCTGCCTGGCCACGGACCTCGGGGACCTCAAGCAGCGGCTCGGCGACATCACGTTCGGTTACACCTTCGACCGCAGGCCGTTGACTGTCCGCGACCTGCAGGTCGAGGGGGCCCTGGCCCTGCTGCTCCGGGACGCCCTCAAACCGAACCTCGTGCAGACCATCGCCGGGACGCCGGCCCTCGTCCATGGCGGCCCCTTCGCGAACATCGCCCACGGCTGCAACTCCGTCATCGCCACGCAGACGGCCCGGCGCCTCGCGGACATCGTGGTGACCGAGGCGGGCTTCGGCGCCGACCTCGGAGCGGAGAAGTTCATGGACATCAAGGCACGTACCGCGGACGTGGCACCGGACGCCGTCGTCGTCGTCGCGACCATCCGTGCCCTCAAGATGCACGGAGGCGTCGCGAAGACCGACCTGGCGCGAGCCGATCTGGACGCGCTCCGCGACGGCACCCCCAACCTGCTGCGCCATGTGCGCAACATCGAGAAGTTCGGCATCTCGCCCGTCGTCGCGATCAACCGGTTCGGCACCGACACACCGGAGGAGCTCGACTGGCTGATGGCATGGTGCGCGGACGAGGGCGTCGACGCAGCCGTCGCCGATGTCTGGGGTCAGGGAGGCGGCGGTCCCGGCGGCGACGACCTCGCCGCGAAGGTCCTCGCAGCCCTCGAGCGGCCCGTCGACTTCACGCACCTCTACCCTCTGGGTCTCCGCGTCGAGGACAAGATCCGGACCATCGTGCAGGAGATCTACGGGGCCGACGGCGTCGACTTCTCCGTGCCGGCGCTGAAGCGGCTGCAGGAGATCGAAGCGAACGGGTGGGCGGACCTGCCTGTGTGCATGGCGAAGACGCAGTATTCCTTCTCCGACGACGCGAGCCTGCTCGGCGCCCCCAAGGGCTTCACCGTGCACGTCCGGGACCTCATCCCCAAGACCGGGGCCGGCTTCATCGTGGCCCTCACGGGGTCCGTGATGACCATGCCGGGGCTGCCCAAGGAGCCGGCCGCACTCCGGATGGACGTCGACGGCGAGGGCAACGCCGTCGGGCTGACCTAGGGCACACCCACCCCCGCGCCCAGCTCGCGGGACCCGACGGGGCGGCGTCGCGGCCGGACCGTGAGGTAGAGGGCCGTGACGCCGGCGGCCACGAGGGCCGCGGTGAGCCACGCCGTGCCCGGATCGTCGGCGAGCAGCCTCGGGATGGAACGGGAGGGGACCGTCGCCGCGAAGAGGAAGGCGATGAGCAGTCCCAGGTAGCTGCCCGCCATGTTCATGGCATGGGCACGGATGTCGCGTCGCACCGCTGCCATGATCCCGAGGCTGACCGTGACGATGGTGAGCAGGGACAGCCCGTGGAGCCAGCTGTAGTGGCCGTCGGTCACGATCCAGAAGCTGCTGCCGCAGACGTAGTACATGGACGCCGCCCAGGTGTAGCCGAGGAGGTGGTGGGCCCGGTCGCGCCGGCGCCGCAGGATGTTGATCGGACCCACCAGGAGCGCGTACAGAGCGGCGACCACATGGGTCGCGAGGAGCGGGTTCCAGTCCATGCCAATAGGATAGTTCGACTATCCTATGTTGGGTATCCGGATAGTACGGGCCGGGTCACCTATCCGACGGCAAGAGGGAGGAGAGGCCGGTGCGACTGGCGCAACTGAGCGAGGAGTCGGGTACCAGCTCCGCGAGCATCAAGTTCTACCTGCGCACCGGGCTCCTGCAGCCCGGCGTCGCGATCAATCCGACGAGGGCCGACTACGGGGACGGGCATGTACGCAGGCTGCGCCTGATCCACGGGTTGCGGTCCACCGTGGGACTGGGCCTGGAGGACGTCCGTCGCATCGTCGAGGCCTCGGCGGGCGTCGAGACCTCCCGGTCCCGGAGGCTGGCCCTGCTCGCCACGGTGCAGTCGGTGGTCCTCCGGCTCGACGGCGATGCCGATGCAGCCTCGCCCGCGGGCGATGCGCTGGTGCAGGCTCTAGCGTGGCCGGACGAGGGGAGCGAGGCACGTTCCGCGGTGAACCGGCACCTCGCGGTCATGGACGCCGCCGGCGTCGGGGTGGACGCCGACGTCCTGGAGGCCTACGGCCGCGCGGCGGACGCGATCGCCGCCGCCCAGCTGGCCGCGACGGACCTGCGGGACACCGTGGAGGACTTCATCCTCACGGCGGCTATCGGCATGCACCTGCACAACCAGCTGATCCTGAAGATCGTCGCGCTCGCCCAGGCCAGCCAGTCCATCAGGCGCTACGGTACCGGGACAGCCCCGGACGCGACGGGGCCGGGACGGCCGTAGCGCGTCCCGGCCCGGCACCGGTCGTCCTAGCGGTCGATCTCGCCGCGGATGAAGGCTTCGACCTTCTCGTGGGCGACGTCGTCCGCGTACTGTTCCGGCGGGGACTTCATGAAGTAGCTCGACGCCGAGAGGATCGGGCCGCCGATACCGCGGTCCAGGGCGATCTTCGCGGCCCGGATCGCGTCGATGATGACGCCGGCGGAGTTCGGGGAGTCCCAGACCTCGAGCTTGTACTCCAGCGAGACGGGGGCGTCGCCGAAGTTGCGGCCCTCGAGGCGGACGAACGCCCACTTGCGGTCGTCGAGCCAGGCCACGTAGTCCGAGGGTCCGATGTGCACGTCGTCGGCGCGCAGCTCGGCCTTGACGTTGGAGGTCACGGCCTGGGTCTTGGAGATCTTCTTCGACTCCAGGCGGTCGCGCTCGAGCATGTTCTTGAAGTCCATGTTGCCGCCGACGTTGAGCTGGTAGGTGCGGTCGAGGGTGACGCCGCGGTCCTCGAACAGCTTCGCCATCACGCGGTGGGTGATGGTCGCACCGATCTGGCTCTTGATGTCGTCGCCCACGATGGGCACACCGGCCTCGGTGAACTTGTCAGCCCACTCCTTGGTACCGGCGATGAACACCGGCAGGGCGTTCACGAAAGCGACGCCGGCATCGATCGCGCACTGCGCGTAGTACTTCGCCGCGTGCTCGGACCCGACCGGGAGGTAGCACACCAGGACGTCGGCCCTGGAGTCCTTGAGCTGCGCGACGATGTCCACGGGCTCCTCGTCCGACTCCACGATGGTCTCGCGGTAGTACTTGCCCAGGCCGTCCAGGGTGTGGCCGCGCTGGACGATCACTCCGGTGGGCGGGACGTCGGCGATCTTGATCGTGTTGTTCTCGCTGGCCCCGATGGCCTCGGCGAGGTCGTGGCCCACCTTCTTGCCGTCGACGTCGAACGCCGCCACGAACTGGACGTCCCCCACGTGGTACTTCCCGAACTCGACGTGCATGAGGCCGGGAATGGTCCCCGATGCGTCAGCATCCCGGTAGTAGTGCACACCCTGCACCAGGGACGCGGCACAGTTGCCGACTCCAATGATTGCCACGCGAATGGGGTTCTGTCCCACAGTTCTCCTCGAAAGCCCGATGAATATGCCCCGGCCGTCGTCGCCCCGGCGCGGTCGGCAGGAATTGCCAGTCTACGTTCCGTTATCAACCCCTTTTTCTCCGTGCCCATTCCCGGGACCCGGCGCAATGCCGCGCCGGGCGCTCCGGAATGGCCCCCAGCAGGGGCACCGGACCATTACGCTCGGGGAATGAGGCCGGGTACGGGAGCGCGCGGACCGTACCGCATCGGTATCCCGAGCCGGGCCGATGCCGCGCTGCGGCCACTGGTGGAGGGGACCGGCGGGCCGCTGGGCAGGCACGCGGATCCGGGGCGCGTGGCACCTCTCTGGTTCACCGTGGAGCGCGTGCTCGTCCTGCTCACCGTTGCGTCGGCCGTCCTCGCCGTGATCGCCAAGAACCCGTGCCGCACCGCGGGGTGGGCCTCACCCGACTACTTCTACCGGGCGTGCTATTCGGACTGGACCGAACTCTTCCAGAGCCGGGGCCTCGGCGAAGGCGTCCGTCCGTTCATCACTCCCGGCGCACTGTTCGAGTACCCCGTCCTCCTCGGCCTTCTCGCCTCCGGTACGGCGTTCCTCGTGGATCTCGCTGCCGGTGGCGCCGACCCCGGGTCGAAGTCGCTGCTCTACTTCGATGTGAACGCGGTGCTCCTCAGCGCCGTCTGGATCCTGACCGTGCTGGCGACGCTCCGTCTCGCCGCCCGACGCCCGTGGGACGCCGCCATCGTGGCCACCGCGCCGGTCATCATCCTGTCCGGGACCATCAACTGGGACCTGTGGGCCGTGCTGCTCGCGACGGCCGGGATGCTCGCCTTCGCACGCAACCATCCGGTCCTCGCGGGCGTCCTGTGGGGACTCGGCGCGGCAGTGAAGCTGTACCCGGTCCTGCTGCTCGGCGCCGTGCTGGTCCTGGCGCTGCGGACGGGACGGTATCGGCCGTGCGTGGCGGCGTTCGCCGGTGCGGCCGCCGCGTGGCTGGCCGTGAACGTGCCTTTCATGCTGCGGGACTTCCGAAGCTGGAGCTACTTCCTCACGTTCTCCGAGACGCGCGACGCCGGGTTCTCCTCCGGGTGGTACGTGTACAACGCGCTGGCCCGCCAGACCGGCGGCGCTGTGCTGCCACCCACGGCGATCAACGCCGGAGCCGCCCTCCTCTTCCTCCTCGCCTGCGCCGGTATCGCGGTCCTCGCGCTCCGTGCGCCACGGCGCCCCCGCCTGGCCCAGCTCGCGCTGCTGATCGTCGGTGCGTTCATCCTGTGCAACAAGGTCTATTCACCGCAGTACGCCCTCTGGCTCGTACCCCTGATCGCGCTCGCCGTGCCCCGCTGGCGCGTGGTGTTCGTCTGGCAACTCGTCCAGATCCTCCACTGGGCGGCCGTCTGGCTCTATCTGGGCGGCCAGACCAGCGGCGGAGCGCCGGAGCACAATCTGGGACTCGGCACGTATGCCTGCGCAGTCATCGCCCATATTCTTGCTACTGCATACATCATGGTGGTCGTGGTGGCAGAAGTCCTCGTCCCCGAGCGGGACGTGGTGCGGCGGATCGGCATCGACGATCCGCACGCCGGGCCGTTCGACCGCGCACCCGACCGCGCACCCGACCGCGCACCCGACAGGGTGTCCCGGCGGTCCGCGGTGCGGCTGCCGGCCGGCCCCCCGGACAGGGCCGCGGCCCGCCCGGCTCCGATAGGGTTGCAGGACGGCGTGGGCGCCCAGCCTCGCCAGGACCACCTCCCGGGACCACTACCAGCGGAAGATCATCTGTGAGCGCAGCACCCCTGACCTACACCACCGTCGACCCGAGCGGGTTCGAGGCGCTCGCGGCCGCGCACCCCGAGGTGGTGATCCCCATCGAGCAGACCCCCGCCTGGGTCGACTTCGAGCGGGCGCTCGGGCGCACGCCGCTGGGCATCTGGGCGTACAGGGATGCGGGCGGATCGCTCGTGGCCACCGCGAGCTATGTGCACGTGGCCCGCCGGTCCAGGGAATCCGTGGTGGTGGTCAATGGTCCGGTCTGGTTCGCCGAGCGCACTCCGGCGGCCGAACGCCTGCTCATGGAGACCGTCCGCCGGCAGTTCCGGGACCACCCCTCCGTGGACCCGCTCTACGTGAGGATGCAGGTGGCCACGCCGCAGCCACCCGCGACCGGCCCCATCGAGCACGGATGGTACGAGCGGGAGATCGTGGTGGACCTGACGCCGTCCGAGGCGGATCTGCTCAAGAGCTTCCGTCCCAATGCACGCAACAGCATCCGGCGTGCGCAACGCAACGGCGTCGAGGTCAGACACATTCCCAGGGAGGAATGGAGGATCGTCTTCGCGGAACAGCTGTTCCCGATCATGCAGGAGACCGCGGAACGGGACGGGTTCCGGTCCTTCGACTCGGCGTACTACGAGACGCTGCTGACCGTCCTGGGTGACCACCTGCGCCTGCTCGTGGCCTACCGCGACGGCGTGGCGCTGAGCTGGCTCATGACCACGGAGTACCGCGGGTACTCCGTCTACTACTTCGCCGGCAGCACGCACGAGGCCCGTTCGACGTTCGCGCCCTACCTGCTGCTCTGGGAGGCGTTCAGGGTGCTGAAGGCTGCCGGCAATACGGCATGCGGACTCACGGGCATCGTCAGCGAGAACTACCCCGGCCTGGCGAACGTCACCACCTTCAAGCGGAACTTCTCGAAGAACGTGGTGGTGGTCCCCACCACCTACGACATCCCCCTCAACCCGGCACGGTATGCCGTCGTCGCCGCATTGCTCGCCGCCCGCCGGACGGCTCCGGCGACGGCGCGTGCAACGGCGCAGGCGGTCGGGCGGCGCGCTCCCGGACTCGTGCGGCACGCCGCCGGGGTCGTGCGGCGCTCCGGGCGGAGGGTCGGCGGGGTCACCGCGCCCGCGGCCCCTGCCGCAGCCACCGCGACCACCGAGCAGACGTAGCGCCCGGCGGGGACGGACCCCGGCGGGCAGGAGAGGAGATCCATGCCAGATGTCGTGGTTGTCGGAGCGGGCCCCAACGGGCTCGCTGCCGCCGTCGTCATGGCCCGCGCCGGACTGTCGGTCCGGGTCCACGAGTCCGCGCCGACGCTGGGAGGCGGGTCGCGGTCCATCCAGCTCATGGAGGAGGGGCACCTCCACGACTTCTGCTCCGCAGTCCATCCGATGGCCCTCGCCTCACCGTTCTTCCGGGCCTTCGAACTGAGTCGGCGCATCGGCTTCGCCGTCCCCGAGGTCTCCTTCGCGCACCCGCTGGACGGCGGGCGGGCCGGGGTCGCCCACCGCAGCCTAGAGAGGACGGTGGAGGGACTCGGCGTGGACGGCGACGCCTACCGCCGCCTGCTGCAGCCGCTCACGGAGCGGGAGCAGGGCATCCTGGCCTTCACACTCAACTCCGTGCTGCGGATCCCTTCGCGGCCGGAGGCGGCGCTGCGCTTCGGCCTCGCGGTCCTCGATCAGGGACTGCCCACCTGGAACCGCCGCTTCAGCACCGATGAGGCCCGCGCGCTCGTCACCGGCGTCATGGCGCACCCCGTGGGGACGCTGCCCGCCCTCACCGGCGCCGGCGCAGGCCTGGTGCTGAACCTGCTCGCGCACACCGTGGGCTGGCCCATCCCGGTGGGCGGCTCGCAGTCGATCGCGGACGCCCTGGCGCTGGACCTCCTCGAGCACGGCGGCGACGTGGTGACGGACAGCAGGATCGAGACCCTGGCCGAGGTGTCGGACGCGCGCGTCGTGCTCCTCGACGTCGCCCCGAAGACCTTCCAGGCGATGTCCCGCGGACGACTCCCCGCCGTCTACGACGCCGCGCTGTCGGCCTTCACCTACGGCAACGCGGCGTGCAAGGTGGACTTCATCCTGTCCGGCCCGGTGCCGTGGACGCACCCGGACCTGCATAGGGCGGGGACGGCGCACCTCGGGGGGACGCGGGAGGAGATCGCCGCCGGCGAGAAGCAGGTCAGGCAGGGCACGCATCCGGACAGCCCGTACGTCCTCGTGTCCCAGCCGTCCTCCTTCGACCCGACCCGGGCCCCCGAGGGCAGGCACACGCTGTGGACGTACTGCCATGTCCCGCGCGGTTCCACCCAGGACATGGCCGGGGCGATCACGGCGCAGATCGAGCGGTTCGCGCCCGGCTTCCGGGACGTCGTCGTGCGCAGCCATACGACGACGGCGAGCGACCTCGAGGTGTACAACGCCAACTACGTGGGCGGCGACTTCAGCAGCGGTGCCGTGAACCTGCGTCAGATCGTCGCGCGGCCCGTCCCGTCCCTGCAGCCCTGGGCCACGCCGATCAAGGGCGTCTACCTCTGCTCCCAGTCCACGCCGCCGGGACCGGGCGTCCATGGCATGGCGGGCCTGAACGCGGCCCGGCTGGCCCTCAAGCGGGAGTTCGGGCTGCCGGTGCCGCCGCTGGGTCTCTGAGCGGCCTCGACGGCGGATGATGTCGGGAGTCCCTATGCGCCCTCGGGCATCCGGACGGGAGGTCAGCTCCTCGGCCGGATGATCCGCCGGGCGGCCTCCACCGCGGAGGCCCGATGGGCGGCCAGGGGCGTCCCTGACGCATTCGCATGGGCCACCAGCGGAGCCTGCACCCACGCCTGGGCGACCCCGAACAGGAGAGGGAGGAGTTCCTCGGGCGCCCAGGACGGGTCGACGTGCCCGTGGTCCTGCGCCTCCCGCAGCGCCGCCAGCTTGCGGTCCGGGTGGGATCCTCCCGGGAGGTCGTACTCCATGCCCTCGAGCCGCGCCCAGGTCAGCATCCGCAGAATCTCCGGGTACTCGTGTGCGTGGTCGAAGGCGGCCCCCACGAACCCCGGCACATCGGCCGGATCGAGCGCCACCGCCTCATGGAACCGGGCAGCACCCGCGTCCAGCACGGCCTGGAACAGGGCGGACTTGTCGGCGAAGTGCGCGTAGAGGCGCTCCTTGCTGGCAGCGGCTGCCTTCGCGATGCGGTCGATCCGGGCGCCGGCGAGGCCGAAGGCGGCGAACTCGACCCTGGCAGCCAGCAGGATGCGGGTCCGTACGTCCGTCGTCGCTTGCATCCCTTCACTATACCCAAACGAACTAGTTCGTTTGACTGAGGGCCGAGGGCGCACCTACTCTCGATCGAGACCACTACGAGGAGATCCATGTCCGTCCCCACTCCGGGTTCATCCGGTACGTCCACCATCGACGCCGCCAGGAAAGCCCCCGCCAACCGCTGGCTCGTGCTGGCCATCGTCGCGCTCGCCCAGCTCATGGTCGTCCTCGACGGCACCATCGTGAACATCGCCCTTCCGCAGGCACAGGCGGAGCTCGGCATGTCCGACAGCGATCGCAGCTGGGTGGTCACGCTCTACGCCCTGACCTTCGGGGCGCTCCTGCTCCTCGGCGGCCGGATCGCCGATTTCTGGGGCAGGAAGCGGTCCTTCATCGTCGGCATGGCCGGTTTCGCCCTCGCGTCGGCCATCGGCGGAATAGCCACCTCGGGTGAGACGCTCCTGCTGGCCCGCGGACTCCAGGGCGTCTTCGCCGCGCTGCTGGCCCCCGCTGCGCTGGCCATCCTCTCCGTGACCTTCCCCGGCGGCAAGGACCGCGTACGGGCGTTCGCGGTCTACGGCACCATCGCCGGCGGCGGAGCCGCTGTGGGCCTCCTGCTCGGCGGTGTCCTCACCGAATACTTCAGCTGGCACTGGTGCCTGCTCGTGAACGTACCTATCGCCGTCGTCGCCATCGCCCTCGGCCTGCCCGTGCTCCGCGAGAGCCGCGCCGAGGGGAGCACACGCTACGACGTACCGGGTGCGGTCCTCGTGAGTCTCGGTCTCGCCTCCGTGGTCTACGGGTTCTCCCGCGCCGAGGCCGGCTGGGTCCGGGCCGACACGCTCGGGTTCCTCGCCCTCGGCGTCGTGCTGCTGGCCCTCTTCATCCTCGTCGAGTCCCGCTCGCAGCATCCGCTGCTGCCACTGCGTATCATCACGGACCGGGCACGGGCGGGCGCCTACCTGACCTCGATCGCCGTCGGCGCCGCGCTCCTCGGCGCACTGCTCTACCTGACGCTGTATCTGCAGATCGTCCTGGGCATGAGTCCGCTGGTCTCGGGACTCGCATCTCTGCCCATGACCGTGGCCATCATCGTCTGCGCCGGGGTGGTCTCGCGGCTCCTGCCGACGGTCGGGGCGCGCATCCTCATGACGGTAGGACCGCTGGTCGCTGCCGCCGGGTTGCTGCTGCTCAGCCGCATCACGGTCGGCGGCTCCTACGCGCTGGAGGTGCTTCCCGCGCAGATCCTCCTGGGCGTGGGACTCGCGCTCATCTTCGTCCCGCTCCAGAACGTCGCACTGCTCGGGATCGCCCCCCGCGATTCGGGCGTCGCCAGCGCTGCCGTCACCGCGACGCAGCAGATCGGCGGATCGATCGGCACGGCCGTGTTCACCGCGCTGTACACGGTGGGTGCCGGAACCGGCACGGCCGAGGGTGCCGCCGGCGGGCTGCAGGCCCTCGTGGACGGCTACTCCGTGGTGTTCCTGGCCGCCGCCGTGGTGCTGGCCCTTGCATCGCCCGTCTGCTGGTTCATGATCAGGGTCGCACGTGACGAGTTCACGGTGTCCGACGAGGCCGTGCACCTGGGCTAGGCGCCTCAGGCGCTCGCGGGCTGCTCGTGGGCGCCGCTCTGCAGCCACGCGACGGCCATGTGCCGCGAGGTGAAGAACCGGGTGGGGCAGGGTGGCGAGTTCACGCCGAGGAAGAAGTTGGCGATCATCCGGTCCACGGGCGAGGACCCGAGCAGGGCGATCCGCGACGCGGCGCACGGGGTGGCGAAGACCGCCCGGGCATCACGGGTGACCGTCCGCGTGGTCTCCATGTCGACGAGCATGGGATGCCCGTCCGCCTCGGCGAGATCGTTGACCGCGACCATGGCCGCCTGGGCGTCGTCCGCCGTGATGGTGCAGTCCTTCTCCCACTCGAGGTGCAGGATCCCGTTGGGGAGCAGGGCGAGCGTGGCCTTGCCTCCCTCGATCGGCTGTGCGGGCATGGCCTGTCTCCTCACGACGCTGAGGCTTCCGGGCCGGACGGCCCCGAGTTCCCGGTGAGACCAAGGATCAGCGAGCGCCCATCATAGCGAAGTACCCGGGGATCCTGGTGCTGGACCGGCCACCCATCGGAACGGCCTCGATGGTCACCGCACCGTCCGCGAGGACGCTCCACACGCCGTCGGGGAACGCCGCCCGACGCTCCGCCGATCCGAAGTGGCCGGGCACCGGGATGCCGCCGATGGCTCTCCGGAGCGGGGCCGGGATGCTCCCCGGCTTCGCGCCGAGACTCTGCATGTAGGACAGCGGATTGCCACGGTAGTTCGTCTCGGTCAGCAGCACCCGGCCCCGGCTGCCCACGATGTGCCGGAGGTTCTCGCCGAGGTGTTCCCGCTGGCGTGGTTTCAGAACGTGGAAGACTCCCCGTACGAAGACGTTCGCGTCGCCGTGCTCCTCCTGCAGCAGTCTGCCGGTACCCGGGGCCGTCAGGTCCATCACCCGGAAGGCGACGGCGGAGTGGTCCCGCGATTCGTGCGCGGCACGCTCCACGGCGCTGTCGGCGACGTCGACACCGAGCGCCGAGGGAAAATGCCCTGCGAGCCACCGGGTCCATCGTCCGTTGCCGCAGCCGACGTCGATGACCGGGAGGCTGCCGTCCATGTGGCTTCGGATGGCGTGCGTGTACTGCTCCGCCTCGGGGCCGATGTCCGCGTCCCAGAGCACCTCACCCCGGGTGCCGGTGGTGCGCACGCGGCTCCAGTAGCCCTCCCATGCCTCGGCCGGGTCGCGGGGCGCCCGCACGGCGAGGCGTGCCACTTCCGGCACCATCCGGAGCTGGTCGACGATTCTGAGCATAGGAAGAGGGTACCGACGGGCATGGCGTTCCCGATCCACCCGAGTGTTCCTGCAGGATCGAGGTGTCGCGGGCCGACGATCGCACCCGTTCGTCGGACGCTCGGGAAGCCCGCCCGCGCGGAACGGATAGCGGACCGGCTGGAGAAACGCCAGGCCGGAGCCGATCTGCCCGGTGGTCGTGCCGACATCTGGCAGTGTGTTACCCATGACCTCCGACCCTCAAGCGCGAGTCGCACTCATCATCGAAGACGACGCCGATGTGCGGCAACTGTTGGTGATGACCCTGGGAATGAGCGGATTCACCACCATCGAGGCCGAGAACGGCCGTCAGGGCGTGGCGCTCGTGCGAGAGCGCCACCCCGATCTGGTGACCCTCGACCTGAACCTGCCGGACATCGACGGGGTGGAGGTGTGCCGCCAGATCCGACCGCTGACCGACGCGTACGTCATCATGATCACGGCGCGACAGGACGAGATCGACCGCCTGATCGGCCTCGAGATCGGGGCCGACGACTTCATCGTCAAACCGTTCAGCCCCCGCGAGGTGGGCGCCCGCGTGAACGCCATGTTCCGCCGGCCGAGGAGCACTGTCCGCAACGTGGCGCAGCCCCTGCCCGGCGCGGAGGCGGCGGAGGAGTCGCAGTCCGCGGCGGGGGTGATCACCGCACCGCCTGCCGCCCCCGAGCAGACCGAGAACCTGCTGATCCACGGGCCCCTCGCCATCGATCCCGAGGGCCGCATCGCGATGCTCGACGGCATCGAGCTCCCGCTCACGCGGATCGAGTTCGATCTCCTGGCCACGCTCGTCTCCGGACCGCGTCGCGTGTGGCAGCGGGAGACCCTGCTGTCGCGCATCTGGGGTGAGGGCTGGGTCAACGATCAGCACCTCGTGGAGGTGCACATCCGGAACCTGCGGAAGAAGCTGGGAGAGGACACCAAGGCACCGCGATTCATCCGGACCGTCCGCGGGGTCGGTTATCGGATGATGCCGCCCAGCGCGGCCTGAAATTCCACCCCGAGGCCCTGCAGCTGCGTGATGAGCGCGGCGGCGTCGCCCGGCTCGTCCACCCGGTCCAGCGCAGCGGATGCCGCCTCCTCGAGGCGGCGGGCCCCTACCATCGAGGCACTCACGTTGAGGCTGAGCAGTGCGACGACGACGGCGTCGGTGTCGCGGTCTGCGAAGGCGTCCTCGACGGCGCCGATGCGCTGCGGGAGCATGTCGACGAACATCCCCGCGAACTGGAGGGCCCCGGCCTGGCTGGACAGTTCCACCCCGAGGTTCTCGAGGATCGCCCGGTCGAGCGCGGGAAGCTGGGACATCAGGGCCTTGTCGGTCGCGGGTCGGTGGGTGTGGAGGCTGATCGGGGCGTTCGCCGGGACGGCGGCGTCATCGGTCGGGTCGTCGGCGTCGTCCTTCGGACGTGACCAGATCATGAGGAGCAGGGAGCCCACGAGGACCGCCGGGATGCCGTAGACCAGGACGTGACTGACGGCAGGGGTGCGCAGCGCGCGGATCACGTTGCCGACCTCGGGGATGACGGCCGTGGCCTCGTAGACGGAGTCGCCGTCCAGCGTCGCGAGCCAGGGATCCACGGACTCGTTGGCGTCGCCCTTGGTGCGGACCGCCGTGCTGCCGTCGGCTCCCCGGACGACCTCGATCACGCGGTGGGTCTCCACGCGGTGGTCCTCGACGGGGATGTGGTAGCTGATGACGTCGCCCACGGCGACCTCGCCGACGGGCTGGAGAGTGGTGACGACGACGTCGCCCGGCATGATGTCGGGCGCCATGCTCCCGGTCAGCATCGTCGCGGTCTGGTAGCCGAAGAAGCGCGGGCCGATGGCGAAGAACAGGACGGCGACCACGGCGACGACCATGAGCAGGGTGCCGAGGAGGCTCGCGAGGCGCTGGAGGGGGGACGGACGCTCCACGGTCGCCACCGGTGCCCCGATCACGGCGGCCGGTTGTGCGGGTGCAGGTGTGATGGCGGGAGCGGCGTGGCGCGAGTGCCGGCGGGTCCGCGCCTCGGGGGTGATGGACGGAAGGTCGATCGTCGTCACGCCTGCTCCTCTGATGTGCCACTGATTCCTGGTGAAGCTGCCCGCCGGTTCCGGTGGACGGACCGGAACCGGCGGGAAGACGGATGGAGTGCTGGACTCCTGGGAACCACTCTGGTCGACGCCACTCAAACGCGGCGGGGTCCAAGGGCGAAAGAACACCGAAGAAAGACCGAAGCCGGGGCGTTCTGGCGGTCCGCCCCGGCGTTCCTAGGCGAGCATCTCCCTCACCATGGGGATGACCTTCGTGCCGTACAGCTCGATGCTGTGCATGAGCTTCTCGTGCGGCAGGGGCCCGGCGCTGTACTTCATGTCGAAGCGGTCGATCCCGAGCGTCCGCGCCGTCGACGCGATCTTCTTCGCGACGGTCTCCGGCGAGCCGACGTAGAGCGAGCCGAAGTCGGCCTCCTGGTCGAACTCCGCGCGCGTCGTCGGACCCCACCCGCGCTCGCGGCCGATGCGGTCGCGCATGATGCGGTTGTCCGGCCACAGCTCCTCGCGGGCCTGCTCGTCGGAGTCGGCGACGTACCCGGGGGAGTGGACGCCGATCGGCAGGGTGGGCCGGCCGAGCTGGTTGAGCGCACGGTGGTACAGGTCCACATAGGGCGCGAAGCGCGCGGGGTCCCCGCCGATGATCGCGAGCATCAGCGGCATCCCGTAACGGGCGGCCCGCACCACGGACTCCGGGCTTCCGCCGACGCCGATCCACGTCCTGAGGTGCCCGCCCTCGGTCTTGGGGTACACCTCGTGGTTCTCGAGCGGAGGGCGCGTGCTGCCGGACCAGGTGACCGGTCCCTCCTTGATCAGCTCGGAGAAGAGGTCGAGCTTCTCCTCGAAGAGCCGCTCGTAGTCGGAGAGGTCGTAGCCGAACAGGGGGAAGGACTCGGTGAAGGAGCCGCGGCCGAGGATGACCTCGGCACGGCCGTCGGACGCCGCGTCGAGGGTGGCGAAGCGCTGGTAGACGCGCACGGGATCGTCGGAGCTGAGTACGGTGACGGCCGAACCGAGCCGGATGCGTTTCGTCTGCCCGGCGATGGCGGCCAGCACGGTCTCGGGTGCGGAGACGGCGAAGTCGTCGCGGTGGTGCTCGCCGATACCGATGAAGTCGACGCCGACCTCGTCGGCGAGGACGGCCTCGGCGATGACGTTGCGGATGACCTGCGGATAGGGGAGCGCCCGGCCGTCCTCGCCGCGCGTGACGTCCCCGAAGGTATCGAGACCGAGTTCCAGTTCGCGTGCCATGACAGTACTCCCCGTGCTTGGTGATCGGGCCCGCCCTGGACCCGCTGGTAGAACGGGCGCGGCATCACGGATATTCCATGCAAACGTATGTACGCGTGATGGGCGGGCGGGTCGCACGGTGCCCGCTGGACCGGGACGGGGCGTGGCACGTGGCGCCGCACCACGAGGCGTCGCAGGACCTGATCATCCAGGCCGCCGGGAACGGTTCGAGCACGCACGTCACGAACCGGGCCTGACCGGCCGGGCCTGGCGGCCGGTCTACCGGCGACCGAGCTGGCGTGCCTCCGCCGCGCGGTCGGCCCGGTCGATGCTGGCGGGATCGAGGAGGTCGACGCCGGCGCGTGCCGCGGCCGCCCTGGCCGCCGGGCTCTTCAGGTCCGGCAGGACGAACTCCTCCGGCCGGATCCGGGAATCCTCGGCGGCGTGTACGCCCTGCTGCCGTGCGAGGGCCGGAGCCGACAGCTCGGCGGCCTGCAGCGTCTGCTGGGTGACGCCCACAGGGGTTCCCGTGAGCGACGGGCCCATCAGGGGGACGTACCCCGAGGCGTGTCCCGCCCGGTTCGGGTGGTACGAGTCCGAGACGGGGTTGGAGAGCCCGTTCACCCACTCGGATGCATCGCACACCGCATGGCCGGTGAAGGCCGCCGTCGGGTTGCGGAAGGCGAAGCCCGCCGCCGCGGCGGCTGCCGCCGTCGTCCTGTTCAGCAGGTCCGCCGTGGCGTTCAGGCGGGACTCCTCCGCGGGCGAGAACCAGGTGGCGGCGTTGCAGTCCTCGCCGTTGAAGATCCGCGGGTAGCCCGCGATCGTCACCGATGCGTATGGCGCCCGTGCGCGGATCTGCCGGTACAGCGAGGAGAGACTGCCTGGCAGCTGGTTCGTGATGACGGCCTGCGCCCTGTCGATCGACGCCGTGCAGTTGCTCATCCAGGCGGGTTGCGCGCATTCGGTCAGGACGTCCACGAAGGCGGCGTCGTTCCCGCCCACGCTGAGGGTGACGTACGACGTGGCCGGGCCGAGGGCGCCGAGCTGGGTCGCGACGACGTCGGGGACCGTGGCGCCGGAGCATGCACGGAAGTTCAGGGCGTAGCCCCTGGCGCTCGCGATGAGCGAGGGGTAGGCGTACACCGAGCGCTGGCAGGACGAGCCGTCCGCGAGGTAGGCGCGCGTGCCCGTGCCGGAGGAGTAGGAATCACCGAGCGCCACATACGAGGCCCCCGCCGCGGTGGCCGGCGGGGCGGACAGGAGGGCGGCGGCGAGCAGGACGACGACGGCGGCGGCCGAGCGGAAGCGGGGGATCATCGGTGATACTCCTGGTGCCGGAAGTGCGGGTGTTCTCACGCTAGCTGCGGCAGGCCGCGAGCGGGAGGGCTCCGCCCGCCTTTGTGCACAACCCCTTCCACGGCGCCCCGGCCTCGGGTACTGTTCCGTCGGCGCCGGGGGTGTCTTTGCCTCGTGTCCGGCCCGCGCGGTAAGCTGTGGGGCGGCTCACAGCCGCACGACCCAACTGAATACGCCATCGATCTGCAGCGGGAGAGTTCTGCCGTTGACCACACACCGGCAGGCGCCGTAGGAGCAAATCCTCCCCAGGAATCTCTCAGGCCGAAGTACCGCTGCGGATAGGCAACTCTGGAAAGCAGCCCGGACGCGGTTCGGTGCTCACCGACGGTGCAAGCAGGCGCGGAGTCCTGCGGAAACTCTCAGGTCCCACACAGAGCGGGGAGGAACTCGACCAGGCCCGCGCGCCCGCGCTCCCATCTGACGTACGGAGTTCCCATGACCGCTACACCCGACACGGCTTCCGGCACCGCCGCGACCTTCGCCGACCGCCACATCGGCCCACGCACCGCCGATGCCGGGAAGATGCTCGAGGTCCTCGGGTACCCGAGCCTCGAGAAGCTCGTGGACCTGGCCGTGCCCGCCAGCATTCGCCTGGATCGCGCACTCAGCCTGCCGGCGGCCCTCAGCGAGACCGAGGTCCTGGCGCAGCTGCGCCGGATCGCCGGCCGTAACCGGACCGCCGTGCAGATGATCGGCCAGGGCTACTTCGACACGGTCACCCCACCGGTCATCCGCCGCAACGTCCTCGAGTCGCCCGCTTGGTACACGGCGTACACGCCCTACCAGCCCGAGATCTCCCAGGGCCGCCTCGAGGCCCTCCTGAACTTCCAGACCATGGTGCAGGACCTCACCGCCCTCGACATCGCCAACGCCTCGCTGCTCGACGAGGCCTCCGCCGTCACCGAGGCCGTGCTGCTCATGCGCCGCTCCGGCAAGAACAAGGGCCGCACCGTCATCGACGCCGACGCCCTCCCGCAGACCGTCGCCGTCGTCCGCGGCCGCGCCGAGGCCCTCGGGTTCGAGGTCGAGATCGCCGACCTCTCCGCCGGCCTGCCCGACGGCGACATCAACGGCGTCGTCCTGCAGCAGCCCGGCGCCTCGGGTGCCCTGCGGAACCACGCCTCCGTTATCGCCGCGGCCAAGGAGCGGGGCGCGCTCGTCACGGTCGCCGCCGACCTCCTGGCCCTCACGCTCATCACCGCGCCCGGCGAGCAGGGCGCGGACATCGCCGTCGGCTCCGCGCAGCGCTTTGGCGTGCCCCTCTTCTTCGGCGGCCCGCACGCCGCCTACATGGCGGTGCGCAAGGGTCTCGAGCGCATGCTGCCCGGACGCCTCGTGGGCGTGTCGAAGGACGCCGACGGTGCTCCCGCCTACCGCCTGGCCCTCCAGACCCGCGAGCAGCACATCCGCCGCGAGAAGGCCACGAGCAACATCTGCACCGCGCAGGCGCTGCTGGCGATCGTCGCGTCCATGTACGCCGTGTACCACGGCCCGGAGGGGCTCACGGCGATCGCCCGCACCACCCACCAGCGCGCCGTCGCGCTCGCCGCGGCTCTCGAGGGGACAGGCGCGGCCGTCGTGCACGAGGCGTTCTTCGACACCCTCCTGGTCCGCGTGCCCGGCAAGGCCGCCGAGTACGCGGACGCCGCCGAGGCCGAGGGCTACAACCTGCGCCGCGTGGACGCCGACCACCTCGGCATCTCCTGCGACGAGACGACCACGCCGGAGCACGTCGCGGCCATCGCCGCTGTCTTCGGTGCAACAGCCGAGGGGACCGCCCGCGGGGAGCGCCTTCCGGAGGACCTGCGCCGCACCTCTTCCTTCATGACCCACCCCGTGTTCTCGCGGCACCGCTCCGAGACGGCGATGCTCCGGTACCTGCGCAGGCTCTCGGACAAGGACCTCGCCCTGGACCGCACCATGATCCCGCTGGGCTCGTGCACCATGAAGCTCAACGCGACGGTGGAGATGGAGTCCATCTCCTGGCCCGAGTTCGCCTCCATCCACCCCTTCGCGCCCGAGAGCCAGACCGAGGGCTGGCGTGAGCTGATCACCGACCTCGAGGACCGCCTCGCGGAGATCACGGGCTACGCCCGCGTGTCCCTGCAGCCGAACGCCGGGTCTCAGGGCGAACTGGCGGGCCTCCTGGCCATCCGCGGCTACCACCGTTCGCGCGGCGACGAGAACCGCACGGTCTGCCTCATCCCGTCCTCGGCGCACGGCACCAACGCCGCGTCCGCCGTGCTGGCCGGGATGAAGGTCGTGGTGGTCGGCACCGCCCGGAACGGCAACATCGACCACGACGACCTGCTCGCCAAGATCGAGCAGCACGCCGACAACCTCTCGGCCATCATGATCACCTACCCCTCCACGCACGGCGTGTTCGAGGAGGACGTGCGGTGGGTCTGCGAGAAGGTGCACGACGCCGGCGGCCAGGTGTACATCGACGGCGCCAACCTCAACGCGCTCGTGGGCCTCGCCCAGCCGGGGGCCTTCGGCGGTGACGTGTCCCACCTGAACCTGCACAAAACGTTCTGCATCCCACACGGCGGCGGCGGACCCGGCGTGGGGCCCGTGGCCGTCGCCGCACACCTCGCACCGTTCCTGCCGGGCGACGCCAACCGCGACATCGTCACGGACGGCGGACCGGACGCCGCGGGCGGGACGCCCGTCTCGGGTTCGATGTACGGTTCGGCCGGCGTCCTGCCGATCTCCTGGGCGTACGTGGCCCTCATGGGCTCCGAGGGGCTCACGAGCGCGACGGCCCACGCCCTCCTCGCAGCGAACTACGTGGCCGCACGCCTGACCGAGCACTTCCCCGTGCTCTACACCGGTGTGCAGGGCCTCGTAGCGCACGAGTGCATCCTCGACCTGCGCCCCCTGACCGCCGCCACCGGCGTGACCGCCGAGGACGTCGCCAAGCGCCTGATCGACTACGGCTTCCACGCCCCCACGCTGTCGTTCCCCGTCGCGGGGACCCTCATGGTGGAGCCGACGGAATCCGAGGACCTCGCCGAGCTGGACCGCTTCGTTGACGCGATGATCTCCATCAAGGGCGAGATCGACCGCGTGGCCGCCGGGGAGTTCGGCATCGAGGAGAGCCCGCTGCGCCAGGCGCCCCACACCGCGCAGGTCCTCATCGGGGACGAGTGGACGCAGGCCTACCCGCGCGAGCTCGCCGCCTACCCCCTGCGATCGCTGCGCCATGACAAGTACTTCCCGCCGGTGCGGAGGATCGACGGCGCCCACGGCGACCGCAACCTCGTGTGCTCCTGCCCGCCCATCGAAGCCTTCGAAGACTAGGAACCCCTTGAGCGAGCAGAGCAGACACACGGCCCTCCACACACAGCACGAGGCGCACGGCGCATCGTTCACCGACTTCGGCGGGTGGCAGATGCCGCTGAAGTACCGCAGCGAACTCGAGGAACACCACACCGTCCGGAAGGCGGCGGGGCTCTTCGACCTGTCCCACATGGGCGAGGTGCTCGTCACCGGTCCCGAGGCGGGCGAGTTCCTCAACTACGCCCTGGTCAGCAATCTTGCGGTCATCGCCGTCGGGAAGGCGAAGTACTCGCTGATCTGCACACCCGAGGGAGGCGTGATCGACGACCTCATCACGTACCGTCTCGCCGAGGACTCCTTCCTGGTGGTGCCCAACGCCTCCAACGCGGGCGTCGTCGCGGAGGAACTGCGCGTACGGGCCAAGGGCTTCGACGTGGCCGTCGAGGACCAGTCCGAGGCCACGGCCCTGATCGCCGTGCAGGGCCCCACGGCCGAGGCGGTGCTCCTGGACCTCGCGCGGCCCGAGGACGCGGACACGATCCGGGGCCTGAAATACTACGCCGCCGTGGAGCTCGAGCTCGCCGGCCTGCCCGTCCTGCTGGCGCGCACCGGGTACACCGGGGAGGACGGCTTCGAGATCTTCATCGGCAGCGGCTTCGCCGTACGCCTCTGGGACGAGGCACTGCGGGCGGGGAGTGCCCACGGGCTGCTGCCCTGCGGCCTCGCGGCTCGCGACTCCCTGCGGCTGGAGGCCGGCATGCCCCTCTACGGGCACGAGCTCGGCCTCGGGACCAACCCCTTCGAGGCGGGTCTCGGACCCGTGGTGAGTACCAAGAAGGCCGACGACTTCGTGGGACGTTCGGTCCTCGAGCCGCTCAAGGCCGTTGAGCCCGCGCGACGCCTCGTGGGCCTGCGCGCCATGGGCCGCCGGTCGGCGCGCGCCGGGTACGACGTCGTCGTCGACGGCACGCGGGTGGGGTCGGTGACCTCCGGCCTGCCGAGCCCGACCCTCGGCTATCCGGTGGCCCTGGCCTACGTGGCGTCGGAGTACTCCGATCCCGGTACGCAGGTGCAGGTGGACCTGCGCGGCCGCCCGGAGCCCTTCACCGTGATCGCCACCCCGTTCTACAGGCGCGAGAAGCCCGCCGGTAGCGCGCAGTGACGATCAGCGCCTTCGACCTCTTCAAGATCGGCATCGGCCCTTCCAGCTCGCACACCGGCGGACCGATGACCGCCGCGTACCTGTTCACCGAGCTGCTCCGTGCCGAGGGGATGCTGCCCGACGTGCAGCGTGTGCAGGTGGACCTCTTCGGGTCGCTCGGGGTCACCGGGCACGGTCACGGGACCGTGAAGGCGGTTCTGCTCGGACTCGAGGGGGACCAGCCGCACCTCGTGGATCCGACGTCCGCCGACGCCCGAGTGGCCTGCATCGGCGAGTGCCGGTCATTGAATCTGGCCGCCGGGTACCGGATCTCCTTCGACCCCGAGACCGACGTGGTGCTGCACCGCAGACAGCGCCTCGACTACCACACCAACGGTATGCGATTCTCGGCATATTCTGCACAGGGCATTATGCGGGTGAGGGAATACTTCTCGGTCGGTGGTGGGTTCGTTCTCGACGAGGACCAGATCGGTACGGAGACGGCCGATTTCGCCCCCCTGCCGGCGTCCCACCCCTTCGACACCGCGGACCAGTTGCTGGACATCTGCCGGTCCACGGGCTGGTCCTTCTCCGACGTCGTCCTCGCCAACGAGCGGGCCTGGCGGCCGGAGGCCGAGGTGCGGGCCGGCCTGCTGGAGATCTGGGCCGTCATGCAGGACACCATCCGGCGTGGTACCACCACCGGCGGCATCCTGCCGGGCGGCCTGAGCGTACGCCGCCGCGCCGAGCGGCAGCGCCAACTGCTCGAGAAGGCCGACGACCCCTCCGACCGGCTCGGCACCATGGAATGGGTCACGCTGTTCGCCCTCGCGGTCAACGAGGAGAACGCCGCGGGCGGCCGCGTGGTCACCGCGCCCACCAACGGTGCCGCCGGGATCATCCCGGCGGTCCTGAAGTACTACGTGGACTTCGTGCCGGGAGCGGACGACGACGGCGTGGTGCGCTTCCTGCTCGCCGCCACGGCCATCGGATCACTGTTCAAGAAGAACGCCTCGATCTCCGGGGCCGAGGTGGGCTGCCAGGGAGAGGTGGGTTCGGCATGCGCCATGGCCGCCGGCGCGCTGGCCGAGGTCCTCGGCGGGACGCCCGAGCAGGTGGAGAACGCCGCCGAGATCGGGATCGAGCACAACCTCGGGCTGACGTGCGATCCCGTGGGCGGACTCGTGCAGATCCCCTGCATCGAGCGGAACGCCGTCGGGGCCATGAAGGCCATCACCGCAGCGCGCATGGCCGTGCGCGGCGACGGGCAGCACCACGTGTCCCTCGACGTGGCGATCAAGACCATGCGTGATACGGGTGCGGACATGATGGACAAGTACAAGGAGACCGCACGCGGCGGGCTGGCGCTTAACGTCGTGGAGTGCTGACCTGAGCACGGCCGGGCTGCCCGTCCGCATCGAGGTGGTTCCCGGGGACGGCCTCGTGGAACGGTTGCGCGCGCACGTGCCCGCTCCCGCAGCCGTGACCGTCACGTGCCTGCCGCAGCATGGTCCGCGGAAGGCGGTGGATGTGGCGGTGGGCCTGGCAGGAGCCGGGTACACGGTGATCCCGCATCTGGCCGCCCGTTCGGTCACGGACCGCGCCGAGCTCGCCCGGTACGTGGGGCAGTGCGGTGACGCCGGCATCACGGACGTGTTCGTGGTCGGCGGAGACGCTGCCGAACCCGCGGGTCCCTACGCGTGGAGCGGCGCATTGATGGAGGACATCGCCGACCTCTCGGGCGGGACCCTGCGCATGGGGATCGCCGTCTACCCCGAGGGACACCCCGGGACGTCCGATGCGGAGCTGGCCCGGACGCTGCGCGCCAAGCAGGAACTGGCGTCCTGGTGCGTCACCCAGCTCTGTTTCTCGCCCGCCACACTGCGCGCCTACCCGTCCCGGTTGCGCGAGGCGGGCATCGGTCTGCCGGTGTGGGCCGGCGTCCCAGGGCCCGTGCGCATGAGCCGCCTCGTCCGGCTCGCCGGACGGATCGGGGTAGGCCAGTCACTCGGGTTCCTCCGGCGATCGGTGGGCGGAGCGGGCGCCGGCTCGGTGGTCCGGCAGCTGCTCTCCTCGGCGTCCTACGATCCGGCGCCGCTGGTGGCTGCACTCGACGGCGCCGGCTACGCGGGAGTGCACCTGTACAGCTTCAACGACCTCGCGGAGCTCGTCTCCTCCGGACTCACGCGGTCCGCCGGCTAGGTCCGGAGGCGCGACGCCGCGCTGTGCCGGCTCACCCGGACACGGCACGAGCGCAGAGCGGAATATCCACGGAGAACTATGTCACCGACCTTCCTGCCGCCGATCGGACCGAGTGGGTGGCCGTCAGGAGAACAGGAGGCAGCGCGCCTTAATGCCGGGTGAACTCTGCCGGACAAGTCCGCCGGACGCCGCCGTTCCGGGGATTTCGGGCACTCGGCGCCCCTAGCCTTGCAAGAGTTCGAGCAGGCGGAGTGAAGGGCGATCGATGGAACAGGTGACGGACACCCCCGTGGTCTCCGGCGGACCGAGGGAGCGGACCGGCCACAGGTCACAGCCGTCGTCGCCCGCCGCCGGCCCTGCTCCGCGGCCGGTGCAGCGCAGGCACCGGACCCCCTGGAAAGCCTGGCTGCTGTTCCTGCTCTTCGCGGGGCCCAACGTGGCCCTGCTGGTGATCTTCACCTACAAGCCGCTCCTGCAGTCCCTGTACTACTCGACGCTGCAGTGGAACATCGGCTCGGCGGTCGCCATGCCCGTCGGCTTCCAGAACTACGCCGACTGGTTCACGGACCCGACGACGCCCCGGATCATCGCCGTGACGCTCGTCTTCACGCTCGCCACCGTGGGCGGCGGTATGGTGATCGGGCTCCTCCTCGCGCTCGTCCTCAACCGCAGGCTGCGCGGCACCGGCGCTGCGCGGACCGTCGTCGTCGCGCCGTACGTGCTGTCCGGCGTCGCCGTCGGGCTGCTCTGGCTCTTCGTGTTCGATCCGAACTTCGGTGTCACCGCGGCCCTGCTGCGGCTCGTGGGCCTCGCCTCGCCGGACTGGTACAACGACCCGCAGTGGGCGCTCGCCATGGTGATCGTGGTCTACCTGTGGAAGAACGTGGGCCACGTGGCGCTCATCTACCTGGCCGCCCTGCAATCGGTGCCGCGGGACCTCGTGGAAGCCGCCTCGATCGACGGGGCGACCTCCCTGCGGTCCTTCCGGTCCATCGTGCTGCCGCTGCTCGGTCCCACCACGTTCTTCCTCGCCATCACCACGCTGCTGACGTCGCTGCAGTCCTTCGACATCATCCAGGCCATGACCAAGGGAGGACCGCTCGGGGGGACCACCACGATGATGTACCAGATCTATCAGGAGGGCTTCCAGAGCGGGCGCGCCGGCTATTCGTCGGCGGTCGCCACCATCCTCTTCGCGGTCCTGCTGCTCGTGACGTTCGCCCAGCTGAAGTACGTCGACAGGAAGGTGCACTACTGATGGGTGCCACGACAACGCAGGCGGGCGTCGCGCGGCGCCGGACACCCACCCCCTGGGGGAGCTACCTCACGCTGACGGTCGCGGTGGCCGTCATGGTCCTGCCCCTGGTCTGGATGGTGCTGGCGGGCTTCAAGGACCCCGACGAGATCTACAGCTCACCCATCCAGTGGCTGCCCGCCACGGTGGATGCCACGAACTACGCATCGGCGATCAACGCCGTGCCCTTCGGGAACTTCTTCCTCAACAGCGCCATCACCACCGTGATCGGCGCCGGCCTCAAGATGATGCTGGGCCTGACGACCGCGTACGCGCTCGTCTTCCTGGACTTCCCGCTCAAGAAGCTCGTCTTCGGCGTGGTGATCTTCGCGCTGCTCGTGCCGCAGCAGATCGTCATCATCCCCAACTACACGCTCGTGGCCGAGCTCGGCTGGATCAACACCTACCAGGGCATCATCGTGCCCGGCCTCGCGAGCGCCTTCGGCACCTTCCTCTTCCGCCAGCACTTCCTCACACTGCCTGCCTCCATCCTCGAGGCGGCCGCGCTCGACGGCGCCGGCCACTGGACGCGCCTGTGGCGCTTCATCGTCCCGATCTCGGCCCCGACCATCGCCGCCGTGGCCCTCGTGTCGATCGTCGCCGAGTGGAACGAGTACCTGTGGCCGCTGCTCGTCGTCGACCGCGCCGAGATGATGACCCTTCCCGTGGGACTCACGCTGCTGCAGAACAACGACGGCATGGCCGACTGGGGCGTCCTCATGGCCGCCACGGTGCTCGTGACCGCCCCCGTCCTCATCGCCTTCTTCGCCCTGCAGAAGCGGATCGTCTCCGGCCTCACCGCCGGTGCCGTCACCGGCTGAACCCCACCTGTTCCCTCCGATACACCCCTACCACCCAGGAGTCCCCATGTCCCCGCGCCCGCAGATCGACCTCGACCGCCGCCAGTTGCTCCAGTTCACCGCGCTATTCGGGGGCGCCGCCGCACTCGCAGCCTGCAGCGGCCCGTCCGTCAGCTCCGACGTCTCCGGCGGTGCCGCCACGGAAGCCGCCACCGACTGGGCGTCGGTCACCCCGGCGAAGGAGATCACCTGGTGGAGCAACCATCCGGGTGCCTCCAGGCCCGTCGAGGAGGAGCTGATCAGGCGCTTCACGGCCGAGAGCGGCATCAACGTTAACCTCGTCACGGCGGGGGCCAACTACGACGAGGTGGCCCAGAAGTTCCAGGCCGCCACGGGCACCGGCAACGGGCCCGACGTCGTCGTCGCCAGTGACGTGTGGTGGTTCCGCTACATGATCAACGGGCAGACCCTGCCCATGGATCAGATCGCGGAGCACCTCGGGTTCGATACCGCGGACTACAACGAGACGCTCTACAGCGACTACCGGTTCAAGGACGCACACTGGGCCGTGCCCTATGCGCGGTCCACCCCGCTGTTCTACTACAACAAGGACGCCTGGGCCGCGGCGGGCCTGCCGGACCGCTCGCCCGAGACATGGGACGAGTTCATGGAGTGGGCCCCGAAGCTCGCCGCCGGTGGCATCACGCCGCTCGGCCTCGGCAAGGGCACCTCGTGGGCCGCCTGGTGGTTCTGCAACTTCCTCTGGGGCAGGGGAGGCGCGTACTCGGACGAGTGGACCATGACGCTGGACACCCCGGAGGCCCTGGACGCCGCGAAGTTCGTGCAGTCCATGATCTTCGAGGACAGGGTGGCCGCCATCGCGGCGACCGACAACGCCGTCGACTTCGGTGCTGGGCTCACGGGCTGCACGATCGCCTCCACCGGTTCGCTGACCGGGATCCTGAAGGCCGCGAAGTTCGAGGTGGGGACCGGGTTCCTCCCGGCGGGTCCCGAAGGTCCGGCCTGTCCCACGGGCGGTACCGGGGTGGCCATCAGCGCGGACCGTACGCCGGAGCAGCAGCTCGCCGCGGGCATGTTCCTCAAGTTCCTCACGAGCACCGACAGCACCGCATACTTCTCCTCGAACACCGGCTACATGCCCGTGCGGACCTCGGCACGCGACAGCAGCATCATGGCCGAGGTGTACGCGAAGTCACCGCAGTTCCGTACCGCCGTGGACCAGCTCGAGACCACGCGTGTTCAGGACTGGGGCCGCGTGTTCGTGCCGGGCGGGGACAAGGAGCTGACGACGGCGCTGGAGAGCATCATCCTGCAGCAGGGCGACCCTGCGACGGCCTTCGCGACCGCCAGCACCGCGATCCAGCGCTCCTTCGAGCAGAACGTGGAGCCGTACCTCTAGAACCGCGGGCGCGGTCGGATCCACTCCCTCTCCCACGCGGCGAGCAACGGCAGCGCGCCTCGTCGACCCCGACGCTCCTCGCAGAGGGACGTTCTGTCTGCGTCTCGAAGCAGGCCAGCCCCTCGCTGATTCGTACTCCTAATCCATCCTGCTGTCGTGTCGACTTGGGTGGGTCTCGGCTTCCGCCCAGAGCTGGTGGAAGTGGTTGATGGGTCCGTTGCCCTGCCCGACCTGCAGTTCATCGGCATGGGTAAGGGCATCCTGCAGCCAGTTCTTGGTGTCGGAGAGTGCGCGGGTCCAATCGCCGGTCCTCGCCATCACGGTGGCGATGGCGGAGGACAGTGAACACCCGGTTCCGTGTGAATTCCTGGTGTCCACCCGGGGGGTGATGATCTCGAAGACCTTTCCGTCGTGGGTGCTTCCCAGTCGTCCGGAGGTGTCGACGAGTGCGTCGGGGCTGCCGTCGGCGTCCAGGTGGCCGCCCTTGACGAGCACCACCGTTCCGGAGGTAGTGGACAGTTCTCGGGCCTGGTCGAGAGCTACGGGCCACTGTGCGGTGATCGGTCCGCCCACCAGGACGGCTAGTTCGGGAAGGTTGGGGGTCACCAAGTGAGCCTGGCCGACCAGTTCGCGCAACGCGGTCTCGGCGTCAGCGGCCAGGAGCCGGTCCCCGCTGGTGGCAACCATGACAGGATCCAGCACCACCAGAGGCGGCTGTACCCGGCCGAGCCATTCCCGGACAACGGTGATGGTCGCTACGTCTCCCAGCATGCCGATCTTCACCGCATCGATCGTCACATCGTCACTGACCGCATCGAGTTGCTCTCCGAGGAACGTCGGTGGTGGGGTGTGTACGGAACGAACGCCCCGCGTGTTCTGCGCCACCAGGGACGTGACGACCGCCATTCCATATCCGCCGAGGGCGGCGATGCTTTTCAGGTCGGCCTGAATGCCCGCGCCACCGGTCGGGTCGGTTCCGGCGATGCTGAGAATCCGAGGAACTTCACGCGGGTTCAGATCATTCAGGAACACCATGCCTCCTTCAACGCCTCTGCCGCGGACCTGGGATCCTTCGACGCGCAGATGGCGGATACGACGGCCACCCCGACGGCACCGGCATCTCGCAGAGGGCGTAGATCAGCGCCACTGATTCCCCCGATCGCGACACACGGCAGGGAACTTGCCGTGACGAGGGCACTGAAGCCGCTGATCCCCAAGGGCTCAGGATGATCGGGCTTGGTAGCGGTCGCATGAATGGCACCGACCCCTAGGTAATCCACCATCCCGACCGGAAACCGGTGCGCCGCGCGGATCTCGGCCGTGGTTGCCGCACTCAAGCCGACGATGGTCTCCGGTCCTACCAGCGCCCGGACGAGGTCTGCCGGCACGTCGGACTGACCGACATGCACCCCGGCTACCTGCGCTCCCGCGGCCCGAGCCGCCAGGAAGATATCCACCCGGTCATCGACCAATACCGGCACGGTGCCTCCGACAGAATCCGCGACAGTCACGAGCAGGTGCAGCAGGTCCCGCGCGGAGGCTTCCTTGTCCCGCACCTGGATCATCGTGGCACCGCCGGCCACGGCCTCGGCCGCGACTGTCGCGACCGATCGTGGGCTGCACTGCGCCGTATCAGTCACCAGGTACAGCGGCAGGTGCTGGCTGAGGTCCGCCCTGAAGCCCTGGCGGATCATCGTGCGGAGCCCGATGCTTCGACGGAACGGAGGTCCAGCCTCATGATGACGTCGTCAGGTGTGAGGCCTGCAAGCATGTCGAGGAAGCTCACCGCGAAGCTCCCCGGGCCGTGTGCCTGCGCCGCAGCCTGCTCCGCTGCAATGGTGTAAGCACCGGTGGCTGCTGTCGCGGCCAACACTGCATCATCGGTCAGCGACGCGAAAGCGGCCATCACCGCACCCAACGCGCACCCGCCACCCGTGACACGGGTCAGGAGGGAGTTCCCATTGGCTGCAGCGACCATCTGTCCGTCCGGTCCGACAAACAGATCGACCGCACCGGATACCGCCACCGCCGACCCGGACGAGGCAGCCAACTGCCTGGCGGCCTCGAGAGCGGAGGCGGGCTCTTCGGTTGAATCCACTCCCCGGCCCCCGGTTCCTACCCCGGCCAGAGCCAGGATCTCCGACGCGTTGCCGCGGATGATGCTCGGGCGGTGGGTGACAAGCTGATGGGCCAAGTGTGTGCGGACGGTCAGAGATCCGATTGCCACCGGATCGAGGACCCATGGGGTGCCGGCGGTATCGGCGGCCTGCACGGCCTCGACCATCGCGGCCCGCTGCTCCTGCCCTGGGGTGCCCAGATTGACCAGGAGCCCCGATGCTACGGAGGCGAATTGCCCGGCCTCCTCCGGTATGTCCACCATCGCCGGAGCTGCCCCTAGGGCGAGCAGCACATTGGCGGTGAAGTTGGTCACCACCGCGTTGGTGATGATCTGCACCAGAGGGCTCCGGGCCCTCGACTCCTCGAGCAGTGCGGCACAATCCGATGATGTATAGCGAATAGCCATCCGCGACATCCCTTCGCTAGTTCGAACTAGATCAGGTTCAACGGGTATCGATTCTCAGCTGCACCATTGGCGGGCAGCACCCCGTGTCACTACTGCCACCCTAGCGTTTCCCCGCACAACGCATGGAACAGCAGCCACTTGTGGAAAGGCGCGTGGCTCCCGTCGGAGCCAGCCGGAGCACCAAGGCCCCGGCGCTGCCATGATCGTCTGAATCCACCCCGTCCCGCCGATCCGGCCGACCCTCCTCCAGCCGGCCAGGGTTAGTGTGGAGGTAGTGACACGGGGTGCCGGTTCCCACCGGCTGAGATGACACCCGTTGAACCTGATCCAGTTCGTACTGGCGAAGGGATGTCCTCCCGGCCCCTGCGGGTGTCGGTTCCGCATTCTGTCGCCCTGAAGCCAGGGAAGTCCCTTCATGCAACTCAGAGAACAGGTCGTGTTAATCACCGGTGGCGGCCGCGGACTCGGCTCCAGCATCGTCGATGCCTTCGCCGCCGAAGGCGCACGGGTGGTGATCAACTACCGCGTCAGCCACGACAGCGCCCAGGAACGCGCAACTCGTATCGGTTCGTCACGGGCTGTAGCGCTGGAAGCTGATGTCACCGATCCCGAACAGGTACGCGCCATGCTCGAACACGCGCAGCAACACTTCGGAGCCCCGATCACCACCGTGGTCAACAACGCGCTAGCGCCCTTCTCCTTCAACGGAGACGCCCGCCCGTATGCAGCTGAGATTGATTGGGATGCGTTCGAAGCCCAGTTCTCCGGAAGTGTCCGAGGAGCCCTGAACACAATCCAAGCCGCTCTGCCCGGAATGCGGGAACAAGGGTTCGGGCGGGTCATCAACATCGGCACCAACTTGTTCCAGAACCCTGTGGTGCCCTACCACGACTACACCGCGGCGAAAGCGGCCCTGCTCTCGCTGACCCGGACTCTGGCCAAGGACCTGGGCCAGCACGATGTCACGGTGAACATGGTCTCTGGCGGCCTGCTGCGCACCACCGATGCCAGCGCAGCCACCCCCGAGGAGGTGTTCGACCTCATCGCGTCCTCCACCCCGCTGGGACGTGTCACCACACCGCAGGAATTCGCGGACACGGTCCTTTTCTTCGCCTCTCCCTGGGCCCGGGCGATCACCGGGCAGAACCTGGTGGTCGACGGGGGCCTCGTCATGGACTGACCCCGGAAACAACCCGGGCCGCACAGGTCTCGGAGCATCAGTGAGCCCATGAAGCGCCCACGATCAGGTTGCCAGCCGAGCGACCTGTCGCGTGCCTGGTCGGTACACCGTCGCACATCCACCGAACCGACCAGGTCCGGCCGAGGCGGTCGGCATTCGGCTTGTGCTCCTGACACCTCGTCGCACCGTCCGGGACTCCCGGAACGATGCGGGGATCGGGAACGCAGGTGATCGCCCATCACAGGAGGCGAGGGCAGGAGCAGCGGCGTTCCTCGAATCAACAGGCTCAGGGGTGGTTCCAGTGCAACGAAGAACATAGGGCCATCCCCTACAGGACCTCGGCGTCGGGACCTCAGAGGTCTTCCGAGAAGACCCGGTCTGATCCACGGATGAGGTACGAGTCGAGGTCGGGGGCGGCGAGTGTCCTGCCGGCGGTGGGCAGTCCGCAGCCGATGATGAGGCCTCCACTGCCATCTGAATGTGGCTCGGCGACATCGCCGGGCTGGTTACGGTCTTCCTCACTGCGTTCACGGTCGTATGGGCATACGAGTTCCGTCTTCATCCGGCTGCTGCCCAGCAGGTCCGGCACCGCCTGGCATGAGCTCACCCCTGGACGGGCTCGGCCCGACACTCGACCTGCCCGAACGCCTCGCCGCGATCGTTCCTCAGCGCCCACGCCCCCAACACGCCCGCCCGCTAGGCGATCCCGCACTGGGAGGCAGGACCAGGTGGTGCTGCGATGACTGGCTGAAACCGCTGATCTCGTATGGGACATAAGGAGCGCTTCTGAGCGTTCCCGATTCAGGTGGGGGACCAGTGTGTAGCAGCAGTGAGTACAGCGGTAGCGGCGAGTGTGGCGCGCACTGTGTTCGCGGTCGTCCAATGGTGGCTGTAAACGTTCCAGAAAGTTGAACCGTCTCGTTCGAGTCGCCTGTTGAGTGGGACATTGACTGTCATCGTTACGATGGTGCTCGCCAGGGATGCCCCCGCGATGACCAGTTCGATGGTGTTTCCTCGGGGTGCTGCGGTTATGGCGGAACCGGTGGCTGCCAGGGCGGCGACTCCGAACATCACGATGAAGGGTCCGCGTTCTGCTTTCCTGTTGATCTGGATCATTGCGGCGGTGGCACCTTCATCGTCGAGGCGTCGTAGCGCGGGAATGACCATTGCGGAGAAAGCTGCGTACACGCCGCCAAGAAGACCTGCGCCCACGACTGTGGCGACCTGGATCACGACCAACCTCCGGCTTCGACGGTGCGTTGCGCGTAGGTCTGCAGTGATGAAGGCTGACGGTCGAGGAGGACCTGGATTCCGTCAGTGAGTGAAGCGTTGCGGCCGTCGAGGATGTCCGTGAAGAGGTGTGCCAGAGGTTCGGCTTCTTGGGCTGGTATCCCGTCGGCGGCGAGATCCTCCACGAAGGTCGGAACATCGACCGATTCAAAGGTCACCGGCCTGCGACATGCCTCAGCGAGGATTTCAGCTGCTTGCGCGAAGGTCAGCAGCTCCGGCCCCGATAGCTCGTACGTGGCATCGAGTGGGGCCGATCGGGTAAGGGCCAGCACCGCGGCGTCGGCGACGTCGTCCAGATCGACAAATGCTTCTGGTACATCAGGTGCTGGCAGCCGCAGCCGACCGCGACGAACGGGTCCAGAGAGGAAATGCTCGGAGAAATTCTGCTGGAACCAGGAACAGCGCAGCACTGTGGTCGGCACGCCGCCACTGCGCAGGGCCGCTTCGCTCGCTCTCGCTCCCTCCTCACCCCGGCCCGAGAGCAGTACGAGCCGCTCGAGTCCTGCCTGTGCTGCCAGAACACCGAGGGCTTCCATTTTTGCGGGAACTCCGGGAAAAGCGAGGTCGGGTGTGAAGCAGACATAAGCTGCCGTGCTACCACGCACAGTGGTCGCCCAGGTTCCACGGTCGTCCCAGTCGAAACCAGTTCGACGTGATGCGAACCGGACCGGCGCAGCGGTAACGGTCAGGCGGTCGAAGACCCGTGAGCCAGAACGCCCGGGCCCTCCGAGGATGAGAGTTGTCATAGCCCCAGTACATAGGCCACTGGCTGGACGTCAAATGGTTCAGACGCTGGACTTACTTCGTCATCGTCTACATTCATGAGCATGGATCCCTTGACGCATTTTCTGGACGGCCCTCGCGCTGTGGGTGCTTTCACCCTGGCGATGCACATGAGTGCTCCCTGGGGCGTCCGCGTCGACGATCACGCCGCACTGACGATCGTCGCCGTCACCCGCGGCCAGGCCCGGGTCGATGAGATGCTGTTGACCGCAGGTGACGTCGCCCTGATCCGGGGCCCAGAACCATACTGCGTGACAGATGACATCGCCAGCATGCCCTCCATCACGATCGGCCCCGGTCAGCAGTGCACCACTGTTGATGGTCGTGATCTTCGAGATGAATTCAGGCACGGCATCCGGCACTGGGGCAACACCTCAGATGGTGGAACATCCCTTCTCATCGGCACGTATGAGCGTCCGGACGAGGCGGGTGGCCTCGTCGCTCGCGCCCTTCCCGGACTGGTCGTCGTATCGCACGCAAGAGCCGACGGCGCTTTCCTTGATCTGCTCGAGCGCGAGATCACGAATGATGACCCTGCGTCTCAGGTCGTGATCGATCGTCTTCTCGACATACTCGTCATCAACACCATCCGTAGCTGGGCCAACGACCCGACCCACCCTCGGACGCCCACCTGGCTCACGAGCAAGGACCCTCTGGTGAAGCGCGCCCTCGAGTATCTTCATGCCGAGCCCGCAGCACCATGGACTGTGGAACTCCTTGCCCGGCAAGTGAATACTTCCCGCGCATCACTTGCCGCCCGCTTCCGCTCCGATGTAGGCGAACCACCCATGACCTACCTCACCCGCTGGCGCCTCACCCTGGCCGGAGACCTGCTCCACTCCCTCGACACGACAGTTGCAGACGTCGGCCGCAGCGTCGGATACAACAACGCTTACGCCTTCAGCACTGCCTTCAAGCGTCAAGTGGGCGCAACACCATCAGAGTTTCGTCGACACCGTCCTGTGTTGTCCCCGGATCACTGACTGTACGGCTCACACGATCACGGTCCTGCCGTTCCATGCCACGACTGACCCCGATCACCCCGCTTCCTATATGAGAACGATTCTCATATAGTGAGAGCATGCACCTCGTTCTCATCACGTCCCTCGATGCGCTGAGCCGCAACAACGCCGCGTCGGTCTTGGCGGATCTCTCGCCCGGCACGCCCGTCGTTCTGCACGATCTGCTCGACGGCGGCGTGGTGACACGTCGCGTTCATCGCAACAGTGCGTTGGTGGAGCGCGAGTCGACGGTGCTCGAGCATGGGTGCCTGAGTTGCACCGTCCGATTCGATCTCGTGCCGGCTCTTCTCCGTCTAGCCGCTGCAGGTGCAACTCGAGCGATCGTAGGGCTGCCACCTGGCACCACCGCCGAGAACGTTCTTGATGGCCTCAACACTGCGGCGCCGCGGTCCTTCGCCATCGACACCGTTGCACTGGCGGTCCGACCCGAGGATGTCGAGGACCAGCTGTGGGACCACCACACCCTGTTCGCATCCGGCTACACCGCCGTTCCCGAGGACTCCCGGACCCCGGGCGAGTTCCTCATAGGTGAGTTCCTTTTCGCCGACACGGTCCTGACCGCGACGAGCGATCTCCTGCCGAGCGACCCTGAACTCCTGCTGCGGGGCGTGCAGCTCATCGGCGAACTCGCCCCGCATGCCACCATGGTGTCGCTTGCGGGCATGACAGGCCTAGGCGGCCTTGGGGAACATGATGACGGGCAGGCCCGCACCCGCAGCCTTCCGGGAATGGTCCTGGCGCCGGTGAGACCATCGGCTTCGTTCTCGGCGGCAGCCTCCGAGGCATCAACGGAGCCGTTTCGGACCGTTGAGCATCGCGTTGAGAGACCCCTGCATCCCGATCGTTTCCGGACCGCCCTCGGCGCGATAGCCCGAGGCTGCTGTTTCGTTCGCGGAACCGTCTGGATTGCAGGCATGCCCGATACCCGTGTCGCCGTGCAGGGGGTTGGTCCGCGTGTGGCACTGGCGAACGGCGGCGCTTGGAGCATTGACGCGCGCCACGGCGAGTGGTGCCGCGGCACGCACCTGGCCCTCACCGGTGACGACCTGGATGACGCCGGCATCGCCGGCCTGCTCGATGCCTGCGCCCTCACCGATGAGGAACTCCGATCCATGCCATCCCCGGGTGCTGCCAGCACCCCTCACCAGGCCTGACCACCATCACCACCGACAGCAATCCCTGAAGGAGCATGATGAAAGTACGCAATTCCCTCCGAGCGTTGAAGAAAGTCCCGGGAGCCCAGATCGTCCGACGTCGCGGCAGGACCTTCGTCATCAACAGGAAGAACCCGCGCATGAAAGCCCGGCAGGGATGACCCCATGGAACAGGGGTCGACACCGGATGGGGCGTCGGAGACGAGGCGCGCAAATGGGAGCGGCAAGCAATCGGCCGGCCTCGTCATAGCGCTCTGCGCGGGTCACCGATGCGCCGCACTGACCCGTATGTGCGGTGGCACTGATCTTGCAGCAGCCGTCGCCCGCTCCCGGGGAGGCGTACTCGTTTCCGCGCCGTGCTTGGGCCAGTGCGCCCAGGGCCCTGTCGGTGTGATCGCGCTTCGCTCTTCGCGTGCCGACATCACCGGCCCCTCCGTCTGGCTGGGTGGCCTCGACTCCACCGGGCGCCTGCAAACCCTCAGCGACTGGGTGGAGCAGTGGCAACCCACCGAAGAGAGTGGCGGCGCACTGCCACAGGACCTCGAAGCCGCCGTGCTGGGATCCGGCCCTCCGATTCGCCTGGCCCTGACCGACCACTGAGATCGAAGGACTGCGGGACGGAGAAGCAGATACGGCGGGCCGGAGCACCCCCCTACGGCCCGCCACCGCCAGGCTTCCAGATGGAACAGTTCAGCACCGGACCCGTGAGGGGCCGGTGCTGATCCCCAGGAGCTGAGGGCGGTCCGAGGCGGGCAGGGGTGTCCTAGTGCTCGTCGTAGTGGTCGCCGTGCTCGGCGTGGCGGTGGCCGTCATGGACGTAGTCGGTGTGGTCACCGTGCTCGACGGCCTCGTGGTTGCAGTCCTCTGCGCCGTGGGTGTGGTCGGCGACGCTGTGCTCGGCGTGCTCGTCGTGCTCGTCGTAGTGGCCATCGTGCTCGGCGTGGCGGTGACCGTCGTGGAGGTAGTCGGTGTGATCGCCGTGCTGTACGGTTTCGTGCGTGCAGTCAGCGGTGCCGTGCTGGTGCTCGTCGAGGGTGTGCTCGGCCTTGATCTCGTTGCTCATGCTGATCTCCTTGATGCGGGTGTGCCCGCGCATGTGATGGCTCTGCCTAGTGGCTGTGGTTCGTCGTCGGTGAAGCCTCGACCGTATGGGCGATCGCATCATCGATGACGTGGGCTACGTGCTCGTCGGTCAGCGCGTAGATCGCTTCGCGTCCTGACCTGCTGACGGTGACGAGGTTCATGCTGCGCAGCACCCGCAGGTGCTGCGACACCAGAGGCTGGGACAGCCCTGTCGACTGGACGAGGGAGCCCACGGACCCCTCACCACCGGCGAGGGATGTCAGGATTCTCAGCCGGGATACCGTGCTGAGTGCCTTGAACAGCTCCGCTGCCTGTTCGAGCTGAGCGTCATCCGTCATGCAAATACATAAACACGTATGCATGTGATTATGCAAGCGTGGCGGCGACCTTGCCGTCCTCATGCGGCGTGCCAGACGGGATCAGGCCACTACTGCTGCGTCTTCCTCAACGGTGTTCCTCTTCTGGCGACGGGGCTTTGTGGGGAGGGTGAGCCCGGAGGCGGAGACGGCCAGGACGGAGGCGAGGATCAGGGCTGATGCCGGCGCGAAGACGGCCCAGGGAGCGCGTTCGACGTAGGCCATGCCTTCGGACAGGACGAGTCCCCAGTCGGGGCTGGGCGGGTTGGCGCCGAGGCCGAGGAAACCCAGTGCTGCCAGGGCGAGGGCGGTTCCGGGGAGGCGGAGCATGGCGTGCCGGAAGAGGGGGCCGATGATGTGCGGGAGGATGTGCCGGGTCAGGGTTCGGGCGCGTCCCACGCCGAGGACCGGGAGAACGGCGACGAACGGCAGGCTCCGGGCCTGCAGGGTCAGGGCGGAGGTGTGCGCGGCCAGGGGCGCCCAACTCACCAGCGCCACGGCGAGGGCGGCGCCCCCGATGGACGCCCCGGAGATCGCGGCGACGATGATCCCGGTGATCACGGGCGGCGCGGCGTTGGCGACCTCGAGCGGCCCTGTGCCCAGGCGTGGCAGGGATCCTATCAGGATGCCGATCAGCAGGGACACCAGTACCACGATGAGAGCTGTGCCCACGGTGGACACGGTGCCGTGTCCGACCCGTGCGAGCAGGTCGCGCCCGCTGGCGTCCGCCCCGAAGGGCAGGGCCCAGCTCGGGGGTGCCAGACGCGGATGGGCTGAGATGAAAGGATCACGCAGGACCCCGGCCGCAGTGAGCAGCCCGAGGAGTATTGCCGCTGTCAGGGGCACGGCGAGGTCCCGACGACGGAATGCGGGAGGGACGACGGCGACGGGTACGACGCCCAGACGCCCGGCAGGACCGAGCAATACCTGGCGGATCAGTGCCGCGACCATCCCGGCGAGGATCGCCAGGACGAGGAGGGAGAGGACGCCGGCCTGCAGCACGGGGATGTCCTGCGAGGTGGCAGCACCCAGGGTCGCCCGTCCTATGCCCGGGATCGCGAAGACCCGCTCCACCGCGACCGCACCGCCGGTGAGTCCGACGATGACCAGCGCGGCCTGGCTGGAGACCGTCGGTAATGCCCGCCGCAGGAGCCCGACCGCGATCTGGCCGCGGGTGAAACCGGCCGACAGCCATGCGGACACCCACTGTTCATCCCCGGCGGAGCCGATGGCGTCGGCCAGGAGTTTACCCAGCAGCCCGCCAGCGGGCAGGCCCATGGCCAGGGCGGGTAGGACCGCGTAATGCAGTCCCAGCCATCCCGACGGCGGGAACCAGCCGAGCCAGACCGCGCCGATGACCAGGAACAGGGACGCCAGCAGGAACTCGGGCAGGGCTGTCGCTGTCGTCGCCAGCAGGCCGGCACCGCGTCGGCGTTCACCCTTCGAGGTGCGCAGGAGCGCAGGCAGGGAGAACAGCCCGGCGACCAGTAGGGCGACCGTTCCGGCGCAGATCATGAGCGTCACCGACACACCGAGGGCGCCGAGCGTCCCGGGCAGCACGGGGGAATTGGAGATCCAGGACCGGCCGAAGTCCCCGGTGAGGATCCCGGAGAACCAGTCGACGAAGACCAGGATCGGTCCCCGGTCCAGACCGAGTTCGGCCCGGACCATCGCCAGTGATTCAGGTGTTGCTTCCAGGTCGGCGTACCGGGCGCGAAGGACCGTGTATTCCGGGCTCTGCCCGGACAGCCAGGGCAGCATCCCGATCACCATCACGACGGCCAGCAGCGCTCCCGCCCGTGACAGGCCTACCAGGACGGCACTGGCGGGAAATACCCTGGCGGGGATGCGTGTCACTGCTCGATGCGGGTGTCGCCGGTGACCAGCGTCCGCTCACGAGGGTCCCGGGCCGCGCCGTCCACGCCTGCCGCTTCGCCCTGGATGACGCGCTCGTGCAGCATCGGGATCGCAGCGTCCCGGGCAAGGATCTCCGCTTCGGCGGCGATGATCGCGTCCCGTCGTTCGGCACCTGCCGGCAGCGCCGCCGCCGTCTTCAACGCCTCATCGACGGCAGGGTCGCAGAACTGCGAGATGTTGAAGGACCCCTCGCACGCGAAGTCGCTGTACATGTACGCCACGGGGTCCCCGGAATCGAGGACCGTGGCACGGGACAGGATGAACGCGTCGAACGTGCCGTCGAGGGCGTCGGCCTCGATGAACTGGTACTCGCGCACGTCCTGCTCGACGACGAACCCGGCTGCTTCGAGCTGCTGCTCGAGCTGTACGGCGACCTCGGGAAGTTCCGCACGATCCGTGAACGTGCCGAGGCTGATCCGCACACCATCGACCGTGGCAGGTGCGGGCCGATCCTCGAGGATGGCCTGATAGTCATCGTCGCGTTCTTCTGCCGCCCATGGGAGTGCCGGGCCGAGGAGCCCTTCGGCGATGTCCGCCCGGCCCTCGTACACGTTCGAAACGATGGTCGCCCGGTCGATGGCCTCCCGGGCCGCAGCGCGCACCGCGGGGTCCGCGAACGGCCCCGATCCGGTGTTCAGGTACAGGGTGTTCGTTCGCGGCATCGGTACCTCGAACACCAGGTCCTCATCGATCTGCGCGACCTGGCTCACCGGGATCGCTTCCACGACGTCGGCCGTCCCGGTCCTCAGGGCCGCTGCGCGCGCGGTACCGTCCGGCACGAACTGCACATCGATCCCTGCGGCTGCGGCTGCGTCACCCCAGTAGTCCTCGTTGCGGTCCAGCGTCGCCCCCGACGTACCGTCGACGGCGGTCAGGACGAACGGACCGGTCCCGGTGCCGACCGGGTCGACGGCGTCACCTTCGTAGGCGTCGGCGGCCAGGATGGAGAGCTGGGGGCTGGACATGCGCTGCGGCACGAGCGGGTCCGCGACCGCAGTCGTCACGGTCACGGTCATCTCGTCGCTGGCGACAGCGGTCAGATCCACGCCGTCCAGGATGCGCGGTGTGGGGGACGCCTGCGCGGCGGCAGTCAGTGATCGGGCGACGTCCTCGGCGGTCAGCGGGGTGCCGTCGTGGAAGTCCACCCCGTCGCGGATGGTGAACGTCCACTCCGTGGGGGCGGTCTGTTCCCACTCCGAGGCCAGAGAGGGTTGCGCTTCCCCGAGCTCGTCGAGGACGACGAGGGTTTCGGCCGTGGACCAGCGTGAGAGCTTGAACGCATCATCGCTGAGCGGGGTCAGGCCCGAGCGGGGCGGCTGCAGCATCGCGATCGACACCCGCTCCTCTCCCCCCTCACCGCTGCTCCCCGTAGCCCCGGCGGACTCAGGAGATCCGGATGAGAAGCAGCCCGTCAGCGCGAGGCAGCTGATGGTCGAGACGGCGAAGAGGGCAAGGGAGCGGCGGTGCGTCATGGCTGAACCTTCTGATCGAGAACGGGCGGAAGAACCCGGGATGAGGAACGTGCGGGCGGTGCAGGACGTGCAGGAGCGGTCGGGAGGAAGCGGGGCAGCAGCGCCGCGCTGAAAGTTGCCAGGAGGATCAGGAGGGCCCACCCGGAGGCACCGCCCAGGGTGTCGCGGAGGACACCGGTCAGGCTGTTGCCAACCAGTACGGCGATGCCCCCGCAGCTGGCAAGGAGACCGTAATAGGCGCCCAAAGACCGTTGACCGGCGAAGCGGTGGACCTGCTGCATACCGGCGGGTCCGACGAGCATGTGCCCGAGACTGAGGAGGATGACCAGTGTGATCGGCCCGGTCATGGTCGGAAGCCCTGGCACGAGATGCATCCCGGTACTGCCGAGGAGGGCGATCGCTCCGAAACCTGCCGCGATGCAGATGAAGCCCGAACATAGAGCCGAGGCTGGGCCGAGGCGGGCTGCAAGAGCGGACATCGGCAGCTGCAGCGCGATCGTCAGGACCGATGCGAGGGTGAACATCACGGCCAGCACCCCTGCACCGGAACCGCCGTCCTCGAGTTCGAGGGGCAGCGCGAAGTACAGCTGGTTGTAGGCCAGCAGGTTGGTGCTGAAGAACGCAGCGAAAGCGACGAAACGGCGATCCCGCAGACAAGCGAATGCACTGCGCAACCCTGATCCCTCGCGCCCGGGTCCGGCGCGGATCCCGACATCAGTCTCCGTCCCGGCAGCGTGTCCCGGCAGGAGGAGCCAGAGTGCGACGCCGACGGCGAGGAAGAGACAACCGGCCGATACCGCGACTACCGGGAACCCGAAGGGTAGAAGCCCGATGCCGATAAGGGGCCCGGTAACAGCACCGATCTCGCCGAACAGCACGAGCCAGGCGAACAGGTTCCGTCGCGGCGCGTCCTTCGCTCCCGTGCCGTTCGTGGATACCGACGCGCGGTCGAGTGTCCCGATGAGCCCTTCGACGGCCGGTGAGAAGAAAGCGCCCCCGATGCCGGTGAGCACGGCGCTGAGCAGGAAGGGCCAGAAGGTCTCGGACGTTGCGAGCCCGAAGTAGCCGGTGGCGCGGATGATGCAGCCGGTCAGGATGCTGCGGCGTGGCCCCCAACGGTCGGCGATGACCCCGCCGAGGAGGAACATGCCCTGCTGGCTGAAGGTCCGCGCCCCGAGAACGAGGCCGACCGCGGCGGCACCAAGACCGAGGTCCTCGCTCATGACAAGGGCGAGGAAAGGGACGACCGCGTAGAAGCCGATGTTGAACACCAGCTGAGTGGGCAGGAGCAAGGACGCCGAGGCGTGGTTCCTCGGAGGAGCGCTGTCGGTCATCGAACGACAGCACCGGGTGACAGTCGTGCGGCATCGAGTTCGCGGGTCGCCTCGTGCTGCGGATCATTCAGGATCCGCTCGGTGGGGCCTTCCTCCACGATCCGCCCGCCGGCGAGGACCGCGGTCCTGGCACACACGGCGGCGATCGCGTCGAGGTCGTGGGACACGAACAGCAGCCCCAGGTCGTGCTCGCTTATCAGCATCCGCAGGACATCGAGCACCTGATTGCGTAACGGCAGGTCCAGCCCGCTCACGGGCTCATCCGCGAGGAGGATCGCAGGACCGACCACGAGGGCCCGGGCGATCGCCACACGCTGGTTCTGCCCGCCGGACAACTCGAACGGCCGCTTCCCGGAAGCTGTCGCGGGAAGCCCCACCCGGGACAGTGCGTCACGGATCCGGGCCGGGTGCTGTCCGTCGACACCAAGGCAGACGAGGGGCTCGCGCAGGAGCTGGTCCACGGTCAGCCGCGGATCGAGGCTGCTCGCCGGATCCTGTGGTACGTACTGCACCTGTTGCCGGTACCAGCGCAGTGACTTCAACGGGCCAGGGCGGATTACCCGGCCCTGCAGCATCACCGACCCGGAATCCGGTGTCTCGAGGGCCAGCAGTGTGCGCAGGAGAGTCGACTTGCCGGAACCGGAGCTGCCCACCAACCCTACGCTGCTGCCACTGGAGACCTCCAGCGACACCCTGTGAAGGATCTCGGTGGAGACACTCCTGCGGAAGGCTTGCCCGGGCCGCGACAGGGACAGTCGTATGTCCCGCGCTGTGAGAGTTGCGGTAGGAGTGGGGGTCATACGGCCGCGATGCTTCCACGAGCGGCTGCGTCCCCTGCTGACTCCATCAGCGCACGTGCATGAGGGTGAGCGGTACTGCCGGCGAGGTGAGCGAAGGAACCCTGGTCGACCACGGTTCCGTCGTCGATGACTACAGCGCGCGAACATAAGGAAGCCGCCGCCGCGACGTCATGGGTGATGAGCAGAATGCCTGCACCGGCGTCTGCTGCCTTCCGAAGGGCTGAGAGTACGAGTTGCCGGGAGACGACATCAAGGGCCGTGGTCGGTTCATCCGCGACCAGGAACGACGCCCGACAGGCCAGCGCCTGAACGATGCAGACACGCTGCCGTTGGCCGCCGGAGAGTTCCATCGGGAAGCTTTGCAGGACGCGGAGCGGATCGGCGAACCCGACATCCCCGAGCGTGGACGCAGCCAGGGACATCGCGGCTGCCCGGGTCGTGGCGGCACCTGATCGGAGAAGAACAGGAACAAGCTGCCGACCGATCCGCACCAGCGGATGAAGGGCAGTGAGGGAGTCCTGACGCACAGCGGCCAACCCCGGGCGAAACCTCGTGGCGAGAGGAACGTCCTGACCCTGGATCTCCAGGTGACCCGTGGCCCGTGCGCTTCCCGGAAGAGATCCCGTGATGGCTGCGGCGGTCAGCGACTTACCCGACCCGGATGATCCGATCAATGCCACCACTTCACCGGGAGCAACTGACAGGGACAGATCCTTCAGGAGCAGGCGGTCACCGACCCGTACGGACAGACCATCGAGGGTAAGACTCACCGCACATACCTACCCTCATACTCGTGACCAGCGTTGTCGCCAACGTTAGCGACAATGAGTATGGTTCTCAAACGACGTCCGAACAGCAGCGACACACTGTCGTGGGCCTGCATCAGGATGAGCGCGCTGTGGAACGGTCACGCGGCGGGGAGGCATACCGGGGAATCATCCCCGGGGCCGACATCGTGTTCGCCGGCGACGACGAGGCCAGCCTCGACGCCGCCGCGCAGGTGATGCGGTCACCGGGGCCGAACGAGGAACGGCCGCCCCCGGAGGGACGGCCGCTTCCACCGCTGAAAAGTGCTCGGGGTGCTCAGACGACGGCGGCTGCCGGCCTCTGGCGCTGCGGGCCGAGTTCGCTGACGATGCCCCGCAGGAGGCTGCGGAGCTCGAAGGATTCGAGTCCCTCGCCCACCATCAGGGTGCGCTCGATGTGCTCGGCCCGGTTGAGGGCCTCGAGGCCCGCGGCGGTGATCGTGATGCGCTGGCTGCGGCGGTCGATGCTGTCGCGGATGCGGGAGATGAAGCCCTGTCGCTCGAGCTTCTCGATCGTCTTGCCGATGGTCTGCGCCTGGACGTGCACGGCGACGGCGAGCTTCGCGCCCGTCATCGTGCCCTGGCGGGACAGCACGCCGAGGGTGGTGTAACCGGCATGGGTGATCCCGATGTCGAGCAGCTTCTCGTTCCACGCGTGGTCCACGAGGCGGGCAGCGGTAGTGAGCAGGCGGCTCGTCGACCACTCTTCCAGTTCAGACATGCGATCTTCCTTCCAAGGCTTGAAACACCCGGCCGATACTGCTGACCAGCGCCGGCCGGGTGTCGTGACCTTGCGCCTGACCGCTACTACAGGGGGACGGGATCAGCCGCAATACCTTCATCATGCACTTCGATCTTCAAGTTTTCCCGGTGTCCCGTCCGAAGCTTGCGACAAGATCCCGGCCCCGAGCGGGCTGGTGCGCGCCGTGAACGCGATGATCTCCGCCGCGACGGGACGCGCCGCGGAGTGCTGGACCACGTGCCCCTGGCCGTCGATCTCCACCAGCGTTCCGTCCTGAGCCCGGGCCGCGAGTTCGCGACCCCACCGGCGTCGGGCCACGGGATCACGCCCGCCCCGCACCACCAGGACGGGGCAGGGGAGCTGCTCGACGGCCCGCTCCAGCGGGTACTGCATCATCGGCTGGAGCTGCCGCAGGTACCAGCGCAGGCCGGTGCGGATGTAGTCCGTGAGCACGATCGCGTTGGAGGAGGGGCGCTCGCGGAAGGCGTCGTGGCCGAGGGAGACCCCCTGCTGCACCACGGTGCGTCGTCGCCGGTCCACCACCGGTCCGATCAGGACCACCCGCTCGGCGATGGAGGGCTCCTTCAGGGCGGCCGCCGTGACGAACTGCCCGCCCATCGAATGACCTACGAGCGTGCACGATTCCACGCCCAGCGCGGCAAGCGCCTCGATGATGAAGCTCGCATGGTCCTCGACGCCCAGCTGGGTCCGCGGCCGGGGATCCGGCCCGTACCCCGGCAGATCCACGGAGTGCACGACGGCGTCGGCCGAGAGTTCCGCCCGGAGGCGGTCCAGGTAGCGGTGCGTCATACCCAGGCCATGGACCAGGACGTACGGGCTGCGGGCGGTGGCGGGCGTCTCTGGTCCCGGCGTCGTGCGGATGCGGACGGTGCAGCCGTCCACCTGCACGGTGCTGAATGTGGTCGGATGCATCCGGGCAGTCTACGGGGGCGCCTGTGCCGTTTCTCAAGATTCGTTCAAGCAAACCGGCCGTTCACGGCCTTCGGAGCCCCGATCTGTGGAACTCTTGTTCCATGTCCGTTCCCACGTCCCAGCGCACGGCGCTGATCGTCGAGGACGATCCTGATATCCGCGAACTGCTCTCCACCACGCTGCGCATGAACGGTTTCACGACCATCGAGGCCGCGTCCGGACTCGACGGCCTCGCGGCGCTGAAGGAGCATCAGCCCGACCTGATCACCCTCGACCTCAACCTCCCAGACCTCGACGGCGTCGAGGTCTGCCGGCAGTGCCGTGCCTCCAGTGACGCCTACATCGTCATGGTGACGGCCCGCCAGGACGAGATCGACCGGCTGATCGGCCTCGAGATCGGCGCGGACGACTTCATCGGCAAGCCGTTCAGCCCGCGGGAGCTCTCCGCGCGCGTCTCGGCGATGTTCCGCAGGCCGCGCACCGGCACCGGCATGGCGCCGCCACAGGAGCCGGCGGACGACGGACTGCTGCGCCACAACGATCTCACCATGGACGTCGAGGGACGGGTCGTCGCCCTTAACGGGCAGGAACTCGCGCTCACGCGCATCGAGTTCGACCTGCTGGAGACCCTCCTGACGGGCGCCCAGCGCGTGTGGACGAGGGAGGCGCTGCTCAATCGCGTGTGGGGTGACGGCTGGAGCCAGGACCACCACCTCGTCGAGGTGCACATCCGCAACCTGCGCAAGAAACTCGGCGAGGACATGAGCAACCCCCGCTTCATCCGTACCGTGCGCGGTGTCGGATACCGGATGATGCCGGGCGACATCCGGCGCTGACCGGCGTACCGCCGGTTTGGGCGCGGATGGAACACTTGATACGTGGCTCATCTCGACGTCTCCGGTATCGACTACTTCCTCTCCGACGGCAGGCAACTGCTCAACGGTGTGGCCTTCAAGGTGGGTGACGGGCACAAGACGGCCCTGATCGGCCCGAACGGCACCGGCAAGACGACCCTCCTGCGCATCATCTCCGGCGACCTCGCCCCGGACGAGGGAGCGGTCAGCCGCTCGGGGTCCATGGGCATCATGCGGCAGTTCGTCGGCCAGGTACGCGACGACACGACCGTCCGGGACCTGCTGGTCTCCGCCGCGCCGCCCGCGCTCGCCGCGGCCGCCCAGCGGATCGACGAGGCCGAGCTCGCCATGATGGAGGCCGACGACGAGCCCACCCAGATGAAGTACGCCCAGGCCATCGCCGACTGGGGTGACGCCGGTGGCTACGAGCTCGAGACCACCTGGGACGAGGTCACCATGGCGGCCCTCGGCGTCCCCTTCGACCGCGCGCAGTACCGGGCGGCATCGTCGCTCTCCGGCGGTGAGCAGAAGCGCCTGGTGCTGGAGGCGCTGTTCTCCGGCCCCGACGACCTCCTGCTCCTCGACGAGCCGGACAACTACCTCGACGTCCCCGGCAAGCGGTGGCTGGAGGCGAAGCTGCGCGAGTCGAAGAAGTCGGTGCTGTTCGTCAGCCACGACCGCGAACTGCTCGCCAACGCCGCCACGCGCATCGTGACGCTCGAGCCCGGGGCGCTCGGAGCGTCGTCGTGGACGCACGGCGGCGGGTTCGAGACCTACCTGAAGGCCCGCGCGGACCGCAACGCGCGTTTCGAGGAGCTGCGGAAGCGCTGGGACGAGGAGCACCTCAAGCTCAAGGAACTCGTCAACATGTACAAGAACAAGGCCGCGTTCCGCTCGGACATGGCCAACCGCTACCACGCCGCGCAGACGCGCCTCGCGAAGTTCCTCGAGGCAGGGCCGCCCGAGGCGATCCCGCTCGAGCAGAAGGTGTCCATGCGCCTGCAGGGCGGACGGACCGCCAAGCGCGCCGTGGTGGCGCAGAAGCTCGAACTGACCGGACTGATGAAGCCCTTCAGCACCGAGATCTGGTTCGGGGACCGCGTGGGCGTGCTGGGCTCCAACGGCTCCGGGAAGTCCCACTTCCTGCGCCTGCTCGCGGCCGGCGGATCGGATCCGGACAAGGAGCACCAGCCCGTGTCCGACGTCGACATCGCTGCCGTGCCGCACGAGGGCACCGTGAAGCTCGGCGCGCGCATCCGGCCCGGGTTCTTCGCCCAGACGCACTCGCGCCCCGATCTCCTGGGGCGCACCCTCGTGGACATCCTGCACCGCGGCGACGAGCACCGGTCGGGGCTGGGACGCGAGGCCGCCTCCGCCGTGCTGGACCGCTACGGGCTGGCTGCCCAGGCCGAACAGCCCTACGACTCCCTCTCCGGCGGGCAGCAGGCCAGGCTGCAGATCCTGCTCCTGGAACTCTCCGGTGCCACGCTCCTGCTGCTCGACGAGCCCACCGACAACCTCGACCTGCATTCGGCGGAGGCGCTCGAACGGGCCATCGACGCCTTCGAGGGCACCGTCATGGCCGTGACCCACGACCGCTGGTTCGCCCGCGGCTTCGACCGGTTCCTCGTCTTCGGATCCGACGGCAAGGTGTACGAGACGAAGGAGCCCGTCTGGGACGAGAGCAGGGTGGTCCGGGCGCGCTGACCGGCCTCATCCACAACTCCTTCCACAGGTTTGTCCACAAATTGTGGACAAGTGACGCATGGTCACCGAGCTCCGCGTTTGTGGCACACACCGGCGCCCGCCTACGGTGGCAGGGTGAACCCCGCCGTCCGCGCCGCCATGATCGCCACCTACGCCATCTTCGGGCTCAACGGCCTCGTGTTCGCGAGCTGGGCCGCACGCATCCCCGCCGCCTCCGGCACCCTGGGACTGGGGGCAGGGCAGATGGGCGGCCTCCTGCTCGTGGGCGCCGTCGGCTCGGTGCTGTCCCTGCCCCTGGCAGGTGTTCTCGCGGCACGCGTCGGCACCGGTAACACCGTGCGTATCGGCGGGACCGCGGCCGCGATGGCGGCGACCCTCGTCGCGCTCGGCCTGGCCACCGTCTCGGTGCCGGTGGTCGGCGTCGGACTGTTCCTGTTCGGGTGCGGCATCGCCCTGTGGGACGTGGGGCAGAACATCGAGGGCGCCGACGTCGAACGCCGGGTGGGGCGCACGATCATGCCGCGCTTCCACGCGGCCTTCAGCGGCGGGGCGTTCGTCGGAGCCCTCATCGGGGCGGGACTGTCCGCCGTCGACGTGTCCCTCGCCGCGCACCTCGTCGCCGTGGCCGTCCTCAGCGTCGTGGTCTCCCTGCGGGCCCCGCGCTACTTCCTGCCCGAGACGACGGCGGACGGCGATACGATCGCTCAGGCGCACGACGGCGCCCGCCCGCGGAGGTTCGGCGCATGGGGAGAGCCCCGCACGCTGCTGATCGGCCTGGTGGTGCTGGGTGCCGCGCTGACCGAGGGCGCCGCGAACGACTGGGTGGCCAAGGCCAGTGTCGACGGCCTCGGGACCGCGGAGAGCACCGGGGCGATCATGTTCGCGGTGTTCGTCGCCGCCATGACCGCGTTGCGTTTCCTGGGCGGCCCCCTGATCGACCGCTTCGGCCGGGTACGGGTGCTGCAGGCCAGCCTCGGGTCGTCGCTCGCCGGGCTCGTCGTCTTCGTCGCCGCACCCACCGTTCCCCTCGCCGCCGTCGGGGCCGTCCTATGGGGCGCGGGTGCTGCACTCGGGTTCCCCATGGGCATGTCGGCGGCCGCGGACGATCCCGAGCGTGCCGCCGCGCGGGTCTCGGTGGTCTCCACCATCGGCTACACGGCGTTCCTCGCCGGGCCGCCGCTGATCGGGTTCCTCGGCGACGCGGTGGGCATCCGCAACGCCCTGCTGGCCGTCGGTGTCGCCGTCCTGGCGTCCTTCCTGGTCGCGCCGGCCGCCCGTGAGCGGCCTGCGCAGATCGAGGTCACATTGCGGACAGGATCTGACCGAACCCCCTAGGTCCGCCCGAGCGCCGGTCCTACCCTCGTTGCATGGCGATTATCGAGGCAGAAGGTCTGAAGAAGATCTATTCGTCGAAGAGCGGGCCCGTCCACGCACTCGACGGCATGAACCTTTCCGTTCCCCGGGGAACAGTCAAGGCCCTCCTGGGGCCCAATGGTGCAGGCAAGACCACCGTGGTGAAGATCCTGACCACCCTCATCCAACCGACCGCCGGGACCGCGCAGATCGACGGCATCGACGTCCTGCGCGATCCCAAGGCGGCCCGCCGCATCATCGGCGTGTCCGGCCAGTACGCAGCGGTCGACGAAGGCCTGACCGGCTTCGAGAACCTCGAGATGGTGGGCAGGCTCTACCACCTGGGGCCGCGTGAGTCGAAGCGCAGGGCGCAGGAGCTCATCGACCAGTTCGAGCTGACGGAGGCGGGCAACCGACCCGTGAAGGGCTTCTCGGGCGGCATGCGACGCCGCATCGACCTGGCCGGGGCACTCGTGATCAAGCCGAAGATCCTCTTCCTCGACGAGCCCACCACGGGGTTGGACCCCCGGAGCCGGCTGGCCATGTGGGGGATCATCAAGGACCTCGTCAACGACGGCACCACGCTGCTCCTGACCACCCAGTACCTCGAGGAGGCAGACCAGCTCTCCGACGACATCGCGGTGATCGACGGCGGCAGGACCATCGCCGAGGGTACGGCGGACGAGCTGAAGTCCCAGATCGGCGGACACCGCGTGGTGGTGTCCCTCGTCGATGCCGCTCATGCGGGCGCCGCGAGGGAGATCCTCGGACGCCACGGCGACGGCGAGCCGGGCATCGGCGGTGACGGCCGCACCGTGGAGGTGGCGGTCACGGACGGGCCACGCGCCCTGCAGTACATCCTGTCGGATCTGGGCGAGAGCGGGATCGACCTGCACGACGCCGGGATGAGGCGGCCGAGCCTCGACGACGTCTTCCTGACGCTCACCGGCCACCGGACCGAGGACGTCGACGAGGCAACGACCCAGAAGGAGACGGCAGCATGAGCGTCCTGGCACCCGAGGACAGGCAGCCCGAGAACCGGCGGTCCGCCGTCCACGCGGCCCCGTCCGAGCCGCCGTCGGAGCTGTCCATGTGGTTCTCCGACGGCTGGACCGTCACCAAGCGCAACCTGACGAAGCTGAAGCGGTCACCGGACATGCTGATCTTCGCCGTCCTCCAACCCATCATGTTCGTGCTGCTGTTCAGCCAGATCTACGGGGGGTCCATCCAGGTGGAGGGTGCCGACTACACGCAGTACCTCATGGCCGGGATCTTCGCGCAGACGGTGATCTTCGGGTCCACCTTCTCCGGGTCGGCGATGGCCCAGGACCTCAAGGACGGCATCATCGACCGCTTCCGGACCCTGCCGATGAGCTCCTCCGCGGTGCTGATCGGGCGGACCAACAGCGACCTCGTGCTCAATGCGCTGTCGGTGGTGATCATGATGGCCACCGGCTTCGTGGTGGGATGGCGCGTCAACGCGTCCGTGGGCAGCTTCCTGGCCGGTCTCGGACTCCTGCTGCTGTTCTCCTACGCGTTCAGCTGGGTGATGGCACTGCTCGGCATGTCCGTGAAGTCCCCCGAGGTCATCAACAACGCGTCCTTCATGATCCTGTTCCCGCTGACCTTCATCTCCAACGCCTTCGTGCAGTCGCAGAACCTGCCGAGCGCGCTCGAGACCTTCGCCAACTGGAACCCGGTCTCGGCCCTCGTGCAGGCGGCCCGGGAGCTGTTCGGCAACACCGGCACCGTCCCCGCCCCCGATGTCTGGCCCATGCAGAACGCGGTGCTGACCGTCCTGGTCGGGGCCGTACTGATGCTCGTGATCTTCGTGCCGCTCTGCGTCAGGAAATACACCCTGATCAGCAGCCGCTAGCGGCATCGTCCGAAAGGGGTACTGCTCCCCCTCGGGGTCATCCCTGGGGCCGGTGATTCGTCACCGGCCCCAGGCCTACTGTTGGTGGTATCGGCCCGCAGGCGCGGGACACCCCCGAACCATCCCCAGTCTAAGGACGCACCATGATCGAGGCCCAGGCCCTCTCCAAGCGGTACGGCGCGAAGACCGCCGTGGACGCCGTCTCATTCACCGTGCAGCCCGGCAAGGTGACGGGCTTCCTCGGCCCGAACGGTGCCGGCAAGTCCACCACCATGCGCATGATCGTGGGTCTGGACAACCCCAGCGGCGGCGGCGTGACGGTCAACGGCCGTGCCTACGCCCAGCACACCGCCCCGCTGCGCGAGGTCGGTGCGCTCCTGGACGCGAAGGCCGTGCACACCAAGCGCTCGGCCTACAACCACCTCCGCGCCATGGCGGCCACCCACGGCATCCCGAACAGCCGGGTCAAGGACGTCATCGAACTCACCGGTCTCGGTCCCGTCGCGAAGAAGCGCGTCGGCGGTTTCTCGCTGGGCATGGGCCAGCGCCTCGGGATCGCCGCGGCGCTCCTGGGGGACCCCCACACGGTGATCCTGGACGAGCCCGTCAACGGCCTGGACCCCGAGGGCGTGCAGTGGGTGCGCCACCTCGCCAAGGGGCTCGCCTCCGAGGGCCGCACGGTCTTCCTGTCCTCGCACCTCATGTCGGAGATGGCCCTCACCGCGGACCACCTGATCGTGATCGGACGCGGTCGCATCATCGCCGACGCCCCCATCCAGTCGATCATCGACGGACAGGGCAAGGTGCGGGTGCGGGTGCGGGCCGACCGCCCGCAGGACCTCCTCGGCGGCCTCGCCGGCGAGGGGGTCACCTCGCAGGTCCTCGAACCGGAGCTGGTCGAGATCACCGGGGTCGAACCCCGCCGCATCGCGGAGATCGCGCTGCGTGAGCGCGTCCTCGTGTACGAGCTCACGCCGCTGCAGGTGTCCCTCGAGGACGCCTACATGCAACTCACCCAGAACGAGGTCGAGTACCACTCCCACACCCCGACCGCCGCCGACCCGGCCGCGGCACCCTCGGAAGGACGCTGATCATGGCAACGTCGACAACACCGGCCCCCGCCCTGCAGCGGCCTCGGCCCGACCGGAACCCGGGCCCGGGCGTGAACTTCGGCCGGGTCCTGAAGTCGGAATGGATCAAGGTCACCACGGTCCCCTCGACCGTCATCCTCATCGCCTGCACCGTCGTGCTGATGGTGGGCATCTCGGCCCTCCTGGCCTGGCAGACCACCTTCCTGTTCGAGGCCCAGAGCGACCCGGAGATGGCCGCGCAGATGCAGGCCCAGGGGGCTCCCGATCCGAACGACATCGTCCGGGACATCCCGGGGTCGGGGCTCACGTTCGGGCAGTTGCTGATGGCCTCCCTCGCCGTGGTCCTCATCGCGTCGGAGTGGGCCACGGGCATGATCCGGTCCACCATGGTCGCCGTCCCCCGGAGGACCCCCGCCCTCCTCGCGAAGCAGCTCATCATGGCGGTGATCTCCTTCGTGATCGGTGCGGGCTCGGCGCTGATCGCCTACTTCATCGCCCAGCCCATCCTTGCGGGCTCGGATCTCGATTTCGGTCTGGGCGATGACGGAGTGCTCCTCCACATCGTCAACACCGGGTCCGTCCTGGCGCTCGTGTCCATCTTCGCGATGTCGATCGGCACCCTGATCCGCAACACCGCGGGCGGCGTGGTCACCTCGATCGGCATCCTGCTGGTCCTGCCGATCGTCGTGGCGATCTTCGGCAGCGGCACCGAGTGGGTCGTGGACGCGGCACGCTTCCTGCCCAGTTCCGGCGGGGAGCAGATGGTCGCGACGACCATCGCGGACGGCGCCTTCAACCAGTGGCAGGGAGCCCTCGTCCTGGGCGGGTGGTCGCTGCTGCTCCTCGTGGTGTCCCTCATCGTCACCAAGAAGCGGGACGTCTAGGACCACCGATGGACGCCACCGTTGAGTGAGGTCGGGCCGGTGAAGGAGACCGCGGAGCAGACGCCCGCGGTCTCCTTCACCGAACTCAACGCCCGTCGGCTGGGGCCCGTCCGGCGGTTCTTCCGCGGGCATCCGCGGGCCATGGATGCCGTCGTCATCCTGGTGTTCGTCCTGTTCGCCTTCCCCGGCGCGCTCTTCCTGATCATCGACGGCGACAACTGGTTTGGGCTCCCCGGCGTGGTGCTGGGGGCCGCTGCGCTGGCGTTCCGCCGGGACCGGCCGCTGCTCGTCCTGGCCTTCGTGGCGATCCTCGACATCCCCGTCAGCGTCCTGACCGAGGGCTCGGGCAGCAGCGGCGTCGCGACGATGTTCGCCCTGTACACCGTGGCGGCCAGCTACCCGCTGCGACAGGCGCTCGCCGCTGCGGCGGCGGCCATGTTCTTCTCGGTCGGAGCCCTCTTCCTCATCCCCGTCAGCGCCTTCGCGGAGGCCCCGGGCGTGATCTGGCTCCTCAGCGGCTTCATCGTGATGTTCCTGGCCGTCGCCGCCGGCGTCGGCATCACGGTCCGGCGCGATCGCGAGCACGAGAGCGAACTGCGCGAGTGGGCTGCGCGCAATGCCGAACTGGCGTCCGCGGGGGAGCGCAACAGGATCGCGCGCGAGATGCACGACGTCGTCGCGCATTCACTGACGGTCATGGTGGCGCTGTCCGACGGCGCCGCCGTCGTCATGAAGCGCGATCCCGACCGCGCCGCGGCGGTGCTGGGTGAACTGTCCGGCACGGGCCGCACGGCGATCGCCGACATGCGGCGCGTTCTCGGGGTCCTCCGCGCGGAGGCTGCGAGCGAACCGCTCGGACCACTGCCGGCGTCGAGCTCCCTCGCCCAGCTGCTGGACGGCTTCCGCGCGGCGGGACTGCCGCTCAGGGTGACGACGAGCGGGCCGAGGCTCCCGGACGATCCGGCCTTCCAGCTGACGGTGTACCGGATCCTTCAGGAGTCGCTGACCAACGTCCTGCGCTACGGCAAGGGGGTTACGCTGGTGGACATCTCGATCGCCCGGACGGGCGACGCGGTCTCCCTGCGCGTGGTCGACGACGGGCGGGGAGCCATGGGGCCGGAGGTGTCCCTCGGCTCGGGCCAGGGCATCGCCGGTATGCGCGAGCGGGCCGCCATCTACGGCGGTTCGGTGAAGTACGGGGCCCGTACGGCGGGCGGCTGGCTCGTGGAGGTGCAACTGACAGTCCCCGGCGCCGACGGCGGGACGGGTAACCAGCGGGGGAGAGACAAGGATGACCACGCACGACAGCACGCAGGGCACGCCCATCAGGGTTCTGCTCGCTGACGACCAACCCCTGCTGCGGATGGGTTTCCGCCTCATCCTCGAGGGCGAGGCGGACCTCGAGATCGCCGGTGAGGCGTCCACCGGCGCCGAGGCCGTGCGCCTGGCCGCGGAGCTCAAGCCGGACGTGGTGCTGATGGATGTCCGGATGCCCTACCTGGACGGGATCGAGGCCACGCGCCAGATCACGGCATCGGCGTCGGGCTCGCGCATCATCATCCTGACCACCTTCGACCTCGACGAGTACGCGTTCTCGGGTCTGCAGGCGGGCGCCTCGGCGTTCCTGCTGAAGGACGTGGCCCCCGAGGACCTGGTGCACGCGGTGCGGATCGTCGCGAGCGGGGACGCCGTCGTCGCCCCGCGTGTCACGCAGCGGCTGCTCGAGACCTACGTGCGGTCGCTGCCGCCCGCCCATACGAGGACGGCCACGCCGGACCGGCGGCTCGCCGAGCTGACGCCCAGGGAGCGGGAGGTGCTGGAGGCGATCGCCGGAGGGCTCTCCAATGCCGAGCTGGCGGCGCGGTTCTACCTGTCGGAGGCCACGATCAAGACGCACGTGCGGCGCATCCTCACCAAGCTGGATCTGCGGGACCGGGTGCAGGCCGTGGTGTACGCCTACGAGAACGGGATCGTGGTGCCGGGCCCGGCGCACTGATCCCCGATGTCGACCGGTCAGGGACAGGTGAGCACGCGCTCGAGGTTCTGCCCGGTCCAGGACCCGACGGTCGCACGGATGCGCAGAGTGTAGTTCCCCACCGTCGAGGACGCGCGCGTGATCGTCGTGGCCCGTGACGTCGCCGGCAGGTTGTTGGTCGTCACCTGGCCGCTCGGTGCCGTGAGGGTCACCGTGTAGCCCGTGGCGCGGTTCACGGCGCCGAAGTCGGTGAGCGTCACCGTCATGGAGAGTTTGTTCGTGGTGCAGGAGAAGGTTCCCGTGATACCGACCGGCGCGGGGATGGCGTAGGTCCTGACCTCCATCGTCGCCGTCGCCGAGCCGACGAAGGCCGCCTGCGCGATCGTGGGGGCGAACGTGAAGATCACGGCACAGACCACGACGCCCACGAGGAGTCGGAGACGATGCAGCGGGCGCGGGGTGCTGTGCCGGCTCATGGTCGTTCTCCTTCCTCGAGATCCCTCGTGGGACGCAGCTGTCCCGGTGCCCTGGGCGGGCCCCAGGACACCGGGACCGGGACTAGCGGTCGGTGGCTGCGCGCTGCGTGGCGACGAAGGTGAAGCCGACGTTGTTCGTGAGGCCCTGGAAGGTGTTGTCCGCGGTGGTGGGGAGCTTGGTGGTGACGCGGAGGTTGTCGGCCTTGGTGCTGGTCATCGAGGCGAGGTTGTTCAGGACGACGTTGGCGCCGATGATCTGGCGGGCCGGCAGGACCGTGGTGACGGTGCCGGAGCAGGCGTAGGTGTAGGCGGTGACCGGCGCGGGTGCCGCAGGGATCGCGGTCTCCGTCCAGGGGACGCTGCAGGCGTCGATGGTGACCTGCAGGCCGTTGAGGGCGTCGGTGGTCAGCAGGTTGGGGGTCGTGGTGGCGGTGGTCAGGGTGACGCCGCCGAAGTTCTGGTTGCCCGTGTTCGTCAGGGTGGCCACGCGCTGGATGGAGTCGCCCGGGACGATGCCCGCTGCCGCGACATTGAGGCGGTTGGCGGCGCCTGCCTCACCGAGCTTGACCTCGACGGTGCCCGCGGTGACCGTCTCGCTGGCCGACGTCGTCGAGGTGAAGGAACCGTAGGTGCCGAGGCCGGCAACCGAGGCGGCCACGCCCAGCAGCGCCACCGAGGCGAGGACCTTGCCCGAGGTGGACTTCAGGGTGATGCGGGAGGTGCGTGCCATGGTGAGACCCTTTTCGTGAATTCGTGCCGGTGTCCTCCGGTCCCCCCAGCGGGGCCCGGTGCGTCTGACGACAACTCTGGTCGCTGCGGTTCAACTGCAGCCCGGGTTCCCGCGAACGGTCGGCGAACCTCCCGCGAAGGAAGACCGAAGACCGTGTGAAGACCGAAGGAAAGATGAAGGGGCACCGAAGGCGGGACGCCGCGAGGCCTTCCACAGCACCCCGGCGGCACCATGGATCACGAGCCGGACGACCCGACGGCGTCCTCCGTGGTGCACATCTGGTTGAATCGGAGGATGACCCGAGCACCCGCGCACATCCAGGACCTCGGCGCCTACGTGTCGGCGTCGCCGTCGAGCTTCCACGCGGTGGCCGAGGCCGGACGGCGCCTCGCGGCAGCGGGATTCAGCGAGTTGACGGAGCAGGACGCCTGGGAGGGCGGATCCGGCCGGCACTTCGTGATCCGCGACGGTGCGCTCATCGCCTGGGTGGTGCCGTCGGGCGCAGGTCCCACCACCGGCTTCCACATCCTCGGCGCCCACACCGATTCGCCGTCGTTCAAGCTCAAGCCGAAGCCCACCACGGGCAGGTACGGCTGGCTGCAGGCCGGCGTGGAGGTGTACGGCGGGCCGCTGCTGAACTCCTGGCTCGACCGCGAGCTTGCGCTCGCAGGCCGACTGACGCTGCACGACGGCAGTGAGCGCCTCGTCGCCACGGGGCCGCTGCTACGCTTCCCGCAGCTCGCCATCCACCTCGACCGCGCAGTCAATGACGGCCTGGCCCTCGACAAGCAGCGTCACATGAACCCGGTGTGGGGCCTGGGTGACCCGTCGGGCGCCGATCTCCTCGGTCTCCTCGCCACCGGTGCCGGCGTGGATCCGCAGGACATCGGCGGATTCGACGTCGTCGTCGCCGACACGCAGGAACCCCGCGTCTTCGGCGCACAGGGCGAGTTCTTCGCCTCCGGCCGGCTGGACAACCTCTCCTCGGTGCATGCAGGGCTCACGGCGCTCATCGCCGCGGCGGTGGACCAGCAGGCGGAGGGGCCCATCGCCGTGCTCGCGGCGTTCGACCACGAGGAGGTGGGCAGCGGCTCCCGCTCAGGTGCCAGCGGTCCGTTCCTCGAGGACATGCTGCTGCGCATCTCGCTCGGCCTCGGTGCCGGGACGGAGGAACGCCTGCGTGCCCTGGCGTCGTCGTTCTGCGTGTCGGCCGACGCCGGCCACGCCGTGCACCCCAACTACGCGGAGCGGCACGACCCCGCCAACCTGCCCGTCCTCAACGGCGGTCCGCTGCTCAAGATCAACGCCAACCAGCGGTACACCACGGACGCCCCCGGCGCAGCCCACTGGTCGGCGCTGTGCCGCGGCGCCGGCGTGCCGTACCAGGAGTTCGTCTCCAACAACGTGATGCCCTGCGGGTCGACCATCGGCCCGCTGACGGCCACCCGGCTGGGCATCCGCACGGTCGACGTCGGGACGCCCCTGCTGTCGATGCACTCGGCGCGCGAACTGTGCGGCACCGAGGACCCGGGTCACCTGGCCACCGCCGTCACCGCCTTCTTCGGCGGCGTCCGGTAGCGGCTGTCCACAGGAGTTCGCCTCCGCTGGATCGTCCGGTAACATTGGTACGTCTGTGCCAGCGCCTGTCGACGGTAGATACCGTGGACGGCGGCCGGACCAACGCTAAAGAACCTCCTGTTGCGGAAGGACCGCGACCGCTTAGCCCAGAGGAGGTGGGTTCACACATGCGTGCTTATGAACTGATGGTAATCATCGACCCCGATGTCGAGGAACGCTCCATCGACCAGACACTCGAGAAGTTCCTCAATGTCGTCCGCAACGGCGGCGGCACTGTGGACAAGGTGGACATCTGGGGACGTCGGCGCCTCGCCTACGAGATCCAGAAGAAGACCGAGGGCATCTACGCCGTCGTCAACTTCACCGCCACGCCGGCCATCGCCGCTGAGCTCGATCGTCAGCTGAGCCTCAACGAGACGATCATGCGGACCAAGATCATCCGCCCCGAGGAGCAGAAGGTCTCTGCCGAGTAATCTCGGTAGACCTTTCATCCAACCACCCCGCTCCGGCGGGCAGTGACTCAAGGAGGCACCATGGCAGGCGAAACAGTCATCACGGTGATCGGCAACCTCACCAACGACCCCGAGCTGCGGTTCACGCCGTCGGGATCGGCGGTCGCCAACTTCACCATCGCGTCCACTCCTCGTACCTTCGACCGCCAGAGCAACGACTGGAAGGACGGCGAGACGCTGTTCCTCCGCGCATCGGTCTGGCGTGAGGCTGCGGAGAACGTCGCGGAGACCCTGACCAAGGGAACCCGCGTGGTTGCCCAGGGCCGACTCAAGTCACGGTCGTACGACACCAAAGAGGGCGAGAAGCGCACCGTCATGGAGCTCGAGGTGGACGAGATCGGTCCGTCCCTGCGCTATGCGTCCGCGAAGGTCACCCGCACCCAGCGCTCCGGCGGCGGGAACGGTGGCGGCGGCTTCGGTGGCAACTCCGGCGGCAACCAGGGTGGCGGCTTCGGCGGCAACTCCGGTGGCTCGAACTCCGGTTCGGGTTGGGGTGGCGGCCAGCAGGCCCAGCAGCCTGCGGATGACCCCTGGGGCGCTCCCTCGGGTGGGAACTCGCAGGGCTGGGGCAACGGCGCCGACTCCGAGCCCCCCTTCTAGGCTCTCCCCCAGGCAGCACCGCCCCGTTCCCGGGACGCCTGCCGCAGTTCTGCAAGGAACTGGTACTTCCCATCCCGCAGAATCGTTCTGCGGGCTCCAACAGAAAAAGGAGCACCACGATGGCTAAGGCTGAACTCCGTAAGCCCAAACCAAAGTCCAACCCCTTGAAGGCCGCTGACGTCACCGTCATCGACTACAAGGACGTAGCCCTGCTGCGTAAGTTCATTTCCGATCGCGGAAAGATCCGTGCCCGTCGTGTCACCGGTGTGACCGTGCAGGAACAGCGCAAGATCGCCCAGGCAATCAAGAACGCCCGCGAAGTCGCGCTCCTGCCGTACTCCGGCGCCGGCCGCGGCTAGGGAAAGGGACACACAATGTCGAAGCTCATTCTGACCCAGGAAGTCACCGGACTCGGTGCAGCAGGCGACGTCGTCGAGGTGAAGAACGGTTACGCACGTAACTACCTTCTGCCCCGCGGCTTCGCCCTGATGTGGAGCAAGGGTGGCGAGAAGCAGGTCGATTCGATCAAGGCTGCCCGTTCCGCCCGCGAGCACGCATCGCTCGAGGACGCCCAGCGCCAGGCTGCCGCCCTCTCGGCCAAGCCCGTCACCCTGACCGTGAAGGCGGGCGGCTCCGGCCGCCTGTTCGGCACGGTCAAGGCCGACGACGTCGCCAAGGCCGTCGAGGCCGCAGGCCTCGGCAAGATCGACAAGCGCAAGGTCGAACTGCCGGCCCACATCAAGTCGGTCGGCTCGTACCAGGCCAACGTCCGTCTCCACGAGGACGTAGCAGCGGTCATCGACCTGGACGTCGTCGCCAGCTAGCTGCCAAGCGCCGGCAGCGGCGCGACCAGGTCCACGAGCAAGCCCCCGCCCACGGCGGGGGCTTGCTCGCGTTGACGGCGCCGACGGCCATGCGTGCGCGGTTGACCACCATGGGCCGCCAGGCATACGACCCTCGAGCATGCACGCGGACGACTTCTCGCAGGCCGTCCCGGCCGGGGTACGTACTCCCCGGCACATATGCCCTCGTCCGGCGCCGCTGTGATCCGTCCGGCGGGCGGTGGAAGGGTGGCACTTGGGCCATATAGGTCACCGGAGCGTTCAACCGGGCTCCTTCGGCGAGTTGTCAACAGCGGACCTGTGGACGGATCGCTCGGAAAAATACTTTTGATCCACAGCCCGGGGATAACGTTTGCGCAGGTCAGGCACGGTTTGTGCGAGAGAGAATGTTTCTGTCCACAGGGTTGTCCCCATCCTGTGCACAAGATAGCCCCTGCAATCCACAGCATCTTCCTAGTTATACACAGCCCCTGTTGGGATGGCGCTTTGCGGCCTCCGGGCGGGGGGCTACCGTTGCGGGAGACCGCCAGGAGTGAGGGTGTCGGGTGATAAGCCTGACCTATCAGACCCGTCCGGGCGTCCGGTGGTCCGCTACGGCGAACGCCGCCTCGCAGCAGGAGAAAGGCCCTTCAGTGTCCCTGGCACATGCAGATTCATCGACGGACACACGTAGCCCGGAGTTCTCGCGCACGCCTCCCCAGGACCTCGTCGCCGAGCAATCGGTGCTCGGCGGCATGATGCTGTCGAAGGACGCCATCGCGGACTGCGTGGAAGTCCTCCGCGGACTGGACTTCTACCGTCCGGCCCACGAGAGTATCTACGAGGCCATCATCGACCTGTACGGGCGGGGGGAGCCGGCCGATGCCGTCACGGTGGCGGACGAGCTCACCAAGCGCGGCGAGATCTCGCGCATCGGTGGCCCCGCCTACCTCCACACCCTGATCCAGTCTGTGCCGACCGCGGCCAATGCCGGGTTCTATGCGGAGATCGTGCGCGAGCGGGCAGTACTCCGACGCCTCGTCGATGCCGGCACCAAGATCGTGCAACTCGGATACTCGAACGACGGCGAGGTGGACGACCTCGTCAATGCCGCGCAGGCGGAGGTCTACGCGGTGGCCGAACGCCGCACGGCCGAGGACTACGTGGCGCTGAAGGACATCATCGAGGGCACTGTCGACGAGATCGAGTCGGCGGGGCACCGCGGTGAGGGCATGACGGGCGTACCCACCGGATTCTACGAACTGGACGAGCTGACGCAGGGCCTCCATGGCGGACAGATGATCGTCGTGGCGGCGCGTCCGGCAATGGGAAAGTCGACGTTCGCGCTGGACTGGGCGCGGTCGGCCGCCATCAAGCACAACATGGCCACCGTGTTCTTCTCCCTGGAGATGGGACGCAACGAGATCGCCATGCGCCTTCTGTCCGCGGAGGCCACCATCGGGCTGCAGGACCTGCGCAAGGGCACGATCAAGGACGAGCAGTGGGGTAAGATCGCCACGACCATGGGGCGCATGAACGACGCCCCGCTGTTCATCGACGACAGCCCCAACATGTCGCTCATGGAGATCAGGGCCAAGTGCCGGCGGCTGAAGCAGCGCCACGACCTCAAGCTCGTGGTGCTCGACTACCTGCAGCTGATGTCCTCCGGCAAGCGCGTGGAGTCCCGCCAGCAGGAGGTGTCGGAGTTCTCCAGAGCGCTCAAGCTGCTGGCCAAGGAACTCAACGTCCCCGTCGTCGCGCTGTCGCAGCTCAACCGTGGCTCCGAGCAGCGCACCGACAAGCGCCCGCAGGTGTCGGACCTCCGGGAGTCCGGTTCCATCGAGCAGGATGCGGACATGGTCATCCTGCTGCATCGGGACGACGTCTACGACAAGGAGTCGGCCCGTGCTGGCGAGGCGGACGTGATCGTGGCGAAGCACCGTAACGGTCCCACCAAGACCCTCGTGGTCGGCTTCCAGGGCCACTATTCGCGCTTCAACAACATGGCCGCGGACGGCGGGGGCTATTAGTCCTTGCGGGGCCCGAGCTCGTTGATGACGGTCTTGAGGCGGTCCCGCAGGTCCTGAGAGGCCAGCCCGTCCTCGGCCATCAGCTCGTGCTCGATGTTCTTCGCCCGCTCCAGGGCTTTCAGGCCGGCCGAGGTGATGGTGATGCGCTGGCTCCGGCGATCGGCGGTGTTGCGCAGGCGGGTCACCAGACCGCGCTTCTCGAGGCGGTCGAGCGTGCGGCCCACGGTCTGTGCCTGTACATGGACGAGCTGCGCCAGGCGGACGCCCGTCAGTGTTCCCTCACGTTCCAGGACTCCCAGGGTGGTCAACCCGGCGTGCGTGATGCCGATGCTCAGGAGCTTCTCGTTCCATGAGTGTTCGACGATGCGGGCCGCGGTCGTTAGCAGGCGGCTGGTCGACCAATCGTTCAACTCCGGCACGATGGCGTTTCCTTCCCCTTGGTTCTGCGCGATGTGATCGCTTGTCCAGTTACTACTTACTGTAGACAACTTTGCACCAAATAGACAGCATGCTTATTATCGTCGTCGAGCGGTGCCCGGCGTCAGCGTGTGTATACCGCAGAACGCCCTGCACGGGATGCGAGGAAGGCCCGGAGCAGTGCTCCGGGCCTTCCTCATGCTGCCGTTGTGCCTAGAGGTTGTTGCCGCGGCGCGTGTCGTCCACGCCCTCGACCTCGATCTCTTCCTTGCGGACGTCGGCGCTGACCGTCTCGTTGGTGGTCACCGTCTCCTTGTCGAGGCGTACGCGCTCGACGGGAACAGCTTCCTTCTCGACGACGGGGCGCTCGGCGTGGAGGACGACTTCGTGCTCCTCCTCGCTGATGGCGGGGCCGTCGTACGCGTCGCCACGGTTGGCGTCCGTGATGGGCTCGCGCTCCACGCGGACTTCCTCACGGCTGACCGGGACGGTCTGCGTGACGTTCTCGGTGACGACGTACTTGCGCAGGCGCGCACGTCCCGCTTCACGGCGCTCGGTGCCGACGCGGAGCTGCTCCTCCGAGCGCGTCATGGCATCATCCGTGGTGGGGCCGGACGTGTCGTGACCGACCGTGCCGCGTCCGCTGCTGGTGTCCGAGAAGGTGCTCGTCGTGTCGGTCGTGCCGGCGTGGCGGCCCGAGTGCGTGTCGATGTCGACATCGCGATCGCCGTGGCCGACGGTCGTCGTGTCGGCGTAGCCGGTGGTGCCGCCGCCGATCTCGTAGTGGCGGTAGAGGCGATCCTCTTCCTCCGGGCTCAGGTTGCCGTCGGACTCGACGCGGGGGGCGTCCTTGACCTGGTGCTTGGAGTAGGGGACGCGCACGTCGTGACCCTCGACGTCGGCGCCCTGAAGCGGAACGAAGGACTCCGACGTGCCGAAGAGGCCCGTCTTCGCCGTGACCCAGCTGGGCTCACCGGTCTGATCGTCCAGGTAGACCTGCCCGATCGCGCCGATCTTCTCTCCGTCGGATCCGAGGACGTTGCCGCCGTTGCCGAGCAGGGTGTCGATGTGTTCCTGAGTAATCATTTCCTTCTCCTTCTGAGTAATCTCACTGCGAGGGGTATGGAATTCCGGTTGCACCGGGGCGGAAGCCCCTGCGAACCACCGGCCTCTAGAGTAAGCATACTTAGTACTCAATGGGAAGCAGGCTTAGCGTTCGGGCGCGAATTCAAGTCTCCGGGCGGTATCGCGGGGCACCCTCGCCCGGCATGACCTCCCGGACCGGTCGGGGTTTCCGTAGGCTCAGGTGCTTCCGTATGATGGCAGGAAGGTCCAGCCACCGGCCGAACAGTCTCGATCGAGCCGATGCACGACGTTCCAGCGGAGCCTCCTTCCGTCCAGCGGGTCGCACGCCCTCGGGCAGTACCGCGGGCCCGCCCGGAGCGGCGGACTAGGAAGCCCTGCCGGCGCCCTGGACCACCATGCTGTCGGCAATGGTCGCCGAGCCCCTGAAAGGGCGACAATGCCAGCAGAACAGCCCCCACACATCACCTCCGTCATGATCGCGGCAGCGGATCTCGAGGACGCCGAGTTCCAGCGGGACAGGCTTGCGCTTCTCTGCGGCGAAGCGATCCGCCAAGCACTCGTTGCCGGCTCCACGCACGCCGAGGTGGCCAGGGCCGCGAATCTGAGCGAGAACGAGGTGCGGCGGCTCGCAGGGACGCCGCCCATCGGTCCGGCGGTACTCGAGGAGGTAGCGCTCCTCTCCGCCGTCTCCCTGGGTCTTCCCTCCGTCGCCGAGGTGGTCCAGCTGGTCGACGGCCCGGTGCTCGCGGAACCTGCCGCCCGTGACCTCCGTGAACCCGATGCAGCCTTCTGACACCTCGCCCGGCCCCGGGATCGACGGTGGCGGGACCGCCCTGCTGGTCATCGACATGCAGAACGCCTTCTTCGAGGACGCCGCTCTCGCGAGTGCGCAGGATGCCCTCGTCAAGGCCTGCAACAGGCTGATCGAAGCCGCGCACCGCGGGAATACGCCCGTCCTGGTGGCGCGCACCGAACATCTGCGGAACCGCTCCACGTGGACGCGCTCCATGCTCGATGATGACCAGGGGTTCATCTTCCGCGGCTCGCACCAGGCCGAGACCGTCGCCGGATTGCGCGTCGAGGGGCTGGAGACGGTGACGAAGACCCGGGACAGCGCCTTCTTCGGCACCGACCTCGCCGCGCGCCTGAAGGACCTGGGTGTGGAGCGGCTCGTTCTCGCAGGGGTATCGACCCACAACTGTGTGGCGCACACCGGAGCGGACGCTTTCGCCCATGACTTCCGGGTCAGCTACGCGCTGGATGCGATCGGCAGCACCAACGACAGGTACGCGGAGGCGATGCTCGAGATCCTGTCGGTGGAGTATCGGCAGCCGATCATCGGGCAGGCGGAGGCTGAGGCGCTCCTCGGCTGAGCGGTCCGAGTGCGCAGAGCCGCGGGCGGGGAGTGCCGAGCTACTGATCACAGCGGCTCAGGCGTTCCCGGGACTGCCACCGATGGGGTCCGACGCGCGCCTCATCGTGCCGCTGTGCGGCCCGCAGTGCCGCTGTACGGCGCCGTCGTCGTGTGACAGGACAGACGACGACGGCGGCCGCCGGGAGTGTCCCGGTAGCCGCCGTCGTTCGGTGAGCGGTGTGTCAGCTCTGCTTGACGGTCGACGTCGCGTCCTGGGCGCTGCCCTTGACGTCGCTCGCAGCCTGCTGGCCCTCGTTCTTCACGTTCTGCACCGAGTCGGTGGCCGACTCCTTGAGGGACTGGACGGCCTCCTGCGCGGGCTCCTTGATCTCCTCGACGACCTGCTTCGCGGCCTCGGTGACCTTCTCCTTGAGCGGAGCGGCCTGCGACTTCAGCTGCGATGCCGCCTGCTGCTCCTTCTGGCTGGCCGGGATGATGCTGGCGACCAGCAAGCCGGCTCCGAAGGCGATCAGCCCGGCGGCGAGGGGGTTGCCCGCGGCCTTGCTGCTCAGCTGACGGGGTGCTCCCTGCACGGCCTGGCCGGCGTGGTGTGCCTTGTCCAAAGCGCTCTCCTTCACGGAGCCGGCGCCCGACTGGGCGTGGCCCATTCCGCTTCCGGCCTTGTTCTTCGCGTGTCCGGCCTTATCAGCAACCGTGTCCTTCACGTCCTCGGCCTTTCCGAGCACGGAATCCTTCACGTCTTCGGCTTTGCCCATGACGGTCTCCTTCACATTGCTGAAGCTGTGCTTGACCTTCTCGGTCTGACGGTGCGCGATGTTCGCGGGGTTCACTTTGTCCGCAACGGCGTCGACGTCCGTACCCAGTTCCTGGCGGGTGCGTTCGATATCTGCGCGGATCTCGTCGGGTGTCTGGCTCATCGTGTCTGCTCACCTGGTTTCAGTGTCGGCGGAATTTCTTTGATGGTCTCCGCAGTCTGGGGGAGACCCTTGACCTTCTGGACTTCCTTCTTGCCCTTCATCGCCAGCACTGCGGCGATGATGCCCCAGATGACGGCGACGATGAGGGCGGCCCAACCGATCGGCATGAGCGCGGCGAGTCCGTACATCAGGGCGAGGGAGAGGAACAGGAGGACGAAGTGACCGCCGACGGCGGCACCGGCGAACATGCCCGCACCCTTGCCCGCGTTCTTCGCCGACAGGGTGGCCTCGGCCTTGGCCAGGGCCACTTCCTGACGCATGAGCTTCGAGAGGTCCTTCGTCACCTCCCCGAGCAGTTCGCCCACCGAGGCGTTGGCGGAACGCTGCTCCGCCTCCGTCGGCAGGGGTGCAGCGGCCTGGTGCGCGCCGCCCGTGTATGCCTCACTCATCAGCGCAGGCTCCCGTCATTCGGGAGGGTGCCCACAGGAGGCGTTCCCGGCGGGATGGTGGGGTAGTCGTCCGTGGGGTCGACGAAGGCCGGGCTGGACTCGGCGACGTGCTGTCCGCGCGTGGTCTCGCCGAAGCCGGCGGAGGCGGGGGTGCCGCTGTAGGCGTCCGAACCCACCTCCGTGTACCCGGGGTAGGTGCCCGTGGTCGACGTGCCGGTGGAGGCCGCGCCCTGGCTGCCGGAGGTGTTGTCCGAACCGGGGTTGCCCGTGAGGCCACGCGTCAGGCGACCGACGACGAGGCCGGTGCCCGCGGCGATGGCGAGGAAGGTGCCGGGCTTGCGGCGGGCGTAGGACTTGACGTCCTCGAGGATGTCGGAGGCGTCGCGGCCTTCGAGCCAGCTGGCGGCGGACCCGGTGCGCTGCGAGGCCTGCTGCACGAGGCTGGAGACCGTGTGGTTGTCCGACTTCTCGGCCATGGACTTCAGTTCGTCGGCGATGGCGCGGATGCCCTCGGTGAGCTTCTGCTGCTGCGATCCGGCCTGGCTCTTGACCTCGGAGGTCACCGTGCCGAGCAGGTTCTTCGCCTGCGAGCCGGCCTCGGCGGCCACGTTCTTCGCCTCGGAGGCGGCGGTGCCGGCCACGTTCTTGGCGGCGTCCTTGCCCTCCTGGCCGACCTGCTTGGCCTGGTCCTTCGCGACGGAGGTCTTCGAATCAGCGGAGCCGGAGTTGCCGCCGGTGGTTCCCGTGGTGCCGACCTCGGTCGCCCCGAGGTTCGAAGTGGACGACTCGTTGCCGGTCGTGGAGGGGACCAGGGGATCCTGCGGCCAATTCTGCGTAGTCATGGTTCTTCCTAACGTTGATATTGCCGTTATAGCGGACGCTCCAGCGTGTGCTCGATGCAATGGTGCGGCATCCCATGCTGGCCGTATGACCAAAGCTAAGCATGCTTACATTCATTCACGCAAGCTCTTTTCCCAGATTCCGCAACTTCAAAATAAGTAGACTTAGTACCTTTCGGAGATCCTAGAGGTGCCCCTACCGTAGAAGCAACAGGACCTCGTGCGGGCGCCTCCAGAAGGAGCGGACCCGAGACCGGGGGGCCGACGTGGGGAGGGAGCACCCGTGTTTCTCCGTCATACGCGCCGATGCCGCCGCCCACGCACCCCGATGCGCGGTCCTACGGCACCACGGAGATCCCGAACACCGTGGAGAAACTCGCCGGCACCGTCCAGGACAAACTGAACCGCGAATAACCGTTCGCGCTACCCGAAGAGAAGGAGATCCTGATGGCAAATACGAACAACCGGACGGTGGAGGGTGGCAAGACGACCCTCCAGCGCGCCGCACAGGCCGTAGGCATCGTGTTCCTGCTGGTCGGAATCCTGGGGTTCATCCCGGGGATCACGTCCAACTACGACACGATGAGGTTCGCCGGACATCAGTCGGAGGCGATGCTGCTCGGTATCTTCCAGGTCTCGATCCTGCACAACATCGTCCACCTGCTGTTCGGCATCGCGGGTCTCGCCATGGCACGGACCGTCTCGGGAGCACGCTCGTACCTGCTGGTCGGCGGCATCATCTACGCCGTCCTGTGGATCTACGGCCTCTTCATCGGGCAGGAATCGGCGGCCAACTTCGTCCCGGTGAACAGCGCGGACAACTGGCTGCACTTTCTCCTGGCCGTCGGCATGATCGGGCTGGCCCTCGCCCTGAGCCGTGGCTCCCGCGACACGGCCAGGCGCACCTAGGAGCCGTGTACCCCTGACGGGGTGACGCACGCTTCCGGGCCCGTCCTGCCGGAAGCGGCGACGACGCCGGAACCCGTGGTACGCCTGTACCGCGGGGCCGGCGTCGTCGTCTGCCCTGTGGTGTCCACCACGTCGTAGGGGGGAAGTATGCTGGCCCCGGCCCGGTGGGTCGTTCCCGACAGAAGAGGTCCTCGATGAAGCAACCCGCACCGCGTGGCGAAGCCAGCACCCTGCTCCTGGCCGTCCTCACCGGCACCGTCGACTCCCCGGGGGACGCCCTCTCCCTCCTCGAGTCCGCGGTCGGGGCCGCGGTGACACGGACGCCGGACATCCTGCACGACGACGACCTCCAGCTCGCTCTCTTCTGCCTCTACGAGCTCCACTACAGCGGAATCGAAGGCGCGGGCGACGACTGGGAATGGAATCTCCGACTGCTGGGTGTGCGGCAGCGCATCGAGGTGGCTTTCGAGGCGCGCGTGCGGGACGAGGTGGTGCTCGGCGAGCTGCCCGATGTGACCGGTGAAGCCGTCTGCGCGGAACTGTTCCGCATGACCGCCGGGGATTCCGGCCCCAACATGTCCCGCTTCGTCGCGAGGACCGCCACGGACGACCAGCTGCGCGAGTTCCTCGTGCACAGATCCATCTCCCAGCTCCGGGAAGCCGATCCGCACACCTGGGCCATCCCCCGCCTCGCAGGACGGGCGAAAGCGGCCCTGGTGGAGATCCAGGCCGACGAGTACGGCAACGGCCTGCTGGCGCGCATGCACTCGTCCCTTTTCGCCCGGACCATGCGCGAGCTCGGGATGGACGACACCTACGGCGCCTACCTCGATGCCGCGCCGGCCATCACGCTGGCGAGCAACAACCTGATGTCCCTCTTCGGTCTCAACCGTCGACTGCGGGGTGCGATCGTGGGGCATCTCGCCGCCTACGAGATGACGTCGTCCCAGCCCAACCGACTGTACTCCCGGGGCTTCACCCGGCTCGGTTACGGTGAGGCCGCCACCGCGTACTTCGACGAACACGTGGAGGCCGACGCCGTCCACGAGCAGATCGCCGGCCGCGACATGGCCGGTGGGCTCGTCGAGTCCGATCCCCATCTCCTTGCCGACGTCCTGTTCGGTGCAGCGGCGGCCCTCGCCGTCGACTCCATCATGACGGAGCGGATCATGGCCGCCTGGGAGGACGGCCGCTCCTCCCTGCTCCCTTCCGAGGCGATGGCCCCATGAGCGCCGACCTGAGGAACGAGGAGCGGGACCCCGCGCCGGGGCGCCCGCTGAACTCGGGTGCAGCAGCTCCGGTGTCCGTCGTGGCCTGCCCCGATGGACCCCTGCTGGTCCGCGGCGACTTCGTGCTCGTCGGAGCGGACGGCGAGGAGCTGCCCCGTACGCGCCGGACCGTGGCACTATGCCGGTGCGGGGCGTCGACGCTGAAGCCGTACTGCGATGGTTCGCACAAGTTCACGGGCTTCCGGTCGGACGTCTGATCCCAGCACGGCCGCGGAAGGCCGGGCGGCTCGAAGGGTGCACGCGGCTCAGCCTCCGGTCGACCGGTACATTCCGATCACGGCATACTGACGGGAGCGACCAGGAGGGGGTGCGGCAATGGACCTGAACAGCGACGTGGGGGAGTCCTTCGGGAACTGGACGTTCGGTCATGACGCGAGCATCATCGGGTCGGTGTCCAGCGCGAATGTGGCCTGTGGGTTCCATGCAGGAGACCCGGCCGGCATCCGCGCCACCTGCTCCGCCGCCGCCGCCGCCGGCGTGACCGTCGGCGCCCACCCCGGGTACCGCGACCTCGCCGGATTCGGGCGGCGGTTCATGGACGTCGACCCGGGCGAACTCACCGACGACGTCGTCTACCAGGTCGGGGCACTGCAGGCCCTGGCCCGTGCTGCCGGAACCTCCGTGCAGTACGTCAAGCCGCACGGCGCGCTGTACAACACCATCGCCGTCCACGAGCGGCAGGCCCGCGCCGTGGTCCGGGCGGTCCGCGAGGTCGACGACGCAATGCCGCTGCTGGTGCTCCCCGGCTCCGTGATCGAGACCGAGGCCCGTTCGGCAGGACTGCGTACGGTGGCCGAGGCCTTCGCCGACCGCGCCTACCAGCCCGACGGCGCGCTGGTGTCCCGGCGTGAACCCGGCTCGGTCCTGCATGCCGAGGCGGAGGTCGTCGAGCATGTCCTGCGCATGGCGACGGACGGCGAAGTGGTGGCGATCGACGGGTCCCGCATCCGCATCTCTCCCGAGAGCATCTGCGTGCACGGGGACACACCGGGCGCCGTCGCCATGGCCGCGGCGGTCCGCCGGGCCCTCGTCTCCGCGGGCGTGGACGTCCGTGCCTTCGCCTGACGCCGCGCCCGGTGGCACGGGCGGACCGGATCGAGCTCTCCGAGCCGTCGGTGACCGCGCCCTGCTCGTGGAACTGCCCGGCCTGTCGGAAGTGCTCAGCGTGGAGGCGCAACTGCGGCAGCACCCCGTCGAGGGTCAGGTGGACGTAGTCGCCGCTGCGAGCACTGTCCTCGTCACCGTCGAGGACCCATGGCAGGTCGCCGCCCTCGAGGCCCGGCTCCGCACGATCGATCTCTCCGTGGCCGCTGCGCTGGACGACACGCTCGTCACCATCGAGGTGCGTTACGACGGCGAAGACCTGGCCGACGTCGCCGCGCGGACAGGACTCAGTGAGGAGGCCGTGGTCGCTGCTCATACGGCAACACCGTGGGTAGCCGCCTTCGGCGGCTTCGCGCCGGGTTTCGCCTATCTAACCGGCGGCGATCCGCGGTTGGAGGTCCCGCGGCGGGATTCCCCCCGGACAGCCGTCCCTGCTGGCTCGGTGGCGCTCGCCGGCCCGTTCTCGGCGGTCTACCCGCGGGAGTCGCCCGGCGGCTGGCAGCTGGTCGGACGGACCGACGCCGTGCTGTGGGATGCCCGCCGGACGGATCCGGCGCTGATCAGGCCCGGCAACAGGGTCCGGTTCACCGTCGTCCGCGAGCTCGTCATGGTCCGGGCGCCCGCGCCGGCCGGCGGCGCAGCGGCTCCCGCCCCTGAGGGGTCGACGCGCCAGACCGCGGATGACGGGGAGGGTGCCCGCGACGTGTCGGCTCGTCGGGCGGAGGCCGGGCTCACGGTCGTGACGCCGGGCCTCTCCAGCACGCTCCAGGATCTCGGCCGTCCCGGTCTCCTGGCTCTGGGCGTCGCCGAGGCGGGAGCACTGGACCGCGCGGCCTCGCGGCAGGCGAACAGGCTGGTGGGCAACACCCCCGGCGCCGCGGTGATCGAGAGTGTCAACGGAGGCCTCGTGCTCGAGGCCGGGGAGGACCAGGTGCTGGCCGTCACCGGCGCCGACGTCGGCCTGGTCATCGGGATGCCGGACGACCAGGAGCGCGACGCTCCCCTGTGCGCGCCCTTCCTCCTCCGCGCGGGTGAGGTGCTGCGGCAGTCCCCGCCGGCGTCGGGGCTGCGCACATACACGGCCGTCCGGGGCGGCTTCGCGGCGGAGGAGGTGCTGGGCAGCCGCTCCTCCGACTCGATGTCGGGGCTCGGCCCGCCCGCACTCACCGCCGGGATGCAGCTGCCGGTGGGGCAGCCGGCCCCGAGATCGGCGGTCGGCGACCCTGAGGAGCCGCGGCCGGCACGCACGCCCGAAGTGCTGCGCGTGCTCCCCGGTCCTCGTGACGACTGGTTCGACGACGGGCTGGCGCGCCTGTGCGGGACCGTATGGACCGTCACCGCGCAGTCCAACCGGATCGGCCTCCGGCTCGACGGGCCGGCCCTCGTCCGGACCCGGGCCGGGGAGCTGCCGAGCGAGGGCACCGTGCGCGGCGCACTGCAGGTACCGCCGTCGGGCCTGCCGGTGCTGTTCCTCGCCGATCATCCGGTCACGGGCGGATACCCGGTGGTCGGCGTCGTCCCCGCTGCCGACCTGGACCGTGCGGCGCAGCTCGCACCGGGGTCGACCGTGCGGTTCCTGACCTGCGGATCGGGATCGGGCTGAGGGCGAGGCGATGGACCAGCAGGTCCGGGCCACCCCTCCGGTACTGTGCCCGGGCCAGGCAAGAGCGCCAGCGCAGGCCGCTTTCCTCACGACAGCCCGATGCCCCGTCGATCCGGGTGGCGAGTGCGAGGAAGCGGTGCACGCAGAGTTTCGCCGTCGGAAATGCTGCCGAAACGGCTTCTGCGTAGCGTGGGGTGCACCGTACATTTCAGGAGGCTGCCATGCAGACGCTGCGGGTTCGACAGGTTCCCTGGGCCAATCCCGTGGGCATCGGTCTGCGGGAGGCTCTCCGTGCGGAGCGTGACCGCGGCCGCTCACCCGTGCCCCTGCCGGCCGCAGTGGACGACGGCGCCGGTATCGCCGTCTTCCTCATCGCCTACGAGCTCGCGACCGGACAGCCCGTGGGATGCGGAGGGCTGCGGCTCCTGGAGGGCTCCCATGCCGACATCGACTACGTCTACGTCCTGCCGTACGCGCGCTGGTCCGGCGTGTCGAGGGCGATCACCGAGGAGCTGGCGTCCTGGGCGCGGGGACACGGCATCACATCGGTGGGTCCGGGCGACGCGCTCGAGCAGCTGAACGCCCTGCGGCTCTAGCGATCCGGCCCTAGCCCCCGGCCACCGACTGGATGATCATGACGGTGGCACCTCCGGGCACCGCGGTTCCCAGCCCGTCCAGGCGGCGGACGTCCTCGCCGTCCACGTAGATGTTCACGTAGCGCCTGAGGGCCCCGGTCTCCTCCCGGATGCGCTGGTCGAGCAGGGGGCGTCCCTCGCCCAGGCCGTCGAGCAGTGCCGAGACGTCGCCGTCATCGGGCACGCTCATACTGACCTCGCTCCGACCGTCGATGTACGGACGGAGGAGCGTGGGGATCAGGACGGTCACGGAGTTCGTCGCGGCCACGGCGGTACCCATCAGGCCGGGACGACGGCGGCACGCACCGAGAGCACGTCCGGCAGGTTCCTCGCCACCTCGCGGAAGGTGCGGCCCTCGTCCGCGCTCGCATAGACGGCCCCGCCGCGTGTGCCGAAGTACACGCCCGCGACCTCCGCGGTGTCCACGCAGGCGGCGTCGCGCAGGACCGCGTTGTACTCCGCCGTCGGCAGCCCGGCGTCGCCGGCCTCCCAGGTCGCGCCGCCGTCGTCGGTCCGGTGCACCTTCAGATGCCCGTCGGGCGGGATGCGCTCACCATCGGCCTTGAGCGGGATGACCCAGGCCGTGCCGCTGCGGCGGGGGTGGGACAGCATGACGAAGCCGAAGTCCGCCGGCAGGCCCTCGGCGATGGACTGCCACGAATCCCCGCGGTCCGTGCTCGCGTACACCCCGTGGTGATTCTGCGCGAACAGGCGGTCGGGGTCGACGGCGTCGCGGGCCACCTTGTGCACGCACTGGCCGAATTCCGGATTCGGGTCGGGCATGAAGGGGGCACTGATGCCCCTGTTGCGGGGCTGCCAGAAGGTTCCGCCGTCGTCGGAGCGGTAGACGCCGCCGGTGCTCATGGCCACATGGACCGTCTCGTCGACGGGACTCGGCAGGACCGTGTGGGCGGCCGCCCCGCCGAACCCGGCGCCCCACTCGCCGCGGTGGGGGTGGTCCCACAGACCGCGGTTCAGCTCGAACGTCTCCCCGTGGTCCGTGGACTTCCAGACCGAGATGGGCTGGCACCCGGCCCAGACCACGCCGGGGCGGTGCTCCGCGTCCGGCTGGATCTGCCAGATGCGCTCGAGGGCGGCGCCGTCGTCGCTCCCGAACCGGATGCTGCCCTCCCGGGGTTCGGTCCAGGTCTCACCGAGGTCGTCCGAATGCGCGATGCACGGCCCGAAATGCCACGACATGCGTCCGGCGAACAGGCGCGTGCGCCCGCCCCGCGTGTCGATCCCGACGCTCGGGATCTCCTCCATCAGGAACTTCGGTTCGGAGAGCGTCCACGTCTCGCGGTCGGGGCTCGAGGCGAGCCACAGACCTTTCTTCGTGCCGATCGCGAGAAGGGTCGTTCCGGCTGCTGACATGGCTGCCCCCGTTGGCAAGTCCCGGCGATCCACCGGGTGTCTGGTATGGATCTCCCGGGATGATGTCACCGACCACTCGATTTGTACAGGTTCGACTACCCGCTTCTGTCCGTAATCGTCCGGCGGCGGATGCGGCCGTGCCAGAGTTGGGTATTCGGTCGTCGGGAGTGGAGACCTGTGCATCCTGGAGGCAGTGCGTGAGTCGGACCGTCCCCGGCAACGCCCTGTCCCAGGGGTGCCCCGGCACGTGGCATCTGCCCGCGGCACGCCGGCATTGCGACGGGAAGCACTGCCTCGAGGCGCAGGCGGGGCTGCTCGTCCTCCGGTGGGAGACCGGGTCCCTCCTGACCCTCGCCGACGTCCTCGCGGCCCTCGACGCGATCCGGGATCTGTCCGAGGGCCATCTGCTCCCGCTCGTCGTGCACCTGCAGGGTCTGTCGGGGATCGACGTCGATGCACGGGCCCTGCTCGTGGACGGGTCACTGACGTCCCGCATCGGCTTCGTGGGGACCGGGCCGGTGGACCGTGTCCTCGCGGCCTTCCTCGAACCCGCGCTGTGCGAGAGCCGATACTTCGACCATCCCGAGGCCGCCCGCACCTGGGCGCTCGCCGCCTCACCGGGGAACTGACGCTCCTCCGGCAACGCGAATCAGGCGCCTTTCCCGGTCATCGGCCATGCTCGGGTCGGGCACGGCGGGTAACGCGCCGAATTCCGATATCCGCGGCACGCGGTCGGGATGTTCCGGACCGGGGACGGACGCAGGGGATTGCTTCCGGAGGGCGGGGAATTACCCCCGTTCCCCGCGGACCGTGCCGACCCCCGAATTCGTGGAAGCAGTCCGCCGTGGGACGTCAGCGGCTCTCGTTGTAGGCGTCGATGATCGATTGCGTGATGCGGCCGCGGGAACTCGGGTTATAACCGTTGTCCTGTGCCCACTGGCGGATCTGCTGGGTGTCCTCGCGCTTCGAACGGGACGATGCCTTCGGGCTCGCGGACGCCTGCTTACCGGTGCCTGCCTTGCGCCCCTTGTCCACGTACCCGGAAAGGGCGGCCCGCAGGGATTCGGCGTTCTGTTTCGTGAGGTCTATCTCGTAATTCGTGCCGTCGAGGCCGAATCGGACGGTTTCCTGGGCTTCTTCACCGCTGAGGTCATCGACCAGTTGAACCTGTACGCGCTGTGCCATCGCATTCTCCTGCATTGTCCGGATGAATTCATGACCCCCAGAATCCGACCTTATACCGAGGTCCCCGTTTGTTCGACATCATTCGGCACCGGTGGATGACGAATTCCCTCTCGCGGGGATAAACGCCACCGCCACCCGGAGGCATCCCGTGGCGGCCGCGAATTCGGTATTCGCGACGTGCGGGGTATCCGCACCCGGTGCGTCACTTCGTCATACCCGGTCCGTTCCCTTGGCCAACCGTCCGCCCCGGGAGCACACTTGGTGCACCCGGGTCGGCGCGGGCCCGGTGTGCTGACGCTGGGGAGGTGTGCATGGCCGTGACGGGCGTCGTGCGGCGTAAGACCCGGGTCCCCGAGCAGGACGAGCGCGAGATCCCGCGTCCACGCCTGACCGACTGTCTCGACACCCTGCTCGGACGGGGCGCACGGATCCTGCTGGTCACGGCCGCCGCCGGATTCGGCAAGACGGCCGTGGTCGCTGAATGGGCGCGGCTCCGCCTTGCCGCTGGAGACCTCCTCGCATGGGTGTCCCTCGATCCCTCCGACAACAGGCCTGGACGGTTCTGGTCCCTGCTGGGCACGGCGCTGACGGGGAAGCAGGACCCGGAGCCGCAGGGGCCCGCCGCCGCCGCCGCGCGGACGGCGAGGATCGACGCCCTGATCGAGGGCTGCACACGGAACGACACCCGGGTGGTTGTGGTCCTGGACAACTGTGAACACCTCACCAACCGCGCGCTGCTCGTCGACCTCGACTACTTCATCGAGCGGACCCCCGACGACGTGGTGGTGCTGCTGTGCGGGCGCAGGACGCCCGACCTCCGCTGCCTGTACAAACTGGACCTGGCCGGGGGAGTCCAGCGCCTCACGCAGCAGGACCTGGTCATGCGCCGACGCGAGCTGCGGAGGCTCTTCGCGCCGGCCCGGTCCGACGTGGACGCGCTGCTCCAGGCCACCGAGGGATGGACGGCCGCCGTCGCGCAGGCGCACCGCGCCGTGGTGCCGGACGCGCTGTATCGGAGCGGACCTCACAGCGCATCACTCCTCGAGAAGCTGTGCGGGCCGCTGTTCCGGTCCTACCGGCCGGCCACCCGGGAGGTTCTCGCGGTGATGGCGCTGATCGAGCCCTTCACCATCGCGGACCTCGAGGTCGCGCTGGACCGCTCGGACGGCGCGCACCTCGTGGCCCGTACCACTCTCGAGACCGGCATGGTCGTGGCTGAGCGGGACGGCGGCGCTCCGGAGCGGTTCCGGCTCCACCGCCTGCTCGCCCGCTGGATCGCCGAGGCCGTCCCGACGCCCGACTGGCCGGATGCCGGGCCGCTTCATGCCCGGATGGCAGGGCATCGTCTCCGGCAAGGCCACCATGCCGCGGCGCTCCGCCACGCCGCGAAGGCACACGACGCCGCACTCCTGCGGCGGGTAGTGACCGTCTCCGGGTTGCACCTGCTGTGGGGGAACGATCTGCGGACACTGGCGTCCGTCCTGAAGGAGATCGGTTCCGCGGCGTCTCCGGAGCTCGCCGTGCTCGAGTGCCTCCTCGCGCTCGCGGAGGGCGACCCCGGAAGGGCCGCGCGGACCGCGGTCCGGCGGGGGCGCCCGCCGGACGGGGGCCTGCCCGCCGAGGAATCATGCGAGCTTGCTTCTCCGTTCGACGTGCTGAACCTCGGGTTGGAGGCGCAGTTGCTGCTGCCGGAGGGGCGTTCCGCCGAGGCGGTGGTGCTCCTGGAGCGGTTGGATCTCGAGGCCGCACCTCCCGACGTGCAGCTCTTCGTCCTGAACGTCCAGGTGGCGGCCCTGATCGCGGAAGCCAGGGTCCCCGAGGCCACGGCGCTGGCCCGGAGGACTCTCGAGGCCGCAGCCAGGCGTGTGAATCCGGGTGCTGTGATCGACGCCGGCACGGCGAGCGCCTCGCTGGCCACGATCAGCGAGGACTTCGCGGAAGCGGCAGTCCAGGCCGCGACCGCGATCCGCCGCGGCGAGGAGCATGGCCTGCGGTACAGTCCGAAGCTCCGGCCGGCCCACCTGATCGCGGCATGGGCTGCGTTCCACGTCCTCGACGACCGCGGCGCGGCCCTGCACAACGCCTTCGTGTTCAAGACGTCGACGGCGGCGCCCGTCGTCTCCCACTCCTCGGCGAAGCTGGCCCTGATCCTCGCCTTTCCCGGCTCCGACCGGCGTACGGAGATCGCCGACGAGTTGCTCGACAGGGTCCGCTTCGACCTCGGGCACGGGGCGTACCCTCCGGACGCCGCGCTCTGCGCGCTGCAGGTCGCCGAGATGATGCTGTTCCTGCGGCGCTCCGACGACCTCACGCAGCTCAAGCTGGATCTGCGCAGGAGCCAGGGCGCCAGCGGGGAGCTCCACACGATCTCCGCCTGGGAGTTCCTGGCGTCCGGGCAGCACGCCCGCGCACGTCAGCTCCTGACGAGCGTCACCTCGGAGTTCGTGACGAGCCGGAGCCGTGTGGGGCTCGTGACCGCATGGGCCCTGCTGGCGCGGCTGGACCTCCTGGAGGAGCGCACCTTCAAGGCGCGGGAGTCGCTCGAGCGGGCACTGGCCATCGCGGCCCGGCATCGGACGGTGCGCGGCTTCGCCCTCGCCGGGGACGCGGTGCGGCAGTCAGTGGAGCGCGACCGCCACCACTACGCCCGGTACGCGCGCGAGATCGACATGATCGGACAGCACGTCCCCCAGCCCGCGGCGCTCATCGGGCCCCCGCTGACCCCGCGGGAGGAGGAACTCCTGGCCCTCCTCCCGACCTTCGCGACGGTGGAGGAACTCGCACACGACCTGCAGATCTCTACCAACACCGTGAAGACCCACATCCGGGGGATCTACCGGAAGCTCGGCGTCGGCACGCGCAGGGAGGCTATCGCGGCGGCTGGCCGTCTCGGCCTGGTCGCGTCCTCCACCGGCCCCGTGCACGTCCTGCGCCCGAGCACTGTCCGCTGAGCCGCGCGGTGCGGGCGACCGTCATCCACCGACCGGTAGCAGCTACACCCTGCCGGCGGCCTTCCGCTCGTCGATGACCGGCGGAAGCCCGAACTGCTCGAACATCTCCGGGTACAGGAAGTTGTGGTGGCCGATGATGCGCTCGCCATCGGTCTCGATGACCTGGATGGCCCACGGCTCCCAGAGCCCCGGTTCCACGAGGTGGTAGTTCGCGAACCCTCCGGCGCCGTTGACGTTCAGGGGGATCAGGCGCCCACCCTCGCACACGCTGCCCTTCCCCACGAACCAGGCGATGACGTCGTCGGGCCCGGCGAGCCACAGGTCGAAGGGCGGCATGGAGAGGACGACGTCGTCGCGCAGCAGCGACACCAGGACGTCCATGTCGTAGGACTCGAACGCCCGGAGGTACTTGGTGAGCAGGACCTTGTGCGCGGGATCCTCCAGGGGCATGTGCGTGGACGGCTCGTAGCCGGCCATCGTCTTGCGGGCGCGCTGCAGCGCACTGTTGACCGAGGCCGTGGTCACCTCGAGGAGCGCGGCCACCTCGGCCGCGGACCACCGGAGTACCTCGCACAGGATCAGCGCGCTGCGCTGGAGCGGAGGGAGGTGCTGCAGGGCGGCCACGAAGGCCAGCCGGATGGTGTCCCGCGCCTCGGCGACGACGGCGGGGTCGCCCGAGGGGTCGATCACCCGCTCGTCGGGAATGGGCTGCACGAACACGCGCTCGGTGAGCGGGGCGCCGAGCACGGCCTCGGCCGTAGGGGTGGACGGGCCGAGATCCATGGGCCTGGCCCGGCGCTGGGGGCTGCGGAGCATGTCCACGCACACGTTGTGCGCTATCCGGAACAGCCACGTGCGCAGGGAGGACTGACCGGCGAACGACTCCCGCTTCGACCACGCCTTGATCATCGTCTCCTGCACCGCGTCCTCCGCCTCGGACGCGGCGCCGAGCATCCTGTAGCAGTACCCGGTGAGCTCGCGGCGCGAGGCCTCGAGCTGTCGGTCGAAAGGCGTGTCCTCGGCGGTCTCCGGCACTGTTCCCCGGGACGTGGTGGCGGGCTGCATGCATCCGAGCGTAACGACGGTGGCACCCGTGCGGGAGGTGGCCGGCGGGAAAAGTTCCGCGTCATCGATGATTCGGTGCTCCCCATGGCGTCTACTGGGGAAACCGCCACCATCGGGAGCTCTTATGCGCAGACTCACAGCAGGCCTCTTCTCCTCCGTCGACGGAGTGGTCGAATCACCCCACCTCTGGCAGTTCGACAGCTTCGACGCCGAACTGGGCGCCGGGATGGGAGCGATGATCGATCGGGTGGACACCGTCCTCCTCGGGCGGCACGGGTACCAGGAGTGGGCGGAGTTCTGGCCGGTCGCCGACGCCGGGGACCCCTTCGGGCGTTTCATCAACCCGGTGCGCAAGTACGTCGCCTCCCGAACCCTCGAGGGCCCGCTGGGCTGGACGAACGCCTCCCTCATGGACGCGCCCCTGGAGGAGTTCGTGCAGTCCCTGAAGCAGACCGAGGGTGGCGACATCGGCATCTGTGCCGGCATCTCGCTCGTCCGCCAGCTGCTCTTCGCGGGCCTGCTCGACTCGCTGACCCTGATGATCCACCCCGTGGTCGCGGGCACCGGGCGGCACCTCTTCGAACCGACGGATCCCGTGACGAAACTGGAGCTGCAGGACGTGACCAGCACCAGCAGGGGCAATGCCCTGGCCACCTACGGCCGCCGCGACTAGGAAGGAACAAAACCATGTCATTCCAGGCATATCTCGACGCCATCGAGGGCAAGACAGGACTCACCCCACGCCAGCTCGTCGATCAGGCCAGGGAGCGCGGCCTCGATGCTCCCGGCACGAAGGCGGGAGAGATCGTCACCTGGCTCAAGGAGGACCACGACCTCGGCCGGGGCCATGCCATGGCGCTGGTACACGTCATCAAGAACGGCGCGACCATCAGCGGGAAGCACGTGGGGTCCGACGGCGCCCACGGGGACGCCTCGACGGAGTTGTGGCTCGACGGCAAGGCCACCCGACCGGGATCCGCGACCCCCTGACGGGACGGGCTGCGCGCCTAGACTGCTGGGCATGGCCGTCCTCATCGATCCACCGTCGTGGCCCGCGCACGGGACCGTCTTCTCCCACCTCGTCTCGACGTCGTCACTGGAGGAACTCCACGCCTTCGCCGAGGCGGCGGGCATCCCGCGGCGCGCCTTCGACGAGGACCACTATGACGTCCCCGCCCGTCGCTACCGCGAACTCGTCGAGCGCGGCGCGCAGGAGGTGAGCGGGGCATCCCTGGTGCGGGCGCTCATCGGGAGCGGCCTCCGGGTTCCTGCACGACGGCGGGGCCCGAAGCTGAGGGCCGCGCTGGTCACCCGCTGGGCATCGCTCCTCCCGGAGAATCCTGCCCTTGGCGAGGATCTGCTCGATCGCTGGGCCGAACCGCACCGCAGGTACCACACGCAGACCCACCTCCTCGCGGTACTCGAGGCACTCGATGTGCTGCTGCAGGCGGGCGACCTCCCACTGCGGCGGACCGTGCTCCTCGCCGCGTGGTTCCACGACGCGGTCTACGAGGGAGTGGCCGGTGAGGACGAACGCGCCTCCGCGGCGCTCGCCGTCCACCGGCTCGCCGCCCTGGGCCGACCGGCGGCGCAGGAGGTGGAGCGTCTCGTGCTCCTCACCGCGACGCATGACCCCGCGCCCGAGGATCGCGCGGGCCGGCTGCTGTGCGACGCCGACCTCTCCGTGCTCGGCGGGCCGGAGGCCGACTACCAGCGCTACCTCCTTGCCGTCCGGGAGGAGTACGCCCATATTCCTGATGCAGCATTCGTCGAAGGACGCCGCGCGGTGCTGCAGCGGCTCCTGGCGCTGGAGCCGCTGTTCGGGACCGCGGAAGCGCAGACGCTGTGGGCGCCGCGTGCCCGTGTGAACATGACGCGGGAGCTCTCGGTACTGACTCCGGGATGAGTGCGGAACGGGGAATGGTGGTCTATACGATAGATGGGTGCTATCAGGAATATGGACATATTAACTATCCGATAGTTATGGTATCCGTATGCGGATGGCCCAACTCAGTGAGACCAGTTCGATCCCCGTCGCGACGATCAAGCTCTACCTCCGGGAAGGGCTCCTCCCCCCGGGAACGAGGACGGGACCCAATCAGGCGCAATACGGCCCGCCGCATGTCCGTCGGCTGAAACTGATCCAGGCCCTCGTCAGGCTCGGGCGGCTGAGCCTGGCCGCAGCAGGTGAGGTCCTCGATGCCATCGACTCGGACCTGCCACTCATCCAGACGCTCGGCATCGCGCAGCGCGCTGCCACCCGGGCGGTGGACCGGGAGAGGATCCGCCCTGCCGATCTCGACCGCGTCGACGCGCTCATCGCGGATTGGCACGTGATACCGGGAGGCTGCGGCCGCTTCGATGCCGCGGCCGCGGTCACCGCCCTCCAGGAGTCCGGCCTGAAGGTCACCGACGACTGGTACCGGCGCTACGCCGCTGCGGCCCTCGCCGTCGCCGAGGCCGATCTCGACCTGGTGGATGCCCAGGAGGCTCGGAGCGCGAAAGCCGAGACGGTCGTCGTCGGCACGGTGCTCGGGGACGCACTGTTCGCCGGGCTCCGCCGGGCGGCCCAGGAGCACGTCTCCTACACCCGGTATGCCGCAGGCGTCCGCAAGCAGCCTTCGCCCCGAAACCCAGGGTAGAACTGATGTCACAGGCCCTCGCCGCAGGTCGCCGGCTGTCGTCCGGCGTTGCCTGGCACAGCCCGTTGTTGTTCCTGGCCGCCCTCATGGCCGTCACCGGTCTTGTCAGCCTGATCGGTCTCGTCGTCGACCCCCGTGAGCTCGTCGGGTCACCCGCGTGGGCCAAGCCCCTGAAATTCTCGGTCTCGTTCGTCCTCTATGCCCTGACGCTGTCCTGGCTGATCGGTCAGGTGACTTCCGCGCGGCGCCTCGCGTGGTGGCTGGGGACCACGGCGACCGTCGCCGTCGTCGTCGAGATGATCATCATCGTCGGCGCCGTGCTGGCGGACACCACGAGCCACTTCAATGTGACCACCTCGCTGAGCTCGGCACTCTGGAGCATCATGGCGGTCTCGATCATCGTGCTCTGGCTGGCGTCGCTGATCGTCGGCATCCTCCTGTTCCGGGTGAAGGCCGCCGATCCCGCGCGATCCACCGCCATCCGGGCCGGGGTGGTCCTCGGCCTCACCGGCATGGCCCTCGGGTTCCTGATGACGGCTCCGACGGCGGCGCAGCTCGACGACTGGCAGGGCATCTCCGGCGCCCACACGGTCGGGGCGGCCGATGGCGGGCCGGGCCTGTTCCTCCTCGGATGGAGCACCGTGGCCGGTGATCTCCGCGTGCCCCACTTCGTCGGCATGCACGCCCTGCAGCTGGTGCCGATCGGGGCCATCCTGCTCGAAGCGGCGGCGCTCCGGGTCGCAGTGCTGGAATCGAGCCTGGTCCGGCGGCGCATCGTCCGGGTGGTGGCGGTGCTGTACGCCGCGGTCCTCGCTGTCCTCACCCTGCAGGCCATCATGGGGCAGTCCGTGGTCCGCCCGAGTGCGGACATCGCCCTGGCATCGGTGGCCCTCGTGCTCCTGGCCGGCGTGTCGATCGCGGTCATCCTCGCCCACGGCCGCAGGAGCGGCCCAAGCGGACCGGCGCCATCTCCTCCCGCCACTCGGGCGGCCGCCGGCGGATCGGCATGAGCGCGCGTCCCGGGGGGCCGCTGCCCGCCCGCACCAGGGCGGTCGTCGTCGTGTACGGGATGCTGGCCGCCGTGGGCCTGCTCGGCACCTGGTACTTCAACCTCTCGTACCGGGGCAGCGACGGCTCCTACCTCGAAGCGTGGTTCGCGAACGCCGCCGGCGCATCGGCGGCCGTGGATGTGATCGTCGCCGCGACGGTGGCGTGCATCTTCTACGCCGTCGAAGGACGCCGGCTCGGGTGGCGCCGGCGGTGGGTGCTCTTCGTCGCGCTCACGTTCGCCGTCGCCCTCGCCTTCGCGCTGCCGCTCTTCCTCCTGCTGCGCGAACTCCAGCTCGCGCGCCGGAGCACGTCCGCGTCGGCCCCCGTGCAGGCGCCGTCACGGCATACGGGCTGACGCGCCCCCTTACCGCAGTGTGGGTCGCCCGTTACCATCCAGGCATGACACGACGCAGCATCACCCGGACCATGCGTGGCCGGGACGCGACAGCGGTACCCGCCGCCCTCCTGCTGATCGTCTCCGCCTTCCAGGCTGCGCTCGCACTCGGGGCGCCCTGGGGCTCGGCCGCCTACGGCGGTGCCCACCGGGGCACGCTGCCACGGAAGTACCGGGTCACCAGCGCCGCGGCGTCCCTCGCGTACGCGGCCCTCGCCCTCGTGACCCTCGATGCGCGAAGCGGAGGGCAGGCCCGACGCCGGGTCCTCACCGGGGCCGCGGGCCTGATGGGTGTAGGGACGGTCATGAACCTCGCCTCCCGGTCGCGCGTGGAGCGGGCCATCTGGACACCCGTCGCGGGCGCCCTGGCCGCGACCCTGCTGCGGGCCGCCCGCAGGACCTAGGACCACCGAGGAGAACGGCACGGGCTCGGTCGATGTCGCGCTCGCCGCCCTGCGGGAGCCTGTCTGCGCCTGCCTCCAGCACATCATCGACACGGCGCGTGCGGTCCGCCCCGACGCCGTGAACGGCGTCCCGGTACCGGCTCCTGCCCCTGGCCATCGCCCCCGGAGACGTCGATCATGGAGGCATGACATGGCGTGCCCGGCTCGGTGCCACAGCACTCGCGGCGATCCTCCTCGCGGCATGCGCATCGCCGGGTGGTCCCGGGAGCGGAACGGCATCCGGCACGGCGCACGGCCCGATCGATCCTGCGGGGACCTCCGCGCCCGGCGCTCCACCGGCTGACGGCGAGGTGATCGCCGAGGGCACCGTGCTACAGATCGACGACGGGCTCCCCCAACTCTGCCTCGGCGGGGTCATGGAGTCCTACCCGCCCCAGTGCAGCGGGCCGCCGATCATGAACTGGGACTGGGACCTTGCCGGCGGATCCGAGACCGCATCGGGGGTCACCTGGGGTGCCTACGCTGTGACCGGAACGTGGGACGGTACCACCTTCACGAGGACGGGCGTTCCGATCTCCCTGGCGCTCTACGACAGGGCGCCCATCACGGACCCGATGGCCGGCAGGCAGGGGACGACGGGGCAGGCCGAGCTCGACCGCATCCTGCAGGACATCTACTTCCGTCACGCAGGCTATACCGTGACCGCCGGGATCGAACGCGGTTTCGTCGTGGTCACCGTCATCCACGACGACGGCTCCTTCCAGGAGAGGATGGACGCCGAGTACGGGCAGGATGTCGTCGTCGTGCTGTCCGCGCTGAGATCCCACGGCTGATCGGACGGCATCATCGAAAGGGGAACCCCGGTGCAGATCATCCTCTGCGACTCCGCCGAGGAGGTGGGGCGGAAGGCTGCCGACCTCGTCGAAGCGAGGATGAGGCAGGGGCCGGCCGTCCTCGGCCTGGCCACCGGGAGCTCGCCCGCCTCCACCTACGCCGAGCTCATCCGCCGGCACCGGGAGGAGGGCCTGAGCTTCCGCGACGCCACCGCCTTCACGCTCGACGAATACGCGGGACTTCCCGCCGACCATCCGCAGTCCTACTCCTCGACGATCCGCCGGGAGTTCGTGGACTCCGTGGACCTGCCACTCGCGCGGCTGCATACGCCGAGGGGTGACGCCGGGGACCTCGTGGCCGAGGCCGTCCGCTACGACGCCGCGATCGTCGACGCCGGGGGTGTGGACGTCCAGCTCCTCGGGCTCGGCGCGAACGGGCACATCGGGTTCAACGAGCCGACGTCGTCCCTGCGGTCCCGCACGCGCGTCAAGACGCTTTCCAGCGCCACCCGCGAGGCGAACGCCCGCTTCTTCGAGGACGACGGCGAGGAGGTGCCGAAGCTCTGCCTCACGCAGGGCCTCGGCACCATCGGCGAATCCCGGCAGGCGGTCCTCGTGGCGCTCGGCACCACGAAGGCATCGGCCGTCCGCGCGATGGTGGAAGGGCCCGTCAGTGCCTTCTGCCCGGGCTCGGTCCTGCAGCTGCACCCGAAGGCCGTCGTCGTGCTCGATCCCGAGGCGGCGGCCCGGCTCACCCTGCTGGAGTACTACCGCGAGGCCCAGGCCCTCGACGACGAGCTGTCCTGACGGCGCGGACCTAGCGTGACTGCAGGGCGTCGAGCGCGACGGCCATGGCCGCTGCCACCCGTCCGTCCAGCCGCGCACCGGGGACCGTGACGAGGTACCGGTCCCGGAGGGACTGTCCGCGTACTGACGTCAGGACGGTCTGCCCGGCCTGGTCGACGAAGTCGAAGTGGAAGCGGAACGGGGACGGGATGGCCTCGAGGACAGGCGCCATCTCCCAGATCCGTCGGCCGATCGCCACGCCAACACTCCGCTCGCTGCCTCTGGCCTGCACGCCCGCCGCCTCCAGGTGCCAGGTGGAGCGCAGCAGCGAAGCGCCGAAGTCCTTGCGGAAACTCCCGATCGGCTGCCCGGCGGCGTCCAGCACGTCGTAGGTGGCACCGACGTCCAGCCGTTGCCGGGCCTTGAAGGAGAACAGGGGCGTGGTCCGCGACTCGTCACGGTAGAACGTGACCTGCTCCTTGAATGCCGCCCGCTTCTGCTGCGCGAAGGCCAGCAGGTCCCCGGGCTGTCCGTCGGCACCGACGGCGCGTACCTCGTAGCGGTTCACCATCATGGTGATCTTCTGCGCCACCGTGAAGCGTTCGACGCCGTCTGCCAGATCCATGTCCACCCTGTTCCTGTCGGTCCCGGATCCCGCGGTCCGCGGGAGCTCTACCCGAGCCTAGCGAGGTGCCCGGGGTGTGACGGGCTGCCGGAGGATGGTCCGCAGCTTCCCGGGGGCGGTGCGCCGCGCATCGCTGAGGTAGATCTCGTGGTGCTTCCCGGTCTCCTGCAGCGCGTGGGAGGGGATGAAGTCGCCGTGCAGCGCCTCGAGCACCGGCCCTTCGTCGTCGTACGGGCCGAGGTGGAGGGTCTGGACCGACAGCCCCTCCTCGAGCGGTTCGAGGCGGAGCGCCTCGAGTGCGGGCGCGCCGCCCTTGCGTGCGACCGTCCCGCGCGCGGTCGCCAACTGCTCCGGCGTCGTCCACTCCGGCACCATGATCATCACCGTCCACGCCCAGCGCGACTTGTCCCGGGCGACGGTGAAGGAGTCCATGTCCTCCGACCACCAGAGGGCCTCCAGGGGCATCACGGTGTAGTCCCGGCCGAGGTCGCCCTTGCTGAGGAACTTCAGCGCATAGGCGACGGGGTAGAGGGTGGTGATGGCGTCCCGGTAGGCCTCCGACGTGTTCGGGTCACCCCGGCCGTCGATCATGAGGAACTGCAGCACCGGGACCGTCACCACCTCGAACCGGCCCCGCGGGGCGGTGTAGGTGCCCACCTGCTTCCTGAGATCGAGCTTCATCCGCGGCATCTCCTGACGGTGGTTCCACGACGGGTGCTCGTACACTAGCGCAGGCGCACGGCGTCGGGCACGGGCGGGAACGGCACCTCGGGCCACCGATGATCCTGCGGCCCCCGCACCGTCCGAGTAGCAGGACGAATTATGGGAGGGCGGGCGATGCGCAGGAACTGGGAACCGGTCCACGAGGAACGGCGGGCTCTGGCAGAGGACCTGGCGCTGCTGACGGAGCGGCAGTGGGACACGCCGTCGCTGTGCGGGGGGTGGGACGTGCACGACGTCGTCGCGCACCTGGCCGGTTCGGCCGCCACCACGCGACGGAGTTTCTGGACCTCCCTCATCCGGTCCCGCTACGACTTCGACCGCGCGAACGCGCGGGAGGTGGCCGCCAACCGGGGGACCACGCCCGCGGACACCCTCGAGCGCTTCCGGGCGACGGTCACCAGCACGACGACGCCGCCCGGTCCCTTCATCCCGCGCCTCCTCGAGATCGTGGTCCATGGCGAGGATATCCGGCGGCCCCTCGGTCTTCCCCGTCCGCCGCTCCCGCCCGGCGTGGAGGACGCCCTCGCGTACCTGGCGCGGGACGGACTCTCCGGGGGCAGGAGTCGCCTCGCCGGCCTGGCGCTCACGGCCACCGACGCCGGGTACACGGTGGGGTCGGGGGAGGCCGTGCAAGGGCCCGCCCTCTCCCTGCTGCTCGCAGCCTCGGGGCGCCCCTCCGGTCTGGAGGAGCTGCGCGGACCCGGCCTGTCGCTCCTGGCGGGGCGGATGGGCGTGCGCCCGGTCCCCTGACCGGCGCGCTATCCCGCCGGATCCCTGCCGATCACCACTGTCGCGCCCAGGTCCTCGCAACCCTCCGACCAGGACCGGAAGCCGGCGTCCAGGAGCAGGCGGATGCAGTCCTGCTCCTGGACCTCGCCCACCTCGGACAGCACGTACCCGCCGGGCGCCGGCCATTCGCGGGCCTCCCGGGCCACCCGCCGCTGCAGCTCCAGCCCGTCCCGCCCGCCGTCGAGACCGACCCGCGGCTCGTGCTCCCGCGCCTCGGGCTCCGCGGCGTCGGAGCCGGCACCGACGCCGGCAGCGGCGTCCTGGTGGCGGTGCGGCATGGAACGGCCCTTCGTCGAAGGCGGCCAGGCATCGGGAGGATTGCGGCTACACAGGGATCGGCGGTGATCAGGCCGCCGCGGTCCGGGGCTCCGCCCGCCGGTGGCCTTCGAGGATCTCCCGGGCGGACGTCCATGCGCGGACTCCGTACCTGTCGTTGTCCAGCACGTGGAAGGCGCCGTCCCCGCTGAACATGTTGCCGAAGTACTGCATGCCCTGCCATGCGGGGTACAGGTCCTCCGAGTCCCTGGAAAGGGCCTGTCCCGTGCGTGCCATCAGGCGCAATGGACCGATGCCGCCGGCGTAGAGCAGGCGGTAGGGCTCGCCGTCGAGGCCTGTCATGATGCCGGCGAGGTCCCGGGAGGACACCGTGTCGCCGGCGATGCGCAGGAAACGCGGTGCGTCCCGGTCGAGGGCCGCATGCGCGGTGTAGGCCGCGACGTCGTCCTTGGTCGTGAAGGCCATGGGCTGGTCCGCGTCCCCCCAGTAGAGGACCCTCCTCCGGCCGAACAGGATCAGGGGCGCCACTCCCGTGAGCATGTCGGCGAACGCCCCGTTGAGCACCGAGGTGGCGCGGAGGGGCGCGGCATCGAGGATGGCCCGGAAGTCGCGTCGGAGCTGGAGGTTGCGGTTGGACCCGTCCCTGATGGTGGTGTGGTCGAGGGAGAAGTCCGAGGGCACGAACCGCGGGACACCTGCGGCAACGGCGGCCATCAGCAACCGGGTCTGGGTGTCCAGGATGACGGGCGCGAGCCCGCTGAGCGCGGAGACGACGGCGTCCGCACCCCCGACTGCCCTCTTCAGGCCGTCGGCGTCGCTGTAGTCCACGGGCAGGACGTCCGCGCCGAGCGAGCGTAGCCCGCGCGCCTCCGGGTTGCTGGAGGCCCTCGTGATGACCCGGACCTCGGCCCCCTGGTCCAGCAGGGCACGGGCGATCCGTTCACCGAGGTCTCCGGTGGCTCCTGCAAGGGCGATCGTTTGGGGCACGGTGATCCTTCGGTCGAGGGTTGGCTGGTGACCGGCCGACTTCGGCGCGGTGGACTCTTCTCACAGAGTAGGTGCACCGCGCAATCCGCCGTCCGCGGGTGAGGCCTGCCCGGGGCGTTCCCGAGCCGGGATAGCCTGACGGGATGGAACGCGTCGCCGTGATCTCGGACCTCCACGGGAACGTCACCGCCTTCAGCGCGGTGCTGGAGGATCTTCGGCATCGGGGCGTCTCCACCGTGTACAACCTGGGCGACGTCGCGGGCAAGGGTCCCCGCGGCTCGGAGTGCGTGCGCCTGAGCCGCCTGCACTGTGCCGTCACGGTACGCGGGAACTGGGACGAATTCCTGCCCAGCGAGACGCCCGAGTGGCGCGACGACGCCGGCTGGTGGTGGCACAACGAACTCACACCGGAGGACCGCCGGTGGTTGCAGTCGCTCCCGCTGTCCCACGACCTGACGCTGAGCGGGCGGCGCATCCGCATGTTCCATGCGTCGGCCAAGAGCGTGTACCACCGCGTGCACGCCCGCCACACGGACGAGGAGTTCGACGGCATGTTCGCCGCGACGGACCTCACCGGGGACGGCCCCCAGCCGGACGTGGTCTGTTACGGCGACATCCACGACGCCTTCGCCTCCACCTACCGGAGCAGGACCCTCGTCAACGTGGGCAGCGTCGGCAACCCACTGGACGAACCGCATGCGTCCTACGTGATCCTCGAGGGGGAGCCCGGCGGCGACCGCGCCGCACCCTTCGGCATCCAGTTCGTGCGGGTCCCCTATGATGTCGAAGCGGAGATCGCCGTGGCGACCGCGGCGGGGATGCCAGCCCTCGAGGCCTATGCCATCGAACTGCGGACGGCCGTCTACCGGGGGCAGCATGCCCGGCTCGGGATGGTCGACGCAGCGCCGTGAACGGGACGTGAGCGCGTCGGGGCGGACGCAAGCAGGTGATCGGGAGCCGTCTGCTTGACTCCCGACCGCCGCCCCATGTCCGTGCGAGCACTTCGATGTAGTCAACATCAGTCCGCGGACAGGTCCGGGCCATTCGCTGCGTACTCCCAGTGTGCGCCGCACTCCTCAACGGCGCATCAAGATCACCCCATCGTGAGGGCGGCGCCCTACGGCGGGGTGTGATCCGACCGGTTGCCGGTCAGTCGCCCCTGGGCGGGCGCGTTCCGAACCCGTCCGTTGGGTAATATTCTCTAGGTCGTTTAGCAGCAGGCGGCCCCACCTTCTCCCTGCAGCATCGCGCGTGCGGGCAGGGAGCGGATGCAAAGGCACATCTGTTGGCACATCACGAGAGGGACAACGGTCCCACGGTCCCGGCGCTGCTCCAGGACATGGTCCTCGACAGCGACGACGTCGAGCAGTTCCTGACGAAGCTGGTCACCATCGCCGGCCACAGCCTGTCCGCGGACGACGAGGTCCTGTGCGGCGTCACCCTCCTCCGGGAGCGGACCAAGACCACCGTGGCCAGCAACAGCCCCGACGCCCAGAAGATGGACGAGGTCCAGTACCGGTACGACGACGGCCCCTGCCTGCGGGCCGCCCGCCGGGGCACCGTCCACTACGTCTGCGACTTCGACACCGAGGACCGTTTCCCCGAGTACAGCGCAGCGATCGCGGGCCACGGCATCAGGTCAGCCCTCGGGGTACCCATTCCCCTGGAGGGAGAGGCGACGGCGGCGCTCAACTTCTACTCGCCCCTGGCGGAGGCGTTCAGCGAGGAGTCCATCGAGGCCGCACAGCGCTTCGCCGAGGAGGTCGGGGCGTCGCTGCGTCTCGCGGTCCGCATCGCCACACTGACCCAGGCGAGGGCCGACATGCGGACCGCCATGGAGAGCCGCACCACGATCGATCTCGCCGCCGGCGTGATCATGGGCCAGAACCGGTGCTCCCAGGCCACGGCGATGTCGATCCTCAAGGCCGCCTCCAGTGCGAGGAACATCAAGCTGCGGGACGTCGCGGCCTCCGTCCTGGAGTCCCTCGGGCAGGGGCCCGTGACGATGCACTTCGAGTAGGCGCTCGCCGCGGGCGGAGGGCCGCGCCGCGTCCGCCCGGTCGGCGACCGGACGCGGGGAGGGCGGGGGTCAGCCCCGGGCGGCGGGCCGGTCCGTGAGCTGCACGTCCACCATCCGCGTATCCGATCCCCGGCGGGTCTCGACGGCGACCCTCTCGCCCGGGTCGCGCTGCCGCAGCGCCGCCAGGAGGTCCTCGGGTGCGGACAGCTCGTCGTCCCCGATCCGGGTGATGATGTCACCCGGCCGGATCCCGGCGTCGTCGGCCGGTCCGCCCTCCGACACGGACAGGACCACTACGCCCGTGCTGTCCTGCAGGTCCAGCTGCTCGGCGATCTGCGGCGTGATCGCGCCCGGGGCCAGACCCATGAAGGCGTGCTCCGCGGTGCCGTCCTCGCGGAGCTCCTCCGCCACCTCGGTGGCGGTGGGCGCGGGGATCGCGAAGCCCAGCGCCACGGCTCCCTGCGCGGGCGGGATGTACGCCTCGCTGATGCCGATGATCTCGCCGCGCCCGTTCACCACGGCACCCCCGGAGTTGCCGGGGCTGATCGCGGCATCGGTCTGGATCAGGTCCACGAGCGACTGGCTGGTGGACGCCGACCCCGGGATCTCCCGGTGCAGGCCCGAGATGATGCCCGACGTCGCCGTGTTCTCGAAGCCGAGGGGCGAGCCGATCACCACGGCGAGCTCGCCGATACGGGGAAGGCCGGACTGGAACGTGGCCGCGGGCAGGTCCGTGCGGTCCGCGCGGACGAGCGCGAGGTCGGAGACGGCATCCGTCGCTTCCACCGTCCCGGACACCCGCAGTCCGTCGGCGAAGGCCACCTCGACGTCCTCGTTGCCGCGGATCACGTGCTCGTTGGTGAGGATGAGGCCGTCCTCGGTGTAGATGACGCCACTGCCGAGCCCTCCCTCGGTGAAGATGGTGACCACCGACGGCTGCACCGCCTCGACGATGTCGGGGATGCTCATGTCCTCCTGCCGCCCGGACGAGGATCCGGACGAGGACGCCGTGGACGACCCGGACGGCGACGCCGAGGAGGTGCTGCCGTCCTCTACCTGGGCCGGGGCGCTCGGTCCGGGCTCGTTCCCGGACTCCGTGCAGCCGGTCACCAGGAGCAGGAGTGCGACGCCCACGGCGACGGGCGGGATGCTGGTGCGGGTCATGCTGATCCTCCTCGGTCGGACAGGTGCCCGGGCGGCGCGACGACCTACCGCGGCTGCGCGCCGACACTACGTAGAACTGTAGGAAGGCGGCGATCCGACGACAAGCAGGAGAGCGGTCGACCTCCCGCCGGACAGCCGGAGTGCCGGCATCGCGCGGGGTGGCGCCTACGGGCGCCCGTCACCTCGCTGGTCCGGCCTGCGCAGCGGATGCTCACGCCATCCTTCCCGCTCCGAAGGCTCCGGCGCGTAGCCCGGACGCAGCAGCGGCTCATCCGGGTCGTCCTCGGGATTGACCCGCCGGGAGGCACCCGTGCGATGCGTGAGCCAGTAGCCCCAGCCGATGCAGGCCGCCGCCGCGAGGACGATGAGGAGCCCGATCGCCAGCAGGACCGGCGCTCCGGCCGGTACGGGGCTGCCCGAGGACTGGGCGCGGGCGAAGTCGGACACGGCCTGCGGTATGAACAAGGTGCTGATGAACAGCAGGACCAGACCGGCCAGGTACTGCTTGATGCCGACTCTCATGACTCCCCTGGGTGCGATCGCGGGCTGCGGGTTCGCATCCAGCTTAGGCCCTGCAGCCTGCGCGCCTACGCTGGACGGGTGCACCAGAGACCGCCCAGCAACCGCGCCCTCAGCCGCAGTATCCTCCGGCTGGCCGTTCCGGCCCTGGGTGCGCTGATCGCCGAGCCGCTCTTCCTGCTCGCGGACTCCGCGATCGTGGGACACCTCGGCGTGGATCAGCTCGCCGGCGTGGGCCTCGCATCCACCGTGCTGCAGACCGCCGTCGGGCTCATGGTCTTCCTCGCCTACTCGACCACGCCCGCCGTCGCCCGTCTCCTCGGTGCCGGGCGTCTGCCCGAGGCGCTCGCGGCCGGGCGCGACGGCGTGGGCCTCGCCGTCGTCCTAGGGGTGGTCCTGTCCACCGCGGGCTGGCTCGCAGCACCCCGGCTCGCCTCGCTCCTCGGCGCCGAGGGCGCCGTCCATGCCTTCGCCGTCGACTACCTCCGCTGGTCGATGCCCGGGCTCACCGCCATGCTCGTGGTGCTCGCCGCGACGGGCGTGCTGCGCGGACTGCAGGACACCCGGACGCCGCTGGTCGTCGCAGGGGCCGGATTCGGGGTCAACATCGTCCTCAACTACCTGCTCGTCTACGGTGCCGGGATGTCGGTGGCCGGCTCCGCGCTCGGGACGAGCCTCGCGCAGTGGGGCATGGCCGCGGTCTACCTCGTGATGCTCGTGCGCGCCTCGCGACGCGAGCGGGTACCCCTGACGCCGTCGTTGCGCGGCATCCGTGGCACCGCGGGCGTGGGCTCGTGGCTCATGCTGCGGACCCTGTCCCTGCGGGTGGCGATCCTCGCCACCGTGTTCGTGGCGACGGCGCAGGGCCCCCTGAGCCTCGCGTCCCACCAGCTCGTCATGACCGTCTTCACCTTCCTCGCCTTCGCACTCGATGCCCTCGCCATCGCCGCCCAGGCCCTCATCGGCAAGGAGCTCGGTGCCGGCGACCGCCCCCTGGCGCGGGCGCTCACGCGGCGGATGACCGTCTGGGGTGTGGGGTTCGGCGTCATCACCGGGTGCCTGCTCGCCGCCGTCGCGCCGTTCATCGGGTGGATCTTCACCCCCGATCCCCAGGTTCAGGCGGCGTTCGCGGCCGGGTTATGGGTACTCGCAGCCTCCCAGCCGGTCTGCGGTTTCGTGTTCGTGCTCGACGGCGTCCTGATCGGCGCCGGGGACGCCCGCTACCTGGCGCTCGCCGGCGTCGTGAACCTCGCGGCCTACCTGCCGCTGCTGGTCCTCGTGGGCCGGGCGGACCTGACCGGGGGTGAGGGGATCGTCTGGCTCTGGCTCGCGTTCGGTGTCGGCTACATGCTGGCGCGGGCCGGAACGCTCGGCTGGCGCGTGCGGAACGACCGCTGGATGGTCACGGGCGCTTCGCGGAGCGGGGCGGTCCGGGGGGCATAGCAGGACGGAGCGTCCAGGGGGTGGCTCTGGCGGGCTCCCCCTCATGGCGGGAGGATGTGGGGAGACGAGTGACCACCCGGAGGTAGGAAATGTCCACAGGCGTCGATGTCCCGGCCGTCGATGACGTGCTGGCCGAGTTGTCAGCACTCGAGGATCCCCGCCTGCGGGCCGTGAACGAACAGCACGGGGACGACCACGGCGTGAACCTGTCCGCGCTGCGGGGCGTCGCCAAGCGGCTGAAGACCCAGCAGGATCTCGCACGCGAGCTGTGGGCTACGGAGGACACCGCCGCACGCCTGCTCGCGCTCCTCCTCTGCCGCCCGAGGGCCTTCGACCAGGCCGAGCTGGACACCATGCTGCGGCAGGGGCGCCCGCCGAAGGTCCACGACTGGCTCGTCAACTACGTGGTGAAGAAGAGCCCGCACGCCGAGGAGCTGCGCCTCGCGTGGATGGGGGATCCGGATCCCGTGGTGGCCAGTGCCGGATGGGCGCTCACGAGCGAACGCGTGCTGAAGAAGCCCGGGGGGCTCGACCTCCCCGGCTTGCTGGACACCATCGAGGGCACCATGAAGGACGCTCCCGACCGCCTGCAGTGGGCGATGAACCATACCCTGGCCCAGATCGGGATCGCTCACGCGGAGTACCGGCAACGGGCGATCGGCATCGGCGAACGACTGGAGGTTCTGAAGGACTACCCGACGCCGCCGAACTGCACCTCCCCGTTCGCGCCGATCTGGATCAACGAGATCGTCCGCAGGCAGCAGACGTCCTCATGACCGTCGCCTCCGACCTCCGCGCTCCTCCGGATCGACGGGAGCCGGGATGGTGGCCCTGTCCGGCGGCTGATCACCGCAGGCGGCTGATCGATCATCCTAGGGGGAGACCAGCAGCGAGAACCCCAGATGCGGTACCTCGATCGGGATCAGGCTTCGCCCGCCCGACGTCGAGCGGACTCTCTCACCCACCAGATGCGCCCCGGAATTGCCGACGACGACGCGGCCACCGGCATTGAGCAGCGCGGCGTCCCCGGGAATCGACCGGAGTGCGGGCATGAGTATCTCCTCCAGCTTCTTGATCCTGATGTCACAGCCCGCAACTCCCGCGAACTCTCCTTCCAGCTGAATCGGTGCCGAGTAGGTGAGGATGTATTCGTCCATCCCGAGGTAGTCGACGTACGGTCCCCACACGGTCTGTTCGCCGGTTCGACTCGCCGAGGCGAAGAATGGCATGTTCTGGTAGTCGTAGAACCGTTCTCCGCCCGGTGTCAGGTCGAACTCCAGCTTCTCGATGCTGCGCTCACGCCTGATCCACCACTCGAGACCGCCGTCCTTGCTCCTGATGGCTTCGGTGGAGAAGATCGCGCCCGCTCCGACGACGAAATCGTGGGTCTCGAGGAACGCCCCTACCAGTTCCTCCAGCCGTGCGATGTCCCCGCGGGTGATCGAGAGGGGGCGTGGACGACCCGACCAGAGCTCGGCCGAGCGTGCCGCGAACTCATGCACGTCGAGGCTCAGGGCGTTCGTCCAGGCTGCTATCTCGCGGGCGGCCTTCAGGGCGGGGGCACTGGCCGTCATGGTCGCTCCTCCTGATTCGTGGGGTACCCGAGGGACAATTTGGCATCGACGAGGTGGTGGATGTCGTGGCGGATATGCTGCAGTACCAGCCGCTGGGCCTCCTCGGGTGCGTCGTCCGCGATGGCGCGAGCCACGGCGAGGTGTTCCGCGGCCACCCGTTCCGGATCGCGGGTCGATGACAAGGGCGCCCACAGAGCCTGGACCGTTTCGGCCTGCAGCCTTATCTCCGCGTTGGTGAGCCGCGGCGATTGCGCAAGGACCGCCAGTTCGATGTGGAACCGGCTGTCAGCGTGGGCGCGCGCTTCGGACTTGTCCGACATGACCAGTGCCCGAGCGAGGTCGAGCAGCCTGCCGACCTCGTGGGATTCGGCTCGTTCGCAGGCCAGTCGAACCGTGGCAGCAGCGATGGCGGCATGCTCGTCGCCCAGGTCCCGTAGCTCCGCGATGGACGTCTCCTGCAGCCATCTCCTCGTCGCATCGGGCGACATGAAGGGTTGCTTGACGATGAACGTCCCGCCGCTGCGTCCTCGCCGTGTGGCAACGATTCCCTGCTGCCGCAGGTCCGACAGCGCTTCCCTGAGAGTGGACGGCGCGACGCCGAACATCTCCGAAAGCGCTGTCTCCGAGGGGAGCCGCTCCCCGACCTTCAGCAGACCCAGGGAGATCGCCTTGGAGATCCTGTTCACAATGGCGTCTGAGCGCTCCGTCTCCGGCAGCGATCGGTAGACATGGGCCTGGAAGGCGGTGGTGGGTGCCAAGTAGAGACTCCATGCGGTGTGAGGACAGCAGCAAGTTTAGTCGGCGCCGTTCCCCGCACCGGACGGTAGCAGGACGGACCGCGGCTGCCTCCGACGAACCCCTCGAACGGCTGCCGGCGTATTCGCCTGCACCCGCTCTCCTACAGGAGTGTCACAAGTGTATCGAATCGTTCAGAAAATCCATCGAAAACATAGGTTATGGACCTCTTGCACCACCTTGGGTCACGCTCCGCCTACCGATCACGGGGTGCTTGGGCTGGTGTTGCGGAGTTAAACATTTGAAACTATAGTTTTGCGACGTGGTCCAGCTCACATGAGCCCCTGAGGATCCAAGAGAAGGAACCCCATGCGTGTAGATAGTGCAGAACCGCCCAAGGAGTCTGTCGCCGACCAGGACGCCCAGCACCTCGCCAGCCTCGGCTACTCCTACGAGCGGCAGTTCAAGCGGGAGATGACGTTCTGGGGGAATGTCTCGCTGGGGTTCACCTACCTGTCGCCGGTTGTGGCCGTGTACTCGCTGTTCGCGGCCTCACTAGGCGTTGCGGGCCCGCCGATGTTCTGGTCCCTCGTCATCGTCGGCGTCGGTCAGCTCCTCGTCGCCACCGTCTTCGGGGAGGTCGTCGCGGCGTACCCCGTGGCCGGGGGGGTCTATCCCTGGTCACGCAGGCTATGGGGCCGCAAATGGGGCTGGATGAATGGTTGGGTCTACCTGGTCGCGCTCCTGACCACCATCGCCAGCGTCGCGTACGGGGCAGGACCGTTCCTGAGCACGCTCGTCGGTATGGAGAACACCGTCGACTCCGTGATCGTCTCGGGTCTCGTGGTGATAGCGCTTGCCACGGTCCTGAACCTGGGAGGAACCAAGGTCCTGAACACCGTGGCGATGATAGGCCTCCTGGCCGAGCTCGGCGGTGCCCTGGCAGTGGGGAGCTGGCTGCTGCTGACGGCCAGGCACCACGACCTCGGTGTCCTGTTCCAGGCCTTCGGTGCAGGAGAGGGCAGCAGCTACTTCGTGGCTTTCGCGGCCGCCGGGTTGATCGGCATCTTCCAGTACTACGGCTTCGAAGCCTGCGGTGACGTGGCTGAGGAAGTCCCGAACCCGGGCCGCACGATCCCCAGGGCCATGCGGATGACCATCTACATCGGTGGTTTCGCAGCAATGTTCGTCTGCCTGTCCCTGATCCTCGCCGTCCCGGACTTCGCGGCCGTGATCTCAGGCACCGACACCGATCCCGTCGGCAACATCCTCCTGTCGGCCTTCGGCCCCATCGGCTTCAAGGTGGTGCTTGCCATCGTCCTGGTCTCGTTCCTCTCATGCGTCCTGAGCCTGCAGGCAGCCACCTCACGCCTCGCCTACTCGATGGCCCGCGACGGCATCCTCCCGGGCAGCAGACTCCTGAGCACCTTCAGCGAGTCCCGTCACGTACCTCCGTACGCCCTGCTCCTGGCAGGGCTGGTGCCCGCCGCCATCGTCGTCGGATCGAAGGTCTCCAGTGACGCCCTGACAGTGATCATCTCGTTCGCGGCCATGGGGATGTACATGGGGTTCCAGATGGTCGTCCTCGCCTCGCTGCGGGCCCGCCTCCTCGGCTGGAAGCCGAACGGCGCCTTCCAACTGGGTGCCTGGGGCATCCCGGTCAATATCGCAGCCCTCGTCTGGGGCGTACTCGGCATGGTGAACATGGCGTGGCCCCGGACACCGGAGGATGGCTGGTTCGCCAACTACGTCGTCCTGATCTCCGCAGTCTCCGTCGTGGTGGTGGGACTCGTCTACATGGCCTGGAAGAAGCCGTACCTCAAGGGTGATGCTCCGGCAGCCGATGCAGTTCCCACCGCCCCGGCCGGCAACCGACAGGACGCCGTCCTGTCGGCTCCATCGAAGGATCAGAGGTAGCAGAGCCATGCTGATCACTGGCATCAAGAGCCGCCCCATCTACGACGAGCTGGCGCCGATGGCGACCGGCACGAGCCATGTCGCTGCCGCACAGGGCAGTGGCGGAGAGCCGCTGGTGCGGCTGCTCGGAGCGATGATTCCGGGACAGCTGGCGGCGACCACCGTGCTCTACTCGATCGAGTCGTTCACCGGGAAGAACTACCTGGCCGACCTCCGGAACTTTGCAGTCCGCGAACTCGTCGTGTTCCCGAACAATGCCGACGCCGTGAGGGGACTCGACGCGTTCCTCGCGACCGCGAAGATGGGCACCCGGCTGTACCTCTCCGGTTCCGAAGGGTTCATCGGCACGTCGATGCAAGTCGCCACCTCCTACGGCATGAACCGCGACGAGGTACTGCGCGAGCATGCAGGTTCCTTCGTGCGCCGCGTATGGTGCGCGCACTGCAGCCACTATTCCGAGAACGTGTCCCGGCGGATCTTCCGATGCCCGGGGTGCGAACGCAACCTGATCGTCCGTGATCACTACTCGGGGAGGCTCGCTGCGTTCCAGGGAGTCAAAGCGGACGGCGAAGTACCGGGCGAGCTTCCGGAGAACGAGGAGTTGGACACATGAGCGAGGCGCACCACGGATCCCTGCAGCTCAGGGTGAAGCGCATAGAGGCCGTCACTCCGGAGATCAACCGGTACACGTTCTCCGCGGCGGACGGGTCCTGGCTCCCGCCCTTCTCCGGCGGCAGCCATATCAGGGTCCTGATCCCGTTCGAGGGGGAGACCAGACGCAACGCCTACTCGCTCATGAGTTCGCCCTACGACACCAGCGAATACCAGATCGCCGTCCGCCGGGTCGACGAAGGGAAGCGCGGCTCCATCGCCATGCACAGGGATGTCCGCGAGGGCGACGTCCTGTCCGCAACCATCCCGGCGAATCTCTTCCCTGTCTCCAAGCACGCGCGGCATCACGTCTTCATCGCCGGAGGCGTCGGGGTCACGCCCATCTATGCCCAACTCGACGAACTGAGTCTCAAGGGAAGCTCGTTCGAACTCCACCTCGCGGTCCGCGGCCCGGAGCATGCCGCTCTCGGGCATGAACTCCGGGAACGCTACGGGGAGAGGGTCGTGCTGTACGGCGATGGCGACGGGACCCGGCTGAACTCGTACGAGATCCTCGGTGGGCTGCCGCTCGGCACCCACGCCTACGTCTGCGGACCCTCGCGCATGGTCGACGACGTCATCCGGGCGGCACACACCCACGGCTGGACGGACTCGCACATCCACTTCGAGCGGTTCGAGGACCTCGGGTCCACCGGCGATCCCTTCTCCGTCACCCTGGCGCGGTCCGGAGCGGTCGTCGAGGTGTCCCCCGAGCAGTCGCTGCTGGAGGCTGTCGAGGAGGCGGGCCACAAGCTGCCCTACCTCTGCCGGGGAGGTGCATGCGGTGAATGCGAGACCGAGGTCCTGGAGCTCGAAGGCACCATCGACCACCGGGACGACTGGCTGTCCGAATCGGACCGCTGCACGAACAAGCTCATCATGCCCTGCGTCTCGCGGGCCACCTGTACAAAACTCGTTCTGAACGCTTAAGGAGAACACCGATGACAGCGGTATCCAACCCAGCCGGATTCACGCCGGACGAGACCTATACGCCGGGCGGGGAGTACCGGTTCCGGAATTCACGCGAGGCGGTTCGCCGTCTCCCGTTCCCGTTCCCGGACGACGAGTACATGTACTCGATGAATCTCGAACCGCACGTTTCGGCCGGCACCGGCGCCCTGAGGGCTGCCTTCGACGTCGATGAGCACTATGTGTCCGAGTGTGCCCATCGCGACCAGATGCTGCGAGAGATGCCAGGTGTCCACTACCTCGCGCTGCCGCACATGATGGAGGCGCAGTGGGACCTCCTGGAACTCATCTTCGAGTCGTACAACAGGGACTTCCCCGAGCACTTCACCCTCACCAGGAACGGGAACGAGTGGCGGTGGCAGAACCGGCTCCTCGGCATCGACGACTCCTTCACCTTCGGCGATCCTGAAACCCTGCCGATGGATCCGATGGAGTACGCCACGCGCCAGGCCCAGGGAGAGTTCGTCGTACTCGAGGAGAGGGACAACACCCTCGTCATCGGCGCCGGCATGACGACCCAGCGCGCCGACTACTCCCTGCAGTTCAATCTCGGCATGAACTTCTCGGAGTTCCACGGCCCCGTGCCCAAGTTGGACAAGATGGGGATCCTCGACCGGGCGCTCAAGTTCCTGCTCCGTATGAAGCCCGGTCACCCCGTCCGGCGGGTCAATTGGTCGCTGACCGTCCATCCGCGTCTCGAGACCTCGGTGGAGACGCTTCCCGACTGGGCCCCGGATCGCGCGCGGGTCACCGCTGAGAACGCGGGAGACATGGTGTACCTGCGCATCGAACTGCAGCCCCTGCATCGTCTGCCGCGATCGAACGCCATCGTCTTCCCGGTCCGTACCTACCTCGTCAGCCTTGCCGAGCTGGTGGAACACGCTCCGGGCTGGGCGAAACGAGTACATCGGGCGCTCGCGTCCCTGGACCCCGAACTCGCCGACTACAAGGGATTCCACCGCTACCACGGTGCTGCGGTCGAATGGCTGTCACACCACGACGACGGCGCCCCCCTGGCCACGGGTTACCCATGGATCGAAGGTGGTATCCAGCCCGGAAGCGGCTCACCGCGATGACCCGGCGGGCATGGGTGGTGGCCACCTCGTCCGTCGAATGACTCAGTGGAATGCGTGTTCGACGGCCGTTTCGATGTGGATCTGAGTGGTAGGGAACAACGGGACGGTGCTGTCTGCCGGGGTCACCAGCATCTCGATCTCGGTGCAACCGAGGATGATTCCTTGGGCGCCGGCCTCAACGAGGCGTTCCATGATCGCTGCGTACTCTGCGCGGGACTCGTCGCTGACGATGCCGCGGACGAGCTCCTCGTAAATGATCCGATGGACCGTGGCCTGGTCGGAGCGTCCGGGCACTATGGCTTCCACGCCGGCGGCGGAGAGTCGGTCGCGGTAGAAGCTGTGTTCCATGGTGAACGCGGTCCCTAGCAGCCCGACACGCTTCAGGCCGGCCTGCGTGATTCTGGCCGAGGTCGCGTCGACGATGTGCAGCACGGGGATCTTCACCGCTCGTTCGATGGAGTCGGCGACGATGTGCATGGTGTTGGTGCAGAGGACGATCATGTCCGCGCCGGCGGCTTCCAACGCCGAGGCCTTGCCGGCGAGCATGGTGCCGGCTTCCTGCCATTTTCCGGCCGACTGCAGCTTCTCCAAGACGGCGAAGTTCATCGAGTCGAGCAGGATACTGGCCGAGTGGACGCCGCCGAGCCGGTTGCGCACCAGTTCGTTCGCCAACCGGTAGTACTCGACGGTGGATTCCCAACTCATGCCGCCCAGAAGTCCGATGCGCTTCATGATCCGATGGCCCGAGCGGGTGCATGGTGAGCCTCCCGCACGGGGATATCCATGACGTCCGTGTAGACGGGGAGTCCCAGTTCCCTGGCGATCAGAACGTCATTGTCGGCACCCCGGGACTTGCCGGGCAGACGCAGGACTGCATCGCAGTGGTGCAGCAGGCGTTGCGCCGTGGGATACATGACCTTCTCCGCCAGCGGGTCGGCAAGCCCCGCACCCGCGCTTTCGAGGACGGGCAGGGCCACCCACTCCCCGATCATCGGGATGTGGCCTTTCTCGAAGACAGGCCATGCATATGCCTCGAGGGCGCGGAGGTTGGCGGAGAGGAGAGCGGGGTCATCGTTCGTCCCGCTGCGGTACGGGCCGGCAATCAGGATCATCAGTGGTCTGGTCATGGCAGCAGCATAACGTGCATAAACACTGATAAACAAGTGTTTTCACGGATGCGCTAGCTGAGGATGCTGATTCCCTGTTCCTGAAGGTCGCGCAGTAGGCCGGCATCGGCTGGATCGGTGGACGGGTCCGTGATGATTCCGCTGACGTCCCGCAGGGGCATGACGGTGAAGCGGGATGCAGCGCCGATCTTCTCGGAGCTGGCCAGAATGTAGGTCTCCGCGGAGTGTTGCGCGAAGAGACGCTTGATCGCTGCTTCCTCGTAGTCGTCCGTGGTGAGTCCGGCCTGGGGATGCACGCCGGTGACTCCGAGGAAGCAGAAGTCGGCGCTGATCCCCTCGAGCGCTGCTGCAGTGGTCGGGCCGCAGGCTACGGCCGAGTGCTTGAACAGGCGCCCTCCAAGAATGATGACCTCCGTGTCGGTGTGGTCGAGGAGGGCTGCCGCGACGGTGACGCTGTGGGTGATGATCGTCCCGTCGAAGGCCAGGGGCAAGGCGCGGGCCACTTCGAGCGCCGTCGTCCCCCCATCGAGCAGAAGGGTCGCCCTGGAGGGGAGGAGCTCGACGGCGATCCTGGCGACATGGTGCTTGGCATCCGGTCGGACCTGCCTACGTTCCTCGTAGGTGACCACTGCCGGCGAGGCGGGCAGCGCTCCGCCGTAAACCCTCTGGCACAGCCCTGCCGCAGCCATGTCCCGGAGGTCGCGTCGGATGATGTCATCCGATACGCCGAGTTCCACCGCCATATCCCGGGACACCAGTTTGCCCTGGCTCCGGAGCCTCTCCACGAGTAGTTCACGCCGCTCAGCGGGCATCAGCATGTCGACCTCCCCTCCTGGAGCGACCGCTCCCACTCTTTACACGTTGTTGCTTGATCCATATTGTTATTACCTGTTTCTCCTTGCTTCGAGTCTACTCCGCTCCGTCAGCCCTCCGGCCCAGGAAACACGCACCATGAGCACATCGTTCTTCACCCGCAAACCGATCCTTCAGGGCGACCTCGTGGTCCTGCGTCCCTTCACCGAGAACGACGTCGAGGACATGGCCGTCGTCCTTGCAGACCCGGAGGTACGGCACCTGACGGGATCGGTCCGGACGACGGAGGAGGCCTCGAATGCTCCGGCCCAACTGTCACCCGAAGTGCGCCAGTGGTACGCCTCCCTTGCGGCCCGCGGCGACCGTCTCGATCTCGCGATCATCGACCGCACCACGGGATCGTGCGTCGGCGAGGTCGTCCTCAATGAGCTGAACGAAGCAGATGCATGCTGCAACTTCCGGATACTGATCGGTGCCGCAGGCCGTGGCAGGGGTATCGGGACCGAAGCGACCCGCCTGGTGCTCGACCACGCATTCGCCACCACGGCGCTGAACCGTGTGGAACTGGAAGTGTTCGCCTTCAATCCCAGGGCGCTGCACGTCTACGAGAGTGCCGGCTTCAAGGTCGAAGGGCGCCTGCGCCAGACCTTCACCTTCGACGATCAGCGCTTCGACACGATCGTCATGTCCGTCCTTCGGGGAGACCGCACCACCTCGAGGGCGCGTGTCCACCTGGTCCCGTTGGCGGCCGACCGTTTCCCCGCATGGCTCGAACAGAGCCGACGAGAGTACGAGACGGATCTCATGGCCGCCGGAGAGCCGGCAGACAAGGCCAGGCACCATGCGGAGGAGACGCTCGACCGCGTCTTTCCGGCCCGGGCGCCCGTCGACGGCCACGCCGTCTTCGACATCACCGACGAGAACCGCACGAGGGTCGGCTACATCTGGGTGGGCCGGGATCAGGAGGGGAAGGATGATTCGTGGTGGATATGGGACATACTCATCCACCCAGAGCACCGAGGCAAAGGATTCGGCCGAGCAGCCCTCGAGCTGGCCGAGGAACACGCGCGATCCGAGGGCGCGAGAGATCTCGGTCTGAGCGTGTTCGGGTCCAACCAGGCAGCGCGGGGACTCTACGAATCCCTCGGATACGAGACTGTCACCGCGACGATGCGTAAGAGATTCCGACCCGACTGATCCTCGTCCTGCGCTACCTGGCCCCGGACAGCCTGAGTCCTTCTCGCAGTGGAGGCACCATGGGCGTGGCAATCGGGGGTGGATCCCGGTTCCGTTTTGCCAGGTCATACGGTGTCGTGGAGCCTGAAGGCATGAGTGAGAAGGAGAACGAGGGACGGACGGCTAGTAGGAGGGCCGGGCGTCGTCTGCTGGCGGCCTTGGTGTGGTTCGTTGCGGCAGGGTTGTGGTTGTGGACTGCGATCGTCAGCGACGGAATCGCCGGGCCCTTCTTCTTCCTTCACCTCAGTGCGGTATGCCTGTGCATGGCGATGGCTGCGCACTACTGGACGTCGTTTCGTCGCCGAACCGCCGGGCAAGGCCACTAGCATCACCGGTCCCCGGAAAGCCAGGACACTGCTTCCGAACGTCGTTCCTCGTCCTGACGACCGTTCCCAGGCTCCGCACGCTTCCCCCCAGGCGCCCAGTGCCCTGTTCGGGGTGCCTCCTCATGCCGCCCGAGCCAGGGGCGGGGCGGAAGGTGCGGTCCCGTGGTGCTGCGGGTGATCCGTGCAGCGTGGAACAGCTGCACGCTCGGTCGTGATGGGACGCCTGACATCACCGCATGGAGGACCAGCCATGTTCTTCGCTCCTGCACTGAGAGCCCGTCACCCATGAGTCGTCCTTCCGGTTCCCCGCGACCCGACGACTGATGGCTGGAGGTCGTGTCGACAGATAGAGGCGGTGTGTGGTGATCACGACGGTGAGCCAGAGCGTTCCCAGCAGCCAGGCCATGAGGACGTCAGTGAGCCAGTGGTGACCGAGGTAGACACGGCTGATGCCCATGGTGATCGCGAAGAGGGCGGCGACGATGGCTGTCCACCTCACGGTTCGTCGAGTTCGACGGCGAAGCATCACCAGGTACGTGATCACACCGGCCAGCACCAGCGAGTTCAGTGCGTGCCCGCTGGGGAAGGAGTCGGAGTATTCGTAGGGTGGGATGGCGTCGCTCAGGGGTGGTCGGGCGCGGCCGATGAACTGCTTGCTGACGACCGTGATGAGAACGGATCCGGCGGCTGCGAGGACGACGAGCGCCACGGGCGTCCACGAACCCCGCCGGATGGCCAGCACGGTCATGATCGCGCCGGAGAGAACGGTCATGCCGATGGGTCCGCCGATCGTCGTGTACGCGGTGATGGCGTCGTCGACGGGTGGTGACCGTATGGCCATGGCTGTTCGGAGTGCAGGCGTATCGAGGAGTTGTGCGCCGTCTCCTTCCACGGTCGCCTCGTACAGTTCGGTGGCGCCGGTCGCGGTCCCCAGGGTGAGCAGAACCCCGCTGAGGAGGACGACGGCGAGGGTCGTCATGGCACCGATGCGTGCACTGAGCCGTAACAGGATGGCGACGAATCGCTGCATGACCCGGGTACGCCAGAGCGTCAGATCCCGGCCCAGGATGAACATGTCCGCACGGATGGTGCTGTTCTTTCCTGCACGTGGATTGCGCTCACGCATCATGGCTCCGTGGCGAGAGGCCGGGGGTGCCGTCCTGTGTCGACACCTGCAGGTGTCGGGCGCGTGCAGCGGATGATTTGCGGCGATCCCACCACCAGAGCAGCAGGACGACGCCCGCCCCCGTGACGAAGGCGGGCAGGGCGCCGGTCCACTCGCCAGCCGGGGGCGTGACGAGTGTGCTGTCGTCCTGCCATGGCCAGAGGGCCCGCAGTGATCCGAGGATCAGTCCCGTTGCGATGAGCAGGACTGCTCGCCGATGTGCGCGGAGGAGGTAGGCGAGGAGCTGCACCACGGAGACAAGTCCGAGGATGGCGCCGGCGATGAAGAAGAAGAGGTAGCCGGTGTCTCTCGTACTGACGGCCTCGAGCGTCGGTTCGTACAGGCCGAGGGTGAGCAGGACGAAGGACCCGGACAGCCCGGGAAGGGTGAGGGCGCAGACCGCCGCGGCACCGCTGAGGACGATCACCCAGGTGGGCGGCTGCCCGATCGCGAGCGAGGGCAGCCCGAGCAGGACGAACACCACGGCAGCGACGACGAGGACGACGACCGGTGCCCTCAGTCGCGATCCGACAGATCGGTTCGAACGCGGTGGTGCGGCGTCCCGGGCCATGGTGATCGGGACCAGCAGGCTGGCCGTCACCATGCCCAGGAACAGGGCGCTGGAGATGACGGGCTGTGTCTCCACAAAGGTATGCAGGGGTTTCGCGAGGGTGAACAGGGCGGTGAACATACCTGCGGCAAGGGGCAGTATCAACAGCCACTCCACGCCCGCGAAGGAGGACGGAGCGCCGGCCCGGGTACGACGGCTCGTGCTAGCCGTGCTGGCCGTGGCCCTTCGGGGGAGGAGCCCGGTGACGCCGCGGATGAGGCGGTGGGCCGAGAGGACGAGCCGGTCGTAGATTCCTAGCACCAGTGCGACGGTGCCGCCGGAGACACCCGGTACCAGTTCGACCAGCCCGATCAGCGCGCCGCGAACGGCATGGGCGAGACCAGTCCTGATCGGCATGGAAGCAGCACGTGAAGACGTGAGCGGGACCGCCAGGGTCGGGCTCGATGGATTGTCACTGCGGATTGGTGGGCCGTGAGGTTGCGGAGAGGAAGAAGTCACTGTTTCAACGCTAACGATCCGGTTGCGGTCCATCCCGCCTGAGGGGTGGTTCGAGATGGATTCGATGCGGGATCGATGGCTGCCTGTAACCGGGCAGGGCTGCCGGTGTGGTGCTCGCCACTCACATACCACGGGGCGGCGGCCGCTGTGGTGCTCAGAGACCGATCAGGAATCCTTCCTAGGCTGGAGGCAGTCGGTCACATCCCGGCCGCATCACCGATGCACCTCGAAGCAGAAGGAGAACAGTCATGGGTCTGGACGACAAGATCGGCAACACCGCAGAGAAGCTCGGCGGACAGGGCAAGGAAGCCGCCGGCCGTGCGACCGGGGACGAGAGCCTCAAGGCCGAGGGCCAGGGCGATCAGGCCAAGGGCGACCTCAAGCAGGCAGGCGAAAAGATCAAGGACGTCTTCAAGAAGGACTGATCAGCATACCGGCGTCGGTCGACGAGCGTTGACGTGAGGGGAGCACTCCTGTGTGGGGTGCTCCCCTCTGGCGTCCAGTCATCCAGCGAAGCGGTCTGTCGTCCACCGGTCTGTCCAGGGCTCCGGGGGTGCAGAGGCCGCCCCACGTCGTGCAGCAGGTGCGCCGGATGGTGGAGGACTCAGAGGAGGGGCCGCAGGGGTACGAGGATCGTCTCGGCGAAGCGGGCCGCAGGGTGACGTTCGCTCCACTCCTCGAGCTCCACCCTCGTGGAGTTGTCCCTGTCGATCGCGAAGATCTTCTCCATGTTGGCTGCGAAGCCCTCGTCCTGGATCTCGAGGTTGGTCTCGTAGTTGAAGCGGAGGCTGAGGCGGTCGATGTTCGCGGTGCCGACGATGGACCATTGGCCGTCGATCGTGGCGGTCTTGGCGTGGATCATCGCGTTGCGGTACTGCAGCACGGTGATGCCCTCGCGAAGGAGCGAGGAGTAGAAGCCTCTGGAGAGCCAGTCCGCGAGGATGTGGTTGGAGTCCTGGGGGACGATGATCTGGACGTCGACGCCGCGTCGGGCTGCTTCGATGAGGCCCGCGAGGATCCTCTGGTCCGGAATGAAGTAGGCGGTCGTCAGGTAGATGTGGTGCTGGGCGCGGCTGATCGCATCCAGGTAGACACTGCGGATCGGGTAGACCAGGTCGGCGGGGATGTTGTTGATCGCCACGATGCGCGAGTTCCAGTGCACGGGGTTCTCGGGTGACAGTTCGGGACGCTTGACGGCGAGATGGTTCCACACCTGTCCGAACGCATGCCCGAGTTCGAACGCTGCCGGTCCGACGAGCCGCACATGCGTGTCCCGCCATTCCGTCGCGTACAGAGAGCCGATGTTGTATCCACCGACGAAGGCGGTGTCGTTGTCGACCAGGAGGATCTTCCGGTGCGTCAGGCCCGTCGCCGCGATGGGGCCGAACTGCAGATTCGGGCCCAGGGCCGGGAATCGGAACACATTGACATCAGGGTGGAAGGTGTAGAAGGAGGAGGGCACAACGAGGTTCCCGAAGTGGTCGTAGATCACATAGACAGCCACGCCTCGGGCTGCCGCGTCGTTGATCGCGTCGCGGAATGCGTGACCTATTTCGTCGTCCTTCCACAGGTAGGTCTCGAGGAAGATCCGGTTCTCGGCCTTCCTGATGGCACCCAGCATGTCCCGGAACAGATCCTCGCCATAGGTGTAGGTCGTCATAGCTGTTTCACCGACGTCCGAATGGAACGTCCCGGGGCGGGGGAACCCGGTGCGCCGGGACCGGCCCTTCTTCTTCAGGGCGTCAGCCACAACAAGCGCGGCGACGACGGCACCCTGTGCGGCAAGGAACCCGGCCGCGCCGTTCAACGCAAGACGCCGCAAGGACGGGACACAGGAGCTCTCACAGACGCGGACCATCAATCGAGCCTAACTGCACATGTTTCCCCTCCCGGCATCGGTCGCTTGGATCGACGGTAGGCTGAACTACTAAGGGTGCTGATGATCGAGGCCTCTGCGCTGCCAGCCTGATTCTGAGCGGCTCTTGATGACCACCGTGGAGGTTCGGATGGACGGGCAAGTGCAGGTCAAGATGACGATGTTCGCGCTTTCCGAGGCACATCTGAGCGTCGAGGACCTATGGGTGCGGTACTACGGGTTAGGTGGCGCGATCTCACTGTTCGAGGTCCAGGCGTATCTGTCCGGTCTTCTGGCGCTTCCGCCGCTGGAGCGGAATCTTCTCGCGGAGGCCATGAACGAGCTGCTCGAGTCGACGGCGGTGCGGCTACGAGTACCCCTGGAGGACGAGGATGAAGCAGACGGTTCCGCGGAGGCGTCACGCCGGGAGCTTGGTGCTGCCGGTGCCTTCCTGTTCAGTGACGGCGAGCAGGAAAGTGAGCGCCTGACCGCGCTGGATCGGACGCATCTGCTGGATTCCGTCCCCGAGGACCGGTTCGACCGGTACACCCGACAGGCGATAGACCATTTCCAAGTCAGTTCATCAATCGTCGCCCTCCTGGATGACCGGCGCATGTTCCTCAAATCCGTGGTCGGACCGATCGAGCAGAACCTGCCCCGGGAGATCACGTTCTGCCACGCGACGATCCGTAGCGCCGGCCCGTTGATCGTCACCGACGCGCTCAAAGACGACCGCTTCAGCACCAACCCTCTCGTCGTGGGGGAGCCATTCATCCGTTTCTATGCCGGCTACCCGCTCCGGGGCCCCGGCGGATGGATCGTGGGCACCCTTTGCGTCATCGACCAGAAACCCCGCGACTTCTCGGGCCACGACGGACGATTCCTCCGAAAACTGGCCCGCTTCGTCGAGGATGAGATCAACGCCTGACCGTCAGGTACGGTCAACAGCTGTGTTCGCTCTCGCCTCAGGTAGGAGAACGAGACCGCTCAGAGGAAATGGGTGTGGACCGGTCCGGTCTGACCCAAAGAGGTGAGGATCCCCGCGCACAGATCCTTGAGCTTCATGTTCCGGGTGTTCGAGGCCCGGCGCAGGATCGCTATGGCCTCGTCCTGCCCACACCGGTTCTGCGCCATGATCACGCCGACAGCCATATCGATGACGGTGCGGGACTCCATTGCCGCTTGACGATCCCGGGCCTCGTCACCGAGCTGAGCGATGCGGACAGCAAGACGCAGCGCCCGGGACGCGTCCCGGGCGAAGCCTTCGGCGACCGCAATGCCCTTGTCGTCGAACGTGTTCGGTCGGTCGGAGTAGAAGTCGAGGCCGGCGCTGGCGCCGGATTCGAGTCTGATGGGGATGCCCAGGGCGGAGCGGATCCCATGGGATGCGATTGCCTCCCGGTACTCGGGAAACCGCGTCTCGGTCAGGAAATCAGGGATGTGCACGGTGCAACCCTCGCGGGCGGCATGCAGGCAGGGTCCGTCATCGAACCCGTACTGGATCTCATCCATCCGCTGCGCTTCGACACTGCTGCTGGCAACCGTCGCCATCGACCGCGGCCGCAGCAGCGTCACGCCGCAGAACACCTCGCCGTAGGCTCCAGTGAAGGCCTGCGACGCTACTTTCACGAGCCCGTCGAGGAACTCCTGAACGTCCGCACTTTCCAGCACCATGTCCTGCAGCAATGCCGTCACGGCGTCCTGCTCGACCTCGCGGCTCAGCTCCTGCTCATCGGGCATGCTGCTCCTTCCCGGGTTCGCTGAAATCCGGTCCTCGCATACTGGTTGTCGTTCGCATTCCACAAGTGGAGGCTTCCGCGTCCCTCAGGTCAGCCCACGCCCGGTCTGCCACCGGATTCTTTGTGCCCTCGGAAACGAGGTCACGGACATCACGTTTCTCGGTGACCTCGCCGACTCGGCTGTCGGTTCCCGGGGAAGGCCCGTCGCCGTGCACGTACTCGTAGTCCCGTTTCCGGTGGAGCTTACTGTTGAGCCCCTCGACCCCCGAATCTGCGAACACGCCCAGGTCCTCGTGAAAGAGCTCTGACAGGGTGATTCTGCTGATCATCAGATGCTCGATTCAGATGCCGAAGGAGGAAGGCCGTCCTGCAGACCAACGGCCGGCGCTCGCAATGCTGAACAATTCATCCTACCCAGAACGAGGCCCGGTGATTGATCGCGCCGCCCGACCACCGGCGCTGAGACATAGCGGAAGGGGGAGATGGGCAGGGCGCCAGCAGGGCCGGGCATGTGCAGGGACCTGGTGATGGCGCCCATGTACTTGCTTCCTCTGCGCTCAAGACTGCGCAATCGTCGCGCTGTCGGTTTTGGGTAGCGCTGATCATCGATCTATGCGGCAAGGGTCGCCGACTATCCGTACCAACTCCAGCCCCCGTTGACAGCATGCGTGGCGTACCGTGAGGGTAGGCGCCACTACCTCCCTCGGTGCCTACCGCGGTCGACCACTGATCGTGACTTCAATGGAAGTGATTCCTATGGGATGACTAAGGCCGCCACGTGCGCACCCCATCCCTCACCGGAATTGAGCGTCCCTCCGAGAACTCATGTACTCAGCAGTCGGTTGAAGACCGGTCTGATGGTCCGGGCACACGATGACCAGGGACATTCCCGCAGACACACAACGCCGCCTCACCGCACACGCCATTCGCACCGCCAGGCTTTCCCTGCAGAGTGTGTGGGAGCGGTACTTCGGGATCACGGGCAATGCGGACGTCACCGAGATCGAAGCTCATCTCTATGGTGCGTTCATCCTCTCCGATGAGGAGGCCGACATCCTCTCGCAGGCCGTCAACGAACTCATCGACGAGATACCCCCTTTGCCCCGTGCCCCCTTCAGCACCGACCTGGTTCCATCGGATGGGTTGCGGGAGGCCGGCGGGACAACCGCTGACGGAACGGAAACTGGCCCATAGACCGGCCCCTCCCGGGCGCTGGGCAAGGTCAGAGGCTGGTCCCGTTATCAACTGGTGGCCGGCGCACAGGCAGGGACTTCCTGACGTCCGTCGGCAGAGCACCATTGGCTGCGGCTGCACTCCGGGAACAGGCACCGTGATGCTGACCGTGGTGTCACCCGTGATGCTGGCCTGAAGGTGGGGTCAGGTCCGGTCTGCCTCCGCTCCCGAGTAGATGAACTGTTCGGCGACCTGCGCAAGTTTGCGGTTGGTGCGAGAACTCTCGTCCTGCAGGATCGCGAAGGCGCGCTCGGCACTGATCTTGTGCCGCTCCATCAGGATGCCCTTGGCCTGCCCGATCATGTCCCGACTGTTGACAGCTTGATGAAGCTGTTGTGTCTTGTCGATCTGTCGTTGCAGGAGGGCCTGCGTGGCGTCCAGCTTCCGCCGCAAGTCGGCATTCTCGTCCGGTTCCTGCCCAGTCGCGTCTGCGGCTTCGCTGGTGTGAAGGGTTGCTTGCCGACTTCGTTCGGGACCGGGGTGTGAGGTGAGCGGCAGCCCTGTTGCAGGTTCGGGTGGTCCGAGGGTGTATTCAGCTGCACTCGGCTCAGATATGTGATGCCCGCCCACTATCACCGCTTCACTGCGACGCTGAACGGGTGCTGGACGGGTACTCGAGTGCGCTGCTGCTGGCAACCATCACGGCGGTCACCGCCTGACGGTCACTGAGGTGTTCGACTGGTGCAGGGCGGGACAACTTGAACGAATCACGAGTGCGGCGGCGCGGCGGGCAAGCGGTGGAGTGATCGGATGTGTATGACATGAGGGCCCCTGGTAGGCACGGCGGTAACGGCTCGGTGCCAGGGTCTGGGGCAGCATCCCCAACCATCCGGGTTCAACGAGCCGGAGTCAAGCAGGCCCGGCAGGATCGGAGCCGACGCGTCTGGGAGTGAAGAGTCGGTGCTGGGGCATCATGGAGTGTTCCGGTCACCATCCGCGACATTGCCGGAACCGGAAATCGGTGGCCGGAGGTCGAGGACGCGGACACAGCCCAGGGCTATCGGACGGCGCACCTTTTCCCGATACGCGTCGGGAGCAAAACCATCGGTGCGACGTGGGGAGTCCCTCCGGGCCTCGAGACGCCGGCGCACGAAGGGGTATTCATCCCGGTGGCCGGATCAGGGTTGGAAGTGTGTTTCCGGGATCTGCTGCCCGATGGACTCGACGACGGTGGCCGCGACCTCGCGCAGTTTCATGTTGCGCCCACTGGACGCCGCTTTCAGGACCGTCATCGCATCGTCGTGGCTGCACCGATTCTGGGCCATGATGATGCCCGCGGCAACATCGATCGTGGTCCGGGAGTCCAGGGCCTCCGTCAGGTGATAGTTCGTGGCGGTCAGGTGCGCGATATGAACGGCTACACGCAGCAGCTTCGACGCTTCCTTCCCCAGCGCCTGAGCTACGCCGATGATGTCCGGATCAAACACATCCGGGGCCGTCGCGTACAGGTTCAGGCCCGCAGCGGCATAGCCTTCCAGGGCGATCGGCACGCCCAAGGCCGACCGGATTCCGTGACTGGAAATAGCCGCCGCGTACTCACCGAAGCGATCCTCAGCCGTGAAGTCCCGAACCACGTAGATCTGTCCTTCACGAGCAGCACGCAGGCAAGGACCATCATCGAATGCGAGCTGCACCTCATCGAGCCTCTTCGCTTCCTCACTGCTGCTGGCGACGACACTTCTGCTCTTGGGTCGCAGCAACGTCACGCTGCAGAACACATCGCGGATGGTGGAAGAAAACGAACCTGCCGCGAACACGGCGAGCCTGTTCAAGAATTGTTCGAGGTCAGCGCTGTCCAGGACGAGATCCTGAAGCTGTGCCGGCTCACTCGTGCCGTGATCAACACTCCCTAACGTCATCTGCCATGTCCTCTCAGGGAAATTCCTCGTTCTGCGCCTGAACGGGCAGCTGCCTTCGCCCATCAACAGTAGCCGCTCAGCCGTGCGCTCAAATCGACACCAGTCAGCGCGCTGTAGGTCTCGGAGGGTGCGCCGGCAACACACCGCACGGCCTGAGGATCCCTGGCTTCTCGTCCGGTAGCTCTTCCGAGTGCATGACGCTCCCGGGCGGCGCGGAGTCTGAGGTCCCGTTCGTCGGTCGCGGTGAAGGTTCGTGGGTGGTCGTCGATCAGGCACAGCGGGCCGATGCGCCACCCGTCGCTGCTGCAGATCGGGTGACCGGCGTGGAAACGCGGGCGGGGGGCGCCAGTGTCTAGACGCTCCTGCGAAGGGATCGGTGCTGTAGTGGGCGCCGTCGATGGGCAGATCACGGGCGGTGATCAGTTCGTTGATGGCGTGTGCGATCAGGTCCCGGTCGAGGACGGGCTGAACGTGCTGCACATCCCCTTCCCGGCCGTCCGGGCGAATCGCGCCGGAACACGCTCACGACCGATTCCAGACCCAGCAGCCCACGACACTCGACGGAGATGCCCCGGCTGGTGGCGTGACAGGCACAGCATCACTGAACGGTACGAGATCGCAACCATAGGTGAACCGTTCGACCGGAAACACCGGGCACATACTGAGTCATGACTGCTCACCCGAACGCTGACGGCAACGACGCCTACACCGGCACGAGCGACCGACCAGCAGACCCTGTCGTCACACCCCGCCATGGACGACGGTCGAGAAGCTCCGGCGGGCCGGAATCGAACAGCACTCTGCGGAGGCTGACACAGCGACGCTCCGAGCTGCAATCCAAACTCAATCTTCGCCTCATACGACGGAACAAGCCCGACAAGTGAGCCCTCGGTCCACCCACTTGTGCGAGGCGCGGGTCGGCCACCTTCTGGCACATCACGGGCCGGCGGCCCGAGGGTTTGGTGTGCACTGTTACTGTGCTCTTTTGAGGTCCGGGTTAAGAAGCCAGCCCGGATCAGAGTTCGTCGAACGGTATTGTCATGTCCTCCACCGTTGAGCCTTCTGTTCCCCTGTCCAAGGCTGTGTCCAGTGTCGAGTACTTCATCGACTGTCCGACCGGCACCGTGGAGCACTACTTCGCCGACGACTCCTACAACTGGTCGGATGAGCTGTATCGGATCCACGGCTACGAACGCGGCGACGTCGTCCCGACCCTGGAGCTCGGCATGTCCCATGTCGACCCCGCGGACCGGGAGGCTGTCCGGGCGTTCTGGAACAAGGTCACCACAGTGGGCGGACCGTCCTCGATCTATGCATCCCTGCGTGACCTCCATGGGCGCACCCGCAAGCTCCTCATCTCCGCGGACCTGATTCTCGACGACGAGCAACCGGTCGGGGTGTGGGGCCTGGTCGTGGACCTCACGCAGTCGATCCACGCCGACACGCACCGGATCGTCAACGAAGCGGTCGCCGCCTCTGCGGTCAGCCGGGCCGTGATCGAGCAGGCCAAGGGCATCCTCATGGGACGCGCCGGTCTCAACGCCGCCGAAGCGTTCGAACGCATCAGCTCCTACAGCCAGCACACCAACCGCAAAGTCGTCGTCATCTCCCAGGAAATCATCGACCGGGCCGTGAAGCTCACCCACCGGGACCAGCATCATGGCAGCGACACGGCCCTACGGGACCTCTTCCGGGGTCTCTGACCCGTCGTCATACCGGCACTTCGAGTGGCTCAGGTCGATGCGCCGCCTTGCCTGCAAGCTCTCCGCACAGGTCTGGATGTAGAGGGCGCTCGTATCTTCCGCGCGGGCACACCGGGCAGGAACATGACAGGGAATGAGCAGCAGCTCAGGAACTGTTCGTGCGGACCTCGTCGGTGTGACCCGGATCGAGCCGGCACAGGACAGCGAGGCAGTTCTGAGGGATTGTGACCAGGGTCAGGCTGCGGCGACGGAGTTGTTGCCTTCGGTTTCGATGACCGGGTCGCCTGATTGGTAGGTCACGGTGTTCTCGTCGCCTTCGACGTTGATGTCGCTGGTCTCCTCGACCTCGATGGTGTTGGTGTCTCCGTCGACGCTCACCTCAGGGACTGACCCTGTTGTGGCAGTGTTGCCGTCGCCTTCGATATCGAGCGTGTCGGCGTTGCCGCCGGTGATCGTGTTGTCGTCCCCGTCGATCTCGATGTCCTCGCAGTCGCCGGTGATCGTCAGGTCGACGTTGTCGGTCTCGATATCGATGTCTCCTCCGCCTGTGCATTCCACCGTGACCGGGTCTGTGGAACTGGTGATCTTATGCTCAGCACCTGCCACGAGTGAGATCGTGGCCGCGCCACCAGCGGCACCGGATGCCGAGCCTGTAGCCGATGCTGTGGCTGTCGCCGATCCAGAAGCGGTAGCCGACGAAGTAGCAGTAGGCGTGGCTGAGGAAGTTGCTCGCGACGTCGCCGATGGGGAGGCCGAGCTGGAATCGCTGGTCATCGGAGTCGAGGTCGACGTCTCGTCGCTCGACGCGGTGGTCGCAGCGTCGGGGCCGGAGCCTGTGGAACATCCCGTCAGGAGCAGAAGAGCGGAGGTGATCAGTCCGACGTGAGTGAGGGTGTGGTTGTGGGGCTTCATCGCTTCTCCCTGGCTGACATGGTGCGTGCTGGGTGACTGCTGTTCATTGCGGTCATGCTGTCGGAAACCATCAGGCTGTGAGCCTACGCGCCAGGCACGTCACTCGACCCTCCCGCGTGAGAAGCGGATTACGCATCGACAATGCGCTGACCAGAGGTTAGCGAATGCCGCCCACCCTGAGGTATCAACCGGTGGTGGGTGAATCCCTGGTCCTGCTTGCTGTTATAACCACTGCTGCGGACGGGGTGAGAGGGCCTCGCCCGTGGTGGCGTCGCGAACAAGCGATGCGGGCATCACCCCGGTTGCTGTGCGGCACGGTTGATGATCGCGGTCAGGGGAGGGCGCAGGGCTTCGATGTCCGTCGGTAGTTGAAGCGTTCGCAGGCGTTTCTGCGCTGCGGTGAGGAGGGTACGGCCTTGCTCGGTGATGCTCACGGATACCTGATTGTGAATGAAGCCGCGTTGCCGGGTGATCCACCGCCTGGCCTCGAGTGTGGTCAGGACGGTGCCGAGGGTTTGAGAACGGACAAGAACCAGGCGGGCCAGTTCGGACTGCATCATAGGGCTTCGCTCGTTGAGGTACTCGAGGATGTAGAAGCCGAGCTGGGGTAGCCCCAGCGTCTTGAGGTAGGCCGCTGATTCCCGTCGGACGGCCCTGGCCGCTACCGATAGGAGCTGCAGGGAGGACAGGGAGTCAGGGTTCATCACGCGACGTCCTTGGACATCGGGGCTGCGGCCCTGGTCAGCTGACCCTTGCGCCGGGGGTGTTGAAGTCGTGTTCCGCCGACGATCATCAGAACGAATCCCAGAACACCAAGGAGCAGGACCTTCACGAGGACCGCGAGGATCACGACAGAGAATGCGACCAGCACGAAACCCAGGGCAAGGATCGAACAGGCCAAACCCATCGTGCGGTGCCTGATCCCGCGATCCCTGGTCGGCTGTGCGACTGTGGGAACGTCGGGTGTCAGCTGCCGCTCGAGCTCACGCCATTGACGGCGTTCCTCCGCTGATAGAGGCACCTCGTCCTCCCTTCCAGTCTTCGGTCTCCTGTGGCGAACTCCCCACGGCGTCGGGTGGCATCGAGTGCCATCGCGGGTGCGCAAGGAGAACTACCCCGGTGGTCCCGTCCGTCGTCTCGAGACGAGTCGAGGCCGGGTTCCCAGGCGCCCGGCGCCACCGACGAATGTCAACCCCACACTAGGGGCTGTGAAACCAAGAAGGCAAGCAGGCTTATTATCAGTATGCTTAGGAGCACGATCGTAGAGGCTGTGCCTCTGCGAAGGGGTTATGAAAATGCTCCTTCAGCGCCTCGATGCTGGCGAACGATCATCCTTCCACCCCCGGCCTCCCAGCCTTCAAGGGCGGATCTGCCGACGCTTCGGCGAAGGGGCACTGCGAACGATTGAAACGAAGCATCACCTGCATGACTGAAATGCAAAGGATTTGATATGGCAGAGCACAACACAGCGGGAGCGAGCACCCCGAGGAGCAGACGCAATGACGTCGTCGCTGCGCAGAAGGAACGCTTCGGCGGCATCAAGTTCGGGTCCGCGTTCTTCGGCTGGCTCA
>NZ_JBTNDP010000009.1:0-126483 GCF_054510925.1 Arthrobacter sp. MDT2-16
TCAACAAACTTGGCACACTATTGAGTTCTCAAACAACAGCAGCTACCGGCACCAAACACAACCAAACCGTCATGTCCTCGCTCCGAAGCAACTTCACAAGCCTACCCCCGCAACCCCGATCCCGCAAATCCGCTCCCCGGCCCCACCACCGGACAAAACCAGCAGCACAACCGACCAACAAACCCACAGAACAGACGACGAACCCCGAGCCACCACCGGAACCATGCACAGCACGCAACCGAAGAACTCGAATCTTCATCAAGGGGGGATTGTCACCCACACCGGGGCAACTCCATAACTATACGAGCACCCCACCACGAGAACCAAATCGGCTCGGGGCCCTTCCCCCCACAGGGCGGTGTGGGGCATGGACGACGGGAGCCGGCACACCCGCTCGGGGGTGTGCCGACTCCCGTCGTCGCCGGGCAGGAGGTCCTCAGCCGACGTCGACCATCGCGAGGTTGCGCTTGCCACGGCGGATCAGGAGGTAGCGGCCGTGGAGCAGATCATCGACGGCGACGGCGTGGTCCGCGTCGGCGATCTTCGCGTTGTTGACGTAGGCCCCGCCCTCCGCGACGGTGCGCCGGGCTGCGGAGTTGCTGGCGGACAGGCCCGATGCGACCAGCAGGTCGACGATCCCCAGCCCGTCCCTCGTGACCGCGACCGACGACAGTTCCGCCGTCGCTGCCTGGAGGGTCGGGAGGTCGAGGGCTCCGAGGTCGCCCTGACCGAAGAGGGCGGCCGACGCGGCGATGACCTTCTCGGTCGCGTCGACCCCGTGCACGAGGGAGGTGACGTCGTAGGCCAGTGCGCGCTGCGCCGCCCGCTCGTGGGGCCGTTCCGCCGTCGCGCGCTCGAGCTCCTCGATCTCCTCCCGGCTACGGAAGGTGAAGATGCGCAGGCGCTCGGCGACATCGGCGTCCGAGGTGTTCAGCCAGAACTGGAACATGGCGTACGGGCTCGTCATCGCGGCGTCGAGCCAGATCGCGTTGCCCTCGCTCTTGCCGAACTTCGTGCCGTCCGAGTTCGTGATCAGCGGCGTACCGATCGCGTGCACACCCGTGCCCTCGACCTTGCGCACCAGGTCCGTGCCGCTGGTGAGGTTCCCCCACTGGTCCGAGCCGCCGGTCTGCAGGACACAGCCGTAGTCACGGAACAGCTGCAGGTAGTCCATGCCCTGCAGGATCTGGTAGCTGAACTCGGTGTAGCTGATGCCCTCGTCGGAGTTCAGGCGCTTGGCGACGGTCTCCTTCTTGACCATGGTGCCCACGCGGAAGTACTTGCCGACATCGCGCAGGAAGTCGATGACGCTCATCGGACCGGTCCAGTCGAGGTTGTTCACCATTCTGGCGGCACCGTCCCCTTCGAAGTCGAGGAACCTCTGCACCTGCCCCTGGAGGGACGCCACCCACTCGGCGACGGTCTCCTTGGTGTTCATGGTGCGCTCGGCCGTCGGCCGCGGATCGCCGACGAGACCGGTGGACCCGCCCACCAGCCCCAGGGGCCGGTGACCGGCGAGCTGCAGCCGGCGCATCAGGAGGAGCTGCACGAGGTTGCCCAGGTGCAGGCTGGGCGCCGTCGGGTCGAACCCGCAGTAGAACGTGATCGGAGCACCCGCCAGCAGCTCCCTCAGCTCACCCTCATCGGTGGACACGTGGACCAGCCCGCGCCACACCAGCTCGTCATAGACGTTGCCGAACGAGGGATCGTTGCGCTGGCCTCGGAGGCCACTGACCGGGGTATCTGTTTGCTGGGACACCCCTCCAAATTATCAGTCGGCGATACCCGCAGGAATCCGGCCCGTCGAGATGACGCGGAGCCGCTGGGTGGGGCGCGTCATGGCGACGTAGAGATCACCGACGCGCGCCGTCGCGGAATCGAGCATCTCGTGCGGTTCGAGGATGACGACGCCGTCGAACTCCAGTCCCTTCGACTCCCGGGGTCCGATCACCACGATGTCCTGGCCCGGACCGCCCGCACCGGAGCCCACGCGGCTGCCGTACACGGGAACCAGTGCCGCGCGGACCTCCGGCACGAGGTGCTCGGGGGCGATGACGGCGAGCAGGCCGCCGTCGATCGCCGCGAGCTCCTCGGGCATCGCGCGCACGAGGGACGGTACGAGCTCCCGGACGGTATCGAGGACGGGCGGGAAGCGGCCCTCGCGCACGGCCTTGGGCGCGGAGACGACGAGCCCCGCGGCGTTCGCCATGCGCACCGCGGCCTCGGCGATCTGCGAGGGCGTGCGGTAGTTGACCGTCAGCTCCTCCAGCTGCCAGCGCTCACCCACGAACGGCTCGAGCGCCTGCTGCCAGGACCTCGAGCCGGCCGCGGAGCTCGTCTGCGCGATGTCGCCCACGATGGTGAACGACTTCACGGGACAGCGTCGCATCAGCAGGCGCCACTGCATCGCCGAGAGCTCCTGCGCCTCGTCGACGACGATGTGCCCGTACGCCCACGTGCGGTCGCCGGACGCGCGCTCGGCCGCGGATAGGCGGGTGGTGGACACCGCGTTGTGCTGGGCGAGCTCCTCGGCCGTGAGGACACCGTTCACGCCCGCGTCCTCCAGCGAGGCGTTGACGTTCTCGAGGGCCCGCTCGGCATTGGCGAGGTCCCGCTTCTGCTCCTGTTCACGCGCGGAGCTGTCCCTGCCGGCCGACGCGTCGAGCTCACCGAGCAGTTCGGCGGCCTCGTCCAGCAGGGGCACGTCCGCCTCGGTCCACGGAGCATCGGCGGGCCGGGCGAGCACGGCGAGTTCGTCATCGGTCAGATCGGGCGCCGCCGCCCGCAGCAGCTCGGGCCGCGCGAACAGTTCCGAGACGAGCTTCTGGGGCGTGAGGGGCATCCAGGCGAGGTTCAGCGCGATCCTCACGTCCCGGGAACTGCGGACGTCCTCGGCGAGGTAGGACCGGTCGGCGTTGTTGCCTCCGCCCGATGATTCCTCGAGCTTGTCCAGCAGCTGCTCGGTGAGCTCCCTCAGGAGGATCTTGACGAAGGTGACGCGTGCCTCGTTGTGGGGCTTGCCGGTGGCACGGGCGCGCTCACGGGCGCGCGCCACCTGGCGGGGCGCGAGCGTCAGCAGGGTTCCCTCGACATTGAGCCGCTTGTCCTCGGCGGGTACCCGCTCCCGGTTGGCGACGGCGTTCCGGATGACCTGCGCCATCTCCAGCCGGCCCTTGAGTGCTGCGGCCTCCTCGCTGGTCTCCTGCACCGTGGACACACCGGGCATCAGCGTGCCGATGCCGGCCATGACCACGCCGGTCTCCCCGAGGGACGGCAGCACGCGCTCGATGTACTTCATGAAGGCGTCGGTCGGCCCGACCAGCAGCACGCCGGCGGACTTCAGCCGCTCCCGGTGGGTGTAGAGCAGGTAGGCGGCACGGTGGAGGGCCACGGCCGTCTTGCCGGTGCCCGGTCCGCCCTGGACCACGGTGACCCCGGGGAGCGGGGCGCGGATGATGCGGTCCTGCTCGGCCTGGATGGTGCCGACGATGTCCGACATCTGGCCGGTACGCCGTGTGTTCAGGGCGGCGAGCAGGGCGCCCTCGCCCTGCAGGGAGTCGTCGTCGCCGAGCAGGTCCGCGTCGAGGACGTCGTCCTCGATGGCGACGACGTCACGCCGGGACAGGATGAGGTGGCGGCGTCGGCGGACGCCCATGCGTTCGAAGGCCGTGGCCTGGTAGAACGTGCCCGCCTCGGGGGCGCGCCAGTCCACCATGAGCTGCCGGAGGTCGTCGTCGGAGAGTCCGATGCGGCCGATGTACCGCTCGTCGCCGCTGTCGAGGTCCAGGCGCCCGAAGACGAGCCGGTCGTCGACGGCGTTCAGCTGGGCCAGACGGTCCTCGTACATCGTGGCGAAGGCATCCCGCTCGGAGCGGTTCTGGTGCGACCCGGCCGCCTGCGTGCGCCGGACCTCGGCGAGCTGCTGGACCTTCTCGGCACGGAGTTCGTCGAGACGGCGGTACAGGCCGTCGACGTAGCGGCGCTCGTGGTCCAGCTCCGCCTTGGCGTGGGACGTCTCGTGCATCGGACACTACCTTCCTTCAAAGACGGACCAACAATTCTAGCGCGCCGCGGATCACACGGTCTTCAGTGTGTGGACCCTCCGGCCCGTCAGGCTCGTCCGGCCTTCCAGACCGCCGAGCTCGAGCACCACCCCGGCGCCGACGACGACGGCTCCCGCCCTTTCGAGCAACGCGCATGCCGCGACGAGCGTTCCACCCGTGGCGAGGACGTCGTCGAGCACCAGGACCCGCGCACCCTCGGGCAGGTCGGCCTGGTGGATCTCGAGCGTCGCCTGCCCGTACTCGAGGTCGTAGGACTCGCTGTAGACGGCGCGGGGCAGCTTGCCCGCCTTGCGCACGGTGACGACGCCGGTACCGGTCGCGTAGGCGACGGCGGCGGCGAGGAGGAAGCCCCGGGCCTCGACGCCGGCCACGGCGTCGAACGATCCGGCGAAGGGTTCGGAGACGGCGTCGACGACGGCCCGGAAGGCCTCGGCGTCGGAGAGGACGGGGGTGAGGTCACGGAACATGATGCCCGGGGACGGGAAGTCGGGGACGACGGCGCACAGCCGGTCGATGGCGTCCGTGGCGCGCGCCGCGAGCCGGGATGGTCCTGCTGCTGTGGCCGGGGTACCGCCGGCGTCCGCTCCGCTGATTGTCACGCATCAACACTACGGGCTGCGGGGGGCTTGCCGGGACGGTAGCGCGAGACCGTCGGATCCCCCGGCAGCCAGAAGCGCCACGGGTACTCCGCTGTCCCGCCGACACCGCTCACACCGACGCGCGGCCCGCGGCCGATCACCGCCGGCGCCGAATCCGGCAGCACGAGGCGGAAGGGCTCCCCGAGGACGTCGGCGCCGTCGCACCGACGGTCGAGACCCAGCGCCTGCGCGAGCCGCGCCGGCCCCCGGGCGAGGTCCAGTTCCGATGCGGGATGGTTGCGCCGAGCACGGGCGATCGCGGTGCCCCCGACGATCTCCCCCGCGCGCAGCAGCACACCTGTGGCCCACCCCTCGGTCCCGCACACGATGTTGGCGCAGTAGTGCATCCCGTAGGTGAAGTAGACGTAGAGGTGACCCGCCGGGCCGAACATCGTCGCGTTCCGCGCGGTCCTCCCACGGAACGCATGCGAGCCGGGGTCGTCGGGGCCGAGGTACGCCTCCACCTCGGAGATGCGTACGGTGACCTCGCCGTCGTCGTCCCTGTGGCTCAGGTGGGCTCCGAGGAGCCGGGGTGCGACGTCGAGGGCACTGCCGCCCAGCTGGTCCCGCATGTCCCCTGCCGTCACGCTTCGATCCGCCACCCATCGACCGTAGCAAGACCGCCTGGACGACGTCCCGCAGCGATGTCCGAAACCCGCCAGTTGCCGCCCGTGCCGGGTGGAAGGATGGAGCCATGGACTTCTGGCAGCAGTACCGGGCGATCGACGCCCGTGACGTGCGCTTCGACGGTCAGTTCGTCACCGCCGTCTCGAGCACGGGCATCTACTGCCGGCCATCCTGCCCCGCACGCACCCCGAAACCCTCCAATGTCACCTTCTACCGGACGTCGGCCGCCGCGCACGAGGCCGGTTACCGCGCCTGCAAGAGGTGCCTGCCCGAGGCCGTCCCGGGCGACCCGGAGTGGAACCTCCGCAGCGACGCCGCTGCCCGTGCCATGCGGCTCATCGCCGACGGCGAGGTGGACCGGTCGGGGGTGGCCGGCCTCGCGGCCCGGCTCGGCTACTCGACCCGCCACCTCAACCGCATCCTTCGGGACGAACTGGGCGCGGGTGCGCTCGCGCTGGCCCGCGCGCACCGCGCCCAGACGGCCCGGACCCTGCTCACCGCCTCGACCCTGCGGGTCGCGGACGTGGCCTTCGCCGCCGGTTTCGGCAGCGTCCGCCAGTTCAACGACACGGTGCAGCAGGTCTTCGACCTCACGCCGAGGCAGCTGCGGGACGCGTCGCGACAGCAGCGCGACGGCGTCGCCGGCGGGTCCCCCGGCGGCCCCCTCCGGATCTCCCTGTTCCTGCCCACGCGGCTGCCCTACGACAACGGCATCTTCGGCTTCCTCGCGGCGCGGGCGGTCGACGGGGTCGAACGGGCGACACCCGCCGGCTACGAGCGGCTCGTGGACCTGCCCGCCGGTCCGGCCTGGTTCAGGGCGGGCATCGCCGAGTCGCGCGGCACGGGGCAGGGCGCCCTGCCCGTGACGGTCTCGGTCGCAGGACTCGCCGACCTCCCGGCGCTGCTGAGCCGCATCCGGCGGCTGTTCGATCTCGACGCCGATCCGGTGGCCATCGATGCCGCCCTGGCGCGGAACGCGTTCCTCGCCAGGGCGGCCACCGCCGTGCCCGGCATGCGGCTCCCCGGCTCGGTCGACCCCGCCGAGACGCTCGTCCGGGCGATCGCCGGTCAGCAGGTGACCGTCGCCGCCGCGACCAGGGCGCTGGGAACCCTCGCGCAGGCCGGCCCGGCGATCGATGCTCCTGGCACCGGCCTCTCCAGGATGTTCCCGGCCGTAGCGCATCTCGCGGACGCGCCCGGGCCGCTGCTGCCCGGACCGCGACGGCGCGACGACGCCCTGCGGGAGGCGGCACGGCAGCTGGCCTCCGGCACCCTCGAGATCGGCGTGGGCTCCAGCCCCGAGGCGTTGCGGGGCGACCTGCTGCGGCTTCCCGGAGTGGGTCCGTGGACGGCGGACTACGTCACCATGCGCGTCCTCGGCCACCCCGACGTCCATCTGCCCACCGATGCCGCCGTCCGCAGCGGCTGGCGATACCTCGTGACACGCGGTGCCGGCCCGCCGGGCGCCCGCGGCGGACCGCCGGGCGCTTCGCTCGACGAGGCGGTGGCCGCCGTCCGTCCCTGGCGCTCGTACGCGACCCTGCACCTCTGGAGGGCCGCCGCACCGGGCGCCCGCCGGCGAACCGGCGAGGAACTGCCTGACATCGTCGCCTGACCCGGCACCCCGTACCCTGTGACCATCGAAGGGATCGACCGCCATGACCGCAACACCGACCTCGCCGGCGACGCTGCACGGCGCCACCACCACCACCATCGACACGCCGGACGGGGCCTTCACCGTGATCGAGGCCGAAGGCGCCGTGCTGTCCTCGGGGTGGACGGATTCCGCCTCCGAGCTCACGGGGCAGATCCATCCGAGCATCCGCGGCCACCGCTTCGATCCCGGCGCCTCCTCCCTCCGGCCGATCCTCGATGCCGTGTCCCGCTACTACGACGGCGATTTCGACGCCGTCGCGTCGGTGCGGGTGCAGCAGGCCTCGGGCCCCTTCCGGGTGCACGCGTGGGAGGTCCTGCGCACGGTGCAACCGGGTGCGCCCGTCACCTATCGCCAGTACGCCGAGCGGGCGGGCAATCCCGCCGCGGTCCGTGCCGCCGCCGCTGCGTGCGCCAGGAACGCCGCCGCCCTCTTCGTCCCCTGCCACAGGATCATCAGGACGGACGGCACGCTCGGCGGGTTCCGCTGGGGACTGCCCGTCAAGCAGCGGCTGCTCGACCGCGAAGCGGGCCGCCCGGTCAGCCCCTGACCCTTCCGTCCAGGGCCGGCCGGGCCTGACCTCAGGCGTGGGCGACGAGCCGCTGGCGGGCAGCCATGTCGCGGTAGAGGTCGCTGCTGCCCAGGAGCTCCTCGTGCGTGCCGATCGCCGCGACCCGGCCGCGGTCGAGAACCACGATCTGGTCGAAGTCGGCGATCGTCGAGAGGCGGTGGGCCACGACCACCACCGTGCGATCACGCGAGGCCTCCCCCAGCGTCTGCTGGAGGAGCTGCTCGGTCCGGGAGTCGACGGCCGACGTCGGCTCGTCCATCAGGAGCAGGGGACGATCGGCGAGGATCACGCGCGCCCAGGCCAGGCGCTGCCGCTGGCCGCCGGAGAGCCGGATACCGTCCTCCCCCAGGTTGAGGTGCAGGCCGTCGTCCGAGCGTTCCCCGAGGTCGTCGAGTCCGACGGCGGCGAGCACCTGCCGGAGCTGGTCGTCGGTCGCCTCTGGTGCTGCCAGCCGGAGATTGTCCGCGAGGGTCCCGCTGAGCACGGGCGCCTCCTGCTCCACGAGACCGATGCGCGCACGGATCCCGGACCGCGGCAGCTGCGGCAACGGCGTGCCGTCGAGCGTGATGCTGCCGCCCGTCGGTTCGTAGAACCGCTCGAGCAGGGCCAGCACGGTGGACTTGCCGGCGCCCGACGGCCCGACGAGCGCCGTCCTGCTGCCCGCGGCGACGGTGAAACTGACGCCGTCCAGGACCAGCGGGCTGTCGCCCTCGAACAGGCCCTGGTCCCCTGCCGCATCCGGTGATGCGGTCCGTCCCTGCTGATCGCGTGCCTCGTCGGTGGGCTCGTCGGTCGTGACCGGTGCGGCGCCACGGGGCGCCTCCTCCGCCACGGCGTACCTGAAACTCACGTCCCGGAGTTCGATCGTTCCGCTGGGGACCGCCCGTGCCGCCGTCGGGGACGACGGACCCGACGCGGCGGCCCCGGTGGAGGGGCCGGCCGTGAGGATCTCCGCCTCGTCCGAGCGCTCGGGGTCGAGCCGGGCGATCTCCTGGATGCGGTCCAGCGCCGCGAGCCCGGACTGGATCTGCACGAAGGCGCTCATGGCCTCCCCGATGGGTACGACGAGCAGGAACAGGTACAGGATGAACGCGATGAGGTCACCGAGGAGCAGCTCCCCCGCCGCGACCCTGATGCCACCCACCGTGAGCACCACGATGAAGGCACCCTGGATGCAGATCGTCATGATCGGCTGCACGGCCGCCTGGAGGCGCGCCATGGCGATCCCGGCCCGGTAGGCGCGGGTGGCCTCGACATCGATGACCGCGGCTTCGCGCTGCTCGGCGACGGAGGCCTTGATGGTCCGGATGCCCGACAGTCCCCGTTCGACGGCTGCGGTCATCGAACCCACCGCGTCCTGCACGTCCCGGCTCCGCTTGCGGATGATGCGGCCGAGGAACAGGACGCCGCCCGCACCCAGCAGCACGGCGGACAGGGTGATCCCGAACAGCAACGGATCGATCAGCAGCATCAGGACGACGGCCGCGCAGAACATGAGGACGGAGGACACGATCTCGAACAGGCCGGACGTGATGACGCTGCGCATCAGGGTGGTGTCCGAGCCGACGCGGGAGATGAGATCGCCGACGCGACGCCGGTCGAACTCACGGATCGGCAGGGCCAGCAACTGCCCCACCAGCGACCGCCGGACGCTGAGCACCACGGACTCGGCGGTCCTCTGGAGGAGATAGGCCTGGGCAGCCGCCACCACGGCGCCGGCCAGGGTGACGGCGACGAGCAGCCAGACGAACGTCGTGGCCGGCCGGCTCGCCGACACGGCGTTGACCAGCTGCTGGACCATGAGCGGCTGGGCGATCGCGAGTCCCGTGGAGATCAGGGAGACGACGGCGACCAGCACGAGCACGCGGACGTGTCCCCGCAGGTAGGGGAAGAATTCCCTGAGCGTGGCGCGCTGATCGGTGGGCTGCATGCACACACACTGCGCCGGGCACCGCGGCCTGTCAAAGGACTTCGCGGCGGGCGTAGCGGGGTCCTGCATCCTGGTTCGGGGTGGCGTCCAGCGGCCGGCGCCCGGGCGGGGTAGACGATCAGCTGTCCGGTTTCTCCGCCTGCGGGGACGTGGTGTCACCGCTGTCGTGGTTCTCCGTACCCTGCCCGTCGTGGACCCGCTTCAGTGAGATGCCCTCGAGGAAGGCGGGTACGGGAGGGTCCTTCTCCTCGTCGGATGTCATGCACGACATCCTACGGACGGTGGCCTCGTTCCTCGTCCCCGTGGGGTTCTCCGGATCCTCGGGGTGCAGGTCCGTGACCGGCCTACCGCGCGCGATGGATGAGGGTGTGAAGGACGGCCGATCCGGTCGCGGTCCGCTGCGTGGTCGGGCGCCGGGACCTGTCGTAGGCGGCCAGAGCGCGATCCACGTGGTCGTGCGCTTGGAGCTCGCCCACGAGGGACAGCGCGTCGAGGATCGCCTCGTTCGCGCCGCGCCCGAGGTCCGGTGTCATGGCATGGGCGGCATCCCCGATGAGCGCCGTGTTTCCCAGGTGGTACCGCGGCAGCCTCCGCGCCAGGTGCTGGATCGCATGCCGCAGGATGCTTTCCTCATCGATGCGGGCAATCGTGGCGCCCACCGCCCCGTCCCAGTGCCCGAACAGCCTCCGAAGCTCGTCGAGGTGTGGCTGCGGCGACGCCCGCCCGGCAGGCACCACCGTTGCCGTCGCGTACCAGTTCGTCCCCCCGCCCGGCCTGCTACTGATACCGAAGCGGCGTCGCTGGCCCCAGTATTCGGTCAGGCCCGACGTCGTCACGGCCGCCGTCCCGCGCCACACGGTGGTGCCGACTGCTGTTGCGGAGTAGGCAGGACCGAACAAGGCGTGACGCAGGGTGCTGTGGAGACCGTCGGCTCCGACGACCAGGGCGGCCTCCGCCCGCGCACCGGGGAGGTCGCCTCCCGCCAGAGGGCGACCGAGGACGAGTGCGTTCTCCGGCAGCGAGTCGCGGAGCAGGCCGACGAGGTCCGATCGCTCGATCAGCACGGAGCCGGATGGGGCCCGGGAAGGGGAGATGGGCCGAGCTCTGCGCGTACGGAGTTGAAGGCCTGAGAGCGGGACGGCCAGGGCCTCGAGACCGGGGCCGATGCCGAGGGATCCGAGCCCCCGCACTGTCGCCCGGTGCAGCAGGACCGCCGTCCCGGAGGTGCGTACCTCCGGCTCCTGCTCCAGGACCGTCACCGACCATCCCGCACGGTGCAGCCCGAGCGCGGCGGTGAGCCCCGCGATCCCCGCACCCACGACCGTCGCCCTCGCCATGCCGCGACGGTACCACCGACCGGGAGTGTGCCCGGACCCGGCACGCGCTCCGGATCCATGCCTCGGAGTCCCCGTCGTCAGCGGTGGCCCTCGCGGCCGGTCGGCGACGACTCGTCGCGTCGGACCGATCGGTGTGCGGCCCCGGAAGGAGCCGCACACCGATCGGTATCAGTCCGTGGCGTACCCCGCGACGCCGTCGAGCTCGGCGCGCAGGGCGGCGAGCTGACGCCTCACGGCGGTCGGGGCGGTGCCGCCCTGCGCGTCGCGGCTGGCCAGGGACCCCTCGACGGTCAGGACCTCGCGGACCGCGGGCGTGAGGTGCGCGGAGATCCCTGCGAACTCCTCGTCCGTCAGGTCCCACAGCTCCACGCCGCGCTGTTCGGCGACGCGGACCGCAGCACCGGAGAGCTCGTGGGCCTCGCGGAACGGGACACCCTGCCGGACGAGCCACTCGGCGATGTCGGTGGCCAGGGCGAATCCCTGGGGTGCCAGCGCCGCCATCCGTCCGGTGTCGAAGACGAGCGTCGCGATCATGCCGAAGACCGCGGGCAGGAGGACCTCGAGGGTGTCGACGGCGTCGAACACCGGCTCCTTGTCCTCCTGGAGATCGCGGTTGTAGGCGAGCGGCAGACCCTTGAGCGTCGCGAGCAGACCCGTCAGGTCCCCGATCAGCCGGCCGGCCTTGCCGCGGGCGAGTTCGGCGACGTCCGGGTTCTTCTTCTGCGGCATGATCGAGGAGCCCGTGGAGAAGGCGTCGTCGAGCGTGACGAAGGAGAACTCCTTCGTGGCCCAGAGGATGATCTCCTCGCTCACGCGGGACAGGTCGACACCGATCATGGCCGTCACCCAGGCGAACTCCGCGTAGACGTCACGCGAAGCGGTGCCGTCGATCGAGTTGTGGGTCGCGGAGAAGAAACCGAGATCCGCGGCCACCGCCTCGGGGTCGAGGCCCAGCGACGAGCCGGCCAGCGCGCCGGACCCGTAGGGCGAGACACCGGCGCGCCGGTCCCAGTCCTGCAGCCGCTGCACGTCGCGCAGCAGCGCCCAGGCATGGGCCAGCAGGTGGTGGCTGAGCAGGACGGGCTGCGCGTGCTGCAGGTGGGTCCGCCCGGGCATCGGCACCTCGAGGTGTGCCTCCGCCTGGTCGACGAGCGCGCCGATCGTCGCGAGGACGCCGCGGGCGATGATCCTCGCGTGGTCCCGCAGGTACATGCGCCCGAGCGTTGCCACCTGGTCGTTGCGGGAGCGTCCGGCCCTCAGTCTCCCGCCGAGCGCCGGACCGGCGCGCTCGATGAGGCCGCGCTCGAGGGATCCGTGCACGTCCTCGTCGCTCTCCGCGGGCAGGTAGGCCCCCGATCGCACGTCGGCGTCGAGGCGGTCCAGGGCGTCGATCATCCCGGCCAGCTCGGTGTCGTCGAGCAGGCCGGCCCGGCGGAGCACGCGGGCGTGGGCTCGGGAGCCCTCGATGTCGTAGGTGGCCAGCCGCCAGTCGAAGTGTGTGGACTTGCTGAGGGCCGCGAGGGCGTCGGCGGGGCCGCCGGCGAAGCGGCCGCCCCACAGCGAGCCCTCATTCGTCCCCGAGCGCTCCCCTACCTCGCTCCGCTCGGCCGGGGACCCCTGCGCACGTGGGCCCACCGAACGCCCCCCTACCTCGCTCCGCTCGGCCGGGGACCCCTGCGCACGTGGGACCATCAGGCGCCCGCCCGCTGGTCCCGGCTCGAGGCCACCTTGGAGGACAGGCCGAAGATCTCGATGAAGCCGCGGGCCATCGACTGGTCGAAGGTGTCGCCGGAGTCGTAGGTGGCGAGGTTGAAGTCGTAGAGCGCGACGTCGGAGCGGCGGCCCGTGACCGTCGCGCGGCCACCGTGGAGGTCCATGCGGATGTCGCCGGTGACGTACTTCTGCGTGTCGTCGACGAAGGTGTCGAGCGAGCGCTTCAGCGGGGAGAACCACTGGCCGTCGTAGACCAGCTCGGTCCAGCGCTGGTCGACGGTCTTCTTGAAGCGGGCCTGCTCGCGCTCGATGGTCACGTTCTCGAGTTCGCGGTGGGCGGCGATGAGGGCCATGGCGCCGGGGGCCTCGTAGATCTCGCGGCTCTTGATGCCCACGAGGCGGTCCTCGACGATGTCGATGCGGCCGATGCCCTGGGCACCCGCGCGGCGGTTGAGCTCCTCGATGGCCTGCAGCGGGGTGACGGCGTGACCGTCGATCGCCACGGGGATGCCCTCCCTGAAGGAGATGGTGACCTCGTCCGCGGCGGGCGGGAACTCGGGCGACGCCGTGTAGTCGTAGACGTCCTTGGTGGGACCGTTCCAGATGTCCTCGAGGAAGCCCGTCTCGACGGCCCGGCCCCACACGTTCTGGTCGATGGAGAACGGGTTCTTCTTCGTGGTCTCGATGGGCAGGCCCTTCTCCTCGGCGAAGGCGATGGCCTTGTCGCGGGTCAGGGCGAGGTCGCGCACCGGGGCGATGCACTTCAGGTCGGGGCCGAGGGTCTGGATGCCCACCTCGAAGCGCACCTGGTCGTTGCCCTTGCCGGTGCAGCCGTGGGACACGGTCGTGGCGCCGAACTCGCGCGCCGCGGCGACGAGGTGCTTGACGATGACGGGGCGCGACAGCGCCGAGACGAGCGGGTACGCGTCCATGTAGAGGGCGTTCGCCTTCAGGGCCGGCATGCAGTACTCGGTGGCGAACTCCTCGCGGGCGTCGGCGACGTACGCCTCGACGGCGCCGCAGCCGAGGGCACGCTGGCGGATGGTCTCGAGCGACTCGCCGCCCTGTCCGACGTCGACGGCCACGGCGATCACCTCGGCTCCGGTGGCTTCGGCGATCCAGCCGATGGCGACGGAGGTGTCGAGTCCGCCCGAGTAGGCGAGGACGATGCGTTCAGTCACGGGAAATGCTCCTTCGATGGTCCGGGCGGGCGCCCGTGGGGTCTGTAGGTGTTCAGGTTTTCATGGCGCGGCCGTCCGGCGCAGGTCGAACACCGCCGCGCAGGCGTCAGGTGGGTTCGGCGGGTCCCTGCGGCTCCTGCGCGAGTCCGAGGAAACGTTCGGCGACGGCGGCACCGCCGTCGGCGTCCCGGCTCACGAGCATCACGGTGTCGTCCCCGGCGATGGTCCCGAGGATCGTCGGCATCACCGAGTGGTCGATGGCCAGGGCGAGGAAGTTCGCCGCGCCCGGCGGCGTGCGCAGGATGACGATGTTGCCCGAGGACTCGGCCGTCACGAGAAGCTCGTTGCAGAGCTTCGCGAGGCGGGCGTCGAGGATCTCCTGGGAGACGGCGCTCTGGACGTGACGCCCTCCCCCCTCGACCGGGACCGCGTAGATCAGGGCGCCGTCGGCCCCGCGGACGCGGACGACGCCGAGCTCCACGAGGTCCCGCGAGAGCGTCCCCTGGTTCACCTGCACGCCGTCGGCGGCGAGCAGCGCCGCGAGCTCGACCTGCGAGCGCACCGATCGGGCCGTCAGCAGGTCGGTGATCCGGGCATGACGGGCGGTCTTCGTGGTGGGGCGGGCGGAATCGCGCTGGACGGTCACGACGGTCCCTCGGCCGTGCCCGGCGTTCCCGACGCCGCGACGAGCCAGGTCATGAGTGCCTTCTGGGCGTGGAGCCGGTTCTCCGCCTCGTCCCAGACGATCGACTGGGGGCCGTCGATCACGTCCGCGCTGATCTCGTACCCGCGGTAGGCGGGCAGGCAGTGGAGCACGACGGCGTCGGGCGCGGCGAGGGCCAGGGCCGCGGCGTCGACGGCGTAGGCGCGGAAGAGGTCCTTCCGTGCCGCCTTCTCGTCCTCCTGGCCCATGGACACCCACGTGTCCGTGGCGACGACGTCGGCGCCGGCGAGCGCGGCGGCGGGGTCAGTGGTCACGAGGACCGACCCCCCGGTTTCGGCGGCCCGCTGCTCCGCCGCGGCCACCACCGCGGGGTCGGGGAGGTAGCCGGCGGGACCTGCGATGCGCACGTGCATGCCGGCCGTCGTCCCGGCCAGGAGGTAGGAGTTGGCCATGTTGTTGGCGCTGTCACCCAGATAGGTCATGGTCAGGCCGGTGAGGGTCCCCTTGTGCTCGCGGACGGTGAGGAGGTCCGCCAGCAGCTGGCACGGGTGGTAGTCGTCGGAGAGGGCGTTGATGACCGGGACGCTTGAGGCAGCGGCCATCTCCTCGAGGCCCGCCTGGGCGTAGGTGCGCCAGACGATCGTGGCGACCATGCGCTCCAGCACCTTCGCGGTGTCGGTGATGGACTCCTTGTGCCCGAGCTGGGAGTCGCCGGCCCCGATGATGAGCGGCACTCCGCCGAGGTCGGCGATGCCCGCGGCGAAGGACACCCGGGTGCGGGTGGAGGTCTTGTCGAAGATCACGGCGACGGTCCTGCGACCGGCACCCTCGCCGGCGTAGGGGGCGTGGGAGTAGGGGCTGGCCTTGAGCTCCGCGGCGAGCTCGAGGACCTCGGCCTGCTCGGCGGGTGTCAGGTCCGTGTCGACGAGGAAGTGGCGGGTCATGCTGTTGCCTCCCGGGCGGTCGTCAGGATGGAGGGCAGGGCTTCCAGGAAGGTCGCGGCCTGCCCGGTGGTGAGGATCAGCGGCGGCGCCAGGCGGAGGGTGGCCGGACCGGTCGCATTGATGATGAAGCCTGCGGTGAGTGCCGCCTGGACCGCGGCGGGTGCGTACCCGCCGTCGAGGTCGAACCCGATGAGCAGCCCCTCCCCCCGCACGGCCGTGACGCCCTGCAGCCCGGAGAGGTGCTCCCGCAGGTAGGCGCCGACGTCGGAGACGTGCTGCAGCGCCCCGGTTGTCTCCAGCACGTGGAGCGTGGCGAGTCCTGCCGCCGTCGCCACCGGGTTGCCGCCGAAGGTGGTGCCGTGCTGGCCGGCGGAGATCAGCGTCGAGGCGTCCTCCCCGAAGGTGACGAGCGCACCGACCGGGAACCCGCCCCCGAGGCCCTTGGCGAGGGTCATGGCGTCCGGGAGGACGCCGTCGACCCACTGGTGCGCGAACCAGCGGCCCGTCCGCGCGATCCCCGTCTGCACCTCGTCGAGGATCAGCAGGGCACCGTGCTCGCGGGTGAGCGCGCGGGCGGCGCTGAGGTACTCCGGCGAGAGCGGTCGCACGCCGGCCTCACCCTGGATGGGTTCGAGGACCAGGGCGGCCACCGTCTCGTCCATGGCGGCCCTGAGGGCGTCGACGTCGTCGAAGGGCACGTGCTCGACGCCGCCCGGGAGCGGTTCGAACGGCTCCCGGTAGGCCTTCTTCGAGGTGAGGGCGAGGGCGCCCATCGTCCTGCCGTGGAAGGCGCCGTCGAGGGCGAGGATCCGGTGCCGCTGCGGCGTGCTGTTGCGGCGCGCCAGCTTCACGGCGGCCTCGAGGGCCTCGGCGCCGGAGTTGGTGAAGAACACGCGCGAACCGGCGGGGGCCTGCGCGAGCCCCAGCAGCTTCTCGGCGAGCGCCACCTGTGTGGGGCTCGTGAAGAAGTTCGAGATGTGGCCGAGGGTGGCGAGCTGGCTGGAGACGACCGAGGTGACGAACGGGTGCGCGTGCCCCAGGGCATTGACCGCGATCCCGCCGAGGAGGTCGAGGTACTCGTTGCCGTCGGCATCCCACACGTAGCACCCCGACCCGCGGACGAGCACGCGCTGCGGTGTCCCGAAGACACCCATCAGCGCCTCCCCGTAGCGCGCGAGCCAGTCGGCGCCCGACCCTGCTCCGGCGAGGACCTCGGCGCTGTCCGTCGTCGGGGCGACGGCGGCGTGCCGGCCCGTGGCTGCTGCGACGATCTCGTTCACGGGCGTGCTCCCTGGGGTGCGGTGTCCTGCGTGGGGTGGTCCGGGACGATCTGCGTGCCGATCCCCGCCGTGGTGAAGACCTCGAGCAGCATCGAATGCGACAGGCGGCCGTCCACGATGTGTGCCCGTTCGACGCCGGCCTCGACGGCCTGGAGGCAGGCGGTCATCTTGGGGATCATCCCCGACTCCAGGCTCGGCAGGAGCTCACGGAGCTCCGACGCGGCAAGTGAGGAGATCAGGGAGGTGCGGTCCGGCCAGGCGGCGTACAGCCCCTCGACGTCGGTCAGGATCACGAGCTTGGAGGCACCGAGCGCTGCGGCGAGCGCGGCGGCCGCGGTGTCGGCGTTGACGTTGAGCACCTGCTGCGTGGCCTCCCCGTCGGCGTCGTACTCCGGGGCGACGGTGGAGATGACCGGGATCCGCCCGGCCTGCAGGATGTCGAGGATAGCACCGGGGTGCACGGCGGTCACCTCGCCGACCAGGCCGAGGTCCACGGGCTCGCCGTCGACGACGGTGCCGGTGCGGACGGCGCGGAGCAGGCCGCCGTCCTCGCCCGAGAGCCCGACGGCGTAGGGCCCGTGCGCGTTGATCAGGCCCACGAGTTCGCGGCCCACCTGCCCGGTGAGGACCATCCGCACCACGTCCATCGCCTCGGGCGTGGTCACGCGGAGTCCGCCCTTGAACTCGGACTCGATGCCGAGCTTCCCGAGCATGGCGTTGATCTGCGGCCCACCGCCGTGCACGACGACGGGACGGACGCCGACATGGTGGAGGAAGACGATGTCGTCGGCGAAGGCCCGTCGCATGGCGTCGTCCACCATGGCGTTGCCACCGTACTTGATGACCATCGTGGTGCCCGCGAACCGCTGGATCCAGGGCAGTGCCTCCATGAGCGTGGCCGCCTTGTCCTGCGCCCTCAGGGTGGAGGCCGACGGCGTCGTGCCGGTGGTGCTGTCCATCGTGTCTCCCGTCAGCTCGAGTAGGCGGAGTTCTCGTGCACGTACTCGTGCGTGAGGTCGTTGGTCCAGATCGTGGCGCTCGCGGGCCCGGCGGCGAGGTCGATCTCCACGGTGACGTCGCGTGCGGTGAGGTCCACGAGGTCGCGGGGGTCCCCGATCCCGCCGTTCCGGCAGATCTGCACGCCGTTCATCGCGACGTTGAGCCGGTCGGGCTCGAACACGGCGTCGGTGGTGCCGACGGCCGCGAGCACCCGGCCCCAGTTCGGGTCGTTGCCGAAGATCGCGGTCTTGAAGAGGTTGGAGCGGGCGACGGCGCGGCTGACCACCTCGGCGTCGCGCTCGGAGGCGGCGTTCACGGTCGTGACCGCGATGGTGTGGCTCGCTCCCTCGGCGTCCTGGATGAGCTGCGCGGCGAGGTCGAGGCACACCTGCGTGAGGGCCGCGGTGAACTGGGCCTGGTCCGGGGCGATGCCCGCGGCGCCGGAGGCGAGCAGGACCACGGTGTCGTTGGTCGACATGCAGCCGTCCGCGTCGGTCCGGTCGAAGCTCACGCGCGTGGCCTCCCGCAGGGCGGCGTCGAGGGCCCCGGGGTCCAGGGCGGCGTCGGTGGTCAGGACCACGAGCATGGTGGCGAGGCCCGGCGCGAGCATGCCGGCGCCCTTGGCCATGCCGCCGATGGCGTAGCCCTCGCTCGCGGAGTCGGCGGTGGCCGGATAGCGCGCCTCCTTCGACACGGTGTCCGTGGTCCTGATCGCCTCGGCCGCGGCGGGCCCCCCGCCTCTGCCGAGGGCCCCGGCGGCGTCGGTCACCCCGGCGAGGAGCCGGTCCATGGGCAGCTGCTCCCCTATGAGCCCGGTGGAGCACACGAAGACGTCGGTGGCCGAGGCGCCGAGCAGGTCGGCGGTCACCTCGGCCGTCCGGTGCGTGTTCTGGAAGCCCTCGGGTCCGGTGCAGGCGTTCGCTCCGCCGGAGTTCAGGACGACGGCGTCGACGCGCCCGTCGGTGACCACCTGCCGTGACCAGAGCACGGGGGCCGCGGCCACGCGGTTCGAGGTGAACACGGCTGCCGCGTTGTGCAGCGGGCCGTCGTTGACGACGAGGGCGACGTCGGGCTTGCCGGTGATCTTGAGGCCCGCGGCGACGCCGGCGGCCCGGAACCCGCCCGGATAGGTGATGCTCACGGTGCGATCCCCTGGATGGTCAGGCCCGCGGTCTCGTCGAGTCCGAGAGCGATGTTCATGGACTGCACGGCGCCGCCGGCGGTCCCCTTGGTGAGGTTGTCGATGGCGCTGCTGACGATCACGCGGCCTGCGTGGGCGTCGAAGGCGAGCTGCAGCGCAGCGTGGTTCGATCCCAGGACGGACTTCGTTGCAGGCCACTGCCCCTCCGGCAGGACGCGGACGAACGGCTCGTCCACGTAGGCGGCCTCCCATGCCTCGCGCAGCTGCGCATACCCGACACCGGGCTTCACGCGCGCCGTCGCCGTCGTCAGGATGCCGCGGGCCATGGGCGCGAGGGTCGGGGTGAAGGACAGGGAGACGGGCTCACCGGCCGCGAGACCGAGACCCTGCTCCATCTCGGGCGTGTGGCGGTGGCCGCCGCCCACGCCGTAGGGGCTCATGCCGCCCATGACCTCGGAGCCGATCAGGTTCGGCTTGGCGGCCTTACCCGCACCGGAGGTACCGGACGCTGACACGACGACGACGTCGTCGGGCTCGAGGAGCCCCGCCGCGAAGCCCGGCGTGAGGGCGAGCAGCACGCTCGTGGGGTAGCAGCCCGGGACGGCGATGCGCCGCGCGCCCGCCAGGTCCGCCCGGGTGCCGGGGAGTTCGGGCAACCCGTACGGCCAGGTACCGGCGTGGGACGAGCCGTAGAACTTCTCCCAGGCGGCGGGGTCGTGCAGCCGGTGGTCGGCCCCGGCGTCGATGACGAGGGTGTCGGGTGAGAGCTGTGCGGCGATGCCGGCGCTGGCCCCGTGCGGAAGGGCGAGGAAGACGACGTCGTGCCCGGCGAGCACCTCCGGCGTGGTGTCCTGGAGGACGCGGTCGGCCAGGGAGTGCAGGTGGGGCTGAAGCTCGCCGAGGAGCGACCCGGCGTTGCTGTGGGCCGTGATCGCCCCGATCTCGATGTCCGGATGGTTGGCGAGCAGGCGCAGGAGTTCCCCTCCGGCGTAGCCACTGGCGCCGGATACGGCTGCGGTGAACGTCATACGACCCACTCTACAGCAACTCCATGCATGCCATCACATACTTATGCACGCCGCCGTGGCTCCGGAGAACCGCTCGGTCTTCCTCCGGCAGCTGTTCGGTCTCGACGGGCGCGTGGCACTCGTGACCGGAGGAAGCTCGGGTATCGGCAAGGCCCTCGCCCTCGCCCTCGCGCTCGCGGGAGCGGGTGCACACGTGCTCGTCGCTGCACGGTCTGCCGCGGCGATCGATGCCGCCGTCGAGGAGATACACGGAGCAGGGGGCTCCGGTGCCGGCATCGTCGCGGACCTGTCGACGCGCGAGGGGGCTCATGTGCTCGCCGACACCGCCGGCCGGGTGGACATCCTGGTGAATTCGGCCGGCATCAACCTCCGCCCGCCGTTGCCCGACCTCGATGAGGCCACCTGGGATGCGACCATGCGCGTGAATCTCGAGGCGCCCTTCATCCTGGGCCGGCGCCTCGCACCGGGCATGGCCGACCGCGGTTTCGGACGGCTGATCCACATCAGCTCCCAGCAGGCGCACCGTCCCTTCGCGTCGAGCGGCGCCTACGGGGTGTCGAAAGCGGGCATCCAGGGCCTGGCCCGATCGCAGTCCGAGACCTGGGCGCCGCACGCTGTCACGGCGAACGTCCTGGTGCCCGGGTTCGTGCGGACTCCCCTGAACAGGCGGCTCAGTGCGAACCCGGCCACCGTCGAGGCCCTGGCGAGACGCACGCTCATCGGGCGGAACGGTGTGCCGGAGGACTTCGCAGGAGCAGCCGTCTTCCTGCCCGGCGCGGCGTCGGCCTACGTCGTGGGACAGTCGCTCGCCGTCGACGGCGGCTTCTGGGTGCACTGAGTCCCGGGGAGGGGCGGCCGACGCCGGCCGGTCGCGCTCCCCGCGACGGCCGACCACAGGGCGGTCCTCGGACGGACGCACACCGGGAATAGCATGAGGACACGCCACCGAAAGGATCAGCACCATGCCCTCAGCTATCGTCGTCCGCCAGTCCGGCGGACCAGAGGTCCTCACGCTCGAGACCAGCGGACGCCCCGCACCCGGACCCGGCCAGCTCCTCGTGAAGGTCGCGGCCGCCGGCGTCAACTTCATCGAGACCTACCAGCGCAGCGGTGCCTACGCCGTCGAGCACCCCTTCACGCCCGGGGCCGAAGCGGCCGGCACCGTGGAGGCGCTGGGCGACGGCGTCACGGCATTCGAGCCGGGTGACCGGATCGCGTTCGCCGAGGGCAAGGCCACCTACGCGGAGTACGCGCTCGTGGACGCGGACCGCGCCCTGCCGGTGCCCGACGGCGTCGACCTCGAGACAGCGGCCGCCCTCCCCCTCCAGGGGATGACCGCCCACTACCTGATCAACTCGACCTTCCCCGTGGGCGCCGAGCACACGCTCCTCGTCCACGCGGGTGCCGGCGGCGTGGGCCTGCTGCTGATCCAGCTGCTCAAAGCGAAGGGCGCGCGCGTGATCACCACGGTGTCCACCGCGGAGAAGGAGGACCTGGCGCGCGGTGCCGGCGCCGACGAGGTCCTGCGCTATGAGGGCTTCGCCGACGCGGTACGGACCCTGACCGACGGGACGGGCGTGGACGCGGTGTTCGACGGTGTCGGCGCGGCGACGTTCGACGAGTCGCTGCGGTCGCTCCGCGTCCGGGGCACGCTGGTGCTCTACGGCGCGGCGTCCGGGGCGGTACCGCCCTTCGACCCGCAGCGCCTGAACAGCGGGGGCTCCCTGTTCGTCACCCGTCCGACGCTCGTGCACTACCTGCTCTCCCCCGAGGAACGGCGCTGGCGGTCGGAGGAGCTGTTCGGCGCTGTCGCCTCGGGACAGCTCGACGTGAGGATCGGCGCCCGGTACCCGTTGGCCGACGCAGCCCGGGCGCACGAGGACCTGCAGGCGCGCCGGACCACCGGAAAGGTGCTCCTGATCCCCTGATCCCCTGATGCCCGGTTCGTGGGGCAGGGTGCGCGGTCACTTCCAGTACGCCTCGAGGCAGGCCTCGGGTCCGGTCCGGTAACCGCCGCCGGACGTTCCGAGGAGGAAGGCCGCGCGCCTGTCCCGCGCCGTGCCGTGACCGGCTCCGGGCTGCGGCACTCCCATCGCCGCCACGGATGAGAAGGCCCTGTCGACGGCGCTCCCGTCCAGATACCGGGGCGCGTACTGCGTGGCCATCCACGTACCGGCGAGGCAGTCGGCGATCAGCTCCCTGTTGGCTCCGGTGAATGCGGGGATCGGGTCGGCGAACTTCTCGAACCAGTGGAGTGCTAGCTCGTGCTGGATGTGGTGGCCGAATTCGTGGGCGAGCACCAGGGCCACGGCGAGGTCGCCGTCACCTCCTGTGGAGCGGTCGCCGCTCCACAGGCGCAGGAGTGTCGTCAGGGGCAGGACGATCATGCCGTTGTCGGAGTCGCTCGTGGCGGAGGGGCCTTCCGGATCGGCAGGATCGCGCGGATCGGCGGGGCAGTAGTAGGCGTTGGGGTGGTCGTGCTCCACCGTGAGGCGGTGCGTACTGCCGGGAGCCGCACAGTGCGAGGGGTGGGTCCTTTCCGACGGGATGAGGGTGTAGTACACCTCGGGTCCCCCGAGTCCGTTCTCCTCGAACCAGGCGACCCAGGCCGCATCGAGCGCCCGGAGCACGGCGAGGAGGTAGGCGCGTACCTGGCCGGTGGCCGCGGGGTACCGGATGCCGCTGGGCGGCGCAGCGCCTCCCTGCAGGGCCGGGTCCATCTGGCGCAGGCAGGACGTGCCGGGCGGCGGGTCGCACCCGTGGATACCGGGCGCCGGTCCGGTCTCAGGCGGTTGGACCCTCGACGTCGGAGGGCCAGGGAAGGACGGGGCCCATCGTCCGGGGATCCGGTCCTCCCCCGCCGGTCCGGATCCGCTGGGGAAGGACCGGGACGTCGGCGGAGGCGCCTCCGGAACGCTCGTTCGGACCGGCAGCGGGGTACATGAGGTGGCCAGCCAGAGGACCGCCACGCAGAGGGCGGCCAGGCGACGGAGTAAACGATGGGTGCCGGACATGGGCGCGGCTTCCGACGGGTCGTACCGGTGCGGGAGGGCCCCCATCGTGCCCGCACCGCAGGTTGTCGAGGGGCAGGGCCGTGCCCTGCCGGAACGCCGCGGCTCCCGCGATGCTGCAGAGGCCAGGAGAGGAGAGCCGAGGTCCGAAGTTGCCGTTCCGGCGGCCGAAGCCGTCGAGGCGACCATTGTATTTCTCCGGATCCCGCCGGGGTCCGTATGTCGCCCATCTCCTGCTACATGACGCCCTCATGACGGACATCCTACGGAGCAACGCCTCGGGCGCCGGTCGGACGGGGATCCTACCGGGGCACCGGGGGCAGTCCTGCCGCCCCGGTGCCCCGGTGGTGCCTAGCGCTGTACCGCGCCGAACCGTTCGGCGGCGAGGGCCACGGCGGCGTCGCGTGCGGCGCTCGCCTCGTCCGCGGTCAGGGTGCGGTCGGGCGCCCGGAACCGCAGGGCGAACGCCAGCGACTTCCGCCCTTCCCCAATGCCCTGTCCCGTGTACACATCGAACAGGCCGACATCCTCGAGGAGTTCTCCGGCCCCCTCGCGCAGGGTCTCGAGCACCTCGCCTGCCACGACGCCGGCGTCGACGACGAGTGCGACATCCTGGGTCGCGGGCGGATACGTGGACAGCGGGCGCGCCACGATGACGTCCGCGGCGGCGTCGAACAGCAGGTCCGCGTCGATCTCGAGCGCCACGGTGCGGGCGGGCAGGTCCTGCGCAGCGAGGAGCTTCGGGTGGAGTTCGCCGGCGTACCCCAGCACCTCGCCGCTGCGCAGCGTGAACTCGGCCGTGCGACCGGGGTGGAAGGCCTGGTGGCTCCCCTGCCGCACCACGACGTCGACGCCGGTCACCTGTGCCATGAGCCGCACCAGGTCGACGGCGTCGGCCCAGTCCCAGGACCGGGGCGTGGCACCGGCCGACGGCGGGACCTCGTGGCCCGTGAGCAGCGCGGCGATGGTCAACGGCTGGTCGGGGATCCCGGCGTACAGCGCGTCGAGCACGGCGTCGTCGGGCCTGATGCCCAGCGGCGGGATGGACTCCGTGCCGACGGACGCGCCGGGCAGGAAGACCGCACCGGATTCGAACAGGGCGAGGTCGCGGAAGCCCCGGGAGTGGTTCCGCTTCGCGAGCTCGACCAGGCCCGGGAGGATGGACCGGCGCAGGTACCCGAGTTCGGCGCTGAGCGGATTCGCCAGCTTCACCGATCCGACGGCGGCTCCTGCCTCGGGGGTGCCGAAGACCGCGTTGGACCGTTCGCTGACGAAGGGGTAGGAGAGCACCTCGGTGAGCCCTGCGGCCGCGAGGGCGTTCAGGAGCCGGCGGCGCTGCTGCTGGACGCGCGTGAGGCCGCGGCCCGGAGGGGCGACCGGCAGCGTGGACGGGATGGTGTCGTACCCGACGAGCCGGATGACCTCCTCGGTCAGGTCCTCGCGGGTCTCGAGGTCCGTGCGCCAGCTCGGCGCCGTGACACGGTAGCCGCCGTCCGTCTGCTCGACGGTGGCTCCGAGATCGGTCAGGGTGCCACGAATCTGCTCGTCCGTGAAGTCGCGTCCGATCAGGCGGGCCGGGAAGTCGGCCGCGAGCTCGATGACGCGCGGCGCGGGAGCCTGCCCGACGTCGGTGGCGGCGTCGTCGACGGTCCCGCCGGCGAGCTCGAGGAGCAGCTCGACGGCGCGCTGCGCGGCGACGTCGGCGATGTGCCAGTCGACGCCGCGCTCGAAGCGCCGGGACGCCTCGGAGGGCAGCCGGTGGCGGCGCCGCGAGCGCCCGATGCTGACGTCGTCGAAGTGGGCGGACTCGATCAGCACATTGCTCGTGGCGTCGGAGACCTCGGTGGACGCGCCGCCCATCACGCCGGCGATGCCGATCGGGCCCGAGGCGTCGGTGATCAGCAGGTCCTCGACGTCCAGCGTGCGCTCCCTGTCGTCGAGGGTGCGCAGCGTCTCGCCCTCCACGGCACGCCGCACCACGATGTCGCCCGAGAGCTTGTCGAGGTCGTAGAAGTGCAGCGGCTGCCCGAGGTCGAGCATCACGTAGTTGGAGATGTCGACGACGAGCGAGATGGACCGGATCCCCGCCAGGCGCAGGCGCGCGGACATCCACGGCGGTGTGGGCCGGGTGGGGTCCACACCGCGCACGGTGCGCGCCACGAACCGGTCGCAGCCCGGCGTGCCGTGGATGGGCGCGGCGTCCTCGAGCCGGACCGGATAGCCGGTGCCCACGGCGGGAGGCACGACGACGCTGGCGGCGGGGTCCGTGAACGGCGTCCCGGTGGCGTGGGCGTACTCGCGGGCGACCCCCCGCAGGGAGAAGCAGTAGCCGCGGTCCGGTGTCACGTTGATCTCCGCGGCCTCGTCGTACAGGCCGAGCAGCTCCATCGCGTCCGTGCCGACCTCCGGGTCGAGCCCCAGGGTGGAGAGCACCAGGATGCCGTCGTGGTCGTCGCCGATGCCCAGTTCCCGGACGGACGCGATCATGCCGGCGGACACGTGCCCGTAGGTCTTGCGCGGGCTGATGCGGAAGTCGCCGGGCAGGACGGCGCCCGGCAGCGTCACCACCACCTTGTCACCCTCGACGAAGTTGTGCGCACCGCAGACGATGCCCTGCACTCCGGTCGGGTCGATGCCGTCCCCGGCGAGTGTCTGCTCGGCGCCTTCGGGGACCACGCGGACCTGGCACCAGTTGATGGTCTTGCCGTTGGACTGCGGCTCCTTGACGGCGCTGAGCACCTGGCCCACCACGATCGGCCCCGTCAGTTCGTCCGTGGGGCGGTGGACGTCCTCCTCCTCCAGCCCCACCTTCACGAGCTCGGCCATCACGTCTTCCGCGGTGGCGTCCGCGGGCACGGCTGCGTACTCGCGCAGCCAGGACAGTGGGATTCTCATCTAGATCTCCATCCCGAAGTGTTCGCTGAAACGTACGTCGCCCTCGATCATGTCCCGCATGTCGCTGACTTCGTTGCGGAACATGAGCGCCCGCTCGATCCCCATGCCGAAGGCGAAGCCGGAGTAGACCTCCGGGTCGATCCCCGTGGCGCGCAGGACGTTGGGGTTGACCATGCCGCAGCCGCCCCACTCGATCCAGCGCGGGCCGCCCTTGGCGCCCGGGTGCCAGATGTCGAGCTCCGCACTCGGTTCCGTGAAGGGGAAGTAGTTGGGGCGCAGGCGGACCTTCGCGTCGTCCCCGAAGAGCTGCTGCGTGAAGTGCTCGAGCGTCCCCACGAGGTCGGCCATGGTGAGGCCCTTGTCGATGGCGAGGCCCTCGAACTGGTGGAAGACCGGGGTGTGGGTGGCGTCGAGCTCGTCCGTGCGGAAGACCTTGCCCGGGCACAGGACGTAGATCGGGAGGTCGCGCTCGAGCATGGAGCGGACCTGGACGGGCGAGGTGTGCGTGCGCAGCACGAGGTGGGCCTCGGGCGGCTCGGCGAAGAAGGTGTCCTGCATCTCGCGCGCCGGGTGATCGGGCTTGAAGTTCAGGGCGTCGAAGTTGAACCACTCGGATTCGAGCTCGGGGCCCTCGGCGATCTCCCAGCCCATCCCGACGAAGACGTCGCTGACCCGCTCCTGCAGGGTGGACAGCGGGTGCCGGGCGCCGGTCCGGCGCCGGCGCGGAGCCGCGGTGACGTCGACGGCCTCCTCGACCAGGATGCGCGCGTCGCGCTCGATCTCGAGCTCGGCGGTCCTGGCGGCGAGCGCCTGGTTGATCCGGCCGCGGGCCGGGCCGATGTTCTTGCCGGCGGCGGACTTCTGCTCCTTGGGCAGGGCCCCGATCCCCCGGTTGGCGAGGCTCAGGGGCGACTTCTCGCCGGTGTGCGCGATCCGCACCGCCTTCAGTTCGTCGAGGTCTTCCGCCGCCGCGATGGCGGCGAGCGCGGCGTCCACGGCCGCGGCGACCGACGAGGCGTCCAGCGGATCGGGGACCTGGGCCTCGGGGCCGTCGGGCGCGGCGTGATCTGGGGTTTCGGACATGGCGGTGATTCACCTTGCACTCGTGCGGCGGGCGGCCGATGGGGGCGGGCCGTGCCGTGGACAGGAAAACGCCGGGTCGCAGCGGGGCGCACCGGCGTGTCAAGTCTAGGCGACCCGCTCGGCGACGCCGCAACCGCCCGCGCGGGCAGGGAGCCCGTCCTGCTGACCCGCCTCGCGTGCTTCAGTAGGATGGCGGCATGAACCGGAGGCTCGTGCCGCTCCTGAACTGGATCAATCTGTCGACGCCGTGCGGCCTCCTGGTGGCCGCCCTGTCCGGGTGCCGGGTGTCGGTCGGCCCGGACGGCATCCTGCTGGCCGAGGGCTACCGGCGGCGCCTGCCGAAGGCCAGGGCCTTCACGGTGGGCAGCGTGGTACTGCTCCGGGGCCGCGCGCCGCGGGACGCGCCTGCCGGATTCGCCCGGCTCCTCGAGCACGAGGCCCGCCACGCCCGCCAGTACGCCGCCTGCCTCGGTCTGCCGTTCCTGCCGGCCTACCTCACGGCCGCTGCCTACTCGCTCCTGCGCACGGGTGACCCGGCGTCCCGCAACGTGTTCGAGCGCGGGGCCGGACTGGCCGACGGCGGCTACCGCGAGCGGCCCCTCCGACCGGTGGCCGAGGGGGTCCGGGCCGCCGTCGCCGCGCGGCGCGCCGGCAGCTCCTAGGCGCGCGCGTCAGTGCTCCGCGCCTGCGGCGATCCGCACGTCCGTCGCGGTGTCCGCCGTCGTGGTCGCGATGACGACGAGGGCTGCAGCCATCGCTTCCACGGCCAGCCCGGGTTGACCGTGTCCGGCGGCCTGCCCGGTCGAGTAGGGCACGTGGACGAACCCGCCGCGGATCCCGCGCCGGTCCGCCAGGAGGTGCATGAGCGCGTAGAACACGTGGTTGCAGACGTACGTACCGGCCGTCTGCGAGACCTCGACGGGGAGGCCGACGGCGGCCACCGCCTCATGGCAGGCCTTGATGGGCAGGGTGGAGAAGTACGCGGCCGGTCCGTCGGCGACCACGGGTTCGTCGACGGGCCGGCGTCCCGCGTTGTCGGGGATACGGGCGTCGTCGACGTTGATGGCCACGCGCTCCACCGAGATGCTCGTACGCCCGCCGGCCTGCCCCGCGCACAGGACGATGTCCGGCCGGTGCCGCTCGATCGCGGCTGCGAGCACATCGGCACTCCGGCCGAAGACGCACGGGAGTTCCACGGCCACCGCCTCCCTCCCCTGCCCCCGGAGCACCTGCGCCGCGTGCTCGGCGGCCAGCCAGGACGGATTGGTCGATTCTCCCCCGAAGGGTTCGAAGCCGGTCAGCAGGATCATGGCCCCAGCCTAGGACAGTCCGCAGGAGTGGCGCCGAATTAGTACACATGTTCTACTGGGTGCATGCGGTGGGAAGGCCAGACGATGTCGGCGGACGAGGTCGCGCCGGCGAAGCCCGCCCTGCTCCCCCTGGCGGGGTTGCTGAGGAGCGTGCAGACGCCCGAGTTCGCGGGCATCACCTTCCACGAGGTCACCGCGAAGTCCGTCCTCAACAGGGTCCCGCCCACGTCGTCCATGCCGTTCTCCTGGACGATCAACCCGTTCCGGGGCTGCTCCCACGCGTGCGTCTACTGCTTCGCCCGCAAGACGCACAGCTACCTCGACCTCGACACGGGTCTCGACTTCGATGCGCAGCTCGTCGTGAAGGTCAACGCCGCCGAGGTGCTCGCCCGCGAACTGCGCCGCCCGTCGTGGGCGCGCGAGCACGTGGCCCTGGGCACGAACACCGACCCGTACCAGCGGGCCGAGGGGCGCTACCGGCTCATGCCGGGCATCATCTCCGCGCTCGCGGACTCGGGCACACCCTTCTCCATCCTCACGAAGGGCACACTCCTGGCGCGCGACCTCCCGCTGCTGAGAGCCGCGGCGCAGTCGGTCACCGTCGGGATGGGCATCTCGCTCGCCCTCGTGGACCCCGTCCTCGCCGAGGCGATCGAGCCCGGCACCCCGGCGCCGAAGGCACGCCTGGCCCTCATCTCCCGGTTGCGCGAGGCCGGGTTGCCCTGCGGGGTGATGGCCATGCCGATCCTGCCCTGGCTGACGGACGGCGACGAATCGCTCGACCGGCTGTTCGGCGAGCTCGCGGCAGCCGGTGCCACCGGCGTGAGCGCCGGCCCCCTGCACCTGCGGCCCGGCTCCAGGGAGTGGTTCATGCAGTGGCTCGCGGCCCACCACCCGCACCTGGTCGGGAAGTATGAGGGGCTCTACCGGGGCGGGAGCTACGCGTCCAAGGAGTACCGGGAGTGGCTCTCCGGCAGGATCCGGGTGTTCAGGAAGAAGCACGGCCTGACGGCAGGCGCCGGATTCTTCCGCAATCTCTCGCCCGAGGGACCGCAGGCGCCGGCCACCCTTCCGGCTGCCGCCGCACCGGTCCAGGCGTCGCTGTTCTAGGTCAGATCACCCGCGCGGGCCGTGACGGCCCGCAGCGCGACGAGGATGGGCCTGTCGGCCGGGATCCAGGGCAGGGCGTCGAGCTCCTCACCGGGGCCGAGCGACACCCAGCGCACCTCGTCGTGGTCCTGCAGGGGCGCCGCCTCACCGGCCGACGATTCGGCCAGCCACACGCGCATCGCGGCAGCGGCGCTGAGCGGCCATCCCTGCGGGTGCGGGCCGGGGATCTCCGGCCCCAGCCGCGCCGCGATGCCGAGCTCCTCGCCGAGTTCGCGCAGCAACGCCTCCTGGCAGGTCTCCCCTGCCTCCACCTTCCCGCCGGGGAACTCCCACATCCCGGCGAACTGCGGCGGCGCCGTCCGGCGGGCCACGAGGAGCCGGGTGGGATGCTGGAGGGAGTCGACGACGGCCGCCCCGACGATCTGGCGGAGCGGTGTCTCTGCGGGTCGTGTCACCCGCCGAGTCTATCCACGCAGCGGAAGCCGCCGGCCCGGGGCCGCTGCTGGACCGGGACGTCGTCCGATGACGGTAGGACGGCCGGGGATGATGCGGGATTCCTTCCGCGGCGCCGCGTCCGGTTGCGCTTCCTGACGGGACGTGGGCATCGCCTACGCTTGGAGGAGACGACGGCGTCCACGTCGCCGTCCCCTGCAGCACACCCGCTCCGGGTGTCGCGGCGACAGACCTCTCCCGATCCCCGCCGCAAGGACACACCCATGACCGCCCCCGTTTCGCCCCCGACATCCTCCCAGCGGCTCAGGGGTCGCCCGCTGGCCCTGGCCATCGGGGCGCTCGCGGTGGGAGGCTTCGCACTCGGGACCACCGAGTTCACCATCATGGGCCTGCTCGAGGAGATGCGCGCCGACCTGGGGGTGGACTACGAGCGCGGCGGCCAGGTGATCTCCGCCTACGCGCTCGGCGTCGTCGTGGGGGCGCCGGTGCTCGCCACGCTCGGCGCGAAGCGGCCGCAGCGTTCCGTGGCCCTCGTCCTCGCCCTGGTCATCACCCTGGCCAACCTGTCCTCGTTCTTCGCGTCGGGGTTCGGGTGGATGCTGGTCTCGCGGTTCCTGTCCGGCCTGCCGCATGGCGCCTACTTCGGCGTGGCCGCCGTCATCGCCGCGTCCCTCGCCGATCCTGCCCGACGCGGGCGGGCCATCTCGATGGTGATGCTCGGACTCAGCATCGCCAACGTCGTCGGGGTGCCGTTCGCCACCTGGGTCGGACAGCAGTTCGGCTGGCGCTCCATGTTCCTGCTCGTGGGCGTGATCGGCGCGGCGACGCTGGTACTGATCAGGGCCTTCGTCCCGGCTGTTCCCGTGCGGCCCGGCGCGAGCATCAGGGCCGAGCTGGGGGCGCTGCGCCGGCCGCAGCTGTGGATGACGCTGCTCATCGGCATCGTGGGGTTCGGCGGGTTCTTCGCCGTCTACTCCTACATCGCCCCCGTGATGACCGAGGTGGCGGGGGTGAGGGCGTCCCTGCTGCCGTTCGTCGTCGCCCTGTACGGCGTCGGCATGGTGGTCGGCAACATCCTGGGCGGACGGCTGGCGGACCGGTCCATCATGGGAAGCATCTACGGGTCGATGGCCGCCATCACCTGCGTGCTGCTCGTCTTCCCGCTGGCGGCCGGCACGCCGTGGAGCGCGTGCCTTTTCGTGTTCCTGGTGGGAGCGAGCGGTTCCACGCTCATCCCACCCCTCCAGGCACGGCTCCTCGACGTCTCCCCCGGCGCCCCCTCCCTCGCCTCGTCGATGAACCACTCCTCGCTGAACCTCGCCAACGCCCTCGGTGCAGCCGTGGGGGGCGCCGTCATCACGGCAGGCTGGGGCTTCACGGCTCCCGCCCTGGTGGGGGCCGGTCTTGCGGTGCTCGGCCTCGCGGTCGCCCTCGTCAGCGGTCGGATGGACCGGCGCCGCGGGCAGCGGACGCGGCGCCCGTCGATGCCCGTCCCCTCCTGAGGCGCTGCGCCGGAAGGACTGGGGTTCAGCCGGGTCGCTGCGCGCGGGCCGAGGCGTACAGGCAAACCGTTGCCGCCGTGCCGACGTTGAGGGACTCCGCGTTCCCGTACACCGGGACGGCCACGCGCGCATCCGCGGCGGCCGTCAGCGCTGCGGGCAGCCCCTGCGCCTCGTTGCCGAAGAGCCACGCACTCGGGTCCTCGAGCCGCACCCGAGCGGCGGTTCCGGGCCCGGTCGGCTCCTGGTCCTGACCCTGGCTCCCCGCCGCTCCGAAACGGCGCGCCGCACTCGCGTCCTGCAACCCGTCGAGGTCCACGGGGCCGTAGCCGTCGGCCGCGAGCACCGTCAGCCCGGCCGTTCCCAGCCGTTCCGTCAGTCCCTCGAGATCCACGCCGAGCACGAGCGGCAGGTGGAACAGTGATCCCACGGTGGACCGCACGGTCTTGGGATTGTAGGGATCGACGCTGGCTCCCGTGAGGATCACCGCGTCGGCCCCGGCGGAGTCGGCGGCCCGGATGATGGTCCCGGCGTTCCCCGGATCCCTCACTTCGACGAGCACGGCCACGAGCCGCGGCCCCCGGGCGAGCACGTCCTCCAGCGGGGCGTCGATGAACCGGCAGACGGCCACGAACCCCTGGGGCGTGACCGTCGAGGACATCGCCGCCAGCACGTCGGGGGTCACCCGGCGCACATCCGGCGCGTCCCGCTGCTCGAGGAGGCCGGCGATGTCGTCGTGCCGCTTGAGGGCCTCCAGCGTGGCGTAGACGTCCACGACGACGCCGTCAGCACCGCCCTCACGCCGCTCGAGGTGCAGGCGCAGCGCCTCGCGGACAGCCTGAGGCCCCTCGGCGAGGAACTCCCGGCGCCTTAAACGCGACGGACGCCCGGCCAGGCGTGCCACCTCCTTCACCCGGTCAGCCTGGGTGTTGGTCATCAGTGGCGCCTGGGGGCGTCCGTGCACAGTCATCGTCTCCCGGAGGGCGGGGCCGGGGGCCCGCACCAGCCGATGCGCCTAGACCGAGGCCTTGAGCGCAGCCGACGTGTCGGCCGGCAGGGCGTTCTTCGCGATCTGGACGAGTGCGGCGAAGGCGGCACCGTCCGTGACGGCGAGGTCGGCGAGCATACGGCGGTCGACCTGGATCTCGGCGGCCTTCAGGCCCTGGATCAGGCGGTTGTAGGTCAGACCGTTCGCGCGGGACGCAGCGTTGATGCGCTGGATCCAGAGCCGACGGAAGTCGCCCTTGCGCTTGCGGCGGTCGCCGTAGCTGTAGACGAACGAGTGGAGCAGCTGCTCCTTGGCCTTGCGGTACAGGCGCGAACGCTGTCCGCGGTAGCCCTTGGCCCGCTCGAGGACGACCCGACGCTTCTTGTGGGCATTGACTGCCCGCTTCACACGTGCCACGTGTGTACTCCTTCGTGTTCTTCGGTGACGGCCGCAGCCGCAGCGCCGCACTTGTCGTGCGTGCGCTTACCCGGGGTGGATAGGTGGTTAGACGCCCAGCATCTTCTTGATGGTCTTGGTGTCGGCCTTCGAGACGATCTGGTCGCTCGCGAGGCGGCGCGTCACGGTCGAGGACTTGTGCTCGAGGTAGTGACGGCGGTTGGCCTGCTGGCGCTTCAGCTTTCCGCTGCCGGTCAGCTTGAAGCGCTTCTTGGCACCGCTGTGGGTCTTCATCTTCGGCATGGGGACCGATCTCCTTCTGATAGCCGGGGCGGGTGCACCCGGAGGTCGGCACCGTGGCGGTGCCTGCTGGTTGTGGAACGGGCCCGTCAGGACCGGGCCTGGGCCCTAGTCCGTGCTTCCGGGCTTGGGACGGCTGGTCGGGCTCTTGCTGGGAGCCGTCCTGCCGGCGGGCTTGGGGGTCGCCGAAGGCTTCGGCGCTCCGGGCTTCGGCATGGCCGAGGGCTGGGCTGCCGCGGACGGCTTCGGTGCCGCTGCGGCCGGCCTCGGCGCCGGGGCTGCCGATGCGGGCCGGGGTGCCGGAGCAGCCGATGCAGGCCGGGGTGCCGGAGCAGCCGACGTGGGGCGCGATGCCGCCGGGCGCGGGGCCGATGCCGGCCTCGACGTCGCGGGACGCTCGGCGGCAGGAGGCGTCGCCGTCGACCGCGGGGCCGACGAGGTGCGGGCCGGAGCCGGCTCCGCCGTCGGCGCCTGTGCGACCGGGGCTTCGACCGCCTGCGTCGTCCCCGCGGTGGACGCGTCCTGGGCGGGAGCCTGAGGGGCGTCCGTCGTCGGCGCGTCGGTCTCGGGCGCCTCCGCCTCGGGAGCGCTCCTGATCGAGTAGCCCTCGGGCAGCAGGTCCGCGAGGGACTGCGTCAGCGGGGCATTGCCTAGGCCCGAGGTGTCGACGCGCGGCGGCGCCTCGCCGTTCTTTGCAGCCTCGTTGGCGGCCTTCGCCTCGGCGCGCTGCGTGGCACGGCGCGCTTCGGCCTTGGCCTCGGCCTTGTTCTTGGTGGGACCGATGACCATGACCATGTTGCGCCCGTCGATGCGGGGCGACGACTCGACGACGCCGACCTCGGCCACGTCCTCCGCGAACTTCTGCAGGAGGCGGATGCCCATCTCGGGGCGTTGCTGCTCGCGCCCGCGGAACTGGATCATGGCCTTGACCTTGTCGCCGGCGCCGAGGAAGCGGATCGCGTGCCCGCGCTTGGTCTCGTAGTCGTGCGTGTCGATCTTGAGGCGGAAACGGATCTCCTTCAGGACCGTGTTGGTCTGGTTCTTCCGGGCCTCGCGCGCCTTGACGGCCGCTTCGTACTTGTACTTACCAAAATCCATGAGCTTGGCGACCGGCGGCTTCGCCTGCGGTGCTACCTCGACAAGATCCAGGTCGGATTCGGCGGCAAGTCGGAGCGCGTCCTCGATACGGACGATTCCTACCTGTTCGCCGGCAGGTCCGACCAACCGCACCTCGGGAACGCGGATACGATCGTTGATTCTTGGCTCGCTAATGTGTCACTCCTGTGGATTCTCAAGCTGAAACCGCCTGCAGACGAAAGAAGGCCTCCCATCGCACGCGCAACAGGAGGCCTCGGTAACCGGTCCCGCACCGTCGGAGGAAGCCGAAGCCCCCTGCACGATCATCGGCAGGACCGACCATGAAACCCGGCTACCTGCAATGCGGCGAGGGGCCGCACCAGGCAAACGCGGGTGGGAGAGGACTCCGCTTGCGTCCCGGTCCGGTTACGGCGGACTCCCTGAGGGAGCACGACGAGTACCAGCGACCGGTTGGTCTATGCCAAGCTTACCAGTATGGACACCCCACACGACAATCCGCAGCAGGCCTCCGACACCGGAGCCGCGACGACCTCCCGGCGCAGCTTCGCCGACGAGCAGGAGCACGCCGCAGGCGCCTCGGAGGCGGAGCAGGACGTCCGACGGCAGATGCGTGACATCTCGGAGGTGGCCGCCGTGGAGGTGATCGTCACGTCCGCGGTCCATCTCATGAGTGCCGCCGCCGTGAAGTGCGGCCTCGGCCACGAGGAGAACGCGGAGCAGCTCAAGGATCTGGACGAGGCGCGGAAGCTGATCACCGCCCTCGCCGGCTTCGTGACCGCCGCGGCACCCGAGATCGGTTCCCAGCACGCGGGCCCGTTGCGTGACGGGCTCCGTTCCCTGCAGCTGGCCTTCCGCGAGGCCTCGATCATCCCCGACCCGCCCGGCAAGGGTCCCGGCGAGAAGTACACGGGTCCGGTCAACTAGCCCCGCCGGCTGCCTCCCGGTGTGCGGTCCCGGCCCCGACCGGTGACCGCTCCAGGTGACGGGCGAGGAAGGCGACGACACCGATCAGCGCCGAGACCACGGCCACGGCCGTGAAACCGCCCCAGGGGCCGGTCAGGTCGATGAGGACACCCGCCAGGGGTGCCCCGAGCGCCACGCCGGAGGTCAGCGCCGAGCCGTACCATCCCATCGCCTCACCCCTCCTGTCCTCGGCCACCAGATCGGCGACCTTCTCCGATGCCGCCGAGAGGACCGGGGCGCAGAGCAGGCCCGGCGGGATCGAGAGCAGCGCCAGCGACAGCGTCGAGTCGGCGAAGCCCATGGGCAGCGTCAGCAGCGCCATGCCGAGCAGGAGGAGCGACGGCGGGACCGGCCGGTGCAGGGCACCGTAGACGAGGCCTCCCACCACCGAGGCGGCGCACCACGCCACGAAGACGAGCCCGAGCTGATCCTCCTTGCCCGCGAGTTCGAGCGCCGCCACGATGCCCACCTCGGAGCCCGAGAGGGCGAGCCCGGCCCCTGCGGCGGTCACCATGACCAGGACGAGCGGCACGGTCAGCCACGGGAAGGCCCGGCGCACCCCCCGGCGCAGCATCGAAGCACCGGCGGCCGGGGTCGCGTCGGAGGATCCGATGAGGTCGGCTGCGGCGTCGCCGACGCCGGCCGGTGCGGCTGCCGATACGGTCCCGGCGTCGGGCAGTTGGTCGGAGCGCGTCGGCGGGTTGAACCACATGAGGAAGACACCGGCCGCGGCGGTGGCGAGGCCCACGAGGGTCAGACCGAGCACGGAGGACACCTGGGTGGCCAGGACGATGCCCACGGCCGGCCCGGCCATGAAGACGACCTCCGTGGAGATGGCGTCGAGCGTGAAGGCCGTGCGCCGTCGATCACCGTCGACCAGTACTCCGAGCGCCTGCCGGATCACCGAGAACGCCGGGAGGGTGAAGAGCCCGCCGACGAGGGCGGCGAGGAGCAGCCACTCGTAGGGCAGGTGCGGGGCGACGGACCAGATGGCCGCCTCCGCGATGACGGAGGGGACGAGCGCCCGGCGCAGTCCTGCCTCGTCGATCCGCCGGCCGCGCCACGGGGCACCGACGGCGATACCGATGGTGACGACGGCGGCCACGGCCCCCGCCTCCGCATAGCCGCGATCGAGGGTCTGCACGACGTGCAGGGTCAGGAGCACGCCCGCCGCCGAGTGGGGGAAGCGGGCGATCATCCCGACGATCAGCAGGGTCCGGACGGAGCGGATGCGCAGCAGATCACGGTAGACGGCGAAGTTCACGTGTGTGTCTTTCCTGGCCGACGGATCCGTCAGCGGGTCAGTTTGATGTCGAGCGAGTCGACGCGTTCCACGAAGTCGGTGAGGCCCAGGAGCTTCCCGCGGAAGGACGCGACGGCATCGCGTACCTCCTGCGGCGACAACCCTCCGCGGAGCTGCAGGTCCATGCGCAGCTCCGGACCGGGACCCCCACCGGAGGCAATAGTACCGTCGGCCGTACGCGTGAGGACGCCTGCGGCGGGTCGCAGGGCTACTGCGAGCACGTCCTGCTCCCCGCGCGCCGCCGTCTCCACCAGCGCAGCCAGTGCGGGGTCCTCGTAGGACGGCGTCCACCGGATCTGTCGGGCGAGGGCCCACACAGCGGGACGGCGGACCACGACGGTCAGGTCCGCGCCCGGGTCCAGCACCATCAGCTCGGCGTCCTCCGCCGCGGCGGCGAGGGCGGCGCGTGCCGCGTACGCCGCGACGGGGCGGGCGTCCGGGTGCCAGCGCTCGAGGGCGCGGGTGGACGAGAAGACCGGCAGGGCCCTGCGCCCGTCCGGCGCGGTGAGCGTGACGAGTGCCATCTCCGCTTCCTTGTCGGACTGCACACCGGAGACCCCCTCCCCCGGCTGCGCGAGCCGGGCGACGATGGGGATGAAGACCCGCGCGGTCGTGAGGGCGCTGAACACAGCCCTCTCGCGGGGCCCCGGCTGATCCACCGATCGGTCGGGAGCACCGAGCAGCCCGGCGACGGCGGCAGCCAGTGCGGGGTCGGCTGTGCCGTCGTCGTCGTCGAACGCGTGCAGGGGGTTGTCCGGCCCGGACAGGTCGCGGCCCGCCCACGCCTGCCCGGCGGAGTCGGCGGTATTGCCCGCGAGGGCCGCCGCGATGTGCGCGGGAAGCTGCCGTCCGGTCACGCGTCCGTGGCGGGCAGTCCCGCCACGTCGAGGGCCTGCGGCAGGGTGAACGCTCCCGCGTAGAGTGCCTTGCCGACGATCGCGCCCTCGAGGCCGGAGGGCACGAGTTCGCGGAGCGCCGCGACGTCGTCGAGGCTCGAGATCCCGCCCGACGCCACGACCGGTCGCGTGGTCCTCGCGAGGACCTCCTGGAGCAGCGCGATGTTCGGGCCCCTGAGGGTTCCGTCCTTTGTCACGTCCGTGACCACGTAGCGTGCGCAGCCCGCGTCCTCGAGGCGCTGCAGGACTTCCCAGAGGTCACCGCCGTCCTCCGTCCAGCCGCGCGCGGCGAGGGTGGTGCCGCGGACGTCGAGCCCGACGGCGACGGCGTCGCCGTACCGGGCGATGGCCAGTTCGGTCCACTCGGGGTTCTCGAGCGCAGCCGTGCCGAGGTTGACGCGCGTGGCGCCGAGCTCGAGGGCTGCGTCGAGTGTCGCGTCGTCCCGGATGCCTCCGGAGAGTTCGACCTTGATGTCGAGGTGGCGGACCACGCGCTCGAGCAGGTCCCGGTTGGAGCCCCGGCCGAAGGCGGCGTCCAGGTCCACGAGGTGCACCCACTCCGCGCCGGCCTCCTGCCAGGCGAGAGCGGCGTCGAGCGGGTCGCCGTACCCGGTCTCGCTGCCGGCCTCGCCCTGCACCAGGCGCACGGCCTGGCCGTCGGCGACGTCGACGGCGGGGAGGAGTTCGAGCGTGGGCGATTCGGCGAAGGGGCTCATGGTCTGCTTTCGTACGGGCTGTCGGGCCTGGTCGGTCGAGCGGGTCGGTCGGGGCGGGTGTGGCGGCTAGTCGCCGGGAAGCGTGAACAGGTAGGCGGCCAGGAGCGAGAGTCCCGCCAGCACGAGGAAGGCGATCCAGACCCAGCGGGGGAAGTCCTGGCTGCGCAGGGAGAAGGCACCTCCGATGAGGACACCGGCGGCGCCCATGAGCACGAGGCTCAGCACGGCCTCACCGCATCCCCTCGATCCAGTTCCGCAGCAGCTGCGCGCCGGCGTCGCCCGATTTCTCGGGGTGGAACTGCGTGGCGCTGAGCGGCCCGTTCTCGACGGCCGCGATGAAGGGGGTACCGTGCTCGGCCCAGGTGACCTGCGGGGGCTTCATGGCCGGCTGGGTGACGTCGAAACGCCAGTCCTGGACGCCGTAGGAGTGCACGAAGTAGAAGCGCTCGTCCCCGATGCCGTCGAACAGGACGGTGTCCTCGGGCGCCTGGACGGTGTTCCAGCCCATGTGCGGCACGACGTCGGCCTGGAGCCGCTCCACCGTACCGGGCCATTCACCCATGCCGGGGGTGCGGACGCCGTGCTCCACGCCCTCGTCGAAGAGCACCTGCAGTCCCACGCAGATCCCGAGGACGGGCCTGCCGCCGGCCACGCGCCTGCCGATCATACGGAGGGCGTCGACGTCCTTGAGCCCCTTCATGACGGCGGCGAACGCGCCGACACCGGGCACGAGCAGGCCGTCGGCGTTGAGGACGTCGTCGGGCTCTGCGCTCAGCACGACGTCGGCGCCGACGTGCTCCAGGGCGCGGACGACGGAGCGGACGTTGCCCGAGCCGTAGTCGAGCACCGTGACGGTGCGCGCACTCATAGCGTCCCCTTCGTGGACGGGATGCCCTCGACGCGCGGGTCGGGCTCCACCGCTGCACGCAGGGCACGGGCCAGTGCCTTGAACTGGGCCTCGACGATGTGGTGCGGGTCGCGGCCGGCGAGGACGGTGACGTGGAGGCAGATCCCGGCGTGCAGGGCCAGGGCCTCGAACACGTGGCGCGTGAGCGATCCGGTGAAGTGGCCGCCGATCAGGTGGTACTCCTGGCCCGCCGGCTCCCCGCCGTGCACGAGGAACGGGCGACCCGAGATGTCGACGACGGCGTTGGCCAGGGCCTCGTCGAGCGGCACCGTGGCCTCGCCGAAGCGCCGGATCCCGGCCTTGGTCCCGAGGGCGCTCCGGAGCGCCTCGCCGATCGCGATGGCGGTGTCCTCGACGGTGTGGTGGACATCGATGTGCGTGTCGCCCGAGGACCTGATGGTCAGGTCGATCAGCGAGTGCTTCGACAGCGCTGTGAGCATGTGGTCGTAGAAGGGGACGGTGGTGTCGATCGAGGACACCCCGGTGCCGTCGAGGTCCAGCTCGACGAGGACGCTGGACTCGCTCGTGACGCGCTCGATCCGGGCGGTGCGGCCGCGGGCGGCATCAACTGTCATTGCATTCCTTCGGTGCGCTGCCGGTCATCGGCGCGCGGATCGACATTCGTCTGGTGGCGGGAGGTGGTGCACGGCGACGGGCCGTGTGCGTCCACTGCCCCTCAAGTCTAGGAGATGCGACGGCGGCGCAGCTCGGTCCTCGGGGGCTACAGCAACTTCTCCAACGCCGAGAGGAACACCGTGGTCTCCTCTTCTGTTCCCGCGGTCACGCGCAGGGACCCCGGGATCCCGACGTCCCGGATGAGGACACCTGCTTCCAGGAGCCCCTCCCAGACCCGGTGCGGGTCCTCGAGGCCCGAGAAGAAGACGAAGTTGGAGTCCGACGGCGCGGGGCGGAGCCCCAGACGCACGAGTTCGCGCACGATGCGGTCCCGCTGCACCTTGATGGCCTCGACGTTCGAGAGCAGGGTCTCCGCGTGCGTCAGCGCCGCATTGGCGGCCGCCTGGGTGATCGCGGACAGGTGGTACGGCAGGCGCACCAGCCGGAGCGCGTCGGCGACCTCCGGGGCTGCCGCGAGGTAGCCGATCCTCGCGCCCGCGAGAGCGAAGGCCTTGCTCATGGTGCGGGAGACGAGCAGGCGCGGGCGCCCCGGCAGCAGGGTCAGCGCGCTCGGCGTCCCCGTCTGCGCGAATTCCCCGTAGGCCTCGTCGACGATGATGACAGCGCGGGCGGCCTCGCCGGCCTCATAGGCGGCCTCGATGACGTCGAGGCCGAGCGCGGTCCCGGTGGGGTTGTTCGGCGAGCACAGGAACACGATGTTCGACCCGGACTCGCGCACCGCGCGGGCCGTGCTCTCCGGCGTCATGGCGTACGCGGCCCCGCGCTCCGCCGTCACGTAGCGCGTCCCGGTGCCGCTGGCCAGCAGCGGGTACATGGAGTAGGTGGGAGGGAACCCGAGCGCCGTCCGTCCGGGCCCGCCGAACGCCTGCAGCACCTGCTGCAGCACCTCGTTCGATCCGTTGGCCGCCCACAGCTGGTCCGGGGTGAGGCCATGGCCGAGGTAGTCCGCCAGGTTCTTGCGGAGCTCGGTGAACTCGCGGTCCGGATACCGGTTCAGGCCCTGCGTGGCCTCCGCGACGGCGTCGACGATGGCGGCATGCACGTCAGCCGGCACGCCGTGCGTGTTCTCGTTGACATTGAGCAGGATCGGCACGTCCAGCTGCGGGGCCCCGTACGGGTGCAGGCCCACGAGGTCATCGCGCAGGGGCAGGTTCGCTAGGGCGTCGACGGAGGAAGGCACTCGACAAGTTTAAGGGATGCCCCCTTCCGCCGGTAATCGCGCTCGATTCGGTCGGTCCGATGGGACCATCCGGTCGGGGTTCCGGCCGGGGACCTCGCCTTCGGTGCTATCCCCCGACGGGTACCGCGATGCTCTGCCCGGCCTGGACCACCGAGCCGCGGAGGTTGTTGAGCTCGACCATCTCCGCCACGACGTCCCGGGGATCGCGATCGGGGGCGTGGCGCAGCGCGAGGTCCCACAGTGACTCCCCCGCCGCGACGCTGACCTCGACGGTCGCGGACGATTCCGGCAGGGACTCGCCCGCCTGCGCCTGGGAGGTGAGGAAGGCACCGAGGAGGATGAGCGCCGCCACGCCCAGCGCGATGGGCAGACCGACCAGCAGCAGCCGTCCGCGGCGCGTCAGGGTGAGGGGACGCTCCGGGTTCCGCTCCTCGAGCCGCCCTGCGACCGGGCCGGCGATCCGCTCCGTACTCCGCTCCGTACTCCGCTGCGTGGAGGTACGGAGCCGCGTCGGCCGGATGCGACCCGCGGGGACCGCGCGGAAGGGCACTTCCGGGCGGCCGGGTGTCAGCGCCCACAGCGCCGTGCTGCCCTGCAGAACTCGTGCTTCAGCCATTGCCAAGCCTCTTTTCCTTCGAATAGCCGTTCCGGGCTGGACGCCCGTTTCGAACGGATGTTCTAATTAACTCGAACTCAGTTCTAGCACTCACCGACGACCGTTGTCGAGACTCGCTCGAACATATGTTTGAAAAGCATGCAGGCCTGCCCTAGCGTGATCAGGACAGGGCATCACCGGCCTCTGCCGCTGCTGAGCGGCAGGCAGGCCGTCGATGCACCTCAGACAATCACCCGCCACCGACACAATGGATTCCGCCGCAGCGGAATGCCGGTGGTGGGCTCCACGGGATCTGCGGTCCCAGGCGAAAGGCAGAACAGTGGCGGAACCAACACCGGCAGTCCGGCAGGAATCGAACATCGCCGACGTCCCCGGCGACGCCGTTCCGATCACCGCGGGCCGGGGCCGCCCGCGGGGCCGCTCGGTGTCCAAGGGACTGACCGCACGTCAGCTGACCATCCTCGAGACGATCCAGCGCTCGATCGCGGACAAGGGCTACCCGCCGTCCATGCGGGAGATCGGTGACACCGTGGGTCTGGCGAGCCTGTCGAGCGTGACGCATCAGCTGTCCCAGCTCGAACGGCTCGGCTATCTCCGGCGCGACCCCAAGCGCCCCCGCGCCATGGAGGTCCTGCTGCCGCTGACGTTGCCCGCCGAGGCGCCGGCGGGTCCCGACGGGTCGCCGGAGCGGAAGACCTCGGCGGAGCACCGGGTCGCGGTGGACACCGCGCTGGTCCCACTGGTCGGCCGTATCGCCGCTGGTGGCCCGATCCTCGCCGATCAGGTGGTCGAGGACGTCATGCCCCTGCCCCGACAGCTCGTGGGCCACGGCGACCTGTTCATGCTCAGGGTCTCCGGCGACTCGATGGTCGACGCCGCCATCTGCGACGGCGACTGGGTGGTGGTCCGCAAGCAGCAGAGCGCCCAGAACGGGGACATCGTCGCAGCGCTGCTCGATGACGAGGCCACGGTGAAGACGTTCCGTCAACGGGACGGACACACGTGGCTGCTGCCCCAGAACACGCGCTACGAGCCCATCCTCGGCGACCACGCCAGCATCATGGGCAAGGTCGTCTCGGTGATGCGCGCACTGTAGGCGCCCCGCTCTCCGCCCGAGGGGCGCCTACAGTCCGGTGACTGCGGCGCCCCTCGTGGTTGGGTGCCCGGACCTGCCGGGGCCGGGCCGGGCCGTCAGCGGGTGGAGAGCCGCTCCAGGATCCCGGTGACGGTGGCCCTGTCCGTGGTCGCCCAGAAGGGCGGTAGCGCAGCCCGGAGGAACCCGCCGTAGCGAGCCGTCGCGAGGCGGCTGTCAAGGACCGCGACGACGCCCCGATCGCCTCCCGACCGGATCAGGCGGCCGGCGCCCTGTGCGAGGCGGATCGCGGCATGCGTCGCGGAGACACTCATGAAGCCATTGCCGCCGTTGCGGGCCACGGCCCGTGTCCGCGCCGTCATGAGCGGATCGTCCGGCCGCGGGAACGGGATGCGGTCGATCACCACCAGGCGGCACGAGGCGCCCGGCACATCCACGCCCTGCCAGAGGGACATGGTGCCGAACAGGCAGGTGTCCGGCTCATCAGCGAACTGCGTGACCAGGGCGTTGAGGGAGGACTCCCCCTGGCAGAGGATCTCGAAGTCGACCTGGGGGCGCAGCGCCTCCGCCGCCTCCTCGGCAGCCCGCTTGGAGGAGAAGAGTCCCAGGGCTCCCCCGCGGGATGCCCGGAGCAGGGTCAGCAGTTCTGCCAGCTGCGCGTCGGACGTGCCGCGTTCGGGCTTCGGCAGGTCCTTCGCCACGTACAGCACGCCCTGCCGCGGGTAGTCGAACGGGCTGCCGACGTCGACGCCGGTCCAGGCCGGCGCGCCGGGGCCGCTGAGGCCCAGCGATCCCGCGACGGGTCCGAACTCGGCACCGATCGCGAGCGTCGCGGAGGTGAGCACCACGGTGTGGTCCTCGAAGAGGCCCTCCCGCAGGCGCGCCGCCACCGAGAGCGGCGCCACGTTCAGCGTCGCGGGCGCACTCTCATCCGGCTGCGCGTAGCCGGATCCGGGCGTGAAGGTGCTCGGCCGGGACGCCCAGACCACCTCATCGAGGTCTGCGGCCGCGAGGATCCGCTCGGCGAGGTCGAACACCAGGGTGACGCGGGAGCGTGCAACCTGCCGCCCGCCGTCGACGTCGGCCTCCGACTTGCCGTCCGTCTTCGTGTCGGAGAGCGCGGCGCGTGCGGCGTCCCGGACCTGCGCGAGGGATTCCTCGAGGTCGTCGGGGAGGCCGCCCGGCAGGAGCCCGGAGGGCACGAGTTCGGAGGCCGCCTCGAAGGCGGACGCCGCGGTGTCGAGGGCTGCGGTGCCGATCGAGGCGTGGCGGCGGAGGGCGGTCGCGGCGGCGCTCACCATGGAGGCGGAGAGCTGTCCGGAGACCGCCCCGGTCACGCGGTCGTGGAGTTCGTGCGCCTCGTCGATCACGACGACGTCGTACTCGGGCAGGACGGCCAGCCCCTCGAACGCGCTGATGGCGAGCATCGCGTGGTTCGTGATGATGATGTCAGCGTCCGCGGCAGCGGCGCGCGCCTTCTCGCTGAAGCACTCCTGGGCCATCGGGCAGCGGGCGGCGCCCAGGCACTCCATGCTGGAGACCGACACCTGCCGCCACGCGCGGTCGCTGACACCGGGGACGAGGTCGTCGCGGTCGCCCGTGTCCGTGTCCTCCGCCCACTCGCGCAGCCGGACCACCTCCCTGCCGAGTGCCGACGCGGGGCCTCCCCCGCCGAGGGCCGGGGAGGGGTGCGGTGCTGCGTCCTCGCCGAGGCTGAAGAGGGCGTCGGGGGCGTCCTCCTCGGGGAAGCCTCCGCCGGTCTTGTGCAGGCACACGTAGTTGGAACGGCCCTTGAGGAGCGCGACGTCGACGGGGCGCGCGAGAGCGGGTTTCACGGCATCGAGGAGGCGTGGCAGGTCACGGCCCACGATCTGGGCCTGGAGGGCGAGCGTCGCCGTCGAGACCACGGACGGGCGGTCACTGTCCATGGCGTGGGCGATCAGGGGGACCAGGTACGCCAGGGACTTCCCCGTGCCGGTGCCGGCCTGGACCAGCAGGTGGTCGCCCGAGCGGATGGCCTCGCTGACCTGCCGCACCATCTCGTGCTGGCCGGCGCGCATCTCGCCGCCCATGGCCGCCACGGCGGCGTCGAGCAGTTCCAGTGCCTGACGGGCTTCGGCGGAGTGGCGCGCCGGGTCCGACGCCGCGACGACGGCGCCGGATCGGGTGCTGTCACCCATGCCGGAGGTACGGCTCCAGATCGGCTGCCAGTCCCTCGCGGACCATCACCTCGAGGCGGGTGCCCTCGTCGACATGCTCGAGGCCGAGGATCTCCACGTCCTCCTGGTGCAGGCGGCTGAGGACCTCGCCGCGCTCGTAGGGCACCAGCAGGTCCAGCTTCACGCCGGGACGCGGGATGTTCGTGCTGATGAGCTGCTTCAGTTCCGTCATGCCGGCACCGGTGCGCGCGGAGACGACGACGGAGCGCGGCTCGCGCTGCCGCAGCCGCTCGATGACGAACGGGTCGGCGGCGTCGGCCTTGTTGAAGACCACGATCTCGGGCACCTTGCGGGCATCGACCTCGGTCAGGACGGTGCGGACCGCAGCGAGCTGGCCCTCCGGGTCCGGGTGCGAGACGTCGACGACGTGCAGGATCAGGTCCGCGTCCGCGACCTCCTCCAGCGTCGAGCGGAATGCCTCGACCAGCTGGGTGGGCAGCGACCGGACGAAGCCGACGGTGTCGGCGAGCGTGTAGCCGATGCCGTCCGGGGTCTCGGCCCGGCGCACCGTCGGATCGAGCGTCGCGAACAGGGCGTTCTCGACGAGGACCCCGGCGTCCGTGAGCCGGTTCAACAGGGACGACTTGCCGGCGTTCGTGTAGCCGGCGATGGCGACGGAGGGTACCTGGTTCCGCTTGCGGTTGGACCGCTTGGTCTCCCGCGCCGGCTTCATGCCTGCGATCTCGCGGCGCAGCTTCGCCATCCTCGTGCGGATCTTGCGGCGGTCGAGTTCGATCTTCGTCTCACCGGGACCGCGGGAGCCCATGCCGGCGCTCGCGCTGCCGACCTGGCCACCGGCCTGGCGGGACATCGATTCGCCCCAGCCACGCAGGCGGGGCAGCAGGTACTCGAGCTGCGCCAGCTCGACCTGGGCCTTGCCCTCGCGGCTCTGGGCGTGCTGGGCGAAGATGTCGAGGATCAGGGCGGTGCGGTCGATGACCTTCACCTTGACGATGTCCTCCAGGCCGCGGCGCTGCGACGGGGAGAGCTCGCTGTCGACGATCACGGTGTCGGCGCCGGTCGCCTGGACGATGCTCTTGAGCTCCTGGGCCTTGCCCGAGCCGAGGAACGTGGCGGGGTCCGGCTTCAGGCGGCGCTGCACGATGCCGTCCAGCACCTCCGATCCGGCAGTCTCCGCGAGGGCGGCGAGTTCCTGCAGCGAGTTCTCGGCGTCCAGCGCGGTCCCTTCGCTCCAGAGGCCGGCGAGGACCACCCGCTCCAGCCTCAGCTGCCGGTACTCGACCTCGGTGACGTCCTCGAGTTCGGTGGAAAGACCCGCCACGCGGCGGAGCGCACGGCGTTCCGCCAGGTCCTGCTGGTCCCCGTCGGCGTCGGCGGGCTCGTCCTCGCTCGACAGCGCGAGCGCACGGGAGCGCCAGGTCTTCTCGATCGGTGCGGTGGTCTTCTCCGGTGTCGTCCCGTTCTTCGCCTTCGCCGCGGCAGCTTCGTCGCTGGCGAGGATCCGGTCGATGACGGCTTGGATCTCCTCCGGGCCCATGTCGGCCCCGGTGGGATGTCCGTGATTCTCGGTCATGTTCTCCTTCAGTGAATGTCGTTCGATTCTACGGCGGCCCACCGACGGCGTTCCAGCGTATTCTCGCGGGGCGAAACCGCCTTGCGCCGGAAGGAGGACCGCCGGCGGGGACCGGCGAGGGCGTGCCGCTACGCTTTTCCCTATGGACGCATCCCAGGAGCCGCAGCACTACTTCAGCGCCCGGCCGGTCGGGCCCGAGACGCGCAGGCCCCTCTCCGTCGTCCTCGCCGGTGAGCGCAGGGAGCTCGTGACCTCGTCGGGCCTCTTCAGCCCCGACGGCGTGGACAAGGGCACGTCGATCCTCCTCGGATCCGTGCCGGACCCCGAGGGCCGGCGCCTGCTGGACCTCGGGTGCGGCTGGGGACCGATCGCCCTCACGATGGCGCTGAAGGCACCGGAGGCCGAGGTCCGTGCCGTCGACGTCAACGAGCGGTGCATTGCGCTGACCGCCGAGAACGCACGGCGGCTGGGGCTGGGCAATGTCGTGGCCTCGACCCCGGACGACGTCGATGCGGACCTGGCCTTCGACACGATCTGGTCCAATCCGCCCATCCGGATCGGGAAACAGGAGCTGCACGCGCTGCTGCTCCGCTGGCTGCCGCGCCTCGCGCCCGGTGGCAGCGCGTGGCTCGTGGTGCAGAAGAACCTCGGCGCCGACTCCCTGCAGCGCTGGCTCGCCGGGGAACTGCCGGACGACTTCCTCGTCCGCCGCGCCGAGACGTCGAAGTCCTTCCGCATCCTGGAGGTGCGCCGCGGGCAGTGATGCCGGGGCGTCCGGGGCGCGTCCGCTCAGCCGCGGGTCGACAGCACGCCGTCGGCCACCAAGACGGCCGGCCCGCTGAGCTGCACGTGCTCGCGACCGTCGGGGCCGTCGAAGAAGGTGACGCCGACGACGCCGCCGGGAACCGTCACGAGCCACCGGGCCGGTGCGCCCTCCCCCGCCCAGAACCGGGTACCGGCGGCCGCGGCGCAGGCCCCGGTGCCGCAGGACTGGGTCTCGCCGACGCCGCGCTCGTGCACGCGCATCGTGAGGCGCCCCACGCCGTCGTCACCCACGAGCGGATCGGACGGGACCACGAGTTCCACGTTGGTGCCCTCGGGCGGCACCGGCTGGACCGCCGGTGCGCGGTGGAGATCGGTGGAATCGAGTTCGGTCCGTTCGGCGAGGGCGACGACGGTGTGCGGGTTACCCATGCTGATCGACAGCGCGGGACGGTCGACGTCGAGCCCGCCGATGGCGACGAGGGAGTCCATACCCCGTGCCACGGCCGCCTCCGGGAAGATGAACTCCCACGGCCCCATGTCCACCGCGTAGCCGTCCCCCGATCGCGTGACCCGCTTGACGCCGGCGCGGGTCCCGATGGCCAGCTCCCCGCCCTGCGGCAGGTCGGCCACCTTCTGGGCGAGGAGGAAATGGACGAACACCCGGACCCCGTTGCCGCACATCTCCGACACCGATCCGTCACCGTTGCGGTAGTCCATGAACCATTCGGCGGCCGGCTCGGTCTGCAGCAGGGCACGCCCCTCGGGGAGCGCTGAGGACCGGACGGCGCGGATGTACCCGTCGGCACCGATCCCGCGGTGCCGGTCGCACAGCGCGGCGACGACCGCGGCGTCGGTCGGCGCGTCCCCGTCGGGATCGAGGGTCAGGATGAAGTCGTTGCCCGTGCCATGGCCCTTCGAGAAGGACAGCCCGGCGGACTGCCGGGCGGAGGGGGCTGCAGTGTCGGCGAGGTGATCGGTCACCGTCTCAGGATAGGTCCCCGGAACGCCTGGCGAGTCCGACGGCCTGGTCGACCAGGCCGTCCGCCTGCCAGTCGAGCCAGGCGACGCGCGGGTCGCCGCGGAACCAGGTCAGCTGGCGTTTGGCGAACCGCCGCGTCGCGGCGATGGTGTCCTCGACCGCGGCGGCCTCCGTCACGGACCCGTCGAGGACCTGCAGGAACTGTGCGTACCCGAGGGCGCGGGAGGCCGTCCTACCCTCCCTGAGCCCCGAGTCGGCGAGGCTCCGGACCTCCTCCGCGAGGCCGTCCCGGACCATGACCTGCACGCGCCGCGCCAGCCGGTCGCGCAGGAGGTCGCGGTCCACCGCGAGACCGATCTGCACGGTCGGCCGGTGGTACTCGCGCCGGGGCATGAAGGCGCTGAAGGGCCGTCCGCTGATCTCGTGCACCTCCAGTGCCCGTACCAGACGGCGGTCATCCCTGATGCGTCCGGCCGAGGCGGGGTCGACGGCATGCAGGCGCTCCCGGAACGCAGCGGCCCCTCCTTCGGCGAGTTCGGCCTCGAGCCGCTCCCGGACGGAGGGATCGGTGGGCGGGAACTCCAGCCGGTCCAGGGCCGCCCGGACGTACAGCCCGGACCCGCCCACGAGGATCGGGACCCTGCCCCGGTCGTGGATGCTGTCGATGATGCGGCGGGCGTCGTCCTGGTAGGCGGCGACGCTCGCCTCCTCGGTGACGTCGAGGACGTCCAGCAGGTGGTGCTCCACGCCCTGCCGCTCCGCCGGGGTCAGCTTCGCCGTGCCGATGTCCATGCCGCGGTAGAACTGCAGGGCGTCGGCGTTGACCACCTCCCCGCCGAGGCGTTGCGCCAGGGCGACGCCGAGATCCGATTTGCCCGACCCGGTGGGACCGACGACGGCGACGACCGGGAGGGTCAAAGGGCGCCGGCCCGGACGGGCAGAGACGGCATGCCCAGCGCCACCGGGCGCGGGGCGCCGCTCGGCGTGACGGGGATGCCGCAGGAGTCCGCCTGGCTGCGGTCCCACGCGTCGCCGGCGCGCGAGCGGCGGAGCGAGTACTCGGCGGGCGACGGATCGGACAGCAGGTGGAAGGACGCCGCCTCGGTGACGGGAAGCGTCACGACGTCGCCGGGTCGGGGCGTCTCGGCGCCGTCGGGCACCGAGAAGTGGACCAGGCGCTGGTCGCGTGCCCGCCCCGTGAGGCGGTGCGTCTCCGATGCCTTGCGTCCCTGCTGGTCCGTGACGAGCACCTCGACGAGCGTGCCGACCTGGCGGGCGTTCTCCTCGCGGGCGATGCGGTCCTGCAGCGCCGTCAGCCGTTCGAAGCGCTCCTGGACCACCGCCTTGGGCAGCTGGTCCGGCAGGTCCGCCGCGGGGGTCCCGGGGCGCCGGGAGTACTGGAACGTGAAGGCGGTGGCGAAGCGCGCCTGTTCGACGACGTCGAGCGTGGCCTGGAAGTCCTCCTCCGTCTCCCCGGGGAACCCGACGATGATGTCCGTCGAGATGGCAGCGTCCGGCATGCGCTCGCGGACGCGCTCGAGGATCCCGAGGAAACGGGTGGACCGGTAGGAGCGGCGCATGGCCCTGAGGACCGCGTCGGAGCCCGACTGCAGCGGCATGTGCAGCTGCGGCATCACGTTCGGCGTCTCGGCCATGGCGTCGATGACGTCGTCCGTGAACGCGGCCGGGTGGGGGCTCGTGAAGCGCACGCGCTCGAGCCCTTCGATCGAGCCGCAGGCGCGGAGCAGCTTCGCGAAGGCACCGCGGTCCCCGAACTCCACGCCGTAGGAGTTGACGTTCTGCCCCAGCAGCGTCACCTCGACGGCGCCGTCGGCCACGAGGGCCTCGATCTCGGCGAGGATCTCCCCGGGCCGGCGGTCGCGCTCCTTGCCCCGCAGCGACGGCACGATGCAGAACGTGCAGGTGTTGTTGCAGCCGACGGAGATGGACACCCAGCCCGCGTAGACGGACTCGCGCCGAGTGGGCAGCGTGGACGGGAAGACGTCGAGGGACTCGAGGATCTCGAGCTGCGCGTCCTGGTTGTGCCGGGCACGCTCGAGCAGAGCCGGCAGCGCGCCGATGTTGTGGGTCCCGAACACGGCGTCCACCCACGGCGCCCTCCGGAGGATCGTCTCCCTGTCCTTCTGGGCGAGGCAGCCGCCCACGGCGATCTGGAGGCCCGGACGTGCTTCCTTCACGGCCTTGAGGATGCCGAGATTGCCGTACAGCTTGTTGTCGGCGTTCTCACGCACGGCGCAGGTGTTGAAGACGACGACGTCGGCCTGGCCCTGCTGCACGCGGCTGAGCCCGGCGCCCTCGAGGAGGCCCGAGATGCGCTCGGAGTCATGGACGTTCATCTGGCAGCCGAAGGTGCGCACCTCGTAGGTACGGCGATGGTCGCCAGGCGCGTCCGTGGGCTCGCTGATAGTTCCGCTGGTGGTGTCGTCGAGGGGGACGGGGGCTGTCATGCTCACGCCCTCAAGCGTACGGCTGGCGGCCGGAACGCCCACAATCCTTCCGGTTCCGCTCAATCGTCGGTGCCCGCCTCGGCGATGACGTCCTTGACGATCGAGAACGCGGTACCGGGACTGTAGCCCTTGCGGGCGAGGACGCCGACGAGCCGGCGCACCTCCTTGTCGCGCACCGCACGGTCGGACAGGTCGGTGCTGCTGCGGAGCTTTCGCCTGACGACGTCACGCGCCCGCTCGTGCTCGTCCTCGTCGGAGATCTGCAGCAGGGCATCCTCCGCCAGCTCCGTCTCGATGCCCTTGTCCGCGAGCTCACGGCGCAGGGACGACCTGGACAGCGACCTGGCGGCGGTCCGGGTCCGAACCCACATGCGGGCGAACTCGGCGTCGTCGATCAACTGAACCTCTTCGAACCGGTCGAGGACGGCGGCCGCCACCGTTGCGGGGACAGCCCGCTCGGTGAGCTTGACGTCGAGCTGGTGGCGGCTCCGCGCACCGAGGGCGAGCTGGCGCAGCAGGATGGACCGCGCTTCCGATGCCCAGTCCTCGTCGCTCCTCGCGGGTGCGTCGGACCCGGGCGGCCCGTCGCCGTCAGTGCCGGCGGCCCTGCCTGCGGCTCGGCCCCTGGTGCTGCGGCCCACACGGCGCCGCCCGGGGAGCTCCTCCGCCGATGGGTCCAGGTGGACCTCCTGGGCTCCGCCCGATCCGGCGGCGTCGTGACCGGCACCATCGGGCCATTCCGGGTGGAACGCGGGATCTGCGGACCTCTCCCCTGCGTCCGGCGCATCCGCAGACAAGCCCACGACCGGGCTGAAAGGGTCGTCGAACGGGGCCCGGCGTGAACCTCCGCCACGGCCCCCGGACCGGACCCGCTTCTGACCTCCAGCGGTCCGGCCGGCGGAGGACCTGGACTGCGGGAAACCCGAACGGCCGAACGACCCCCGCCCGGTCTTCTTCGAGCCGCTGGAGCCGGACGAACCGGCCGACCCGTCACCGGAACTGCTCGTACCGGACCGGCCGAACGACCCCCGCCCGGCCGTCTTCGAGCCGCTGGAGCCGGTGGAATCGGTGCTTCCCGCCGGATCGTCCCGCGAGCTGTCCGAACCGAACCGACCGAAGGAGATCCCCCATTCGACCGGTTCGGGCCCGGTGTCGGTCGGCATGCGCCCTACTCGCCGCCGACGGCCTTGAGCTTGGGAGCCTCGACCTCTTCCTCCGGCTGCACGCCGATGCCGAGCTTGACCCTGATCTTCTGCTCGAGCTCGTCGGCCAGGCCGGGGTTGTCCCTGAGGAACTTCCGGGCGTTCTCCTTGCCCTGCCCCAGCTGATCCCCGTCGTAGGTGAACCAGGCACCGGACTTCTTCACCAGTCCGTTCTCGACGCCCACGTCGATCAGCCCGCCCTCACGGGAGATGCCGTGACCGTAGAGGATGTCGAACTCGGCCTGCTTGAAGGGCGGTGCCATCTTGTTCTTCACGATCTTGGCGCGGGTCCGGTTACCCACCGCATTCACGCCTTCCTTCAGCGTCTCGATGCGGCGCACGTCGATGCGCACCGACGCGTAGAACTTGAGCGCCTTGCCACCCGTGGTGGTCTCGGGGCTCCCGAAGAAGACGCCGATCTTCTCGCGCAGCTGGTTGATGAAGATCGCGGTGGTCTTGGTCTGGCTCAGTCGTCCTGTGATCTTCCGGAGCGCCTGGCTCATCAGGCGAGCCTGGAGGCCGACGTGGCTGTCGCCCATCTCACCCTCGATCTCGGCGCGCGGTACGAGCGCGGCGACGGAGTCGATGACGATGATGTCGATCGAACCCGATCCCACCAGCATGTCCATGATCTCGAGCGCCTGCTCACCGGTATCCGGCTGCGACACGAGCAGGGCATCGGTGTCGACGCCCAGCCTCTTGGCGTACTCGGGATCGAGGGCGTGCTCGGCGTCGATGAAGGCGGCGATCCCCCCGTTGCGCTGAGCGCTGGCGACGGCGTGGAGGGCGACGGTGGTCTTTCCGGAGGATTCCGGGCCGTAGATCTCCACGACCCTGCCACGCGGGAGGCCACCGATGCCGAGGGCGGCGTCCAGGGCGATGGAGCTGGTCGAGATGGTCTCGATGGGCGCCCGCGTCTCGTCGCCGAGACGCATCACGGATCCCTTGCCGTACTGCTTGTCGATCTGGGCGAGAGCAGCTTCGAGGGCTTTCTCGCGGTCTGGAGCGGCCATTCTTCACCTCGGTTGTCCATGGCCAACTGGCCTGTTTACGTGTTCATGACGACTGTATTAGCCTGCGCCGACAGTTTGAGGTCGGGTCACCGCTATGTGCACAGGAGCGCGCCGACTCCTCCCCCAGTATACCGCCGTCCGAACAGGTATTCGATTATTCGCGGCATCCGCGGGTGTCCGATTCCCGGCTGCGGACCGTCCCCGCGGACTCACCGGGGCCTGATGTCGCGGCCCAGCCAACGCTCCCGCGGCACGTCCTGCGCCCGGCACACCGCCTCCCATACGGCCCGCGGGTCCACCCCTGCGGCGAGTGCTTCGGCCGCGGTCCGGTCGCCGAGCCGGTCGACGACGAGATCCCTGGCGAGGGTCCTGGAGTAGCCCGCGCCGAACTCCTCGTCCATCAGTCGCCAGAAGTCGCTCAACCGCATGTGCTGTCCCTGCTCTCGTCGTCCGGCCGCGCGGCTGCCGTGGAGCCGCGCGCGTCCCTCTATTCTGCGTGTACCACCCGGCGGGTGCACCGTCGCGCCCGATCCTCCGCCCGCGCGCGGCAGCGGGCGGGGCCGCCGCGGCAGCACCGCCCCTTCGGTGCCCGCACCCCGGCACCGACGGGGCGGAAGGAGTTGGCCGCGCCATGGTGTTCCCCGCGACACGTCACCCTACAATGGCCCCATGAACGCGAAGCCGAGCACCACGGACCCCGGCCCGGGCCTTGACGCCTACCCCGGGGATGACGCCGACACCGATGCCGCCATCGAGGCGCTCGAGCAGCAGTTGAGCATGCTGTGGCGGCGGGCGCGGTCGAACTCCTACAAGGTGGCCCGCCGCGTGCACCCCGACATGGAGCCGGCAGCCTACGGGCTCCTCGTGATCCTGCAGCGCGAGGGTTCCATGCGCCTCACGGACATCGCTGCCAGCGTGGGCGTGGGCAAGCCGTCGGTCAGCCGGCAGATCGCGATGCTGGAACAGCTCGGCCTCGTGCAGAAGGAGGCCGACCCCCTGGACGGCCGTGCCCAGGCGATCTCGCTGACGGAGGCCGGGACCCGGCAGCTCGTCGCGGCGCAGCACGCCCGCAAGCAGGCGTTCCACCAGCTCATGGAGGACTGGGACGTCGACGACCTCACCCGGCTCGGCACCCTGATCGCCCAGCTGAACAACACGTACACCAAGGACAACTGGTAGCGGACGGCAGGAAGGCCCGTCCCCGAGGGGACGGGCCTTCCTTGTCGTGGGGGTACTAGCGGTTCGTGGCCGCGAGTCCCCGACGGAAGTCGTCGTTCAGATCGTCGGTGAGATCGTCCCCGAACTCCCGCGAGAACTCCTGCGGGATGGTGTCCGGGATGGACACGCCTTCTGCTTCTGCCAGGCGGTCGCTGACTTCCCGCAGCATCGAGGAGAGCGGCACCTCGAGTGCACTGCAGATTGATGAGAGGAGTTCAGAGGATGCTTCCTTCTGGCCACGCTCGACCTCGCTGAGGTATCCGAGGGAGACCCTCGCACTGTGCGACACCTCACGCAGAGTCCGGCCCTGGCGCTGGCGGACGTCGCGGAGGACATCGCCGATCTCATGGCGAAGAACTACCATTTTGCGCTCCTTGGGCTTGCGTTGTGCATCCTCTGCCAACCCCACATCACGCCAACGGACGACGCCGTTTACGGACACGGGCTGCTTTACCATCTGTATCGCCTTGCTCCCTCATGAATGCGGCACCGTCCTGATCGACGTGTGCCACGTGATGATGACCTGCCCGAGCTGCTTGAGCCTGAGTCGCCAACCCTACCAACGGCCGGCACTGTTTATAACTACCCCTGCCCGCCGTTTGTTCCCCTGGACAGTGCTCCGAGGAGCTCGCCGAGCACGGCATCCCGCGAAGCGGCCCTGATCTCGTCGCGGGTCCCGGCGAAGTGGTGTTCGAACGATTCCGTGCCCTCGGCGCTCGAGATCGCTGTGAACACGGTGCCGACGGGCTTGCCCTCGTGCGCCGACGGGCCGGCGACGCCGGTGGTCGCGATACCGATGTCGGCCGAGAGCGCGGACCGCGCCCCCTCCGCCATCGCCGCGGCGACGCGGGCATCCACGGCACCGGCGCTCGCGAGGAGCTGCGCATCGACCCTCAGGAGGTTCTGCTTGACGGACACCTGATATGCCACTATGCCGCCCTGCAGCACGGACGAGGCGCCCGGCACCTCGGCGAGGGCTGCGGCGACCATCCCCGCCGTGAGCGACTCGGCCGTGGCCACCGTGAGTCCCCGCCGTGCCGCGAGGGCGACGACGTCCGATGCCGGCCGCACCCCCGTCACTTGCGGGCGCTCGCCCGCAACCGGATCGCCTGGACGATGTAGTCGACGCCGGTCACCACGGTGATGGCGACGGCGGCCGCCATGACGGCCGCGGCGACCCACCACGCCCAGTCCCCCACGAGGGCCTGCAGCGGGATCAGGAACAGCAGGATGGCGACGGTCTGGACCACGGTCTTGAGCTTGCCGCCGCGCGAGGCCGGCATGACGCCGTACCGGATCACGGCGAAGCGCAACAGCGTGATGCCCACCTCTCGGACGAGGATGACGACGGTCACCCACCACCAGAGCTCGCCCAGGACCGACAGCAGCACCAGGGCGGATCCGATGAGCAGCTTGTCGGCGATCGGGTCGGCGATCTTGCCGAAGTCCGTGATGAGCCCCCTGCTGCGGGCCAGGTCGCCGTCGAGCTTGTCCGTGTAGATCGCGACCACGAAGGTGAGGACGGCGAGCCAGCGGAACAGCCCGGCGCGCCCGTCGTCGAGCAGCAGGAACCAGATGAAGAAGGGGACCAGCAGGATTCGCACGACCGTGAGGACGTTCGCGATGTTCAGGACCGGCACCGCCGGGCTCGGGGAGCTGTTCACCGTCTCAGGCTACCTGCCGGTGAGGTTCCAGGCGTCCTCGCCGTCCTCGTCGGCGGACCCCCCGGTCGCATCCGCGCCGTCGTAGTAGTCGACGGCCTGCGGCCTGGAGGCGAGGTCCTCGGCCACGAGGTCCACCGGCGCCTGTGGGGGGCGCGGCTGGGCCACCGGCTCGTCGCCGCGCATGGCCGCAAGCACCGGCTCGAGGTCGTCGGGCTTGACCAGCACGTCGCGGGCCTTGGAGCCCTCGGACGGGCCGACGACGCCGCGGGACTCGAGGAGGTCCATGAGCCGCCCGGCCTTCGCGAATCCGACCCGCAGCTTGCGCTGCAACATCGACGTGGACCCGAACTGCGTGGTGACCACCAGCTCGGTGGCCTGCAGCAGGACGTCGAGGTCGTCCCCGATGTCGTCGTCGATCTGCTTCTTCGGCGCCTCGACCGCCACGTCCTCGCGGTAGGTGGCCTGGAGCTGGCCCTTGACGTGCTCGACGACGCGGTGGATCTCGGACTCGGTGACCCAGGCACCCTGGACGCGCATGGGCTTGGAGGCGCCCATGGGCAGGAAAAGCGCGTCGCCCTGACCGATCAGCTTCTCGGCGCCCGGCTGGTCGAGGACCACGCGGGAGTCGGTGACGGACGACGTCGCGAACGCCATGCGGGACGGGACGTTCGCCTTGATCAGGCCGGTGACGACGTCGACGGACGGCCGCTGCGTGGCGAGCACGAGGTGGATGCCGGCGGCGCGCGCGAGCTGCGTGATCCTGACGATGGAGTCCTCGACGTCGCGCGGCGCGACCATCATGAGGTCGGCGAGCTCGTCCACGATGACCAGGAGGTACGGGTAGGGGCGCACGACGCGCTTGGAGCCCTCGGGCGGGACGACCTTCCCGTTGCGGACCGCCTTGTTGAAGTCGTCGATGTGCTTGTACCCGAAGTTCGCGAGGTCGTCGTAGCGGGTGTCCATCTCCCGGACGACCCATTGCAGCGCCTCGGCGGCCTTCTTGGGGTTCGTGATGATCGGGGTGATCAGGTGCGGTACGCCCTCGTAGGCCGTCAGCTCCACGCGCTTTGGGTCGACCATGACCATGCGCACCTCGTCGGGCGTGGAACGCATGAGGATGGACGTGATCATCGAGTTCACGAAGGACGACTTGCCGGCACCCGTGGCACCGGCCACGAGCAGGTGGGGCATCTTGGCGAGGTTCGCGACGACGAACCCGCCCTCGACGTCCTTGCCCACGCCCATGACCATCGGGTGCTCGGTCTTCCGGGCGTTGCCGGAGCGCAGCACGTCGCCGAGCGACACCGTCTCGCGGTCGGTGTTGGGGATCTCGATGCCGATGGCGGACTTGCCGGGGATGGGCGAGAGGATCCGGACGTCGGAGCTCGCGACGGCGTAGGAGATGTTCTTCGACAGGGCCGTGACGCGCTCCACCTTGGTGCCCGGGGCGAGCTCGATCTCGTAGCGCGTCACCGTGGGGCCACGGGAGAAGCCCGTCACCTTGGCGTCCACGTTGAACTGGTCGAGGGTGTGGGTCAGGGCGGCGACGACGGCGTCGTTGGCCTCCGAGCGTTCCTTCGGCGGCGTGCCGGCCGGCAGGTAGTCCGACGGCGGCAGCGTGTACGCGACGTCGCCGGCGAGCTGGAGCTGCTCGGTGCGCTGCGGGATGGGCGTCGGCGGGACCTGCGGCTGCACGGGGGTGGAGGGGACGATGAGCGCCTTCGCGGCGGGGACGACGTCGATCGCCTCGGTGGCCCCCTCGGGGGCGCGCTCCGGTGCCGGTGCCGCGGGCCGGCGGCTGGTCGAGGAGCGCTTGAGCTCCTCGGCGGCCAGTTCCTGCTTGGTGGGGCGACGGACGCCGGGGGGAACGGCCGCCTCGGCCTCGCGGGCCCGGCGCTCCTCGTCCTCGATGACGGCGCGCTCGAACGCCTCGTCGCCCACGTAGCCGTCGGCGTCATCCGCGCCTGCGCCGTGCTCGGCGTCGAAGGGTTCGTCGGTCCTGTCCTTGCCGAACAGGCGCTTGCGCTTCTTCGGCTCCGGCTTGGCCGTGGCACCGTGCGTCTCGTAGAGGTAGCTCTGGTCGTGCCCGTCGTCGCGCTTGTGGCCGGCGTCGTCGGGGTCCTGGCCCATCAGGTGCTCGTAGAGCGAACGCAGGCGGGCGGGGATGTGGCGGAAGGGCGTCGCGGTGACGATCAGCAGGCCGAGGAGGACCACGAGGGCGAGCAGGACGCCGACGGGCCACGCCGTGAGGACGGAGCTGAGGGGACCGGCCGTGAGGAAGCCCACCACGCCGCCGGCTCGCCAGAGCGCGTCGAGCCCGTCCGAGAGGGCGGGCCCCCCACCGACGAGGTGCGCGATGCCCGATCCGGCGAAGAGGATGACGAGCAGGCCGATGCTGATGCGGTTGTTGGCCCGGTGGCGCTCCGGGTACCGGAAGAGGCGCACGGCGCCGATACCGAGCAGGAACGGCAGGAGCAGGGCCATCCAGCCGAAGGTGCCGCCGGCCGCGGCGTGCACGATGTCGGCGGGAAGGCCCGTCAGTGCCCACCACTCGACGGCGGCGACGGCGAGGGCCAGCAGGAGGAGGAAGAAGCCGGAGCCGTCGCGGCGCAGCTCCCGCTCAGGGGTGACGGCGTGCCCGAAGACCCGGACGCCGGACGCGGCGGCGCCCGCCATGCCCATCCAGACGGCCTGGACGGCCCTCAGCGGGAGCGCGGGGCGGTCCTCGTGCCGGGGCTCCGGCGGGGCCGGCGCCTGCCGGGACTTCGCCGGGGGACGCGCACTCCCCTTCGCCGAGGACCCTCCTGCTGCCTTGGTCCGGGGGGCCGCGCCGACGGCGGACGCTCCCCTGCTGCGGGTCTGGTGCTGGCCCCGCGGGGCAGGGGTCGTTCGAGTGGCCATGCCCTTCACGGTACCGGACGGCGCATCCGAACCGACGGATCTCCGGTTCCTGACGGATCGGGGCGACCGGGCGGAGGGAGGCGGCGGATACCCCGGATCAGGCCTCGAGGACCACCGGGATGATCATGGGACGCCTGCGGTAGCGGCGGTTGACCCACGTGCCGACGGTGCGCCGGACCACCTGCTGCAGCTGGTACGTGGTGTGGTCGGTGGTGTTCGTCACGGCGTCCTCGAGGGCCGCGCTGATCTTCGGCGTGATCTCGTCGAACACGGAGTCGTCCTCGGCGAAGCCGCGGGCGTGGATGTCCGGGCCCGAGACGATCTTCCCGGTGGTGCGGTTCACGACCGTGATGATCGAGATGAAGCCCTCCTCGCCGAGGATGCGCCGGTCCTTGAGGTCGGCGTCCGTGATCTCGCCGACGCTGGAGCCGTCCACGTACACGTAGCCGCACTCCACGGTGCCCACCACGCGGGCCGTGCCGTCCACGAGGTCGATGACCGAGCCGTCCTCGGTGAGCAGGACGTTCGACGCCGGCACGCCCGTCTGCTCCGCGAGCCGGCCGTTGGCGATGAGGTGCCGCGTCTCGCCGTGCACCGGCATCACGTTCCTCGGCCGCAGGATGTTGTAGCAGTAGAGCAGCTCCCCGGCGGCGGCGTGGCCGGAGACGTGAACCTTCGCGTTGCCCTTGTGGATGACGTCGGCGCCGAGCTTCAGGAGCCCGTTGATCACGCGGTACACCGCGTTCTCGTTGCCGGGGATCAGCGACGACGCCAGGATCACGGTGTCGCCGCGGCCCACCGTGATGCGGTGGTCGCCGTTGGCCATGCGCGACAGCGCCGCCATGGGCTCGCCCTGGGAGCCGGTGGACATCAGGACCACGCGGTCGTCGGGCAGGTCGTCGACGTTCTTGATGTCCACGAGGATCCCGGCCGGGACCTTCAGGTAGCCGAGCTTCTCGGCGATCGCCATGTTGCGCACCATCGAGCGACCGGCGAAGCAGACGAAGCGCCCGTGGGCGTGCGCGGCATCGAGCACCTGCTGCACGCGGTGCACGTGGGAGGAGAAGGACGCCACGATGATGCGTTTCCTCACCTGCCCGAACAGGTTCTCGAGGACCGGCCCGATCTCGCGTTCGGCGGTGGTGAAGCCGGGCACGTCGGCGTTCGTGGAGTCCACCATGAACAGGTCCACGCCCTCCTCGCCGAGGCGGGCGAAGGCACGCAGGTCGGTGATGCGGCCGTCCAGGGGCAGCTGGTCCATCTTGAAGTCGCCCGTGTGCAGGACCGTGCCGGCCTCGGTGCGCAGGAACACCGCGAGGGCGTCCGGGATGGAGTGGTTGACCGCGACGAACTCGCACTCGAACGGTCCGAGCTGTTCGATCTGCCCCTCGGAGACCGTGAGCGTGTACGGCCGGATGCGGTGCTCCTGCAGCTTCGCCTCGATGAGCGCGAGCGTCAGCTGCGAGCCGATGATCGGGATGTCGGCCTTCAGGCGCAGCAGGTACGGGACCGCGCCGATGTGGTCCTCGTGGCCGTGCGTGAGGACGAGGCCGACGACGTCGTCGAGCCGGTCCTCGATGTAGGAGAAGTCCGGCAGGATGAGGTCCACGCCGGGCTGGTTCTCCTCGGGGAACAGGACGCCGCAGTCGACGATCAGCAGCTTGCCGTGGATCTCGAAGACCGCCATGTTCCGGCCGATCTCGCCGAGGCCGCCCAGCGGCACCACCCGCAGGGTGCCCGGCTCGAGGGCGGGTGGCAGTTCGCGCAGGGCCGGTCCCGTACCGCCGTGCTCGCTCATGCCCGCGCGTCCCGCCGGACCCCGAGGGCGGACAGGTCCCACCCGGCCTCGGCGAGGTCGGCGAGGACCGGCTCCAGTTCGCGCGCATCGGGCTCCACGAGAGGCAGTCGCACGACGGCGTTCGGCAGCACCCCCTGCAGGTGCAGGATGTGCTTGGCGGAGATGGCGCCCGGGATGTGCGTCATGACGGCGCGGATCACGGGGTCGAGCTCGAAGTGGACCCGGCGCGCCTCGACGAAGTCGCCCGCTGCCGCGGCGTCGACGAGCGCCCGGAAGGCGGTGGTCGCGACGTGCGCGGTGACGCTGACGACGCCGACGGCGCCCGCGGCCATCCACGGGAGGGTGAGGCCGTCGTCACCGGAGTAGACGTCGAGGTCGGTGGCGGCGAGGACCTGCGTGATGGCGCCGAAGTCGGCCTTCGCGTCCTTCAGGGCACCGATCCTGGGGTTCTCGGCGAGCCGGAGCATCGTCTCGGTGGTGATGGGGATGGCGGACCGGCCGGGGATGTCATAGATCATGATCGGCAGGTCGGTCGCGGCGGCGACCGCCTCGAAGTGTGCCAGCACGCCGGGCTGCGTGGGCTTGTTGTAGTACGGCGTCACGACCAGCTGCGCGTGGGCACCGGCCCGCTCGGCTCGCCGGGCCATCTCGACGGAGTGCGAGGTGTGGTTCGTGCCCGTGCCGGCGATGACGCGGGCACGGTCCCCCACCGTCTCGACGACCACGCGGTAGAGGTCCTCCTTCTCGGAGTCCTCCAGCGTGGAGGTCTCCCCGGTGGTGCCGGAGACCACCAGACCGTCGCAGCCGTCATCGACGAGCCGGGCGGCGAGGGCGGCCGTCGCGTCGAAGTCGACGGCGCCGTCGGCGGTGAACGGTGTGACCATCGCCGTCACGAGGGAACCGAACGGGAGGGTGCGCGAGGGGGTGTCAGCCATGGGTGAAACGTTACCCGTTCGCGGGGTGGGCGGCGGCAAGGGCACCCCGCCCGGCGCATCCTGGCAGGGGTCGGGCACAGGCCGGGCCGGGGCGCCTGTGGGACCATGGCGGGATGCACACGAAGTCCGCTCCCCGGCGGCTGACCGGGATCGACGCAGCCCGCGGCGTGGCGCTCTTCGGCATGATGAGCACCCACGTCCTCCCGCTCTACACGCCCGGCACCACCGAGGCCACGTGGACGGCCCTGCTCTTCTCGGGACGCGCGTCGGGGCTGTTCGCCGTCGTCGCCGGGATCGGTCTGGCCCTGCTGACGGGCGGCCGGTTCCCGCACCGCGACCGGACGCTGTCCGCGGACCGGCGCGGCATCGCGGTGCGCGCCGTGATCATCGCCCTGGTCGGACTGGTGCTCGGCGGGGTCGAGACGAACATCGCGATCATCCTCTTCCACTACGGTGTGCTCTTCCTCCTCGCGCTGCCCTTCACGGGCCTCCGGACGGGTCCCCTCGCCGCCTGGGCCGCGGGCTGGGTGGTGCTCGCTCCCGTCGCGGCGTACCTGCTGCGCCCGGTGGTGGCCGGGAGCGTGGTCCCGGCGTCGGTGGGCGGCAATCCCCTCTTCGAGCACTTCCTCGTGCCGCAGACGCTGGCCGCGGACGTCCTCCTGACCGGGTACTACCCGGTGCTGCAGTGGCTCGGCTTCCTCCTGATCGGCATGGTGATCGGTCGGCTGGACCTCTCGCGCCTCGGCGTGCAGCTGGGCCTCCTCGTCGCGGGGATCATCGCGGCGGTCGGCGCCCGCCTCGTCAGCGCGCAGCTCCTCGGTCCGGGCGGAGGGCTCGCGGCGCTCCTGCAGACACCCGACGGGCGCCGCTACCCGCTCGAGGCGATGCTCGACGTCGGGCTCGCCGGCGTGGACCAGTCCGGCTCCTGGTGGTGGCTGGCCGTGAGCGCACCCCACTCGGGGACCACCCTGGACCTGGTGCACGTGGCCGGGTCGGCCGCCGCCGTTATCGCCGTGTGCCTGCTGCTGACCCGGCAGTTCCCGCAGGCGCTCCTGCCGCTGTCGGCTCCCGGGGCCATGACGCTGACCCTCTACAGCCTGCACATCTGCGTGATGAGCTGGGCGGACCAGCTCGTGCCGCTGCCGGACCCGCTGCAGCTGTTCTGGGTGCAGGTGCTCGCCGCGGTCGCCCTCGGCATCCTCTTCCAGCGCCTGCACGCCCGCGGGCCGCTGGAGCTGCTGACCTCCGGTGCCGCGAACGCCGCGCGCGAGGGCCACGCCGAGGTGCGGCGCTGACCACCCGCCGGCTGCCCGGTCAGGCGCCGGCGCCGTCCTGTCGGTACAGCTTCGCGGCGTCGCGCATGGCCCGCCGGGCGCGCTTGCGGTCTCCCGCGGCGTCGTAGGCGCACGAGAGACGGAACCAGGTGCGCCAGTTCTCCGGGTCCGCCTCGGCCTCCGCCTGGTAGGCGGGGAACGCCGCGTCCGCGGCGGAACGCACGATCCGGCCGGAGGGCGCCCTCGGGAGGTCGTCGACCGGCAGGCCGCCCTCGGCCTCGAGCCGGCGCGCCATGCGCTGCGTCTGCGCCCCGAAGAGCAGTTCGCGGATCAGCGCCCAGGCGCCGATGCACGGCAGCAGGAGGTAGGCGGCTCCGATGGCCTTCGCGACCGGCTCCGGATCGCCGAGCAGCAGGAAGCTGCGCTGGAAGGCGACGGCGAGCCAGAAGACGAGCAGGGCCGTGATGAGCAGAACGCCGAGCTTTGCCTGATGCTGCCGGTAGAACTCCACTGCGGTCACCGGGCCCCGCCGGTCGGCAGGTCCAGGTAGCCGTCGAGCCCCACGGTCAGGCCGGGGTGGTCGGCGACGGACCGGATGCCGAGGAGCACGCCGGGCATGAAGGACGCGCGGTCGTAGGAGTCGTGCCGGATGGTCAGCTGCTCCCCCGGGCTGCCCAGCAGCACCTCCTGGTGCGCCGTGAGCCCGCGCAGGCGGACCGAGTGCACCGGGACGCCGTCGATCCCGGCTCCGCGGGCGCCGTCGAGCATCTCGCGTGTCGCGTCGGGAGCCTGCGGCACGCCCGCTGCTGCGCGGGCGGCGGCGACGAGCCGTGCGGTCCGGACGGCGGTGCCGGAGGGCGCGTCCACCTTGTCGGGGTGGTGCAGCTCCACGATCTCGACGGACTCGAAGTACCGTGCGGCGGCCGCGGCGAAGGCCGTGGCGAGCACGGAGCCGAGGGCGAAGTTCGGTGCGATCAGCACGCCCGTGCCGGGGCTGCCGGCCAGCAGCGTCTCCAGGCGGGTTAGGCGCTCGTCCGTCCAGCCGGTGGTCCCGACCACGGCATGCATGCCGTGCTCGACGGCGAAGGACACGTTCCCGACGGTGGCGTCCGGGACGGTGAGGTCGACGACGACGCGCGCGCCGGCGGACAGGAGCGAGTCGAGCGGGTCGCTGCTGCCGAGGGCCGCGACGAGCTCCAGGTCGGCAGCGGCCTCGACGGCGCGCACGGCCTCGGAGCCCATGCGGCCGCGGGCGCCCAGGACGGCCACGGGCAGGTGTTCGGTCATGCCCCCAACCCTACTGTTCCCCTGCGCCAACCCACTCCACGGTCCCGTCCGTGAAGAACTGCTCCTTCCAGATGGGCACGCGTTCCTTGACGAGGTCCACGAGGTCCGAGCAGGCCCGGAACGCCTCCCCGCGGTGCGCGGCGCCGACGGCGGCGACGAGCGCCTGGTCGCCGATGGCCAGGGGGCCGATCCGGTGGGCCACCCAGATGCGGACGCCGTCGTGGCGGGCGGCGATCTCCTCGGCGACCTCGCGGATCACCCGCTCGGCGCTCGGGTGGGCGGAGTAGCTCAGGGACGTGACGGAGCGCCCGCCGTCGTGGTCCCGCACCACGCCGCTGAAGCCGACCACGGCCCCGCAGTACGGGGAGTCGACACCGGCGTGGGCCTCCTCGGGGGTGATCGGGGTGGCGGCGACGGCTGCGTGGATCACTTCACCGGTGGTCATGGTGGCCCTCCAGCTGGGAGCAGATGTGGTCGATGAGCGGTGCGAGGACGGCGAGCCCGTCGCGCACCCCGCCGGGTGATCCGGGCAGGTTGAGGACGAAGGTCGTGCCCGCGGTGCCCGCCAGCCCGCGGCTGAGGACGGCGGTGGGGACCGCGTCCGCACCTGCCCGGCGGATGGCCTCCATGATGCCGGGGAGGCTGCGGGTGAGGTAGGGGGCGGTCTGCTCGGGGGTGGCGTCGTCGGGGCTCAGGCCGGTCCCCCCGCTCGTGATCAGGACCGCCGGGCGCGCCTCGAGCGCGGCGCCGATCGCGGACCCGACGGCGTCGCCGTCGGGCACCACGACGGCGTCCGTGACGGCGAAGCCGTGCCGGTAGAGCCACTCGGCGATCGCGGGCCCGCACTCGTCCTGATAGATGCCGGCGGCCGCCCGGGTGGAGGCGATGACCACGGCGGCGGTGCGGAGAGCGGTCATATGGTCCAGTCCCCGCTCTTGCCGCCGGACTTCGACACCACGCGCGTGCCGTTGATGACCGCGTGCTTGTCGACGGCCTTGATCATGTCGTACAGCGTCAGGGCCGCCACGGACGCCGCCGTGAGCGCCTCCATCTCGACGCCCGTGAGCGCGGTGGTCCGCACGAGCGCGATGATCCGGACGGCGCCGCCGTCGGGCTCGAAGTCCACGGTCACCTTGGACAGCGGGAGCGGGTGGCACAGCGGGATGAGCGAGGACGTCTGCTTCGCGGCCATGATGCCGGCGATCCGGGCGACGGCGAGGGCGTCGCCCTTCGGCAGGTCCCCCTCTGTGATGAGGGCGACGACGTCGGGCGTGGTCTCGAGCGTCGCCTCGGCGACGGCCTGGCGGACGGTGGCCTGCTTGCCGGAGACGTCGACCATGTGGGCGGTGCCGTCGGCGCGGACGTGCGACAGCGCGTCCGCGGGCGGCGGGGTGGGAGGTGGGGTGCTCATGGCTGGATCCTTTCTGCGGAGTCCATTCAACCAGTGCCGGCCGCATCCGTACCGGCCTCGTCCAGCACGAGCACGTCCTCGACGGCGAAGGGGTCCGTGGGCACCGGGCCCATGAGCGTGACCTCGACGCGGTCTCCCGGGGCGAGCGCGGCGACGCCCTCCGGGACGTGCACCAGGCAGTTGGAGGCGGCGAGGGCGTGCAGGAGATGGGAGTCGGGCCCGCCGACGAGTGCCACCTTGCCGTCGCGGTAGAGCCCGCGCCGCAGCTGGTGCTTCGCGCGGGGACTGTCGAGGGCGTCGACGAGGACTGCCTCCAGCACCGGGCGCGGGGCGGGCACGCCGGTCAGCTGGTGCAGGGCCGGGCGCAGGAACATCTCGAACGAGACGATCGCACTGACGGGGTTGCCGGGGAACCCGAGGAACGGGATGCCCGAGATGGTGCCGTGGGCCTGCGGGCCACCCGGTTGCATCGCGACGGAGGAGAACTCCACGCTGCTGTCGGCCAGCGCCTGCTTCACCACCTCGTACGCACCCTGGCTGATGCCTCCCGTGGAGAGGACCAGGTGGGTGCTGCCGGCGGGGATGGCCCCGAAGGCGTCGCGCAGCACCGCCGGGTCGTCGCCGAGGAGCCTGTGGCGGGAGACCTCGGCCCCGGCCTCGCGCAGGGCCGCCTCCAGGAGCGTGGTGTTGGCGTCGTAGATCGAGCCGGGGGCCAGCGGGGCGCCGGGCTCGGCGACCTCGTCACCCGTGGAGAGCAGCAGCACGCGGAAGCGGGGACGGACGGGCACCTCGCCGACACCGCACGCGGCGAGGAGACCGAGCTGGGCGGGGCCGAGCAGCGTGCCTGCCCGGAGCGCCGCCTCCCCCTCGGCGATGTCGCTGCCGGCGTTCCGGACGAACAGGCCGGCGTCGATGCCGGCGGGGAGCCGGACGGTGACGGGTCCGCGGGCCCTGTCCGTGGCGGAGTGGAACTGCGCCGGGTCGGCGCGTTCGATGGGCACCACGGCGGCGGCGCCCTCGGGCAGCATGGCGCCCGTCATGATCGGCGCGGCGGTGCCCGGTGCCAGGGGCGGCGGCACGGAGCCGGCGGGGATGGCGTCGGCGACCTCGAAGGCGTCCCTGCCGGCGAGGTCGTCGGCGTGGACAGCGTAGCCGTCCATCTGGGAATTGGCGAAGGGCGGCAGGCTCACCGGCGCGGCGACGTCCCCGGCCAGTGCCCGACCCAGCGCCGCGGCGAGCGGCAGGACCTCTGCCCCGGCACCGTCGTACCCGCTGCTCCAGCGCAGGAGCCCGGCGACGGCGGCCCGGTGTTCGTCGACGGTTCTTCTCATGGCTGCCTTCCGCGTCGGCCGGCGGCCCGGTGCAGGAGGGCCGACCCGGTGGTCTAGGTCACCGTGAACGTTACCGTGTGCAGTCCCTCCGCCCCGTCAGGCGCCGGCTCCACGGACGCCTCGGATTGGACGTCCCCCGTGCGGTCGACGGCACGTGCCTGGAGCGTGTGGGAGCCGGCGTCCAGCCGCAGCGTGGTGCTGTACTGGCACCAGGTGTCGGCGGAGATCGGCCGGGCGAGTGTCGCGCGCTGCCAAGGGCCGCCGTCGACCCTCACCTCCACGGCCTCCACTCCCCGTCGCTGGGCCCAGGCCACGCCGCCCACGACGACGTCGCCCGCCGGGATGCGCGCGCCGGAGCGCGGGACGTCGATGCGGGAGGAGGTCTTGACGGGGCCCCGCTCGGACCAGCCGCGCGTGGACCAGTACGCGCGGTCGTCGGCGAAGCGGGTGACCTTCAGCTCGCTCACCCACTTCGTCGCGGACACGAAACCGTAGAGTCCGGGGACCACGAGCCGGACCGGGAAGCCGTGCTCGACCGGCAGGGCTTCGCCGTTCATGCCGACCGCGAGCAGGGAGTCGCGTGCGTCGGTCAGGGCCTCCAGGGGCGTGCCGGCGGTGAACCCGTCGACGCTCCGCGACAGCACCATGTCCGCGCCCGCCTGCACGCCGGCGCGGGCCAGGAGCTCGCGGACCGGCCAGCCGAGCCAGCGGGCGTTGCCCGTGAGGTCCCCGCCCACGGTGTTGGACACGCACGCGAGGGTGATGTGGCGCTCGATGAGGGGCAGGGCGAGCAGTTCGTCGAGCGTGATCTCCACCTCGCGGTCCACGAGCCCGGTGACCTTCAGGGACCACTGCGCCGGATCGACGACGGGTACCACGAGGGCGGTGTCGATCCGGTAGAAGTCGTCGGAGGGCGTCACCAGCTCCGTGATGCCCTCCATCTCGAGGTCCGCGCCGTCGGGGACGACGGACCCCTCGGGAGGCGGGGTGACGTCCGCAGGGGCGGGAAGGCGGAGGGCGGCGCGCTGCTGCGCCACCGTGGTCTGCGACGAGCGCACCCCGGCAGCCGCGGCGCCCGTCGCGGCAGCCACCACCGCCGCGCCTCCCGCGCCCTGCAGGAACCGCCGGCGTGCCGGGGTGGAGCCCTCGGTGTCGGTCCCGGCCGCCCTGGTCCAGGACCCGAGAGAGCGCACGAGGGCATCGAGGACGAGCACCGCCAGCACCGCGGCGAGAACGGGCGCCACGAAGGACACCAGGGAGGACTGCGGGCGCGATGCCACGGCGAGGACGCCGAGGACGCCGAAGGCGAGGACCACCGCCCGACCGGCGAAACGCCTGCGGTGCTCCAGCACGCCGGCGACGAGGGCGAGGACCGCGATGACGAGCGCGATCGCCCCCAGCAGGACCGCCTTGTCCGCGGTGCCGAACCAGGCGATGGCCCAGTCCTTCACGCCCGGCGGCAGGCCGTCGATCACGGCGGAGCCGACGGCGCTGACCGGCGTCACGGAGGGACTCAGGGCGGCCGCGGCCAGCTCCCCGCCGATCACACCGAGCCCGACGGCGAGGGCGCCCGACACCGCCGCCCATGTCCGCTGTCGAATCATTCCTGCCTTCCCCTGGGATCCCGGCGACGGCGCGTTGCCGGGCAGGGACCCACCGTTACACGACTGCCGCCCCCACCCGGTTCCCCGGTCCTGTCGGGGCGGCCCTCCTACCCCATTCCGGCGCCGAGGACCAGCCGGGGCGTCCCCTGCCGCCCGGATAGGGCGCCGCCTGCCGGAGGGCGTACCCTCGTTCCATGGGAGTACACCTGGGGATGCCGCGCGGTGCCCACGCTGCCACTGCGGACGCAGGCCGGGGACTCCTGGACATCCACGGCCGGCAGGCGACCGACATGCGCCTGTCCCTCACGGACAAGTGCAACCTGCGGTGCACCTACTGCATGCCCGCCGAGGGCCTCAACTGGCTGCAGAAAGACCAGGTGCTCTCCCGCGAGGAGATCGTACGGCTGGTCCGCATCGGCGTCGATCTGCTCGGGATCCGCGAACTGCGCCTCACCGGCGGGGAACCGCTCGTGCGCGCAGACCTGCTGGAGATCATCCGGGACATCCGCACGGGACATCCCGCGCTGCCCATCTCCATGACCACCAACGCCCTGGGCCTGGACCGCCGGGCCGTGCAGCTCAAGGACGCCGGCCTGACGCGCATCAACGTCTCGATGGACTCCCTGCACCCCGAGACGTTTGCGCAACTGACCCGGCGACCCTTCCTGGACCGCGTCCTCAAGGGCATCGAGGCCGCGGCGGACGCCGGTCTCGGGCTCGTGAAGATCAACGCGGTGCTCATGCGCGGCATCAACGACCACGAGGCGCCCGAGCTCGTGGCATGGGCGGTGGCCCGCGGCTTCGAGCTGCGTTTCATCGAGCAGATGCCCCTGGACGCCGACCACGGCTGGACGAAGGAGGGCATGGTCACGGCCGCCGAGATGCGCGCGCTCGTCGAGACCCGCTTCGTCCTCACCCCCGATCCGCGCACGCGCGACGGCGCCCCCGCCGAGCGGTGGGAGGTCCGGGCCAGGGAGACCCCCGACGTCGTCCTCGGCACCGTGGGCATCATCGCGTCGGTGACCGAACCCTTCTGCGCCGACTGCCGCCGCACGCGCGTCACCGCGGAGGGCAGGGTGATGAGCTGCCTCTTCTCCCGCGAGGAGACCGACCTGCGGGGGCTCCTGCGCTCCGGCGCGGACGACGACGCCGTCGCCCGGCGCTGGCGCGAGGCCATGTGGCTGAAGCCCCGCGCGCACGGCATGGATCATACGGGCCTCGGCGCCGAGGACTTCGTGCAGCCCGACCGGTCGATGAGCGCCATCGGTGGCTGACGTGCTGGTGCGGTACTTCGGTGCGGCCAGGGCCGCGACGGGCGTGGACGAGGAGCGCCTGCCCGGCGGACGGACCCTCGCCGCGGTGCTCGACGGGCTGCGCGAGCGTCCTTCCGCAGCGGGCGCCCCGTCCCTCGCGAGGGTCCTGGAGCGCAGCAGCTTCCTGCTCAACGAGGTGGCGTTGCGCGATCCCGCGACCGTCCTGCAGGACGACGACGTGCTCGACGTCCTGCCGCCCTTCGCCGGCGGCTGACCGCGCCCTTCAGCGCGTGAAGTCGGCCTCGGAGTCGAACGGCCCGACGACGACCGTGGTGCGCGGTGCGGCCGCGAGCTCACGGGCCAGCGACTGCACCTCCCCGGCCGTGACGGACCGGATCCGGTCGAGCGAGGTGTCCATGTCGACGAACTCCCCCGACACCAGTTCCGAGCGACCGAGGCGGGACATGCGGGAGCTACTGTCCTCCAGGGCCATGACGAGCCCGCCCGAGAGCTGCCCGACGGCCTTGCGGAGCTCCTCGGCGTCGATGCCGTCGGCGGCCAGCCGGTCCAGTTCGGCGCCGAGGAGCGCGATGACCTGCCCCGTCTTGGCGGGCGAGCAGCCGGCGTACATGCCGAAGTAGCCGGCGTCGGCGTAGGAGGCCGAGAAGGAGTAGGTGGAGTAGACCAGGCCTCGCTTCTCCCGGATCTCCTGGAAGAGGCGGGAGGACATGCCGCCGCCGAGGACGGCGTTCAGGACGCTCATGGCGAAGCGGCGCTCGTCGGTGGCGGTGAGGGACGGGCAGCCGATGAGGATGTTGGACTGCTCGACGGCCCGGCGGATCACGTGGGTACCCGTGGCGCCCTGCACCTGGGCCTCGGTGGTGGATCGGCGCGCGACCGGCAGGGCGCCCTCGTCGAGCGTCCACCCCGCTGTCTCGAGTGCCTCCTGCACGAGCCGGCAGACGACGTCGTGGTCGAGGCCTCCGGCGGCGGTGACCACCAGTTCGGCGGGCGTGTAGTAGCGCCGGTAGTGGGCGAGGACGGACTCCCGCGGAACCGCACGGATGGCCTCGGGGGTCCCGCCGATGGGTCGGCCGAGCGGGTGGTCGCCCAGCACGAGCTCCACGAACTTCTCGTGGGCGACGTCCGCCGGGTCGTCGCTGTCCATCGCGATCTCCTCGAGGATGACGTCGCGCTCCTGCTCGAGCTCTTCCGGGTCGAGCACGGCCGAGGTCACCATGTCCGCGATGACGTCGATGGCCATGGGCAGGTCCGAGTCCAGCACCCGCGCGTAGTAGCAGGTGTTCTCCTTCGCGGTGGCCGCGTTCGATTCGCCGCCCACCTCGTCGAAGGCGGACGCGATGTCCATGGCGCTGCGGCGCGAGGTTCCCTTGAACAGCAGGTGCTCGAGGAAGTGCGTGCTGCCGTGCTGGCCCTCGGCCTCGTCACGGGAACCGACGCCCACCCAGAAGCCGATCGTCGCCGAACGCTGCCCCGGCATCGCCTCGGTGAGCACGCGCACTCCCCCGGGCAGCACGCTGCGGCGCACGACGTTGCCTCCTGGATCGCCCGACACGAAGGTGGGGTCGAGGCCGTCGGACCCCGTGCGGGGCGTCGGCAGCAGGGGCAGGGACACTACGGAGGACAGGGACATGCCGGTCTTTCTGGGAGTTCTGGGAAGGCCGACGGCCCCGGCGCCGACCGAGTTCGATCGGTAGGCGCCGGGGCCGCAGGCCATGGGCCGCTCAGGTCGAGCGGGCGACGGATCAGTCGTCGTCGCCCGCTGCCGGCTCGGGCAGTTCGATACCGGCGTCCTCGGACGTCGCTGCGGACTCCTCGGCGACGACGGGCGAGAGCGAGAGCTTTCCGCGGTCGTCGACCTTGGTGATCTCGACCTGGACCTTCTGGCCCACGGAGACGATCTCGTCGACGTTGTCGACGCGCTTGCCGCCGGCGAGCTTGCGCAGCTCGGAGATGTGCAGGAGGCCGTCCTTGCCCGGGGTCAGCGAGACGAAGGCGCCGAACGTCGTGGTCTTGACGACCGTGCCCAGGTAGCGCTCACCGATCTCGGGGACCTGCGGGTTCGCGATGGCGTTCACGGCGGCGCGGGCGGCCTCGGCCGACTCGCCGTTCGTGGCGCCGATCAGCACGGTGCCGTCGTCCTCGATGGAGATGTCCGCTCCGGTGTCCTCCTGGATCTGGTTGATCATCTTGCCCTTGGGGCCGATGACCTCGCCGATCTTGTCCACGGGGATCTTGACCGAGATGATGCGCGGCGCGAACTCGGAGAGCTCGTCCGGGGCGTCGATCGCGGCCTGCAGGACACCGAGGATGTGCAGGCGCGCCTCGCGCGCCTGCTTCAGCGCGGCGGCGAGCACCGAGGCGGGGATGCCGTCGAGCTTGGTGTCGAGCTGGATCGCGGTGACGAACTCGGACGTGCCGGCGACCTTGAAGTCCATGTCGCCGAAGGCGTCCTCGGCTCCCAGGATGTCGGTCAGCGCCGCGTAGCGCGTCTGGCCGTCGACGACGTCGGACACGAGGCCCATGGCGATGCCCGCGACGGGCGCCCGGAGGGGCACGCCCGCGTTGAGCAGCGACAGCGTGGAGGCGCAGACCGAGCCCATGGACGTCGAGCCGTTGGAGCTCAGCGCCTCGGAGACCTGGCGGATCGCGTAGGGGAACTCCTCGCGGGTCGGCAGGACGGGCACGAGGGCGCGCTCTGCCAGTGCTCCGTGGCCGATCTCGCGGCGCTTCGGCGAACCGACGCGGCCGGTCTCACCGGTGGAGTAGGGCGGGAAGTTGTAGTTGTGCATGTAGCGCTTGCGCGTGACGGGCGACAGCGAGTCGATCTGCTGCTCCATCTTGAGCATGTTCAGCGTGGTGACGCCCATGATTTGGGTCTCGCCGCGCTCGAAGATCGCGGAGCCGTGCACGCGCGGCAGGACCTCGACCTCGGCGGTGAGCTTGCGGATGTCGCTCAGGCCACGGCCGTCGATACGGACCTGGTCCTTGAGGATGCGCTGGCGGACGACGGCCTTGTTGAGCGAGCGGAAGGCTGCGGACAGCTCCTTCTCGCGTCCCTCGAACTGGCCGCCGAGGGCGTCCATGAGCTCGGACTTCAGGGCGTCGGTCGCGGCGCCGCGCTCCTGCTTGTCGGCGATCTGGAAGACCTGCGTGAGCTTCTCGGACCCGGCGGCCTCGATCGCCTCGTACACGTCGTCCTGGTAGTCCAGGAAGATCGGGAACTCGACGGTCGGCTTCGCGGCGCGGCCCGCGAGGTCTGCCTGCGCCTCGCACAGGGCGCGGATGAAGGGCTTCGCGGCCTCGAGGCCGTCGGCGACGATCTCCTCGGTGGGGGCCGTAGCGCCGTTCTCCTTGATGAGGGTCCAGGAGTTGTCGGTGGCCTCGGCCTCGACCATCATGATCGCGACGTCGTCACCGGCGATGCGTCCGGCGACGACCATGTCGAAGACGGAGTTCTCGAGCTCGGAGTGCTTGGGGAAGGCGATCCACTGGTCGGCGCCGCTGCCGTCGGACACGAGGGCCACGCGCACGCCGCCGATTGGGCCGGAGAAGGGCAGGCCGGACAGCTGGGTGGACATGGAGGCCGCGTTGATGGCGACGACGTCGTAGCGGACGTCGGGGTTGATCGCGAGGACGGTCACGACGACCTGGACCTCGTTGCGCAGGCCCTTGACGAACGCGGGGCGCAGCGGGCGGTCCATGAGGCGGCAGGCGAGGATGGCCTCAGTGGAGGGGCGGCCCTCGCGGCGGAAGAACGAGCCCGGGATGCGGCCCGCGGCGTACATGCGCTCCTCGACGTCGACCGTCAGGGGGAAGAAGTCGAAGCCTTCGCGCGGCTGCTTGCCCGCGGTGGTGGCCGAGAGCAGTGCGGTGTCCTCGTCGATGTAGACCATGGCGGAGCCGGCGGCCTGCTGGGCGAGGCGCCCGGTCTCGAAGCGGACGGTGCGTGTTCCGAAGCGACCGTTGTCGATCACTGCTTCGGCGAACTGGATTTCGGGACCCTCCAAGAGAGTCACCTCCGTTTCTGGGGTATCGGAGGCAATCGGCACCCGTCGTGGGTTCCGTCCCTGCTGGACGGCCCACAGCACCCGGTCTTCGATCGAGATCCACGGATCAGCATCGTCTCGATGCGTTCCGGAGACCACTACCGAGGACCGCGAATGCGCGGTGCCGGTCGACTCCTGTTGTGCGTTGTCATTCCTGCTGGTGCAGGTTTTCCTTGCCGGTGGTGCTGGTCGTCACCCCAGCGCAGAAAGGCGGCTTCCTCCCCGAGGGGAGGATGCCGCCTTCCGATGCTGGTTATCGACGCAGGCCGAGGCGCTCGATGAGCGACCGGTACCGCGCGATGTCGGTGTCCCGCAGGTAGTCCAGCAGGCGACGGCGGCGGCCGACGAGAAGAAGCAGGCCACGACGCGTGTGGTGGTCGTGCTTGTGCATCTTCAGGTGCTCGGTCAGGTCGAGGATGCGGCGGGAGAGCATCGCGATCTGCACCTCGGGTGAACCGGTGTCACCTTCGGCGAGGGCGTACTGCTTGATGATCTCCTGCTTGATGGCGGCGTCAAGGGCCACGAGTAACTCCTAGAGTTGTACCGTGATCAGGTGCTGAGCATCGCTTGCGCGACGACACAGAAAAATCCAGCCACCACGGACTGCAGCCGGATCTCCAGCCAGTTTAGCGTCTGGGCTGTTGTTCTGTCGAAAGCAACCCGCGCGCGCGCTCGACGTCGAGCCTCATCTGCGCGATCAGCGCCTCGGGTCCGGTGTACGCCACCTGCCCGCGTAGCCGCTCCACGAATTCGACGACGACGGCCTGACCGTACAGGTCGAAGTCCTGCACCCGTTCGGGCGGCCGGTTGATGACGTGCGCCTCGACCTGCCGGTCGACGCCGTCGAAGGTCGGGTTGGAACCCACCGAGATCGCGGCCGGCCAGCGGGTCCCGGCCTGGTCGGTCAGCCAGCCGGCGTAGATGCCGTCGGCGGGGATGTAGCCCTCGGAGGATGCGGCGAGGTTCGCCGTCGGGTAGCCGAGCTCCCGTCCGCGCGCCGCACCGTGCACCACGTCGCCGCGCATGCGGTGGTGGCGGCCCAGGACGCGGGCGGCGGTACCGACGTCGCCGGCCTCGAGGGCCTCCCTCACCCAGGTGGACGAGCACCGGCGGTCGCCGTCGGCGTCGGTCGCGTCCATGGGGAAGCTGGTGCCGAAGTCGTCGATCGCGATCACCTCGAAGCCGAGCGTCCGGCCGAGTTCCCGCATGGTGTCGAGGTCGCCGCTGTTGCCGCGGCCGAACCGGACGTCGTGGCCGATGACGACCGCCCGGGCCTTCAGCGCACGGACGAACACGCGCTCCACGAATTCCTCGGGCGAGTTCGCGGCCAGCTCGAGGGTGTAGTGCATCATCAGCAGCGCATCGATGCCGGACTCCGCGAGGGTCTCGACGCGGTCGTCGAGGCCCATGATCAGCTCGGGGGCGGACTCCGGGCGGTGCACCCGGGCCGGATGGGGTTCGAAGGAGACGACGACGGCGGCCGCGGAGCGCTGCCGGGCCGCCTCGACGACCTGCTGCAGGACGCGCTGGTGGCCCCGGTGCACGCCGTCGAAGTTGCCCAGCGTCAGGACGGAGGGCCCGAACTCCGGGGGCACGCTGTCCAGGTCTCTCCAGTAGTACACGCATCTCCTTCATGATCCGGCCGATCCCCCTGGCACCGGGGGTCCTCCGGCGGGTCGATCGCCCATCTCATTATGGCCGACCGGTACGCCCCGTACGGCATCGGGCGGCCACGCACGGGGTACCGCGGGCGTGTACGGCACCGTCGGCCTAGCCGCGCTGTGAGAACTCCCTGCGGAGGTCGCTCGTCTTCGCGATGTACTTGTGCCAGACGAGCAGGGCCGGGGGGAACGCCAGTTCGACGACCATGAGGATGATCAGGACGTAGTTGGGCGTGCCCGAGAAGGCCCAGGACAGGACCCTCCCGATGCCGCCGGCGAACACCATGAGGCACACCAGCCAGAGCATGTTGGCCCACTGGAACTTGATGGCGATGGTGATGAAGGCGGCGCCGACGCCCACCATCATCGCCGAGAAGAACCGGAACTGGCTCTCCAGCGTGGGGTTCACCGGGTCGGCCTCGGTGTCGGGCAGGCCCGCCGTGCCGAGGATCAGGTAGTAGGCGCCGAACCCGGCGATGACCACGCCCACAAGGACGACCACGGTGCGGAAGACGTTCCAGTCGTCGCCTGATCCGCCCTTGCCCGCCTTCTTGCCCTGGGCGGGGGTGGTCCCGGCCTTGGCCGGCGTGGTGCCGCCCTTGCCGGCGGGTGCGGCATCGCCGGAGGCCGTGGTCCCGGTGCGCGGGGAGGACGTCGTCGACGGCGCGACGGGCCTGCCCGGTTCGAGGGGCACCCCGGAGGCTCCTGCGACGTCGCGGCCGCGTCCGCCGGGCGTGGTGGGGTTCTCGTGCTCGGGGCTGTTGCTGGTCATGTCACTCCCTGGAGGCGGGCCGGATGATGCTCTCCGGCCATACTCTCACGCTGCCGCACGACGTCGGCGGCGGATTTCGCCCGCCGGCCCCCGGGTCAGTCGCGGGGGCGGCCCGGCCGGTTCCTGCGCAGCCAGAGCAGCCCCAGGATCGGCAGGATGAGCGGGACGAAACCGTAGCCGCGGCCGAAGGCCGACCACACCGTCTCGCTGGGGAAGGCCTGCGCGTCGAACACGCTGAGCAGTCCCACCGCGACCACCCCCACGAGTTCGATGGTCACCGCCACGACGGACACGCGGTAGGCACGCGCCCCGGCTCGGGCGAGGGACACCGTCGCGACGATGTAGACCACCGCCGCGACGGCCGAGAGGATGTAGGCCAGCGGCGCCTCGCCGAACTTCGTCGCGATCTGGAAGGATGCCCGGGCCGTCGCCGCGAGGGCGAACACGCCGTAGACGGCGATCAGGAGCCGCCCGGGTCCGGTGGCGCGGCTGGTCCCGGCCGCCCCGGAGGGGGCGCCCTGCTGAGCCCGGGATCCCGGGGGTGTCGCCTCGTGTCGGTTCCTCACAGCCCCGCCACCCCGTCCCAGATCTGCTCCATGCGGAAGAGCATGACGAACACGGTCAGCCCTGCCGCCGCCAGGACGAGGTTGCTCCAGCGCGTCCTCTCGAGGATGGACCACCAGAACGCGCCCACGGGCACGAGGAGCGCCGTGAGGAGGTAGCCCCAGAACTCCCACGCCTCCCCCAGGACCGGCTCACCGGTCACCTGGCGGACGACGGCGCCCACGGTATAGGCGAGCAGGAACAGCTCGACGGCGGCGACGGAGAGGATGGTGATGTCGTTCGGGGGCTGCCGCAGCACCGCCGCTCCGATGCACACGACGGCCGAGAGGGCGCAGACCAGGGTCCCGACGAGGAAGAAGGGATCCACGGCTAGTCCTTCCCGCCCGGGGCGAAGACCAGCACGGTCCGGGCCGCCCCGCCACGGTTCTCCAGCAGTGCCACGAGCGTGCCGTCGGGCGCGAACGCCGCGACCGGGACGTCGGGCTCCGTGTTCGGTGCGATCCTCCGGCCGTGGGAGACGTCGGCGGCCTCCTCCGCGGTGAGTTCCCTGACCGGAAACAGGGCGCGGCCGGCGTCGTCGAGCGCGAGGATCTGCAGGTCCCCCGCGAGCTCGTCGAGGGTGCGGGCCTGGGCGATCGAGTAGGGACCCACCTGCGTGCGGCGCAGGGCCGTGAGGTGCCCTCCCACGCCCAGCGCCTCCCCGAGGTCCCGTGCGAGCGCGCGGATGTAGGTGCCGGAGCTGCACTCGACGGTGACGTCGACGTCCTGCAGGCGGCCGTTGCTCACCCGCCGCACGGCATGGACGTCGAAGCGGTGGACGGTCACGGGGCGTGCGGGGAGGTCCACGTCCTCGCCCGCGCGGACCCGCGCGTAGGACCTCTCGCCCTTCACCTTGATGGCGCTGACACTGCTCGGCACCTGCTGGATGTCCCCGGTCAGCGCTCCGACGGCGGTGCGGATGTCCACCTCCGTCACGGCGGCGGCGATGCTGCCGCCGGTGACCTCGCCCTCGGCGTCGTCGGTGATGGTCGACTGGCCGAGGCGGATGGTGGCGGTGTACGTCTTGGAGGTACCCACGATGAAGGTCAGCAGGCGCGTGGCACGGTTGACACCGATCACGAGGACCCCGGTGGCCATGGGGTCGAGGGTGCCGGCGTGGCCGACCTTGCGTGTCCCCGCGAGCCGGCGCATACGGCCGACCACGTCATGGCTGGTCCAGCCCTGAGGCTTGTCCACGATGATCAGCCCTGAGTGGACCTGCCCGGAATTCACGCCTCCCAGTATATGGGCCGCCGACGTGGCACTCCGCGCCTCCCGATCGGCGCGTGGCGCCGCCCGGCCCGCGATAGCATCCTGCCTATGCCCTCCGCTCCCGCCCACGTGCTCAACGTCCCGGTCAACCAGATCCGCGAGATCACGCAGGCGGCCTGGGCCACGCCCGACTCCATCGTCCTCAGCATCGGCGAGCCCGGGTTCCCCGTCGCGCGGCACGTCCTCGAGGCGGGCATGGCAGCGCTGGACCGGGACGACACGAACTACACGCCCAACGCGGGCCTGGCGCCGGTGAGGGCGGCCTTCGCCGAGCGGTTCGCACGCCTGGCGGGTGTGGACGACGACCCCTCGCGCGTGTTCGTCGTCGCGGGTGCGCAGCAGGGCCTCCACCTGGCGCTCAGCACGCTCATCGGTGCCGGTGACGAGGTGCTCATCCCCGACCCGGGCTATCCCACGTTCACGATGACCGTCGGGCTGCTCGGCGGCGTCCCGGTGCCCTACCCGCTCGTGCCGCACCACGGCTTCCAGCCGCGGATCGAGGACCTGCAGCGGCTCGTGACCGGACGGACGAGGGTGCTCATGGTCAATTCGCCGTCGAACCCCCTCGGCTCGGTGTTCGACGCCGACCTCACGAGGGAACTCGTGCGGTTCGCCCATGCGAACGACCTGTGGGTCATCTCGGACGAGTGCTACGAGGCCTTCACCTACGACGTCCCGCACGTCAGCCCGGCACGATTCGACGCCGGCGGACCCGAGGCAGTGCCGGAGGCGCGCGAGGCGCGCGTCGTCACCTCGCTCACCCTGTCGAAGACGTACGGCCTGACCGGACTGCGCATCGGCGCCCTCGTCACGCCGCCCGGTATGGAGCAGTTGCTCAGCAACGTCATGGAGGCTACGGTCTCCTGCGTCGCGGCGGCATCGCAGTATGCCGCCCTGGCCGCACTGACCGGCCCGCAGGACTACGTGTCGACGGCGCTCGAGCACTACAGGTCCAACCGTGATGCAGCGACCTCCGTCCTGGACGGACGCGGTATCACCTACCTCGACGCCCGCGGGGCGTTCTACCTGTGGGCCGACCTGTCCCACGCGACGGGCGGCGACGTCCGCGCCTGGACGCGGCGCTTCCTGGCCGAGCAGGGTGTGGCGCTCGCGCCGGGTACCGCCTTCGGGGCGATGGGCGAGGGCTGGGTGAGGATCGCCCTGTGCGGCAGGACCGACGAGCTCGTCGAGGGCCTCTCCCGGCTCCCCGCCCCGCAGGCCTGACCGCGCAGCGCCACGGGCGAGCGGTCGGCCACAGGAGCCGATCGCTCCGCGGACCTCGCCCGGGCCGGTCCGGCACTGCCGGCCCGGACATGGGAAAGGCAGCCGACCGTCGGGTCGGCTGCCTTCCGTTCCGCAGTGCTCTTCGGGACCGTCGCTCTAGCGTCCCGCCTCGCCGTCGTCCTCGGACGTGCGGTACGGATCCGCGTCGCCCGCGAAGTCGGCGCCCTGGGCGATCGCCGCCACCTCGGCGTCGCGCTCGCGTGCCTTCTGCAGCAGCTCCTCGAGGTGACTGGCGTTGACCGGCACCTCGTCGGGGACGAACTCGAGGGTGGGCGTCAGCCGGGCGGTGATGTTCTTGCCGACCTCCGAGCGCAGGACGCCGCGAGCGGACTCGAGCGCCACCCGGGTGGCCTGCTGCTCGTCCGTGTCGCCCAGCACGGTGTAGTACAGGGTCGCGTGCTGGAGATCGTTGGTCACGCGGGCGTCCGTGATGGTCACGGCCTCGAGCCGGGGATCCTTCACGCGGCGCCGGAGCGCCTCGGCGACGATGACTTTGATGCGCTGGGCGAGCCGCGCGGCGCGGGCCGGATCTGCCATGGCTGGTACTCCTCTGGAAGCGGGTGGGGGACCCCGGATGCGGGTCCCGGTGGTACGGAAGCCACAGGCGCCCCGGTTGCCCGGAGCGCCTGTGGAGGGCTGCTACCTGCTAGACGCGGGGCTTCTCCCGCATCTCGAAGGTCTCGATGATGTCGCCTTCCTTGACGTCATTGAACGAGCCGAGGCCGATACCGCACTCGAAGTCGGTGCGGACCTCGGTGGCGTCGTCCTTGAAGCGCTTGAGCGAGTCCACGGAGAGGTTGTCCCCGATGATCTTGCCGTCGCGCAGGACTCGCGCCCTGGTGTTGCGTCGGATGATGCCCGAGCGGACGATCGAACCGGCGATGTTGCCGAACTTCGAGGAACGGAACACTTCGCGGACCTCTGCGGTCCCGAGCTGCGCCTCCTCGTACTCCGGCTTGAGCATGCCCTTGAGGGCGAGCTCGATGTCGTCGATCGCGGCGTAGATCACCGAGTAGAAGCGCATGTCCACGCCCTCACGCTCGGCGAGGTCCGCCACGCGCTCGGCCGGCTTGACGTTGAAGCCGATGATGATCGCGTTGTCGACCGTGGCCAGGTTGACGTCGTTCTGCGTGATGGCACCGACGCCGCGGTGGATGACGCGCAGCTGCACGCCCTCCCCGACGTCGATCTTGAGCAGCGAGTCCTCCAGGGCCTCGACGGCACCCGACACGTCACCCTTGAGGATGAGGTTGAGGGTGTCGACCTTGCCCTCGGCGACGGCCTGGTCGAAGTCCTCGAGGCTGATGCGCTTGCGGCGCTTCGCGAGGGCCGCGTTGCGGTCCGCCGCCTCACGCTTCTCGGCGATCTGGCGACCGGTGCGCTCGTCGTCGGTGACGAAGAACGTGTCACCTGCACGGGGCACGTTGGACAGACCCAGGACCTGGACCGGACGCGACGGACCGGCCGTCGTGACGACGTCGCCGTTCTCGTCGAACATCGCACGCACGCGGCCGTGGGCCGTACCGGCGACGATCGTGTCGCCGACGTGCAGCGTCCCGGACTGCACGAGCACCGTGGCGACGGCGCCGCGACCACGGTCGAGGTTGGCCTCGATCGCGATACCGCGGGCGTCCTTGTTCGGGTTGGCCCGCATGTCCAGGGCGGCGTCGGCGGTCAACAGGACGGCCTCGAGGAGGTCGTCGATGCCCATGCCCTGCAGCGCCGACACGTGGACGAACATGGTGTCGCCGCCGTACTCCTCGGGGACGAGTCCGTACTCGGTGAGCTGGCCCTTGACCTTGTCGGGGTTCGCGCCTTCCTTGTCCATCTTGTTGACGGCCACGACGATCGGCACGTTGGCCGCCTGGGCGTGGTTCAGCGCCTCCACGGTCTGCGGCATGACGCCGTCGTCCGCGGCGACGACGAGCACCGCGATGTCCGTGACCTTCGCACCACGGGCACGCATGGCGGTGAACGCCTCGTGGCCCGGGGTGTCGATGAAGGTGATGGCGCGCGTGCTGTCCTCGTGGACGTGCTGGATCTGGTAGGCACCGATGTGCTGGGTGATGCCACCGTGCTCGCCTTCGACGACCTTGGTGTTGCGGACGGCGTCGAGCAGTCGCGTCTTACCGTGGTCGACGTGGCCCATGACCGTGACGACCGGCGGACGGGCCTCGAGCTGCTCGTCGCCCTCGGCTTCGAGCTCGGCATCGAAGTCGATGTCGAAGCTGCTGAGGAGCTCGCGCTCCTCGTCCTCGGGCGAGACTACCTGGATCTTGTAGCCGAGCTCGGTTCCGAGCACCTCGAAGGTGTCCTCGTCGAGCGACTGCGTGGCCGTGGCCATCTCACCGAGGTGGAACAGCACGGTGACCAGCGCTGCGGGGTTCGCCTCGATCTTGTCGGCGAAGTCCGTGATGGACGAACCGCGGCGCAGGCGGACGATGGTGTTGCCGTCTCCGCGGGGTACGCTCACGCCGCCCAGCGAAGGAGCCGACATCTGCTCCAGTTCCTGCCGCTTCGCACGCTTCGACTTGCGCTGCTTGCCGCGACCGGCTCCACCCTTGCCGAAGGCGCCGGCGGTGCCACCGCGTCCGCGGGTGCCCTTGCCGAAGCCGCCGCCTGCGGGCGCTCCGCTGGGGCTGTTCGGTGCTCCGCCGGGTCCGCGGCGCGGACCGGCTCCTGCGCCGGGTGCTCCGCGGCCGGGGGCAGCGGGGCGTTCGGTGCGGTTGGGCATCATGCCGGGAGTGGGACGCGAGCCGGGGGCTCCGGCCGGACGTGGCGCACCGGGACGCGGCGCACCCGGGCGCGGTCCGCCGGCGCCTGCTGCGGGACGGGGTCCACCCGCGCCTGCTGCGGGACGGGGTCCACCGGCACCCGCGGCCGGGCGGGGTCCACCGGCACCGGCGTCGTCGCGACGACCGGGACGGGGCATGCCCTGCGACGGCGCGAACGGGTTGTTGCCCGGACGCGGCGGACGCTCCGACGTGCGGTCGGCACCGCGGTCGGTCTCGCCGCGGCGGGATCCCATGCCCTGCGACGGCGCGAACGGGTTGTTGCCCGGACGCGGTGCGCCACCGGGACGGGCGCCCGTGGGACGGGTGCCTGCCGAGGGAGCTGCGGGCGGGGTCGCTGGGCGGGGCGCAGGACGCGTCCCCGGCGTCGGACCGCCCTGCGTGCCCTGCGGGGCAGGGGCGGGGGTGTCCTGTGCAGGAGTGTTCTGCGCAGGGACGCTCTGGGCAGGGGCGCTCGGAGCAGGGGTGTTCTGTGCGGCCGGGGCGGGAGCCTCGGCGGGAGCGGCATCGTTCGAGAACGGCGATGCCTGGGGTGCCGGAGCGACGGGGGCCGCAGGTGCTTCCGGTGCGGCCGGGGCGGGAGCCGCGGCCTGCGCGGCGCCCGGCTTGGGGCCCGACGGCGCGGGTGCCGAGGGGCGTGAGGGTGCGGGGGCGGCGGCGGGCTTGGTGCCGCCGGCGCCGGGGAATGCGCCGCGAAGTTTCTTCACGACGGGGGCCTCGATGGTCGAGGAGGCCGAACGGACGAATTCGCCCAGTTCCTGCAGTTTCGCTACTGCGTCTTTCGAGGTTATACCGAGCTCTTTGGCGAGCTCATGTACGCGGACCTTGGCCACATTTCTCCTGTCTCGGTCCGCACCGAGCCAGGCACGAACCGTCTATTTCCTACTGCTGATCCGGGTCGCCGAGGCGTCCGGACGCTGAATTGCAGAGCGCAACTGATAGGTCATCGTTGCGCACTCATCGCTGGGTACTCATCGGGTTTCCATGAGGGTTCTGACCCGCTTTCAGGGAGGACGGTGGTGAGTCGGAGCGTTCATCTCGACGCTCCAGGTATGCCTGGAAGTCCACTGCCAACCTCACAGTGTCCACCGGCCCGCGGAAGGCCCGGTGAAAGGCTTTCCGCTTGACCGCCGTCTCCAGGCATGCCGGGTCGGGGTGCAGCCAGGCGCCCCGTCCGGATAGCCGGCGCCGCTCGTCGATGACGGCCACATCCTGCCCGTCGATCGGTTGTGCGACAACCCGCATCACGTGTGACTGGCGGTCCCGCCGGCGGCATCCAACGCAGGTGCGTATCGGATGATGGTCCCCCGGGTGCCGCCCGGACTCTTCTCGATCAACCTCTCGTCGATCGATGACGTCCTCCGGGCGCGACTCCACAGCAGTCACCTCCAGTCTACCCCTTCCGGCCCCGCTGCCCGACCGGCCGTTCAGGCCTTGGCCGCCCTGGCGGGCTGGGCCGGCTGGGCCGCGTCGGAGACGATGTCGATCCGCCACCCGGTGAGCTTCGCGGCGAGCCGTGCGTTCTGGCCTTCCTTGCCGATCGCGAGGGACAGCTGGTAGTCCGGCACGACGACGCGCGCGGACCTCGTGGCCTCGTCGGTGATCGTCACGGACGTCACGCGGGACGGCGAGAGCGAACTGGCGATGAAGGAGGCGGCGTCGTCGTTGTAGTCCACGATGTCGATCTTCTCGTCGTTCAGTTCGTTCATGACGGCGCGGACGCGGGTCCCCATCTCGCCGATGCACGCTCCCTTGGCGTTGACGCCCGGGACGTTCGCCTTCACCGCGATCTTCGTGCGGTGGCCCGCCTCACGGGCGAGGGCCACGATCTCCACCGTCCTGTCGGCGATCTCGGGCACCTCGAGTTCGAAGAGCTTCCGGACGAGTCCGGGGTGCGAGCGGGACAGGGTGATGGAGGGGCCCTTCATCCCGCGGTGGACGTCGACCACGAACGCGCGCAGCCGCGTGCCGTGCAGGTACTTCTCGCCGGGGACCTGCTCGGGCGGCGGCAGCACGGCCTCGACCGAGCCCAGGTTCACCTGGATCATGTGCGGGTTGGTGCCCTGCTGGATCATGCCGGCGACGAGTTCGCCCTCCTTGCCGCGGAACTCGCCGAGGATGTTCTCGTCCTCGGCGTCACGCAGGCGCTGGAGGATGATCTGGCGCGCGGTACTCGCCGCGATGCGCCCGAAGCCGCCGGGGGTGTCGTCGAACTCGCCGACGGGCTCGCCGTCGTCGTCCTTCTCGGTGGCCCAGATGGTGACGTGGCCGTTGCGGCGGTCGAGTTCGGCGCGCGCCGTCTCGTGCGCTCCGGGCGTGCGGTGGTAGGCGATCAGCAGTGCCTGCTCGATCGTGGGGATCAGCTTGTCCAGCGGGATCTCGCGTTCACGCTCGAGCAGCCTCAACGCGCTCATGTCGATGTCCATGTGGTTCTCCTTACGCGCGGTGCACGGCGCCGGAGTCGTCCGGTTCGGCACCATCGCTGGTCTCGTGGTGTTCGTCCTCAAGATGCGCGAATTCGACCTGGACGGTCCCCTTGCGGATCTTGGAAAACTCGAGGGCGAGCGGATCGCCCTGCTTGGGCTTCTGGCCCTTCTTGACCGGCAGCTGGGGGATCAGCCGGATGCCGGTGGCGGTGACGTCCTGGAGGCGTCCGACGACGACGTCGCCGGTCACCGGCTTGATCTCCACCATGCGTCCCACATTGCGGCGCCAGTGCCGCGGCTCCGTGAGGGGGCGTGATACGCCGGGTGAGGAGATCTCGAGGTTGTACGGGCGGTCGTCGTCCTCGGGATCGCTGTCCATGGCCGCGGAGAGGTCGGAGGAGATGGCGGAGATCACATCGAGACCCACGCTCCCCGTGGATTCCTCGGGCAGGTCGACGACGACGTGGACTGTCCGGTGGGAGCCGGCGACCTTGACCTCGACGTCCTCGAGGTACAGGTTGTGCTCGTCCACCACGGGCTGCAGCCTGGTCCGCAGGCGCTGTGCTTCCACCTGCAGTTCGGCCTCGAGGGCGGACTTGCGGGTCGAGGCATGTTTTTCGTTCCCGGACCGGACCGTCATTGCTGCCTCCTCCTCGATGATGTTGTCCACCAAGAGTACCGACATTCCACGGCCCCGGGTGTATGGCCGGGGAAACGCGGACCGTCGTGGGATGATCGGAAACTGTGATCGGACAGGCGGGTGCAGGCGGACAGCAGGAGCGCGGAGGGCGTGCGACCTCCATTGCGGGCCGCATCGCCCGGCGGTCGGCCGGCCTCGTCGCCCTCTTCGGCGCGGTCCTCCTCGTGGTCGGCTTCGGGATGGGCGTGCCCTCCGTGCAGCCGCCGGCACCGGTGTATACCGCGGGCCAGCAGGCACAGCTCGACGCCGAGGGACGGTATCGCACACTGGCCGCGGAGGCCCGGGCGGCCGCGACGACGGATCCGGCCCTCGGCGGGATGCTGACCGCTCTCGCCGACGATCTCACTGCACAGTCGGACGCCGTGGCACTGCCGCGCTCCCCCGCCTCCCCTGATGCACCGGCGTCCGCCCCGGCCTCGGCGCCGGCGTCCGTGCCTGTCGACGGTGCACGGGTGATGGCGCTGCTGCGGGACAGCGCGCTACGCAGCCTGCGTGACGCCGGCGGGGCGGAACCCGGCCCGGCGCGCGTGCTCGCGTCTGCCGGGGCCAACCAGTGGCGGCACGCGGTGGTGCTCGGCGTTGCCCTCGGCGAGGATCCGGGACTGCCGCCCGTCGAGGCGAGCCCCGGCGCGGATCTGACGGCCGGGTCCGCATCGGGGAGCCCCGACGGTGACGTACCGGCCGACTGCGACGGCACGCCCCTGGGGCCGGAGGCCGATCGCCAGGCCCTGCTCAGCGCGAGGACGGCCGAGGAGCAGGCCCGCTTCGGCTACGAGGTCGCTGCGGCGTTGCTGCCCGAGGCCGCTCCGCTCCTGGCCCGTTCCGCCACCCACGGGGCGGCCGCGGATGCCGCTGCACGCCGCCTCGCGGGACTCTGCACGGAGGTGGCCCCGGCACCGGCAGGCTTCGCGATCGACCGGGCCTTCCGCGCCGATCCGGCTGCCGCCCTGCGGGAACTGGAGGAGGATCACGTCGGGCTGTACGCGGGGCTGGTCGCCACCGTCGGACCCGACACGCGGGCGTGGGCTGTCGCCTCCTACAACGCCGCGGTCCAGCGCAGCATCGAGGCCGGCACCCCGCTGGTGACCTTCCCGGGTCTGGGGGCCGGCCCGGCAGCATCAGGGCAGGGTGGACCGACGGAGCCTGCCGATGGCTGACAGGCGGGACGAGGAACTCCACAGGATCGCGGGACTGCCCGACCTGCCGCTCCGCCTCGTGCACAGTGCCCGGACCATCGTCGGCGGGGCACGGTGGCTGCGGGACTGGCAGGGCCTGCTGTCCGAGAGGCTCGAGGCCTGGGACCTCGGCCTGGACCTGGTGCCGGGCCGGCCCGCGTGGGCCGGCCGGTGCGCCGTCGTCGTCCCCGTGGTGCAGCACGCCGGCACCGACCCCGTGCAGGGCGTGCTGAAGCTGACCATCCCGCACGACGAAGCCCTCCCCGAACCCGACGCCCTCGAACTGTGGGACGGGATGGGCGCAGTGCGGCTCGTCAGGGCGTCGCGTCCCGACTTCGCACTGCTGCTCGCGCGCCTCGACGGGGACCGTTCGCTCCGTGATGTCCCGCTGGACGAGACCCCCGGACCGTGGGCCGACGTCGTACGGAAGCTGTCGATCCCGCCCGGTGACAGCGCCCTCTGGGCGGCCATCCCACACCTGGCAGCAGCGGCCGAGCAGTGGACGGACACGCTGCCGGCGCGCTGGGACGAGCTCGGCGAGCCCTTCCCCCGGTGGCTCATGGAGGCTGCGCTGGAAGTGTGCCAGTTCCGCGGCGCCGTCGGCCGGCGGTCCGAGCGTGACGTGCTCGTGCATTCCGATCTGCACTACGAGAACCTGCTGCCCACCACGCAGGGGCAGCTGCGGGACTTCACGGCGATCGATCCGAAGCCGGTGCTCGGTGACGCGGAGTACGCCGTCCCCCCGATGCTGTGGAACCGGCTCCACGAACTGGACGCCGCCGACCCTGCGGCGCACCTCCGCGCGCACTGCAGCGCCCTGGCGGGAGCCGCCGGCCTCGACGCGGAGCTGGCGAGCGGCTGGACGGTGGTGCGCGAGGTTCGCAACGCACTGTCCTACCTCGGCCACGGCCAGGCGGGTGACGCGCAGCGCTCGCTCTGGGTGGCGAGCTCCGTGCTGGGACGGACCCTGGACGGGCTGCCGCCGGTCAGTGCGCTCCCGGCGCTCTAGGCGGAGCAGCGGTCAGGACGTCCCGTCCACCCAGGGCCTGACGTTCTCGACCCACACGTCGTAGCCCAGCTTGAGGATCAGGGCCCCGACGACGGCGAGGAACACGATGCGGATGAACCGGCTCCCCTGGCTGATGGCCATGCGGGACCCCGTGTAACCGCCGGCCATGTTGGCGACGCCGAGCAGGAGACCGAGGCCCCAGAGGATGGACCCGTTCGGCAGGAAGAACATCAGGGCACCGAAGTTGGTGGCCATGTTCACGATCTTCGCCTTCGCGCTGGCGCCCAGGAAGTTGTACCCGAGCAGCGTCACCATCGCGATGATGAGGAAGGATCCGGTGCCGGGTCCGATCAGCCCGTCGTAGAAGCCGATCACGAGGCCGATCGCGCCGGCCGTCCCGTAGTGCCGGGCGCCCTGGTGCCGCAGCTGCGTCAGCGTCCCCACGGACGGCTTGAGCGCCGTGAACACCGCGACGGCGATGAGCGCCACCACGATGATCGGCTTGAAGACCGACGACGGCAGCGACGCGGCGAGGATCGCGCCGCCGAAGCTCCCTCCGAGGGCGATTCCGGCCATCGGCAGGGCCGTGCGCAGATCCGGGTGCGCCCGCCGGTAGTAGGTGACGGCGCTCGTCGTCGTGCCGAAGATGGACCCCAGCTTGTTCGTGGCGAGGGCCTCCACCGGCGTGATACCGGGGACGAGGAGGAGCGCCGGCAGCTGCAGGAGCCCTCCCCCGCCGACGACGGCGTCCACCCAGCCCGCGGCGAACCCGGCGACGAGGACCAGGAGGATCGTGGCGAGGTGCAGTTCCTCGAGTCCCGAGACCACCGCCGGCTAGGAGGCCGTGAGCTCGCGCAGCAGCGCGACGGCGTCGTCCACCGCGACGTCCTGCGCCTCGCCCGTCCGGCGGTCCTTCACCTCGAGGACGCCGTCCGCGAGCCCGCGTCCGACGACGACGATGGTCGGGACGCCGATCAGTTCGGCGTCCCCGAACTTGACGCCCGGCGAGACCTTCGGGCGGTCGTCGTAGAGCACGGTCAGGCCGGCCGATTCCAGCTCGGCGGCGAGCTTCTCCGCGGCCTCGAACACCTCGGCTCCCTTGCCGGTCGCGACGATGTGCACGTCGGCAGGTGCGACGTTGCGGGGCCAGATGATGCCGCGGTCGTCGTGGTTGGATTCGGCGAGTGCGGCGATGGCGCGGGTCACGCCCACACCGTAGGAGCCCATGGTGACCGTGGCGAGCTTGCCGTTCCGGTCGAGGACCTTGAGCCCGAGGGCCTCGGCGTACTTGCGGCCGAGCTGGAAGATGTGTCCCATCTCGATGCCGCGGGCGGCGGCGAGCGGTCCGGAGCCGTCCGGCGCTTCGTCGCCCTCGCGCACCTCGACGGCCTCGATGACGCCGTCCCACGTGAAGTCGCGGCCGGCGACGAGGCCGAAGACGTGCCTGCCGTGCTCGTTGGCGCCGGTGATCCAGGAGGTTCCGCGGACCACGCGCGGGTCGACGAGGTAGCGCAGGCCGGTGGACCCCTCGACGCCGAGGACGGCGGCCTCCGGGGCGAGCCCAGGGCCAATGTAGCCCTTGACGAGGCCCGGGTGCTTCTTCAGGTCCTCCTCGCCGGCGGCCTCCACGGCCACTTCCCCGCCCGTCTCCAGGTGCACGGCGATGTTCGCCTCGATGCGCTTGAGGTCCACGGTGCGGTCGCCGGGCACGCCGACGACGACGATCTCGCGCTCCCCCGTAGGCAGCACGGCGGCGAGCACGACGTTCTTCAGGGTGTCGGCGGCGGTCCAGGTCCGGTCGCCGACGGCATTGGCGTGGTCCACGAGGGTGTCGATCGTCGGGGTGTCGGGGGTGTCCCGGACCTCCGCGGCCGGCGCGTCCGTGAAGTCGACGTCGTCGGGCACCACGGTGGTGACGGCCTCCACGTTCGCGGTGTACCCGCCGGCGGAGCGGACGAAGGTGTCCTCGCCGATGGGCGTCGGGTGCAGGAACTCCTCGCTCTTGGAGCCGCCCATGGCTCCGGCGGTCGCCGTCACGGGGATCACCTCGAGGCCGAGCCGCTCGAAGATGCGCAGGTAGGCGCCGCGGTGGAGCTGGTAGCTCGCTTCGAGGCCCTCGTCGTCGATGTCGAAGGAGTAGGAGTCCTTCATGATGAACTCGCGGCCGCGGAGCAGTCCGGCGCGGGGCCGGGCCTCGTCGCGGTACTTGGTCTGGATCTGGAACAGGCTCACGGGCAGGTCCTTGTACGACGTGTACAGGTCCTTCACGAGCAGCGTGAACATCTCCTCGTGCGTGGGCGCGAGGAGGTAGTCGGCGTCCTTGCGGTCCTTGAGGCGGAAGATGCCGTCGCCGTACTCGGTCCAGCGGTTCGTCGCCTCGTAGGGCTCCTTGGGCAGCAGCGCCGGGAAGTGCACCTCCTGGGCGCCGATGGCCTCCATCTCCTCGCGGATGATGGCCTCGACCCGCGCCAGGACCTTCAGTCCCAGCGGCAGCCAGCTGTAGATCCCGGGCGCGGCCCGCCGGATGTAGCCCGCACGCAGCAGGAGGCGGTGGCTCGCCACCTCGGCGTCGGCTGGATCTTCACGCAGGGTGCGCAGGAAAAGGGTCGAGAGTCGTAAGACCACGCGGGTGTCCGTTCGTATCTATCGTGCATCGAGATCGTGCACTGCCGTTCACGCTCCCGCCGTCCGGCGGGAGACAACAGGTACCAATCTAGCCGGTCCCGACCCGGCGCCGCCGTCGCGGGCCGGGTGTCCGTCCTCAGAAGAGGATGGTCGCGAAGGTGTCCACCTGCTCGAACCCCACGCGCTTGTACGCGGCGATCGCGCGGGCGTTGTAGGAGTTCACGTAGAGGCTCACGGTGGGGGCGACGGCGCGGGCGGCGACGACGACGGCGGCCATGTACGCGGCGCTCAGCCCCCTGCCGCGGTGGTCCGGGTTCATCCACACGCCCTGCACCTGGACGGCCTGGGAGGACACCGTGCCGAGCTCGGCCTTGAAGACCACCTCGCCGCCGTCGTCGAAGGCCACGAGGGAGTGCTTCCGGCTGATGAGGGAGGCCACGCGGCGCCGGTAGTGCTCCGACCCGCCGATGAACGGCGAGTACCCCACCTCCTCCTCGAACATCGCCGCGCACGCGGGCAGCAGGCGGTCGAGCTCCTCCGGACGGGTGAACCTCAGATCGGTCGCGGGCCGGATGAGGGGGTCCCGGTCGATGGCCATGAGCGGCTGCGTGGGGCGGACGTCGAACGGCTCGGCACTGTAGTCCTCGAGCGTGGACCACAGGTCCATGACGCCCTCGGAGAGCCCGAAGATGGAGGAGAAGGTGCGCCCCGAGCGTCCGAGATGGTCTCCGAAGATGGCCCCCGTCTCGTCGGTCACGCCGACCGGCACCAGGTTCACACCCGCCCAGCACGCGGCACGCAGTTCGTTGTGGCGGAACATGCCCACGATCTCTCCGCCCGAGAAGGACGGCGCCGCGCTGCCGAGGGTCTCGAGATGGGAGGCGACGAACACGTTCGCCACCGGATCCGCATTGACGATGGTCCAGAGGTCGCGGGTGTCCTCCTCGCCGAGGACACGGAAGGACCAGGGCCCCTCGGGGTCGGGCTCGGGCCTAGCTGACGGTAACCATGGGGCCACCTTGGCCAGCAGTCTCGCCATCCGTCTCACCCATCTCCTCTGCCAGCCGCATCGCTTCCTCGATGAGGGTCTCGACGATCTGGTCCTCGGGCACGGTCTTGATGACCTCGCCCTTCACGAAGATCTGGCCCTTGCCGTTGCCGGAGGCCACGCCGAGGTCGGCCTCGCGGGCCTCTCCCGGCCCGTTGACGACGCAGCCCATGACGGCCACGCGGAGGGGGACCTCCATGCCCTCGAGGCCTGCGGTGACCTCCTCGGCGAGCGTGTACACGTCCACCTGGGCCCTGCCGCAGGAGGGGCAGGAGACGATCTCGAGCTTGCGCGGGCGCAGGTTGAGCGACTGCAGGATCTGGTTCCCCACCTTGATCTCCTCGACCGGCGGCGCGGAGAGGGAGACGCGGATGGTGTCCCCGATGCCCTTGGACAGCAGCGCCCCGAAGGCGGTGGCGGACTTGATGGTGCCCTGGAAGGCGGGCCCGGCCTCGGTGACGCCGAGGTGCAGGGGCCAGTCGCCGCGCTCGGCCAGGAGCTCGTAGGCGCGGACCATGACCACGGGGTCGTTGTGCTTGACGGAGATCTTGAAATCGTGGAAGTCGTGCTCCTCGAACAGGGACGCCTCCCATACCGCGGACTCGACGAGCGCCTCCGGGGTGGCCTTGCCGTACTTCTGCATGAGGCGCGGATCGAGGGACCCGGCATTGACGCCGATGCGGATCGAGGTGCCGGCGGCCTTCGCGGCGTCGGCGATCTGCTTGACCTGGTCGTCGAACTTGCGGATGTTGCCGGGGTTCACGCGGACCGCGGCGCATCCGGCGTCGATCGCGGCGAACACGTACTTGGGCTGGAAGTGGATGTCCGCGATCACCGGGATCTGAGACTTCTTCGCGATGATCGGCAGGGCCGCGGCATCATCGGCCGACGGGCAGGCCACACGCACGATGTCGCAGCCGGTGGCCGTGAGTTCGGCGATCTGCTGGAGCGTCGCGTTGATGTCCGTGGTCGGCGTCGTGGTCATCGACTGGATGCTGATCGGGGAGTCCGAACCGACCCCCACCGAGCCGACCTTGATCTGGCGGGTCTTACGCCGAGGGGCGAGGACGGGCGGCGGCGCTGCTGGCATTCCTAGGTTGACCGAGGTCAAAACATCCTCCATGCTCGCGGCCTTGACCGCACGTCTGACGGGATTCTCTTCTTCATTATCCACCGTCCCCGCCGTGCGGGGCTGCGGTGGCGATGCACGTCACACGCGGTCGCGGAAGGCCCCGATGATGGGGTTCCATTCGGTGGTCTTGACCGCCGAGATGGCTCCGGCGCGGGCGAAGGGATCCTCGCTGACGAGCTGGTTGAGGTCGCCCTCGGTCTCGGAGGCGAAGAGGAGCAGGGCACCGCTGCCGTCGGCGAAGGGGCCGGATGCGAGGACACGTCCCTGCCCGACGAGCTCCTCGAGCCACTGCCGGTGCGCGGGCCGGTGCTCCGTGCGGAGGGCGTCGTGGTCGGGGCTGTACACGTACTCAACGGCGAAGATACTCATGGGCTTCACCCTACGTGAGTTACAGCAGGTACACCTTGACGAGGGTCGCCACGCCGGCGGCCCAGAGCATGGAGGTCAGGGTGCCGATGATGAAGCGTTCCGACGCAGCCGGGGTCTCCTTGAGTTCGGCGTAGCGGCCGAGTGCCTTGACCGCCACCACGTAGGCGAGGGCGACGGGCTGGCCGCCGAGGATGGCGACCGTCACCGCAAGGCGCTCGAGCACACCGATGACCAGTCCGCCGCGGAGCACGCCGGGGGGCAGGGCGTCGACGGGAGCCTGGGGCGGCTGGGAAGGTGGTTCCGGGAGGTCGAGCTGGGGCTGGTCCGCAGGTTCGGGCAGCTCCTCCCGGCGTCGCTCGGCGGTGTCGACGGAGCGTGCCAGACGCAGGACGAGCATGGTCACGGGCAGGCCCAGGCCGCCCGCCACGACCAGCGCCGTCAGGATCCACAGTGCGTCCACCGAACCTCCTCCATGTCCCGTCGGTCCCTGCTCCATGTCTATCGCACGGCACCCCCAACGGGCCTCCACGTTGCCGTCGTCGTCGCCTGCGCCGTCGGCCTACGCGTCGTCCGCGCCCGCGTCGGCCCAGGCCAGGAGTCGGGCTGCCGCAGGACGGACGGCGTGCTCCTCGTGCCATGCTGCCCGGGCCGCGGCCTTGCTCACTGCCTGCGGGCTGATCCCGAGGGTGCGGGCGACGGCGGTCTGCGTGCCCCGCTCGCCGGGCTGGAGGAGGTCGAGGATGCGCCACTCGGCCTCCGATCGCGCCAGGACGTGACGGCCGAGCAGTGCGAGGACACCCTCCGCCTCCGCCGCTGTGTCCGCCCGACCGACCGGTCCTTCCACGGCCACGGGCGCCCGCTCCCCCGTCTTCTTGGCCCGTTCGACGGCGAGCCGAGCCGCCACGAACGCTGTTCCGCGTCCCTCCCGCGGCGAGGGCGGGAAGGGCCGCTCCACGTCACCGAGGCCGATCCCGACGTACCACCCGCCGGCCCGCAGGCAGCGCAGGACGGCGTCGACGACGTCGTGCGCGTTCCCGATGACGCCCTGTGCTTCGTCGCCGACCGACCGCTCCCACGGCAGGACAGTGGGGACGGACGCGAGGAGCTCCAGCAGGTCCGGGATGCGGTCGGCCGAGGTGCGGCTTCCGGCCTGGTCGATCGTGAGGACGAACATTCATCAACCGTATGGGGTTGAAATCCGGTTTACAACCGATCAGCCGAAGAGGTTCACCGGCTTCACGATGTCGGCATAGATCAGCAGGACGCCCATGCCCATGAGCAGGATCGCCACGGCGTAGGTGAGGGGCAGGAGCCTGGCCATGTCGAACGGACCGGGGTCGGGCCGGTGGAACAGGCGGGCGACGCCGCGGCGGAGCCCTTCCCACAGCGCTCCGGCCACGTGGCCGCCGTCGAGCGGGAGGAGCGGGATGAGGTTGAACACGAACAGCGCCAGGTTGACGCCCGCCACCAGCCCGATGAGGGTCGCGGCACGGGAGGCCACGGGGACCTCCTCCATCGCGGAGATCTCACCCGCGATCCGGCCGACGCCCACCACGCTGATCGGCCCTTCGGGATCGCGGGGCGCATCGGAGAAGGCGGCCTTGCCGACGTCCACCACGCGCTGCGGGAGGTTGAGCACCACCCCGGCCACGCGCGCCAGCGAGTCGCCGACGGCCGGGAGCACCTCGGTGGCCGGTTGCGGGACGAGCTCCTGCGTGGACCCGACGCCGATGAAGCCCACCTCCTGCGTCACCGTGGTGCCGTCGTCGTCGACCTCGGCCGTACCGTCCGCCGTGGCGACGGGGCGCTCGGTCAGCAGGGGCGTGATGGTCGAGTCGATCGTCTCACCGTCGCGCACGTAGGAGATGCCGACCTCACGACCGGCGGCATCGCGGATCCAGCCGGAGAGCTCGTCCCAGCTGGTGACGTCCCGTCCGTCGAAGGCGACCACGCGGTCGCCCGGCAGGAGGCCCGCCTCGTAGGCCGGGGCGGCGGGGTCATCGGCGCCGCACTCCGTCTGGTCCGTGGCGGCCTGCCGGCTGGCCGGCACGACGCACTCGGAGACGGAGGAGATGGTGGTGGTGGCCTGCGCGGTCCCGAAACCCATGATGAGGACGGCGAACAGCACCGTCCCGATCAGGAGGTTCATCAGCGGACCTCCCAGCATGATGACGATCCGCTTCCAGATGGGCAGCTTGTAGAAGACGCGGTCCTCGTCGCCCGGTTGGAGCTGCTCGGCCGCGGCCTGCCGTGCGTCGTTGGTCAGCTGCTGGAAGACGCCGGTGCTGGACTGGCGCACGGCGCCGTCCTCGGTCGTCGCGGGCGGGAACATGCCCACCATGGCGACGTACCCGCCCGCGGGGATCGCCTTGAGCCCGTACTCGGTCTCACCGTGGCGTCGCGACCAGACCGTGGGACCGAAGCCGACCATGTACTGCGTGACGCGGACCCGGAAGAGCTTCGCGGGCACCAGGTGTCCCACCTCGTGCAGCGCGATCGACGCAGCGATCCCGAGAACGACGAAGAGTACCCCGACGAGGAACAACAGAACTGTCACAGCTTTTCCTTCTGGCCTTCCGATGCCGCTGCCGTCTCCGGCAGCGGGTCTCCGAGCCCACAACGGGCCCGGGCACTCGTCCGTGCCCAGCGTTCAGCCTCGAGGACGGCGTCGAGAGTGACGTCCGTCCTCTCACCGACCGCGGCGTCCCGCGCGCGCTGGTCGTCGACGACGGCGGACACCGTGTCCACGATGTCAAGGAAACCTATGGCTCCCCTGTGAAAGGCGTCCACGGCTTCCTCGTTCGCGGCGTTGAACACCGCCATGCGCGTTCCGCCCTCGGCCGCTGCGCGCTTGGCGAGGGCGACCGCCGGGAACGCCTGCTCGTCCAGCGGCTCGAAGTTCCACTCCGAGGGCCGGCTCCAGTCGCAGGCGCGCGCGGAGCCGGGGACCCGGAACGGCCAGCCGATGCCGAGCGCGATCGGGAGGCGCATGTCCGGCGGGGAGGCCTGCGCCAGCGTCGAGCCGTCGATGAACTGGACCATCGAGTGGATCATGGACTGCGGGTGCACCACGACGTCGATCCGCTCCAGCGGGATGTCGAAGAGCAGGTGCGCCTCGATGACCTCGAGGGCCTTGTTGACCATGGACGCGGAGTTCGTGCTGATCACCCGGCCCATGTCCCACGTCGGATGGGCCACGGCCTGCGCCGGGGTGACATTGCCCAGCTGCGAGCGCGTGAGGCCGCGGAACGGGCCGCCCGAGGCGGTCAGGATGAGACGGTCCACCTCGTCCGCCGTCCCTCCGCGCAGTGCCTGGGCGATCGCGGAGTGCTCCGAGTCGACGGGCACCAGCTGTCCGGGCGCGGCGGCGGCCCGCACGAGGGCTCCCCCGACGATCAGCGACTCCTTGTTGGCGAGCGCGAGCAGGTGCCCGGCAGCCAGGGTGGCGAGGGTCGGCTCGAGGCCGATCGATCCGGTGATCCCGTTGAGGACGACGTCGGCATCCGGCCAGGCGGCGATCTTTGCTGCCGCGCTCGTGCCGGCGAAAAGCTCCGGGGCATATCCCGAGACTCCGGCGGCGTCGGCGGCCTCGCCGATGGCGTGCTCGAGCTCGGCCTCGGTCCCTGAAGCGACTCCGACGGCGGGAGCACGGACGGCGACGGCCTGGCGGGCGAGCAGCTCCACGTTCCGCCCTCCGGCGCTGAGACCGGCGACGCTGAAACGATCGGGAGCGGCGGCGATCACGTCGAGTGCCTGCGTGCCGATGGAGCCGGTGGACCCGAGGATGGAGACGCGCCGGTGGTCCCGCGTGAGGTTGCTGAAATCCATGGCCCCAGTATCGCGCAGACTACGGGTGGACACCCCCTCGGAGCCGGGGTCGAAGCCGTCCGGCCTCGACGGCGTCTGGCCGCCTGCACCACGCGAGGGCGTGCAGCTCGGCTCGGCGGGGAGCGTGCGCCCTGCGCTGCACTGTGCGGGGGCGTGGGGCTGCGTGAACGGCTGTTCTCCGCCCTCTGACGAGCGCCGATAGTGTCGGCGCCGGGTGATTGGATGAGCTATGACCACCGGATCGGCGCTGCTGACCCTCGAGGACGCCTACGACGAGGCGACCTCGGGATGGCCCGCGGATGCGTTCGACGAGATCCTCGGTTCGATGGACGAGTGGGGAGCCGACGGCGCTGACGTCGACGAGCACGCGCGGGCACGGGTCGAGATCGCCTCGCCGTCAGGTCTGGTGGCCCGGTTGCAGGACGCCACGTACGGCCCATCCGGTGCAGCCGGTCTCGCGGTCACACTCGACCTGCTGCGTGCGGCCGACCGGCTGGCGTCCTGGGCAGCCGCCCAGCGGACCCGATGGGTCGCTCAGGTTCACACGTTCAGCGATCGGGGGCACCACACCTGGTCCGGACGGTCCTCGTCCCTCGCGTTCACCGAGACGGTCGTGGAGACCGCAGCACTGCTGAAGCTGTCCGAAGGGGCCGCTTCGCGGCTCGCCTCGGAGTCACTGACCTTGACCGGTGAACTGAGGAACACCCTGGCTGCCCTCGAGAAGGGTGACATCTGTCCTGCACGCGCATCGGTCGTCGTGGAGCAGTCCCGCACCCTCCCGGACGAAGCCGTGCAGTCGTTCGAAACCGAGGTCCTGGACTTCGCGGGAGACCTGAACCGGCCCAGGTTGCTTGCCCGGTGCCGGCGGCTGCGGGAGAGACTGCACCCCGAGACGCTGACCGCCCGCCGGGTGAACGCCGCAGCCGACCGCTGCGTCGTGTTCGAGCCGGATCAGGATGGAATGGCGTGGTACCGCCCGAGCGAGGACCTCCGGATGTGGGTCCACCTGAGGGACGAAACGTGCAGTTTCCTCGGCTGCATGCGTCCGGCGAGCCGTTGCGACCTGGACCACCTGGTCGCCTGGGCCGATGACGGATCGACCAGCCATGAGAACCTCCACCCCGTCTGCAAACGACACCATGTGCTCAAGCACCAGACGGACTGGACGCCCATGCGCGAGCCCGACGGCGGACTGACCTGGCTGTCCCCGGGCGGCCGTACGTACACGACGCCGCCCGAACCGCCGCCCGCCGGGCCGGGAACCTCTGCCATCGCCCTTCTGCGCGACTTCGAGACCGCGATGGATGCTGAACGGGTGGCCGACGTGGAATCCCTGCCTCCCTTCTGACAGTCGGGCGGACGGCGACGCCACGGCAGGTCCGGCGAGAGCGGCGCCGTCCGATCACCTCGGCGAGAACAGACGGGTTCGATGCGGCAGAACCGAACAGCTAACGCCGCGGTTCGTACCGAAGCGCCACCGCTCCGGAACCGAACTCCTGCCGGTCGACCAGGCGGAGGTCGACGCGCTCGGAGAGTCCCCTGAAGGGGGTAGGGCCATGGCCTGCGATCCGTGGGTGCACCACGAACTCGTACTCGTCGATCAGGCCCAGTTCCGCCAGGGCGAGAGGAAGCGTCACCCCGCCCGTGAACAGTCCCCTGCCCGGCTCCCGCTTGAGCTCCAGCACCGCCTCTGCCAGGTCACCGCGCAACAGTTCGGCGTTCCAGTCGACATGCTCCAGGGTGCTCGACACGACGTACTTCTTCGCCGCGTCGATCGTCCGTGCGAAGGGCTCCGTCCACGCGGGCTCCGCGCCTCCCGGGACCGGCGCGCGGAACGCTGCCTCCATCATCTCGTACGTGACCCGGCCGAACAGAAGGGCGTCGGCCCGCTCGAGGTTCTCCACAGCGTGACGATGCAACTCCTCGTCCGACGCGCCCTCACGGTGGTCGCAGCACCCGTCCAGGGTGATGTTGATGGAGTATCGCAGCGGCTGCATCGCCCCAGCGTACGGAAAACCTTGCGGTCCACAACCCCCTGCCTCGAAGGCCCCTGCATCGGGGCTGGGAGTCCGACCAGATCCTCAGCTGCGCTGCGCCCTCGCCAGGACACTGCGGGCATGGCGAAGGATCGGCTCGTCCACCATGCGACCCTCGAACGTGAAGACCCCGCGCTCGTGCTCGGCCGCCGCCAGGAGCGCTCGGGCCCGCTCCACCTCGGCGTCGTCGGGCGCGAAGGCGGCACGGACCGCAGCGACCTGCCCCGGGTGGATGCACGCCTTCGCCGAGAAGCCCGACGCGACGGCGTCGTCCGCCTCGTCGGTGAGCCCTTCGGTATCGGCGATGTCCACGTACACGGCATCGATGCAGCCCACACCTGCCGCACCTGCCGCCAGCAGCACCTGTGAGCGCGCCTGGAGTGCAACGGCACGATAGGTCCCGGCAGGTGTCCTGCTCGAGGTGCCCCCGAGGGAGGCCACGAGATCCTCCGCGCCCCACATGAGGGCGACGACGCCCTCGGTGGCCGCGATGTCCACCGCGTTCACGACGCCGCGGGCGGTCTCGCACAGCGCGATGACGTCCACGTCACCGAGCACGTCCCGGACCGCTGCGACGTCCTCGGGGACCTCTGTCTTCGCGAGCATCACCGTGCGATACGCGGTGCCGCGGACGGCCTCGCAGTCGAGGGCGAAGTCGGGGGTTCCGACGGCGTTGAGCCTCACCACCGTGTGATGCCGGGACAGCGCGGCCTCGGCGAGCGCGCCGCGCGCGGCGGGTTTCGCGGCCGGCGCGACGGCGTCCTCGAGGTCGAGGATCACGGTGTCGGAACGGTCGGCGGCTTTGGCGTACCGTTCGGGACGGTCCGCGGGACAGAAGAGCAGGGCCGGCCCCAGGACGATGGCGCTCACGAAGGCACCGACTGCCGCGCCGTCGAGGACCACATGAGCACGCTGCGGGTCGCCGTCGCCACGATGTCCCCGTGCTGGTTCCGCCCGGTGTGGGCCATGGTCACGACGCCCTGCCCCGGGCGGGACGACGACGGCCGGACACCGGTGATCTCCGTCTCGGTGTAGAGGGTGTCACCGTGGAACAACGGCTTCGGGAAGGCGACGTCGGTGAGTCCGAGCTGCGCCACGATGGTGCCCTGCGTCAGCTGCGAGACGGACTGCCCGACGAGCGTCGCGAGGGTCAGCATCGAGTTCACGAGCCGCTGCCCGAAGGGCTGCCCCGCCGACCACGCGGCATCGAGGTGCAGTGCCTGCGTGTTCATCGTCAGCGTCGTGAACAGGACGTTGTCCGCCTCCGTGAGGGTGCGGCCGGGACGGTGCGCATACACAGCGCCGACCTCTAGCTCGTCGAAGTAGAGCCCGCGCTGCTCGATGACCGGGCGCTCCGGCAGGGAACTGGTCACGCAGCCGCTTCCGCGAGATCGATCCGCAGCCGCGCTCCGGTGGCAGCGACGACGTCCTCGACGCCCACACCGGGAGCGGTCTCACGCAGCACGAGACCTTCCGGTTCGACGTCGATCACGGCGAGATCCGTGATGATCCGGTCCACACAGCCCTTGCCGGTCAGCGGCAGCGAGCAGGCCTCGACGATCTTCGGGCGACCGGCACGGTCCACGTGCTCCATCATGACGATCACGCGCTTGGCACCGAACACGAGGTCCATCGCACCGCCCATGCCCTTGACCATCTTGCCCGGGACCATCCAGTTGGCGAGATCGCCGTTCTGCGCGACCTCCATGGCCCCGAGGACGGCGACGTCCACGTGCCCCCCACGGATCATGCCGAACGACGATGCGGAGTCGAAGAACGCCGCCCCGGCGTTGGCCGTGACGGTCTCCTTGCCCGCATTGATGAGGTCGGGGTCCACCGCGTCCTCCATCGGATACGGGCCGACGCCGAGGATGCCGTTCTCGGAGTGCAGCACCACCTCCACGCCGTCGGGGATGTAGTTCGGGATCAGCGTGGGCATCCCGATGCCCAGGTTCACGTACTGGCCGTTCTGGAGTTCCTGGGCGACTCGAGCCGCGAGTTCGTTCCGGGTCAGTGCCATGCTCATGCTCCTTCGGGTGCGTTGACGCCGGCCTGCGGATCGGGGGAACCATCGAGGGACACGGTGCGCTTCTCCACGCGCTTCTCCACGCCGGGCGCCACGACGACGCGCTGCACGAAGATGCCCGGCGTGTGGATCTCCCCGGGGTCGAGCTCGCCGGGCTCCACGAGTTCCTCGACCTCCGCGATCGTGATCGCACCGGCCTGGGCGCACAGGGGGTTGAAGTTCATCGCGGTGGCGTGGAAGACGAGGTTGCCGTGGCGGTCGCCCTTCCACGCGTGCACGAGCGCGTAGTCGGGCCGCAGGGACTCCTCGAGCACGTAGTCGACGCCGTCGAAGGACCGCACCTCCTTGGGCCTCGAGGCGACGGCGACGTTGCCCTCGGTGTCGTAACGCTGGGGAAGGCCCCCCTCGCTGACCTGGGTGCCGACCCCCGCCGTCGTGAAGAACGCGGGGATGCCCGCACCGCCCGCACGGAGCTTCTCGGCGAGGGTGCCCTGCGGGGTCAGCTCCACCTCGAGCTCGCCCGAGAGGTACTGGCGCGCGAACTCCTTGTTCTCGCCCACGTAGGAGCTGACGGTACGGCGGATGCGGTGGTCGGACAGCAGGATGCCGAGACCCCAGTCGTCCACACCGCAGTTGTTGCTCACCGTCTCGAGCTCCGCCGTCCCCTGCGCGTGCAGGGCGTCGATGAGTGTCACCGGGATGCCGCACAGTCCGAATCCGCCGACGGCGAGGGACGCGCCGTCGGGGATGTCCGCGACGGCCTCCGCCGCACTGCCAACCACCTTGTCGATCACTGCTTCTCCTTCGTGTCGCCGCTGCCGAACCCGCCGACGGCCTGGTCGGACCGGCCTAGAGGCCGAGTTCCCTCGCGATCAGCATGAGCTGGACCTCCGTGGTCCCCTCACCGATCTCGAGGATCTTCGAGTCACGGTAGTGCCTCGACACCACGAACTCGTTGATGAAACCGTAGCCGCCGAAGATCTGCGTCGCATCGCGTGCGTTGTCCATGGCGGCCTCGCCGGCCACGAGCTTCGCGATGGAGGCCTGCGTCTTGAACGGCTTGCCCGCGAGCATGCGCGAGGCGGCGTCGTAGTAGGCCAGGCGCGCGGTGTGCGCACGGACCTGCATACGGGCGATCTTGAACTGGATGGACTGGTAGGCACCGATGGTGCTGCCGAACGCCATGCGCTCCCCCGCGTACCGGATGGACTGCTCCACACAGCCCTGCGCGGCGCCGGTCGCGAGCGCGGCGATGGCGATCCGGCCCTCGTCGAGGATCTGCAGGAAATTCGCGTAGCCCCGGCCGCGTGTGCCCAGCAGGTTCGCCTCGGGGACCCGGACGTCCCGGAGGGTGAGCGGGTGGGTGTCCGATGCGTTCCAGCCCACCTTGTTGTAGGCCTTCTCGGCCGTGAAGCCCGGCGTGTCCGAGGGGACGAGGATGGTGGAGATCTCCTTCTTCACCGTGCCGTCCGGCCGCTGGGAGGTGCCGGTCACCGCGGTGACGGTCACCAGCGAGGTGATGTCGGTCCCCGAGTTCGTGATGAACTCCTTGGTGCCGTTGATCACCCATTCGGGACCGTCGGCGCCCTGCTCGAGGGTGGCCGTCGTCTTGGTGCCCGAGGCGTCGGACCCGGCCTCGGACTCGGTGAGGCCGAAGCCGCCGAGGGCCTGGCCGGCGGCGAGGGAGGGCAGCCACTGCTGCTTCTGCTCCTCGGTGCCGAAGCGGTAGACCGGCATGGCCCCCAGCGAGACACCGGCCTCGAGGGTGATGGCCACCGACTGGTCGACGCGTGCCAGCTGCTCGAGCGCCAGGCACAGCGCGAAGTAGTCCCCGCCCATGCCCCCGTACTCCTCGGGGAACGGCAGACCGAACAGGCCCATGTCCCCCATCTGCTTGACCACCTCGTAGGGGAAGCTGTGCTCGGCGTCGTGCTTGGCGGAGACGGGTGCCACGACCTCGTCGGCGAACTCGCGGACGGTGTCGACGAGGTCCTGGTACTCCTCGCTCAGTTCGAAATTCATGCTGCGCTGCCTTCCGTGGAGATGGTTGCCGGGCCGCCCTCGGGGGCGGCTTCGATGGTTGCGAGGATCTGCTGTGCCTTCACGAGGTCCCCGGGCTTCAGGGACAGGCGGACGACGCCGGCGAGCGCGGCGGTGAGCTGGTGTTCCATCTTCATGGCCTCGACGGCCACGAGGACGTCCCCCGCCTCGACGACGGCGCCGTCCTCGACGGACACGGACACCACGGTGCCCGGCATGGGGCTGCGGACCAGCGGGTCGGCCGATCCTTCCGCTCGTGAGATGCGGGACAGGGCGGCGTCGAGCAGTTCGCGTCGGCCCGGTCGACGCACGCGGGCGGACCACCCGGCGTCGCCCAGCCACACGGTGTCGCCGTCCACCCGGTAGGAGCGGCGGGATCGCACACCGTCGATGGTCGCTCCGCCGGCGTCGACACCGACGGTGTGGGTCGCGCCCTCGATCGTCGCCTCCCATGCCCCGTCGGTGCGCAGGAGCCGGACCGGGGTCGTGGACCCGTCGGCCTCCAGCGTCACCATCCGTGGTCGGGGTGTGCCGAGCCTGAACCCGTCACCGCGGTGCCAGGGCGAACCGCCCGGGACCGCCTCGAGCCCGGCCTCGACGAGCAGCACGGCAGCGAGGGCGAGGTCCTCCGCGCCGAGGTGACGGAAGGCGAGGGCCGGGAGCTTGCGCTCGATCAGGGTCGTGTCGAGCCGGGCTGCCCTTACGTCGTCGTCGTTCACGAGGAGGCGGAGGTATTCGATGTTCGTGTCCACGCCGAGCAGCACGGTGCCGGCGAGCGCGGCGTCGAGGCGGTCGAGAGCCTCGCGCCGGTCCGCTCCCCAGGCGATGACCTTGGAGAGCATCGGATCGTAGGACGACGAGATCGTGCCACCGGGCAGCAGCGAGCTGTCCACGCGGATGCCCTCACCGGTCGGCTCGGCGAGCGCCAGGACGGTCCCGGTGGATGGGAGGAACCCGGCCTCGGGGTTCTCGGCGTACACGCGGGCCTCGACGGCGTGACCGGTGAGGACGACGTCGTCCTGCGTGAGCGGCAGCGGCTCACCGGCGGCGATGCGGATCTGCCATTCGACGAGGTCGACGCCGGTCACGAGTTCCGTGACGGGGTGCTCCACCTGCAGGCGCGTGTTCATCTCCATGAAGAAGAACTCGTCGGGTGCGGCGTCGGACACGAGGAACTCCACGGTCCCGGCGCCGGTGTAGTCGACGCTGCGGGCCGCGGCGCAGGCCGCCTCGCCGATGCGGCGGCGTGTCGGCTCGTCGAGCAGGGCCGACGGCGCCTCCTCGATGACCTTCTGGTGCCGACGCTGCAGCGAGCACTCGCGCTCGCCGAGGTGGATGACGGAGCCGTGGCCGTCGGCGAGCACCTGCACCTCGATGTGGCGGGGACGTTCGATGAGCCGCTCCAGGAACAGGGTGTCGTCGCCGAACGCACGGGCCGCGACGCGCCGGGCGGTGGCGAGCACGTCGGGGAGGTCCTCGGCGCGGTGGACGGCGTGCATGCCCTTGCCGCCGCCGCCGGCGGACGGCTTGATGAGCAGGGGGAAGCCGACGTTCACGGCGGCGCGGACCAGGTCGTCGTCGGACAGACCCGGTTCGGCGATGCCGGGGACCACGGGCACGCCGAAGCCGGCCACGTGGTTCTTCGAGCGGATCTTGTCCCCCATGACGTCGAGCGCGTGCACGCTCGGACCGATGAACACGATCCCGGCGTCGCGCAGTGCGTCGGCGAAGGCCGCGTTCTCACTGAGGAACCCGTAGCCGGGGTGGACCGCGCCCGCTCCGGTGCGGCGGCAGGCCTCCACGACCGCGGGGATGGACAGGTAGCTCTCCGACGGCGCCGCGGTACCGATGCGGATGGCGACGTCCGCCTCGAGGACGTGCCGGGCACCGGCGTCGGCGTCGCTGTACACCGCGACGGAGCGCAGGCCCAGGGCCCGGACGGAGCGGATCACGCGGCAGGCGATCTCGCCGCGGTTGGCCACCAGGACGGTGTCGAAGGCCCACGGGGTCGTACCGGGGGTGGAATCGGAGATCATCGGGTCACATCCGGAAGAGGCCGAAGGAGGTATCGGGCAGGGGCGCGTTGGCGCAGACATCGAGCGCGAGGCCGAGCACGGTGCGGGTGTCCGCGGGGTCGATCACGCCGTCGTCCCACAGGCGCGCCGTCGAGTAGTAGGGGTTGCCCTGCGCCTCGTACTGGTCGCGGATCGGCGCCCTGAACGCCTCCTCCTCGTCGGACGGCCACTGTTCGCCGCGCGCCTCGAGCTGGTCCCGCTTGACGGTGGCGAGCACCGACGACGCCTGGTTGCCACCCATCACGGAGATGCGGCTCGCCGGCCACATCCACAGGAACCGGGGCGAGAACGCCCGGCCGCACATCGAGTAGTTGCCGGCCCCGAAGGACCCTCCGACGACCACGGTGAGCTTCGGCACGCGCGCGGTGGCGACGGCGGTGACCATCTTGGCGCCGTTCTTCGCGATGCCGCCGGCCTCGTAGTCCTTGCCCACCATGAAACCGGACAGGTTCTGCAGGAACACCAGGGGTACGCCGCGCTGGTCGCAGAGCTCGATGAAGTGGGCGCCCTTGAGTGCGGACTCGCTGAACAGCACGCCGTTGTTGGCGACGATGCCCACACGGTGTCCGTGGATGGTCGCGAAGCCGGTGACGAGGGTGGTGCCGTACTCGCGCTTGAACTCGTGGAACAGGGAACCGTCGACGATCCGCGCGATGACCTCCCGGGCGTCGTAGGAGGCGTTGACGTCGACCGGCACGGCGCCGTAGAGCTCGTCGGGCGCGACGGCGGGTTCGAGGACGGGCGTCTGCGCCGCCGTCGTCGGCAGGGCCGGCGGCAGGGTGGCGATGATGTCGCGGACGATCTCCAGCGCGTGCTGGTCGTTCTCGGCGAGATGGTCGGTGACGCCGGAGATCCGGGAGTGGACGTCGCCGCCACCGAGCTCCTCCGCCGTGACCACCTCGCCGATGGCTGCCTTCACGAGGGGCGGGCCGCCCAGGAAGATGGTGCCCTGGTTCCGGACGATGACGGTCTCGTCGCTCATGGCCGGCACGTAGGCACCACCGGCGGTGCAGCTTCCCAGCACGGCCGCGATCTGCGGGATCTTCCGGGCCGACATGGTGGCCTGGTTGTAGAAGATCCGGCCGAAGTGGTTCCGGTCGGGGAAGACCTCGTCCTGCCGCGGCAGGAAGGCCCCGCCCGAGTCGACGAGGTACACGCACGGCAGGTTGTTCTCGAGGGCGATTTCCTGTGCCCGGAGGTGCTTCTTGACCGTCATCGGGTAGTACGTCCCGCCCTTGACGGTGGCGTCGTTGGAGAGCACGAGGACGTGGCGGCCGTGGACGAGCCCGATCCCGGCGATGACGCCTGCGCCCGGGCACTCGTCGTCGTACATCCCGTTCGCGGCCAGGGGCGCGATCTCGAGGAAGGGGCTGCCGTCGTCGAGCAGGTGGTCGATGCGCTCACGCGGCAGGAGCTTGCCGCGGGCGATGTGCCGGTCGCGGGAGCGTTCGGGGCCGCCCAGGGCTGCCGTGGCCAGGCGACGGCGGAGGTCGCCGACCAGTTCCGCCTGGGCCGCCGCGTTCGCGGAGAACGCCGCCGAGAGCGGATCGACCTTCGATGCCAGAGTCTCCATCGACTACTTCCTCGCGCTGTTCAGTTAGCATTCGCTAACCGAACTCAGGTTAGTGGTCATTAACCCGGATGTCCATGACAATGAGGGGAGGAATCCCCCGGCGGACGAGAAGGACCGACATGGAGGCGTCACCCACCGCGGTCCCCGTGACCGGTCGAAGCATCGCGAAGGCGAGCCGTCGGGCAGCGCTGCTCGACGCCGCCGCCCAGCTCTTCGCCGACCGCGGCTACAACGGCGTGTCCATCGAGGACCTCGGTGCCGCCGCCGGCGTCAGCGGTCCGGCCGTCTACCGGCACTTCACCGGCAAGCCCTCCGTCCTCTCCGCCCTCCTCACCGGGGTCAGCGAGGACCTGCTCGAGGGTGGCCGTGCCGTCGCGGCCGGGGCGCCCTCCCCGGAGGAGGCCCTGCGCGGGCTCATCCGGTTCCAGGTGGAGTTCGCCCTGAACAACGCGGACGTCATCCGCGTCCAGGACCGTGATCTGGGTTCCCTCCCGCACGACGACCAGCGCGCCGTGCGGTCGCTGCAGCGCAGCTACGTGCAGGTGTGGGTGGACGAGCTCGGCGCCTTCCTGCCCCGAACGGACCGGGCGCTGCTGCGGCGCAAGGTGCACGCCGTCTTCGGCCTCATCAACTCGACCCCGCACACCACGCGCCGCACCACCTCGCCGCGCGAGCTCACGCTGCTCCGCGACCTGCTGCAGGACATGGCGTGGGCCGCCCTGACCGCATGACGCAGCCGACGTGCGCAGGACCGCCTAGTACGCTGAACAAAGGAATCCGCCGCGCAGCCCGCCCGGCCCCACCGACTGAAAGTACCGCCGTGATCACGCTACGTCCCGTTGAAGCAACCGACCTCGACGAGTTCTTCTCGCACCAGCTGGACCCGAGTGCCAACCACATGGCCGCCTTCGGTGCCAAGAATCCCGCGGACCGCGGCGTGTTCGACCACCACTGGCAGGACATCCTCAACGACCGCCGGATCACGGTGCGGACCATCCTGTCCGACGGCGCGGTGGTGGGCAGCATCCTCGCCTACCACGACGACGACGCCCCGGAGATCAGCTACTGGGTGGACCGCGCCCGCTGGGGCCAGGGCATCACCACGGCCGCCGTGGGCCAGTTCCTCGCCGAGGTCACCGAGCGGCCCATCCGGGCACGCGCCGTGGCCGACAACGCGAGTTCCATCCGCATCCTCGAGCGCTGGGGCTTCCGGCAGGTCGGCGAGACGCAGGGCTTCGCCCCCGCCCGTGGCGCCGTGGTGCGCGAGCTCATCCTCGAACTGGCGTGACCCTGTAGGACGGCCGCCGGCGGCGGAACGGCCCGGCTCCCCGTCCGCCCGCCGGACGCCCCGGCCGGACGGTTGACAGATTGGTAACCGAAGAGTTACCAATAGGGGGTGGATCCGTTCGCAGCCCTCGCCGACCCCGTACGCCGTGAGCTCCTTCGCGCGCTGGCAGCAGGCCCGGCCCGGGTGGTCGATCTCGCCGCCGCCCAGCCGATCAGCCGCCCCGCCGTCAGCAAGCACCTCCGGCTGCTCACCGAGGCCGGGCTGGTCTCGGTGGAGGACCACGGCCGCGAGAGGCACTACGTGCTCGAGGGCGCCGGTCTCATGCCGGTGGCCGACCTGCTCGACGAGCTGCGACCTCCACCACCGTTCGGCGAGGCGGCCTTCGACGCGCTCGATCTCGAGGTCCGTCGTACCGTCCGCGAACGGAGCCCGGACCATCGCAGGAACGATCACCAGGAGGACAGCGCATGAGCACCACCACCCCGTTCGGCCATCGCGAGACGCGCGACGGCGCCGAGCAGATCGTCTTCACCCGTTTGTTCGCCGCCCCGCTCGACGACGTCTGGGCAGCCTGCACCGAGCCGCAGCGGATGCAGCGGTGGATCGGTACGTGGAGCGGCGATCCGGCCTCCGGTGAGGTCTCGTTCCGGATGACAGCCGAGGGCGACGACGTGCCCGAGGAGGTCTACCTCGTGGAGGCCTGCGAGCCGCCGCACCGCTTCGTGGTACGCAGCCGCGAGGGCGCTTCCTTCTCCCCCGACGGATCCGGCCCGCGCGTGACCTGGCAGCACACCCTGGAGCTCAGCGAGGCGGACGGATTGACGACCCTCACGTTCACGCAGGTCATCCCCGACGGGCCGGTGGGAGCAGACATGGTCGGGAGTGTCGGCCCCGGTTGGGACTACTACCTCGATCGCCTCGTCGCCGCGGTCGGCGGTGCCGACCCGGGCCGGATTCCGTGGGAGCCCTACCTCGAGCGCTCCGAGGGCTACCGCGACCTCTTCTCCTAAGGCACCGGGGTGTGCCGAGGTCGTGGGACACGGCAGTCCAGCGTCCGCCCCTATGACCCGAGCGTCACACCATCGTGAGGGCCATGGCCGGATTCCGGAGGATCGTCCCCACGTCCGCGAGGAAGCGCGACCCCTGCTCACCGTCCACGAGCCGGTGGTCGAAGGACAGGCTGAGCGTCAGCACCGAGCGGAGGGCGACGGCGTCCTGGTACTCCCACGGCATGCGACGCACGGCTCCGACCGCCAGGATCGCGGCCTCTCCCGGATTGAGGATCGGTGTTCCCGCATCGATCCCGAAGACGCCGATGTTGGTGATCGTGATCGTCCCGCCGGACAGGTCCGCCGGGGAGGTCTTCCCCGCCCGCGCGGTCTCGGTCAGCGCCGTGAGGGATCGTGCGAGGTCCGCGAGCGCCAGGGATTGCGCGGCCCTGATGTGCGGTACGAGCAGGCCGCGCGGGGTGGCGGCGGCGATGCCGAGGTTCACGTCCGCGTACTGCACGATCTCCTGCGTCGCCTCGTCCCACGACGAGTTGAGGCTCGGATTGCGTTGGAGCGCGATGCACACGGCCTTCGCCACGATGGTCAGCGGTGTGACCCTGATCCCCTCGAACGTGCGGGTCTGCTTCAGCTCCGCCAGCAGGTCGATGGTCGGCGTGACGTCGATGGTGAGGAACTCGGTGACGTGCGGTGCCGTGAAGGCGCTCGCGACCATGGCGGCGGCCGTGTGCTTCCGCACCCCCCTGATCGGGATACGTGTCTGACCCGCTGCCGGATGTGCAGCCTGGCGCGGGTCCGGCGATGAGGCCTGCGACGGGAGGGACGGCGCGGACGACGATGCTCCAGCACTGCCCTCGATCCCTGCCAGGGCGGCGAGGACGTCGGCCCGCGTGATCAGGGCACCGGGACCGGTGCCCTGCAGTCCGTCGAGCGGGATGCCCAGGTCACGCGCGAGCTTGCGGACGGGAGGAGTGGACCGCGGGCGCTCGGCGAGCACGCGGCCGGAGGGTGCCGGCGCGACGGCAGCCGGCACCGGTGACGGGATCTGCGCCATCACGGCAACCTGTGCCGAACCGGCCGGCGCCATCGCAGGCGTCGATGGCGGAAGCACGCGGTGGCGACGCTGCGGACGCCCGCCCTTCTCGATCGCCGCCCCGTAGCCCACGAGATTCGGTTCGCGCTTCGCAGGTACCTCGTCGGCGACGGACGGGCCGGGAAGCACCGCACGCACGGCAGGACCGTGTTCACCTGCCGCGGGGACGCCGCCGTCGTACTCCCCCGCCACCGCGAAGGAGACGATCGGTGCTCCGACATCGACGGTGGTCCCGGCCGGCTCGTGGAGGCGGACGACGACGCCGGCGTAGGGCGAGGGCAGTTCGACCACGGCCTTGGCGGTCTCGACGTCGGCGATGATCTGGTTCAGCTCCACGGTGTCTCCCTCGGCGACGTGCCACTGCACGATCTCCGACTCCGTGAGCCCCTCGCCGAGGTCGGGCAGGCGGAACTCGCGGACGGTGGTCGAGGTCGTGGCCGTCACTGTGCTGCTCCTTGGGGGGTGGGCGCGCCCTCGAGCCCGCTCAGGGAGTTCGGTCGGCGCATCACGCGGTCCACACCGTCGAGGATCCGGTCGAGGTCCGGGAGGTGGTGGAACTCGAGCTTGGAGTACGGGTAGGGGATGTCGAAGCCCGTGATGCGCACGGGGGCGTGCTCGAGGTAGTCGAAGCACCGCTCCGTGATGCTCGCGGCGATCTCCGCACCGAGTCCGCCGGACTGCGCGGCCTCGTGCGTGACGACGAGCCGGCCGGTCTTGCGGACGGACGCCTCGACGGTCGCGAAGTCGATCGGGGCGAGCGACCGGAGGTCGATGACCTCGATCGAGGTGCCGTCGTCGGACGCGGCGACGGCGGCGTCGCGGGCGGTCGGCACGAGCGGGCCGTAGGTCACGAGCGTGACGTCCGTCCCCTCGGTGACCACGCGTGCGGCCCCCATGTCCGACGACGCCGGATCCGCTGCCTCGTCCACCTCGCCCTTGACGTGGTAGCGGCGCTTGGGCTCGAAGTACAGCACGGGGTCGTCGCTGGCGATGGCCTGCTGGATCATCGTGTAGGCGTCCTGCGGGTTCGAGACGCTGACCACGCGCAGGCCGGAGGTGTGGGTGAAGTACGCCTCGGGCGACTCCGAGTGGTGCTCGGGCGAGCCGATGCCGCCGCCGAAGGGTACGCGGATGGTGATGGGCATCTTCACCGCGCCCTGCGTGCGGTAGTGCAGCTTCGCCACCTGGCACACGATCTGGTCGAACGCCGGGTAGATGAAGCCGTCGAACTGGATCTCCACCACCGGGCGGTACCCGCGGTAGGCCATGCCGACGGCGGTGCCCATGATGCCGGCCTCGGCCAGTGGGCTGTCGAGGACGCGGTGCGGGCCGAAGTCCTTCTGCAGCCCGTCGGTGATCCGGAAGACCCCTCCGAGCTTGCCGATGTCCTCGCCCATGAGGACCACCTTGGGGTCGTTGTCCATGGCGCGGCGCAGGCCTGCGTTGATCGCACGGCCGAAGGTCATGGTGGACATCAGCGGGGTCCTTCCTGCGGTGCGGGGGTGAAGGAGGCGAGGTAGCGCTCGTAGTGGTCCTGCTGGCGCTCCAGCCAGGAGTTGGGCTCGCTGTAGACGTGCCGGAAGACGTCCGACGGCGCCGGTTCCGGCATCGAGAGGCAGCCCTCGCGCAGTTCGGCGGCGACGGCGTCGGCCTTCGCCTTCACCGCGTCCGTGTAGTCGGCCTCGAGCAGGCCGCGCGAGTCCAGCAGCGTGGCGAGCCGCGCCAGCGGGTCGCGGGCCGCCCAGTCCTCGAGCTCGTTGGCGTCGCGGTAGCGGGTCGGGTCGTCCGCCGTCGTGTGCGGTCCCATGCGGTAGGTCACGGCCTCGATGAAGGTGGGTCCGCCGCCCGAGCGTGCCCTGGCGAGGGCCTCGCGGGTCACGGCCAGGCATGCGAGGACGTCGTTGCCGTCGACCCGCACCGAGGGGATGCCGAAGCCGGGAGCGCGGCGCGCGATGGGCACGTGGGCCTGCAGCCCCACCGGCTCCGAGATGGCCCAGTGGTTGTTCTGGCAGAAGAACACCACCGGCGCCTGGTAGCTGGCGGCGAAGACCATCGCCTCGTTGACGTCGCCCTGGCTCGTGGCGCCGTCGCCGAAGTAGGTCACGGCGACGGCGTCGGCGCCGTCGTTGAGGATGCCCATGGCGTAGCCGGTGGCGTGGAGGGTCTGCGCCCCGATGATGACCTGCGGCGTCGCCATGTTGATGGTGTAGGGGTCCCAGCCCGAGGAGGCGTTGCCGCGCCAGACGCGCAGGATGTCCGCGAGGTCCACCCCGCGGCAGTAGGCGACGGCGTTCTCGCGATAGCTGGAGAAGACGAAGTCGTCGGAGCGCAGGGCCCGGCCGGATCCGATCTGCGCCGCCTCCTGGCCGAGCAGCGGGGGCCAGAGCGCGAGCTCCCCCTGGCGCTGCAGCGCGGTGGCCTCGGCGTCGATGCGCCGCACCACCACCATGTCCTCGTAGAGCTTCTGCAGGGCGGGGCCGTCGACGTCGGCCACGAGGGCGTCGTAGTGGTCGTGCGGGTGCCGGACGCCGGAGGAGTCGATGAGCTGGACCGGCCCGTCCGCGCCGGGGCGGGAGGGTCCGGGGTGGACCGTACCGCCCGTCTGTCCGGCCGTTTCCCCGGGGGCCTCGACCCTCTCCTCGGATCCCGATCCCGGCAGGATGCCATCCTGAGCCATTGCACGCAACCTTCGTCCTCGCAGGCGACCCTCCGCCGGCCTGTCAGCACGGCGGGAGGGGCTCCGGGCGCCTTTACCCTGAGTGAGTGTGACCCTACTCACAGGGAACAGGTGGCACAACCGTTGTCGCTTGGACTGAGCAGATTGCACTATTCGGGCGCGAACGGGCGTGTTAGCGTTGCGCACTATGCAACCCCTGGACCTCACCGACACACGCCTGCTGCAGGCGATGGCCAAGGACCCCCGGCGCACGGTCGTCGCCCTCGCGCAGAAGCTGGGGCTGTCCCGGAACACCGTCCAGGCACGGATGGCGCAGCTCGAGAAGAAATCGGTCTTCCTCTCGTTCGAGCGGCGCATCAACACGGCGTCGCTCGGCTATCCGCTGACCGCGTTCATCCACGTCCACGTGCAGCAGCAGAAGCTGGCGGCCATCACGCGGAGCATCGCGGCGGTGCCCGAGGTCATCGAGGCCTTCGGACTGACGGGCCAGGCCGACATCCTGGTGCGGGTGGTCGCCGTCGACGCCGAGGACCTCTTCCGCATCAACGGCAAGATCCTCGCCTGCGACGGCGTGGAGCGGTGCGACACCTCGCTCGCGATGGGCGAGCTCATCCCGTTCCGCGTGGAGCCGCTGCTCGCCCGCGGTCCCCGCACGGCGCCCTGAAGCGTCCGGCCTCCACGCACGAGGCCGCCCCACCGCGAGGGTGGGACGGCCTCCTGTCGGCTCGAGGAGCCGATCCGATCAGTGGTCGGTGGCCTTCTCGGCGCCGACGCCGGTGAGCGAGCGTACCTCCATCTCGGCCTGCTTCATCGGGTCCTCCTCGGTGCGGGACAGGACGGTGCCCAGCCAGCCGAGGAAGAACGCCAGCGGGATCGAGACGATGCCCGGGTTGCTGAGCGGGAACACCGAGAAATCCGCCCCCTTGATCATCGACGTCGCACCGCCGGAGACCACGGGCGAGAGTGCGATCAGCAGGATGGCCGAGCCGAGCCCGCCGTACATGCTCCAGATGGCGCCCTGCGTGTTGAACTTCCGCCAGAAGAGGGAGTACAGGATGGTGGGCAGGTTCGCGCTGGCCGCCACGGCGAAGGCGAGCGCCACGAGGAACGCGACGTTCTGCCCCTGTGCTCCGATGCCGCCGGCGATCGAGAGCAGGCCGATGACGATCACCGTGCGGCGTGCCACCTTCACCTCGCCGTCGGGGTTGACCTTGCCCTTGCGGATGACGCTCGCGTAGATGTCGTGGGCGAAGGAGGCGGCCGCCGTGATGGTCAGCCCCGCGACGACCGCGAGGATCGTGGCGAACGCGACCGCGGAGATGAGTCCGAGCAGGATCGACCCGCCGAGCTCGTAGGCCAGGAGCGGAGCCGCCGAGTTGACGCCGCCGGGTGCGGCCTTGATGCGGTCCGCGCCGATCAGCGCACTGGCGCCGTAACCGAGGACGAGCGTGAACAGGTAGAACGCGCCGATGAGCCAGATGGCCCAGACCACCGACCGGCGGGCCTCCTTGGCCGTGGGCACCGTGTAGAAACGCATCAGCACGTGCGGCAGGGCTGCCGTGCCGAGCACCAGGGCCAGCGCCAGGGACAGGAAGTCCAGGCGCGTGGTGGCGCTGACGCCGTACTGCAGGCCGGGGCTCGTGATCGCGGCGTTGCCGGAGGTCTCGATGGCCGCGCCGAGCAGCGTGGAGAGGTTGAAGCCGTGCAGCGCCAGCACCCAGACGGTCATGATGAACGCTCCGGCGATCAGCAGGCACGCCTTGATGATCTGCACCCAGGTGGTGCCCTTCATGCCGCCGATCAGCACGTACATGATCATCAGGACGCCGACCACCGTGATGACCACGGACTGGCCGAGGCGGTCGTCGATCCCGAGCAGGAGCGAGACGAGGCCGCCCGCGCCCGCCATCTGGGCGAGCAGGTAGAAGAAGCAGACCGCCAGCGTGGTGATGGCGGCGGCGATGCGGACCGGGCGCTGCTTGAGGCGGAAGGACAGCACGTCCGCCATCGTGAACTTGCCGGTGTTGCGGAGCAGCTCGGCGACGAGCAGCAGGGCCACGAGCCACGCGACGAGGAATCCGATCGAGTAGAGGAAGCCGTCGTAGCCGTTGATGGCGATGGCGCCCACGATGCCGAGGAACGACGCCGCGGAGAGGTAGTCGCCCGCGATGGCGGTGCCGTTCTGTCCGCCGGTGAAGGACCGGCCGGCGGCGTAGTAGTCGGCCGCCGTCTTGTTGTTGCGGCTGGCCCGGAGCACGATCACCAGGGTGATCGCGACGAACAGGCCGAAGATGGCGATGTTCAGCAGCGGCGAGCCCACGGTGGTGGTCTCGGCGGTCTGGAGCGGCACGCGGACGGCCGCGCTGGGGAGAATGCTCACTTCTTGTCTCCTGCGGGGTCGATGAAGGCTTCGGGTGCCGCTTCCTCGAGCTCGTGCCGCAGCTCTGCGGCGATCGGGTCGAGGCGCCTGTTGGCGTAGCTGACGTACCACATGGTGATGGCGAAGGTGCTGACGAACTGCAGCAGCCCCAGGATGATGCCGATGTTGATGTTGCCGAAGACCGGCGTGGCCATGAACTCGTGCGCGTAGTCGGCGAGCAGCACGTAGGCGAAGTACCAGAGCAGGAAGAACACTGCCATGGGGAAGACGAAACTGCGGTGGCGCTTGCGCAGTTCCCTGAACTGCTCGGTCTGCTGGACTTCGGTGAAGTCCACGGCAGCACCGGAGCCGGCGGCCGGCCCTATCGGGTGCGAACCCATGATTCCTCCTTCTCGGGGAGTCACCCGGGCACGGAGCGGCGAGGACGGCCGCGCAGGAGGGCACGCCGGTGTGACTCCCATCACTCTGCGGCACCACGGCGGCGCGGTGCCACGTCCGCCATGCCGCGCATCGGTGAGCGTACAGCGGGGTGCGCCGAACGGTCCCGGAGCGCGACGAACGGCACGGTCGGGGGCCCGACGGCGGACGATACGCTGGGACCATGTTCAGCGCCGCCGTCGACACCGCACTGGTGTGCGCCGTGGCCGTCATCACCCTCGCCGTCGTGGCCTCGCTCGGATTCCGGCTCTCGCGCTCCTACCGGGACCTCGGCTCCGACGCCGACCGCGCCACCTACGCCACCCTGCACACGGCGGCCCTCGCCTCGGAGCACCTGCGCGAGGGCCTGACGCCGTCGGGTGCCTCGAAGGCCAGCCGGCACCTGCGGGGGCTCCTGCGGTGCGACATCCTCATGATGAGCGACGACGCCGGCGTCCTGGCGTGGGACGGCGGGCGGGGCACCCCGCCGGACGTGATGCCGCTCGTCCGCCGGGTCCTCGAGAGCGGCCGCACGCAGATCGTCCGGCGCCAGCGCCTCGAGGACGCGGGCCTGCCGGGCCTCGGCGAGCTGGTCCTCTCCCCCGTCCGCGTGGACGACCGCGTGGTGGGTACGGTCGGCGCCTTCGCCGGCGACGTCAACGCCGGGCTCGTCCGCGCCACCAACGAACTCGCCGGGTGGGTGTCCACGCAGGTGGAACTGGCGGAACTGGACTCCTCCCGCCGGCTGCTCGCGGAGGCGGAGGTCCGGGCCCTGCGCGCGCAGATCAGCCCGCACTTCATCTACAACTCGCTCAACGCCATCGCGTCCTTCATCAACACCGATCCGCAGCGGGCCCGCGAGCTGGTGGTGGAGTTCGCCGACTTCACCCGCTACTCGTTCCGCCGCCACGGCGACTTCACCACGGTGGCCGAGGAACTGCGCAGCATCGACCGCTACCTGCTGCTCGAACGCGCGCGGTTCGGGGACCGCCTCCGGGTCAGCCTCGAGATCGGTCCCGAGGTCCTCAGCACGGTCATCCCCTTCCTCAGCCTCCAGCCCCTCGTCGAGAACGCGGTGCGCCACGGCCTGGACTCGAAGGACGGCGTCGGGAACATCACCATCACCGCGCACGATGTCGGCGCGTTCGCCGAGGTGACCATCGAGGACGACGGCGTGGGGATCGACCCCGACCACCTGCGCTCGGTCCTCGCCGGACACACCGAGGACGTGCACGTTGGCCTGCGGAACGTCGATTCGCGCCTGCGCCAGGTGTACGGCGACGACCACGGACTCGTCATCGACACCGCCCCCGGCGCCGGGACGCTCATCACCATGCGCGTGCCCAAGTCGCAGCCCGATCACCGGGCATGAACCGCGTAACCTAGGACGCATGGTCAATGTTGTCATCGCCGACGATGAGCTCCCCGCCGTCGAGGAACTGGCCTTTCTGCTCGGCAAGGACGCCCGGATCGGCACCATCCACCGCGCCTCCAGCGGGGCGCAGGCCCTGCGGGCCCTCGAGCAGCACAGCGTCGACGCCCTGTTCCTCGACATCCACATGCCGTCCCTGTCCGGGCTCGACATCGCCCGGGTCATCTCCCGCTTCGCGCGTCCACCCGCCGTCGTGTTCGTCACCGCCGACGAGGACCGCGCCCTCGAGGCTTTCGAGCTGCGCGCCGTCGACTACCTCCTGAAGCCCGTGCGGACCGAACGCCTCGCGGAATCAGTGCGGCGCGTCTGCGAGCTCATGGAGGGCTCGACGCCGGCGCCGGAGGTCATCACCGTGGACCAGGGCGGCGTCAGCCGGATGATCCGGCGCGACGACGTCCGCTACGTCCAGGCTCAGGGCGACTACGCGCGCCTGCACACCGCCGAGGCCAGCTACCTCATCCGCATCCCGCTCAGCGACCTCGAGCGCCAGTGGGCCGAGGCCGGGTTCCTCCGCACGCACCGCTCCTACCTCGTCGCCATGGACCAGGTGCGGAAGGTCCGGATGGGCGCGGGCCGTGCGAGCCTGTTCGTCGGGGACGCCGAGCTGCCGGTCAGCCGGCGGCACCTGCCCGACGTCCGCGAGAAGCTCGAGGCCACGCGCCTCCGCCCGAGCTCCTGACGGCGGGCAGGGTGCAGCGCGCAGGCCGGCGGTCGGCCCCTTCCGGGCGCCCGTGATGGAGGAGCAGTCCGACGTCCCGCGCCGCGTGCGGGTCACGGCGCCGAGGACGGCGGCCCGGGCCACCGGGGCGTCCTTCCCCGTGGCCCGCGAGATGGCCGAGCAGTCCGAGGTGGGCCAGCTGTTCGTCGAGTCCCTCATCCGGTCGCAGCTGCGCCTGGCGCTCGTGGTCGCGGGCGGCTTCCTGGTCATCCTCATCGGGATCCCGGTACTGCTCACGGTCTTCCCCGACATCGACGGCGTCACCGTCCTGACCGTCCCCGTCCCCTGGCTGCTCCTCGGCCTCGGGGTCTACCCCCTCGTCATCGGGTGCGCCGTCCTCTATGTGCGCAGCGCGGCCCGCAACGAGCGGCGCTTCCAGGACCTCGTCGACGATGACTGACGCGCTCGACGACGGCCTGCTGCAGCTGAGCCCGGCCGTGGGCTACACGGCCCTCGTCCTCGTGTCGCTCAGCACCGTGCTCATCGGTATCTACGGGCTGCGCATCTCGCGGACCACCGGGGACTTCTACGTGGCGTCCCGCACCGTGCGTCCGTGGTGGAACGCCTCGGCGATCGGCGGCGAGTACCTCTCGGCGGCCAGCTTCCTCGGCATCGCCGGGCTCATCCTCGTCTCCGGGGTGGACGCCCTGTGGTTCCCGATCGGCTACACCGCCGGCTACCTCATGCTGCTGCTGTTCGTCGCCGCTCCCCTGCGCCGTTCGGGCGCCTACACCATCCCCGATTTCGCCCAGGCCAGGCTCGACTCCCTGCTGGTGCGACGCGTGACGAGCCTGCTCGTCGTCGTCGTCGGCTGGCTGTACATCGTGCCGCAGCTGCACGGGGCGGCCCTGACGGTGCGCATCACCACGGGCCTGCCCGCCTGGGCGGGGCCGCTGGCCGTCGTCGTGGTGGTGTGCCTGAGCGTGGTGACCGGCGGGATGCGCTCCATCACCTTCGTGCAGGCCTTCCAGTACTGGCTGAAGCTGACGGCCCTCGCGGTCCCCGTGGCCTTCATCCTGTTCCGCCTCGGCGCCGACGGCGGGGCCGTTACGGCCGGTGGCAGCGCGTTCACCGCGGACCTCGACACCGCGGCGGACGCCTCGCTGTACGGCACCATCTCGCTCGTCATCGCACTGCTGTTCGGGACGCTCGGCCTGCCCCACGTGCTGGTCCGCTTCTACACGAACCCGGACGGCGCGTCGGCGCGGAGGACCACCCTGATCGTGCTCGGCCTGCTCTCGGTGTTCTACCTGTTCCCCACGGTGTACGGGATCCTCGGCCGCATCCACACGCCCGAACTCGCCGCGGCCGGAGCAGCCGACGCGACCGTCCTGCTGCTCCCGGGGCGCATCTTCGACGGCGCCACGGGCGATCTCCTCTCCGCCCTCGTGACGGCCGGGGCCTTCGCCGCGTTCCTCTCGACGACGAGCGGCCTCGTGGTGTCGCTCGCCGGGGTGGTCAGCCAGGAGTTCTTCCACGGCAGCGTCAGGGGCTTCCGGAGCGCGGCCCTGCTCTCGGCGGTGGTGCCCCTCGGAGTCGCGCTGATGACCGACAGCCTCGCCCTCGCCGGCAGCGTGGGGTCCGTGTTCGCCTTCACGGCGTCCACGATCTGCCCGCTGCTGCTGCTCGGCATCTGGTGGCGGGGGCTGACGGACGCCGGTGCCATCGCGGGCATGCTCACGGGCGCCGTCCTGTGCGGCGGGGCGATCACCGCGACGGCGCTGCTGGGACCGGGGGCGGGCGAGCGGTGGGTCTGGCTGGGTCAGCCGGCCCTGTGGACGGTGCCGGCGGCGTTCCTCACCATGGTGCTCGTGTCCCGCGCGACGGCGGGACGGCGGCCCGCGTCGGCCTCACGCGTGCTGGCGCGGTTGCACACGCCCGAGCCACGCTAGCGTCGGGCGCGGCGTCCGGTCCGGGGCCCGGCGTTCAGTCGATGCCGGCCATGAGTTCGACGACGCGGTCCAGGAACACGTCCACCTGGTTCTCCTCGTAGCCGTCGGTTCCGCGTGCCTCGCGGAACACCGCTCGGCGGACGACGTCGACGCTCATGGGGACCTCGTGCTCGAGGTACTGCAGGAGCTCGTCGCACAGCCGGTCCACGTCGTCGACGTCGTAGCTCGGGACGGTCTTCTTCGCCGGGCGCCGGAAGCGCTCCCCCGGCGGGCGGTTGAGCCGGTTCCGGAGGACCGCCGCCGAACGGCCGATCTGCCGCAGCCACGCGTCCTCGCCCTGGGTGCGGATCAGGTGGTCGCGTTCCCGCAGGGCGAAGACGTCCTCGAGGCGGTCGAGCGCGGCGTCCACGGCCTGCGGATCGTAACCGCCCTTGACGGGGTCGAACGCCATGGCACGGACGTCCCTGCTGGTGATGGAGCTGTCCGGGCTGTCCGCGTTGTAGTGCCCGCGCGCCTTCTTCAGGAAGCGGTCCACCTGGCGCATGTTGTAGCCGAACTCCGTGCGGCTGACGCGCGCGAACGGAGAACTGCCCGGGCGAGGCACGTCCATCGTCTTGTGTCCTTCTGCTGAAACCTGGTGAGACCTGCGGGAGCCATACGCTCCGGGGCACTCGCCGACCTGCGGTTACAGCAACCCCGGAACCAATGTAGCGGACAGCAGGTACGCCATCGGGGAGGCGAAGACGATCGAGTCGAGGCGGTCCATCACCCCGCCGTGACCGGGCAGGATGCTGCCCATGTCCTTGACGCCGAGCTCGCGCTTGATCATCGACTCGGCGAGGTCGCCGGCGGTCGCGGACGCCACGATGACGACGGCGAGCACCAGCCCGACCCACAGCGGCTGCCCCAGCAGGAACACCGCGCAGAGTCCGCCGATCACCAGGGCCCCGCCGATCGACCCGCCGAAACCCTCCCAGGACTTCTTCGGACTGATCTTCGGCGCCATGGCGTGCTTGCCGAAGAAGACCCCGACCAGGTATCCGAAGGTGTCGTTGGCGACGGCGAGCAGCAGCACGGTGGCGATGACGAGGAACCCGCCCTCCGCGCGCATCAGGATCATCGCGAAGCTCAGCATGAACGGCACCCAGAGCACCGTGAAGGTCCCGGCCATCAGGCTCTTGGCGGCGTCCGGCGCGGGATCGACCGAGCGCCAGAGGAACAGCGCGAGGACGGCGAGGACGGTGGCGGCTGCCAGCCCCTCGGCGCCGCCGAAGTAGGCGGAGAACGGGAGCACCAGTGTCCCGGCCAGGGTGGGCACGAGCGGCACGTGGATGCGCCGCACCTCGAGTGCGCGGCAGGTCTCCCACACACCGACGGCCGCGAGCAGGGTCACGATGCCGACGAAGACCACGGGGAAGAACAGCAGTCCCACCAGCGTGGGGATCAGCAGCGCCGCGCCGACGCCGATCGCGGCGGGAAGGTTGCGGCCCGCACGCGACGGCGTACCGGCGTCCCTGGGCCCGCGCCGGAACAGCCGATGAGCGGACACGCGCGTTCTCCGGCGCGATCGGCGGGAGCCGGGAGCCGGGTCGGCGCCCGGAGCCACCGTCGTCCCGGCGGCGGCGACGCCGGAGGCGTCGTCTGTCCCGGCATCGGGCCCGGCGTCGGCTCCGGCCGCCCGGCCGCGGTCCGCACCGGGAGGATCGAGGTCTGCCATCAGACCTCGAGCAGCTCGGATTCCTTGCGCTTCAGCAGCTCGTCGATGAGGTCCACGCGGGACTTCGTCAGGGCGTCGAGCTCCTTCTCCGCGCGCGAGCCCTCGTCCTCGCCGGCGTCGCCGTCCTTGACGGCCCGGTCGATGCCGTCCTTGGCCTTGCGGCGGATGTTGCGGACGGAGACCTTGGCGTCCTCCGCCTTGGTCTTCACGAGCTTCACGTACTCCTTGCGGCGCTCCTGCGTCAGCTCGGGCAGGACCACACGGATCACGTTGCCGTCGTTGGACGGGTTGGCGCCGAGATCGGAATCGCGCAGCGCCTTCTCGATGTCGTTCAGTGCGCTGCGGTCGAACGGGGTGATCAGGAGCGTGCGTGCCTCGGGGTTCTGGAAGGACGCCAGCTGCTGCAGCGGGGTGGGCGCGCCGTAGTACAGCACCGTGATCTTCGAGAACATGGCCGCGTTGGCCCGGCCCGTGCGGACGGTCGCGAAATCGTCCTTCGCGACCTCCACGGCCTTGTCCATCTTGTCGGTGGCTTCCAGCAATGTCTCTTCGATCACAGTGTGCTCCTTCGCTCCGCAGTCGGCTGCCCGGCAGCCGTTCCAGTGTTCAATCCTAGTTCAGGGTGTGCCACGTCCCGGCCGGGCAGGGCGGCGGTGCACCGTCCCGGCCGGTCGGGCAGGGTCAGGCCGTGACGACGGTGCCGAGCTTCTCGCCGCGGATGGCACGGGTGACGTTGCCCTCCCCCTCCATGCCGAACACCACCATGGTCAGGTTGTTGTCCTTGCACATGGTCATGGCGGTCTGGTCCATCACCCGGATGTCGCGGCGCAGGGCCTCGTCATAGGACAGCGTGTCCAGCTTCTCCGCGGTCGGGTCCTTGTGGGGATCGGCGGTGTAGACGCCGTCCACCCCGCTCTTCGCCATGAGGACCTCGTCGGCGTGCACCTCGAGGGCCCGCTGGGCCGCGACGGTGTCGGTCGAGAAGTACGGCAGGCCCGCTCCGGCGCCGAAGATGACCACGCGCCCCTTCTCCAGGTGGCGGATGGCGCGCCGCGGGATGTACGCCTCGGCGACCTGGCCCATGGTGATGGCGCTCTGCACGCGGGTCTCCACGCCGGCCTGCTCGAGGAAGTCCTGCAGGGCCAGGCAGTTCATCACGGTGCCCAGCATGCCCATGTAGTCGGCCCGGGAACGGTCCATGCCGCTCTGGGACAGCTCTGCGCCCCGGAAGAAGTTGCCGCCACCGACGACGATCGCCACCTCCACGTCACCGACGGTCGCCGCGATCTGCTTCGACACGGACCGGACGGTCTCGGGATCGACGCCGAGCTTGCCGCCACCGAACACCTCACCGGAGAGCTTGAGGAGCACCCGGCGCCGACGCCCGGTACCAGCCGTCGCAGCGTTCGATTCGGTGTCCATGAGATGCCTCCCGGGCGTAGAACTGTGGGCCGTTCCTGGTTGGACGGCCTGTGGTGCGGGTTGTCGGGATGTTGCCGGATCCGTTACAGGATACGGCGCGCCTCCCGGGCGCAGGAAAGGGCGGCCACCTCCGGGGCGGCCGCCCCTTGTGCTACGGACCGTGCCTGCGGCCTAGGCTCCGACGCGGAACCGTGCGAAGGCCGTGGCCTTGGCGTCGGCGTCGGCGAGGACCGTGGCGACCGACTTCTTGGCGTCCTTGGCGAAGGCCTGATCCACCAGGACACCCTCCTTGAAGAAGCCCGTGAGACGTCCCTCGACGATCTTCGCCAGTGCCTGCTCCGGCTTGCCCTCGGCGCGTGCGGTCTCGTCGGCGATGCGGCGCTCCGACTCGACGAGCTCGGCGGGGACGTCCTCGCGGGTCAGGTAGGTGGGCGAGTACGCGGCGATGTGGACGGCGACGTCGTGGGTGGCCTCGACGGCGGCGTCACCGGATCCCTCGACGGCGAAGAGCACGCCGACCTGGGCGGGGAGGTCCTTGGACGTCTTGTGCAGGTAGGCGTCGACGATCTGACCTTCGACGCGGGCGATGCGGCGGACGTCGACCTTCTCGCCGAGCAGGGCACCGGCCTCGATGACGTGTTCGGAGACGGGCTTGCCGTCGAGCTCGAACGCGAGGAGCGTCTCGACGTCGGTGGCACCGGACTCGATGGCTGCTCCGAGCACCTTGTTCGAGAACTCGATGAAGGGGCCGGCCTTGGCGACGAAGTCGGTCTCGCAGTTGACCTCGACCATGACGCCGACGTTGCCCTCGACGCGAGCGGCCACGAGGCCCTCGGCGGTCGAACGGCCTTCGCGCTTCGTCGCGCCCTTGAGTCCCTTGATGCGGATCAGTTCGAGGGCCTTGTCGGCGTCGCCGTTGGCTTCGTCGAGGGCCTTCTTGACGTCCATCATGCCGGCGCCCGTGCGCTCGCGCAGGGCCTTGATGTCAGCGGCAGTGAAATTTGCCATACGAACTCCTAAGTTGATGTGGATCTACGACAAGCTTGCGCGGGCTCCTGCCCGCGGACGAGCATCCCGCGGTGAACATCCGCGGAACATGCGTAAGGGGCGTGGTTTGACCCACACCCCTTACGCAACGGGAACTACTTGGTGTCGTCTGCTGCGGCTTCCGTGACGGGAGCCACTGCTTCGGGGACTTCCTCGGCGATGGGGGCCTGCAGGCCTGCAGGAGCCTCGTCGGCGGCGGGGGCGGTCTCGGCGGGGGCTGCCTCGGCTGCCGGTGCGGCTGCCTCGGCGGTGTTGCCCTCGAGCAGTTCGCGCTCCCACTCGGCCATGGGCTCGTCGGCGGCGGCCGCGTCGTTGTTGCCCGAACGGTTGTGGCGGGCGATCAGGCCCTCGGCCACGGCGTCGGCGACCACGCGGGTGAGGAGGTTGACGGCGCGGATGGCGTCGTCGTTACCCGGGATCGGGAAGTCGACCTCGTCGGGATCGCAGTTGGTGTCGAGGATCGCGACGACCGGGATGCCGAGCTTCTTGGCCTCGTCGATCGCGAGGTGTTCCTTCTTGGTGTCGACGACCCACACGACCGAGGGAGCCTTGGTCAGGTTGCGGATACCACCGAGGTTGCTCTGCAGCTTGGTCAGCTCACGCTTGAGGAGCAGGAGCTCCTTCTTCGTGTGGCCCGAACCGGCGACGTCGTCGAAGTCGATCTCTTCGAGTTCCTTCATGCGCTGGATGCGCTTGGACACGGTCTGGAAGTTGGTGAGCATGCCACCGAGCCAGCGCTGGTTGACGTAGGGCTGGCCGACGCGCGTCGCCTGGTCGGCGATCGCTTCCTGGGCCTGCTTCTTGGTGCCCACGAAGAGGACGGTCCCGCCGTGGGCGACGGTGGCCTTGACGAACTCGTAGGCGCGGTCGATGTAGGACAGCGACTGCTGGAGGTCGATGATGTAGATGCCGTTGCGCTCGGTGAAGATGAAGCGCTTCATCTTCGGGTTCCAACGGCGGGTCTGGTGACCGAAGTGGACGCCGCTGTCGAGCAGCTGGCGCATGGTTACGACTGGCATGTTCTGCCTTTCTTCAGCTCCGGCTCTGGCGCAGCGCGCTGCCTGAAGCTTGTTGACGGTTGTCTCAGTACCGGCCGGGGTGGCCGCTACGTCCTGGCACCTGGTTGTCGTCGGGACGCCCCCTCCCTCACCGGCTTCCGCCGGACCGTGGGGAGGGCGCTTCAGCAGTGGAATGAGGCGCTGAATCGCAGGCACGCGTAGTCAGCCCGATGATCCCGCCCCGCGATGATGCCGTGGGCATGAGGAGGAGGAAGCAGCAGACTGCTTGAACAAGTGTACTACAGCGGCACTGCCGGTCAGGGCGCACGACGGGGGTCCGCCGGCGCCGCGGCCCTCCTGGTCCGCACCTGTCCACATGGCGTCGGCAGCCCTCTCCCTGCATCCCGGTGCAGGGGCAGGATGTCCGCATGGACCTCCCCGATCCGCCCGCTTCCTGGTTCCCGGTGTCCACCCGGCACGGAGGGTCGGTGCGTCCCGCCCGACCCGCCGGCCGTGCAGGCGGCGTCCCGGGCGGACGGCGCCGTGCTCGCGCTCCTCGTCTCGGACTGGCAGGCGTTCTCGTGGGCATGCTGCTGGTGCCGGTGGGAGCAGGAGGTCCGGCGTCCGCCACCGGCGCCGGGCACCGCGCTGCCGAGGATCGGCCCGTCGTCGTCGATCGCTTCCTCCCGCGACCCCCGGCGGCCTTCGTCCCGGAATGGTCGTGGCCGCTGACGCCGGATCCGACGGTGCTGCGCTCGTTCGAGAAACCACCGCGGAAGTGGGAGCGGGGTCACCGCGGGGTCGACCTGGCAGCCCGACGCGGGGCCTCGACCACCGTGGCCAGCCCCGCCGACGGCGTGGTGTCCTTCGCCGGCACCGTCGTGGACCGCGGGGTGCTGTCGATCGACCATGGCCAGGGCCGGATCAGCAGCTTCGAGCCGGTGACCACCGATCTGGTCGAGGGTCGGCGGGTGACCAGGGGTGAGGTGGTGGCGACCCTCGAACCACCGGGTGCTGATGGCTCCCCGCCCGGTCACTGCGGGGTGTCGTGCCTGCACTGGGGCGTGCGGCAGGACGGCGAGTACGTGGACCCGCTGGCCTTCGTGACGGATCGCCGTCCGTCGGTCCTGCTGCCGCTCGATGGATGACCGGCCGCGTTCCGTCCCGCGCCCTGCATACCTGTGGCGGGCGTGAAAGCCGGCGATCCGCCACACCTGCGGATGGAGGACGTCGTCCACGTCGGGGAAGCTAGACGAACGCGGCGATACCCGTGATCGAGCGACCCGCCACGAGCGTGTTGATCTCCTGCGTGCCCTCGTAGGAGTACACGGCCTCGGCGTCGGAGAAGATCTTCGCCATCTCGTAGTCGACGACGATCCCGTTGCCGCCGAGGATGTTGCGTCCGGCCGCGACGCTCTCGCGCATGCGCGCCGTCGTGAAGGCCTTGGCCAGGGCGGACTGCTCGTCCTTGGCCCTGCCCGCGTCCTCGAGCTGGGAGAGGCGGACCATCATGCCCATCGAGCTCATCGCATTACCGAGGATCTGGACCAGCTGCTGCTGGACGAGCTGGAAGCTGGCGATGGGCCGGCCGAACTGCTCGCGCTCCACCGCGTAGCGGCGCGCGACGTCGAACGCGGCGAGCTGCTGGCCGACGGCCTGCCAGCCCACGGAGAGGCGGGTGACCTTGAGGACCTTGTTGGTGTCCTTGAAGCTGTTGGCACCCTTGAGGTGGAAGTCGTCGGAGACGACGACGTTGTCGAGGACGATGTCGGCGTTCTCCACGGTACGCAGGGCGATCTTGTTTTCGATCTTCGTGGAGGAGAAGCCGGGCGTCGCGGTGTCCACGAGGAAACCCTTGACCTGGTTGTCCTCGAGGTCCCGCGCATAGACGACCACCCAGTCTGAGAAGGTCGCGTTGCCGATCCAGCGCTTGGCACCGTTCAGGATCCAGGTGTTACCGTCGCGGCGGGCGGTGGTCCGGGTGCCGCCGGCCACGTCGGAACCCCCGAGGGGCTCGGTGAGGCCGAACGCACCGATCTTCCTCATCGCGTAGATGTCCGGCAGCCACTCCTCCTGCTGCTCCTTCGAGGCGAGCGCCTCGATGGAGCCGGTGAAGAGCCCGTCGTGGACGCCCATGAACGTGGCGATCGACGTGTCCGCCCGCGTGAACTCGGCATGCGTGATCCCCGCGAAGAGGTTGGAATAGCCCTGCCGGTGGACGGGACTCACCGGATCCAGATCGGCGAGCTTGGGGATCAGGTCCTGGGGGAAGGCGCCCCGGTTCCACCAGTCCACGGCGTTGGGACGGACCTCGCGGGCGAGCCACGCGCGGATCTCCTCGAGCCGGGAGCGTTCCTTGTCGGACATCAGCTCCTCGAACGCGAAGAAGTCACCGTCCGCGTAGGGCAGGTTGTTCAGATCGATCGGCGTCTTGCTCATCGGATGTCCCTCGCTCAGGTCCTCGGCGACCGGAATCCCACGCGAACAGGTGGGCTGTACGGCGGGCGCGCGCTGCGCTCAAGAACATGTTACCCGTGGGTAACATAGGGCGCCAGTAGCGCGCATCCGTGCGGGGCGGGAAGGCGACGGGCATCAAGCAGCACCGGGGGGGACAGACGAAAGGGGAGGGGGGGGGGGGGTGGGGGGGGTGGGGGGGGTAGGAGGGGGGGGGGGGGGGGTGGGTTCAAGCGAAGAGCCCGCCTCCGCTCTCGAGGCCGCCAGGCAGTTGGCTGCCTCGTCCGGGTCGGCGGTGGCGGTATCCGGTGCGGTCGATCTGTTTGTCGGACCGGACGGACAGAT